>JAXGOK010000041.1:0-32124 GCA_040767545.1 Aggregatilineaceae bacterium | reverse complement strand
CTGGCACGGGCTTCACGGGTTCCACAGAGCCACGCACAATCTGGACAGTCACCGTGCTGGTGCCGGAGAACCCCAACTGGTTCTCATGCACCCCGCTGGCGGTCACGGTGTTCGTCTCGCGGTAGCCCGCTGCACCGGTGATCTCTGCCGTGAACGCGCACGTATAGGTGGTGTTCACGGCAATGGTCTGCGGCACCACGCAGGTGCCCAGGCCGTTCAGGTCGCCGTAAACGCTGTCAACCAGGCTTTGGAGAGTCAGCGCACCGTCCGCGCTGGTGTTCGTAATGCTTATGGTGAAGATCACATTTCCGCCGGGTTCAGACAGACGGGTGGGGTCGGCAGTCTTGGTCACAGAGACGCCTGGCTGGACAGGCTCCTGCCCAAAGTAGTGGCTTGGGTCGCTGTCCGACACTTGCTGGGTATTGTAGAAGCCGACTGCCGTGCCGACGTTGGCGTACTGACCGGAGGCCGCCGTCCCGCTGCCAGTGCAGGTCATGCTCTCGCTAGCTGCCAGCGTGGCCTTCGGACAGGTCACCGTGACCCCCTGGTCATCCGTCACCGACACAGCGCTCAGCGCGACATCGCCGGTGTTGGTCACCACGTACGTCCAGGACACCGGAGCACCCACCATGATGGTAGGCCCCGGTGCTGTGTCCGCATCCTCGCCATTGGTCGCCTTTTCGATGTCAATCGCCGGGTTCCCAGGCTGCACGTACACAGGCAGCCCTGGGCACTCTCCTGCGATATCGTACAGCACCTGTTCGGGCAGCCCATTGCCAGCGGGACTGGTCAGCAGAAAACGGATCGGATTATAGGCGGGAGCCGTAGTGTAGGAGAACGGAGGAGGATACACCAGCGCGCCGACCGCAAAAGTATAGTTGTTGCTGAACAGCACAGTTCCCGCACCGTCGGTGACCAGAAACTGCAGGGTTTCGGAACCTGTGCCCGTGTTGTCACGGTCAGCCAGGAACCGGGCGTCTGGATTCGACTGAGTGACACCCCAGCAGGCGATGCCATATACAGGGGGATTAGGAAAACTACCTGCGCGTGCTGGTTGCGCCTGCACGGCGCTGGCAGCGATCAAGGCAGCCACCAGTAGCAGATTCCAAGTACGCATACCTCACCCCTCTCCTGTAGTAACCAATTTGAGATATACCTTAAGGCCATTATATGTCGAACTTCGCTTGGGAATCAAGTGGGCCAGACAAACACCCCCACCGCCACTCTCCCAGACGCCAGAAACAGACTTCGGAAGTCTGCACGGACTTCCGAAGTCTTGGGCTGTTTCATTGGGGTCTTTCAGAGCATGAGGACAGGTGCTTACTCAACTACCCTGCCGGCAGGGGCGCGCCGTTCCACACCGCGCGTCGTAGTTCGGCCCCAGCGTCGCCTTGGGCACCCACAGGAAGTCGCACACCCAGATGATCTTGTAGTACTGGCCGCTGGCGTCCAGACCGAGCACACGCGCAGTGTTGCCCGCCTTGATCGTCACCAGCGGGTTGGTTAGCTCGCCGGGCTTCCAGACCAGCGCATCAGCCACAAACGTCCCGCCCACCGCCGTCGCGGGAGGCATCAGCACGTCGCAGCCGGGCCACCAGCCTCCTGGTAAATGTCGCCGGGGCCACTGAACTGCACTGTGTAGCTGCCACCCGGACTGCGAGAAATCATCGTCGACGACAACCAGCAGAAAATGCCGGCCTTGGGTGAGGCTGTAAATGATCTGCTTGGGAGTGCTGTTGTCGGCGGCGATGCAGTTCCCCATGCCGTTGGACGGGTCGAAGCTGCCAGCGTAGAGATAGTAGCTCGCAAAGTCACCGGGGCTTGTCAGGCCCAGCGTGTACACGCCGGTCGTGCCCACTGAGAACATCGTCGCTTCATAGTGCACTGGGGTCACACCCTGTCCGGCACAATTCGGCGGCGAGATGAACACCACCGGCATAGTGGGGTCGCTGGCGTCAAGCACGCCGTTGAGGGTGGCGCTTCCGCTGAGGCAGGCAGAACGCCAACAAGAGCAACAGTCAGGGCAAGCGTCCCCACACGGGATAGAGTTGTCATGAATCTCTCCTCTCCACCATAGAAGATCGGCCCTCACAGCATTATAGAACGGAATCATGTCTATGTAAAGCCTTTCATAATATCTTGCAAAGTCAGTCAGTTGCTCCGTTCCGTGCGAGGCACACAAACCACACCCTCTACAACAGACTTCCGAAGCCTTGTGCTACCCCGTTAGGCTCCCTGCGCGGAGAGCGCAGGCGCGCTACTCAACTACCTCCACTGGCAGGGGGCGCGCCGTTCCACACCGCGTCGTAGTTGGGGCTGAGCGTCGCCTTCGGCACCTACAGGTAATCACACACCCAGATGATCTTAGTACTGGCTGCTGGCGTCCAGCCCGATCACCCGCGCAGTGTTGCCCGCCTTGATCGTCACCAGCGGGCTGGTCACCATCGCTGCTTCCAGTAGACGGGCGCATCGGCCACAAAGGTGCCACCGACCGCCGTCGCCGGGATGGGCATCAGCACGTCGCAGCCGGGCAAAGCCACACCCGTCGGACCGGAGAAAGTAACCGAGTACGTGCCCGCCACGCAGTTCAGCGTGAGCCGTGTCTCGTAGATGGGTTGCTCGTCAGCGTCGTACAGGCGTAGGATGACCGTGGCCGGTTCAGGGATGGGGAAATTAGCCGTCTGAAGGCCGCGGTCATTGCTGTCATATAGATACCAGCTTGGGTCGGAGGGAGTCGTCGGGCCGATGTACTCGTCCATATAGACCAGGCCACCTGCCTCAACCCACGTTTCCTGATAGTAATCAGCGCCGGGATCAATGTTGGAGTAAGCAACGTTGAACCCTGTGGCATCCGACGCACAGCCGATGCTGATGGCCGAGACTACTGTCCAGGTCTCACCTGCCGCACGGACAGTTTCCCTGAGCACTGCGGTCAGCGCAAATGCCAACGCAAGGACTACGATCAGCGCAAACAACCGTGTTTTGTTCATGGCGATTCAATCCCTTCTCTGGCAACGAGCCAGCTATAGGCTGACTTTGGTGAAACGGCTTCTTATGTGTCCACCTATTATAACCAAATTTTATTACAGAATAAAGAGATTACGAAGGGAATAGAGATTTGCACAGCCCGATGGCTTCGCCGCGCTGCTGCTCTGCTGTGGTATACTACGCACATCCGTTCAAGTGCTGCCGGACGAAGGAGCGCGCCATGTCCCGCCCCACCCTCGTGCTAATTGACGGCCACGCGCTGGCCTATCGCATGTTCTTCGCCCTGCCGCTGCAGGGCTTCCAGACCAAAGCCGGCGAGCCGACCAATGCCGTCTACGGCTTCGCCCGTACCCTGCTCGACCTGCTCGACGAGCACCCCGACTATCTGGCCGTGACCTTCGACCAGGGCCTTTCCGGGCGCGGCGATCTGTACCCGGACTACAAGGGCACGCGCGACAAGATGCCCGACGACCTGCGCCTCCAGCTTAACCGCATCCGCGACCTGATCACCGCCTTCAACGTCCCCATCCTGGAACTGGAGGGCTACGAGGCCGACGACGTGATCGGCTCCGTCGCACCGCAGGCCGAGGCGCAGGGCGTGGACGTGCGCATCATCACCGGCGACCGCGACCTCCTGCAACTGCTCAGCGAGCACACCACCGTCCAGCTTCCCGCCAAGCGCCAGGGCAACGGGCCGGAATTCTGGGACCTGGCCCGCTTCCGCGCCGAGTACGGGCTGGAACCGGCGCAGTTGGTCGAGATGAAGGGGCTGATGGGCGATTCGTCGGACAACATCCCCGGCGTGAAGGGCGTCGGCGAGAAGACGGCGGCCAAATTGATCGCCGAGCACGGCAGCGTCGCCGGCGTCTACGAGCGCCTGGACGCGCTCAAAGGCGCGCTGCACGACAGGCTGGCCGCCGAGCGCAACAACGCCTTCCTCTCGCGCGACCTGGCGCGGATCAAGCGCGACGTGCCGGTGACACTCGATCTGTCCGCCTGCGTCGCTCACGACTACCGCTACGAGGATGTGGAGGCGCTGTTCCGCGCGTTGGAGTTCCGCAGCCTGGTAGACCGCCTGCCACGCCCCACCCCCGGCAGGCAGCAACTCAGCATGTTCGCCCTGCACGACGAACAGCAGCAGGCCGCCGCGCGCGAGCCGCTGGTGGACTTCACCCTCGTGGACAGTGAGGAGACGCTCGCCGCGCTGGTGGAGCAGCTTGAGTCAGCGGAGATGATCGCCTTCGACGTGGAGACGACCTCCACCGACCAGATGCGCGCCGACCTGGTGGGCATCGCCCTGGCCACAGACGGCGAGCGCGGCTGGTACGTCCCGGTCGGGCATATCGCGCCCAACGCCCCGGCGCGCGGCTCTGCCGACCAGCCGGACTTGCTGGCCGGGCACACGCCGCGTCAGCTCCCCCTGCAGACGGTGATCGCTGCGCTGCGTCCCACTCTGACCGACCCGCACATCCCCAAAGTGGCCCACAACGCCAGCTATGACCTGGTGGTCATGCGCCGCTACGGGATTGACGTGACGCCGATCACCTTCGACACGATGATCGCTGAGTGGGTCAGCGACCCGTCGAGCCGCAACCTGGGGCTGAAGGCGCTGGCCTGGGTGCGCACCGGCGCGCAGATGACGCCCATTGACGCGCTGATCGGCTCCGGGCGCGAGCAGATCACCATGGACCGCGTGCCGGTCGAGAAGGCCGCGCCCTACGCCGCCGCCGACGCCGCCATCACCCGCCGCCTGGTGGACATCCTGCGCCCGGAGCTAGAGGAACGCCAGGTGTGGAAGCTGTTCAGCGAAGTCGAGATGCCGCTCGTGCCGGTCATCGCCGACATGGAGATGGCCGGCGTGCTGCTCGACGTGGCCTACCTGCGCGAACTCAGCGCCGACCTGGGCGAGCGGCTGGCCGCGCTGCAACAGGAAGTCTACGCCAACAGCGGCGGCTACGGCGAGTTCAATTTGGGCAGCCCCAAGCAGCTCAACGACGTGCTGTTCGGCAAGCTGCGCCTGCCCACCGAGGGCCTGCGCAAGACGACGCACGGCTTCAGCACCGACGCCGGCACGCTGGAGGCGCTCAAGGACCAGCACCCCATCGTCGGGCTGATCCTCGCCTGGCGCGAGCTAGACAAGCTGCGCAGCACCTACGTGGACGCCCTGCCCGCCCTGATCAACCCGGTCACCGGGCGCGTGCACACCAATTTCAACCAGACGGGCACCGTCACCGGGCGGTTGTCGTCCAGCGACCCGAACCTGCAAAACATCCCCGTCCGCAGCGAGGAAGGCCGCCGCGTGCGCCGGGCCTTCGTCGCTCCGCCGGGGCACAAGCTGCTCTCGGTGGACTACAGCCAGGTGGAGCTACGCATCCTGGCCCACTACAGCCAGGACGCCGCCCTGCTGAAGGCGTTCCACGACGGGGTGGACATTCACCGGGCGACCGCCGCCGCCGTCTACCAGGTGCCGCTCGACCAGGTGACCTACGAGCAGCGCCGCTTCGCCAAGGCGGTCAACTTCGGGCTGATGTACGGCATGGGCGCCTTCCGCCTGGCCCGCGACAGCAACCTCACCCTGGCCGAAGCCGAGGACTTCATCGCCACCTACTTCGCCCAGTTCCCCGGCGTGCGCGCCTACCTGGACGAAGCGCGCGCCCGCGCCGCCCGCCTCGGCTACGTCGAGACGCTGCTGGGCCGCCGCCGTTACTTCCCCGAACTGAGCGAGAAGCTGGGGCGCAAAGTGGACTTCCAGGCGCGGCAGCGGGCCGAGCGCGAGGCGATCAACATGCCCATCCAGGGCACGGCGGCGGACATCATCAAGATCGCCATGATTGATCTGGCGCGGGCACTGCGCGAGGAGCGCCGCCGGGCGCGCATGATCCTGCAGGTGCACGACGAACTGGTGCTCGAAGTGCCGGACGACGAACTGGATCGCGTCGCGCCGCTGGTGGTCGAGGTGATGGAAGCGGCCTTCAAGCTGGACGCGCCGCTGGTCGCCGATGCGAGCGTCGGGCCGAACTGGGCGGAGATGGAGCGGTGGGGGCGCGGGTGAGGCCTCTCCCCTCAATCCCCCTCTCCGGCAGAGCCAGAGAGGGGGACTTTGACCGGCAGACGCTGCGCTTCTCCCTCCCTAGCTCGGCTGGGGAGGGGGCCAGGGGGAGGGGCCTCCGGGGAGAGTTCGCCATGCCAGCCACAGGCCTCTCCCCCTAAATCCCCCTCTCCGGCAGAGCCAGAGAGGGGGACTTTGACCGGCAGACGCAGCGCTTCCCCCTCCCTAGCTCGGCTGGGGAGGGGGCCAGGGGGAGGGGCCTCCGGGGAGAGTTCGCCATGCCAGCCACACGCAAGTCGTCCAGCCCGCTGCGGCGCTATCAGCAGAGAGCCGCTGCACGCCAGATGCGACACGATCCCACCCGTGCCGAAGACCTGCTTTGGCAGCGCCTGCGCCGCAAGCAACTCGGCGTGCACTTTCGCCGCCAGCACTCGATTGACCGTTTCATTGTTGACTTCTATTGCGCCGAGGCAAGCCTGGTCATCGAGATAGACGGCCCGATCCACGATCAGCCCAACGCTGACGCCGAGCGCCAGGCTGCGCTCGAAGCGCTCGGCCTGTGCGTGCTGCGTGTGTCCAGCGCCGAGACAGAACACGCCCCAGATGCGGTCCTCGCGCGAATCGTCGCCCACCTCGACCGGCTCGCTGGGCACAACTAACGCCCGCCCCCGCCGAAAACGGCACCCCTGGCACCCACGCCCCAGGAAATTCCTGGGGCGCTTTCTTTGTCCGCCCTGGCAATGCGCGCCTGAGTACTTCTCTATACAAGTTATAGCTTTCATACGACTCGTCGAGAAAAATGCGCTGTATAATGTTAGTTAACACATCTTAGTAGAAAGAAGTGACTGATCAGAGGTGTAGATGGTTGGAAGGAGCAGAGCACAATGCGTATCAGAATCCGGTTGGTTTCCCTTGTTGTGCTGCTCGGCCTGGTGCTGGCACTGGCCTATGTGCCCCAGGCCGGGCAGGTTCGCGCTGCCGGTGAGGAGTGGATTATCACCGGTCGTATGTCGTCGGGCTGCCTCAGCGGCCAGACTTTCTTCTCGCAGAAGTTCGTCGGTCTGGTTCCAGGGGACACGTATTACGCCGATACCATCGTCAAGGACTTCGCCGGAGTCGTCTACATGGACGAGTATTTCCCCACTGTTGCTCCCGGCGCGTTCGACAGTGATTGGGGCGTCTTCGACGAAAACAATCGCGGCCTGCAAACCGGCTCGTTCCCCCTGCCCGCCGGCCAGGTGTTGACCATGATCGTCACCCTGCGCGACGCTGACGAAGAAGTGCTCACTTCCACGTCCGTGCAGTTCACCTGCGACGGGACTGGCTTCGGCGTGAGCAGCATCGCCGGCTGCGATCAGTACATGCCGATCGCGGCAACTTCGGTGGTGGGCACCTTCGTGCTCGACGCGCCGCTCTACTGGGCACCCGGTGAGCTGGTCGCCCCCTATACCACCATCCAGGCGGGCAAGAGCGCCTGGGTGCTGGGCATAGACGCTACCGGCGCCTACTATAAGATCGTGTGGGTGTGCAATGTGCTCTACGTGCCGCGCGGCACGATGGGGCCGAACTTCGACGCCGTGTGGGGCGGTAAGCCGCTGCCAATCAGCAACGGCCACTAGCCCACAGACCGGCTGCGTGCGCAAGTTGCCGGCGACTCGCCTGGCACAGGAGCATTGACCTCACCCCCAGCCTCGCTGCGCTCGGCTTGCCCCCTCTCCGTAGACGGAGGGGGCGGTGAGGCGCGTTCGCGCCGAGCGGGGGTGAGGTAAAGCGGGGCACGGCAGCGGGATCGCTGCGCCGGGGGCGCTGCGCAAGGCCCCTACGCCTGGCGCTGGAAATTCAGGAAGCGGGCCACCTCGCGGTCAGAGAGATCGCGCGGCGGGGCAGTGAAATAGTACCCGTCCGCCCACAACGGCTGCCCGAAGGCCAGGTCGGGGAATTCACCGGCGCTGCGCTGCGCAGTCGCGGCCATCAGCCGGGCGATGGCCTGGTCGGGGTGAACCTTCTGCGGCACATCGAGCGACACCAGCACGCAATCCGTCTGCACGTCGAGCGCCAGCACCCGCCAGCGATCCTCAGCCGCTGCGTCCACAATCCACCCCTTGAGCGAGTCGGCGAACTCGCCGCGCAGTTCCAGGCGGGAGTCGTGGGGAATCCACAGGCAGGTATAGCCCGTGTACGGCCCCTCGGCGGCCTCCGGGCCGTCGTCCCGCGCGGGCGCGGCGACTTCAGCCTCAGCGACGGCAACGGGGTCCGGCCCGGCTTCGGGCAGCTCTGGACGGCGGGGCCTGGTGCGCGCGGCTGGTGCTTCCCCGCCTGCATCGGGTAGTTCGGGCATCAGGTTGAGCGATTCACCGAGACGGCGCGCCTGGCGGCGGATGGTGCGCAGGGGGGTATTTGCGCCAAAGACCATGCTCAGCGTCATGTCCGCTTCAACACGGGTGCTGTACAGCAGGAATTCGCCCGCGTCCGGCAGGGCGATATAGCGGATCAGCGCGTCGGAGGCGGCGGGACTGGTGCGCCACGCCGCATCAACCGTGCCAAGCAGCCGGGCAATGGCCGCGTCGGGCAGGTCTCCAGCACTGGCCAGCAGACGCCCCGGACGGCTGAGCATGGTCGCCTGCGCCGAGCTTTCCAGCGAGTACTGGGTCAGGCGCACCGCCGTCTGCGCAACACCGGCTTCGCCGGCGTCCTCGCCTGGCTCCACAGCCGCCATTTCCGGGGGAAGTGGGCGCTCCTCAGCGGCGAACAGGGGCACGGGCGGCGGCGCTTCTACGGGCTGCTCTGCGCTGGCGCTGACCTGCTCCCAGTCCGGCTCCGGCGGAGCTATGTCCGCCATTGGCTCGCCGAGCGGCGCGGGCGGGAGCGACTCCGCTGGCTCCGGCCACTCCGGGGCCTCTTCGGGGGCGAAATCGAGCGGCTCGCTTTCGGGCGGCTCGGCGAAGTCCCAGGTGTCCTGGCGCACCCCGTCATAGAATAGCTCGGCGACGCTGGCCTCCGACGCAAGGGCATCCGCCGCCGTTTGCGCGGCGTCGGCCAGGTCGCGCAACTCGTCGGGGAAGACCTCCTCGGCGAACATCACCGCGTCGGGCGCGGCGAAGATCGCGTCGAGGTCGAGGGGGCCACGTCGGGGTAAGTGTCTGGCCGGAACGCCGGGCGCGTGTCTTCCGCCAATGGCTGCGGCTCCCCGCCCTCCACCCCTTCCATCTCGTCGAAGATCGTCTCCAGGTCGCGCGCGCCGCCAAGCCCCGCGTCTGTATCACACGACGGGAGCGGCCTGAGCTGGGGGTGCTCCGCTTGCAGGGGAGGAAGCTGCTCTTCGATCTGCTCTAGAAGCTGCGTGAGCGAGAAGTCATCTCCGTCTTCGGCGCTGGCAACAGCGGCGAGCGCCGCCGTCGCCGGGTAATGGCGCGAGTCCTGCGGCATGACCGGCTGCTCTTCGAGCGGCTCGAATGGCTCGGCCAGCACCCGGTCATCCGGTGAAGCAGTAACCTCGCGCTCATAATCCGTCAGCCAGGCCGGGCTGCCGTCGTCGAGGGGCGCTTCGGACGCGATCTGGTCAGTAGGGGCAGGCACAGCGGGCGCAACAGGAGGCCGGGAATAAGCTGGCTCCTCGTAGTCTTCGTCGTCCACTTCCTCACCGGCCAGGGCAGCCAGCACACCCTCGAAGGATGGCTCGAACAGCCCGTCAATGACATCGCCGATGGTCGTGTCGTCCAGCGCCGCCTCGTCCGGCGGCTGCGCATCGTCCTCGACGGGCGGCCCCGCGCGACGGATCGCGTCGAGCACGTAGTCAATGGCCGCGCCACTGTCAGCGGGCGGCTCGGCCTGGCCGCTGTCGGCGGCGATGGAAGCCAGAAGCTCATCGAGCCGCGTGCGCCGCTGTTGGGCATCGTCGCGCGGGCGCAGCGACTCGACCAGATCGTGGAAGGCGCGGTCGTCTGGCGAGCGCTCGTAGTCCTCCGGCGATGAGCGAGCCACCGCGTCGAGCACGTCGCCGAACTCACCGGCATCATGCTCGCCGTAGTCAGCAGCCAGGAATTGGCGCAGCTCGTCCAGGTCATCTTGCGGCGCGGGCGGCTCTTCGGGCGGAGCGTGGTACTCCGGCCAGGCGCGCGCATCAAGCAGCGTGTCCAGCGACTCTGTGCCCGCCAGCCTGCGCGTTTCTTCCGCCTCCTCCTCGTCATCCAGCACGTGCGTTGCGGGCGGCTCCGCGCTGGCACCGAGCGGGCGCGTGGGCGGCACTTCCTCCGGCCAGGCCAAATGTATCGTTGAGCCAGACTGATCCTCCGCGTCCCAGGTCAAGGGACGGGTACCGGGCGGCTCCTCGGCCTCGGCGGGGGCAGTGGTCAGCGGGGTGATGGTCTCCCAGTCGCCGCTCCGGTCATCCTGGAGACGGCCAAGCTGCCCTGTCTGGATGCGCTCGAAGACTTCGAACTCGGTCAGCAGGTCGTCCGCCTCCAGCGACTGCGACTCTATCTCCTCGCTGACCGGGGCCTCGTCCGGCACGCCGAACCCATCCAGGTCTTGCAGCCCCTGGCGAATCTGGGCGCGCTCCTCCGGGCTGAAAAGCTCGGTGGGCCGGCGCTCGCGCGCGTCCGACGCCGTCTGCTCGGCGAAATCAACGGACGGGAGCGCGTCCGGGGCGCGCGTCACGGGCTGGATGGCGGGCGGCATCTCCGGCGGGGCGAACTCGTCACGGGCTACGCCGTCGGGCGGTGTGACGACCGGCCCCTCGACGCCGCCGATGAGATTGCGCAGGTAGGCAATTAACTGGCGCGCCGTGAATGGCTTAGCCAGCACGCCCTGGACATCCATCATCTGGGCGCGCTCAAGCTGTTCCATGTCACCCGACATCATGATCACGGGCAAGTCCGGCCTGATCTGGTGGATCAAGTCCACCAACACCTGCGGGTCCATGTCGGCCAGCTCGCAGTCCAGCAGGGCGGCGTGGTACTGGCTGTGCAGCAACGCCTCGTGCGCCGCCTGGCCGTTGGCCGCCAGGTTGACGCGAAACTGGCCGGTGCTTTCCAGCGCCTGCTTGAGCGTGACAATGAACGAAATGTTGGCGTCAATCAGCAGAAGACGTGTGATCATGGTTGGCCCGCCCGGTCTTGGGTAGTGTGTATAATTCGATTGTACTGCGAGCCGGGATGGGGGGCAATCGGGCAATCCGATCTTTTCAGGCGGGTCTTCTCAGGCTACAATGGGGCCGATATGGTCATGGTGCGCGCACGACCTCTGACGAATAACGAATCCGCACCTGCCGGTAGGGGATACTCTTGAAATGGCACATATAGTTCTGCTAATGTTGTTTGATGACGTGGACACGCTAGACTTCTGCGGCCCGCTGGAAGTGTTCTCGATCACCGGCCAGCGCGCCATCGGCCCGGTACCCTTCTCGGTCACAACCGTCGCCGAGCGCCAGCTCCCCCCCGTGACCACGCGCAGTGGGCTGCGCGTCACGCCCTACTACACCTACGCCAACGCCCCGCAGGCCGACATCCTGATCGTCCCCGGCGGGCTGGGCGCGCGCCACGAGCAGCACAACCCGGCCACCGTCAACTTCGTCCGGCAGCAGGCGCGCGAGGCCGAGATAGTATTCTCCGTGTGCACGGGGGCGCTGCTGCTCGGCGCGGCGGGGCTGCTCGACGGGCTGCGGGCCACCACCCATCACCGCGCGATGGACGAGCTGGCCGAGACCGCGCCCGCCTGTTCCATTGTGCGCGGCGTGCGCTATGTGGACAGTGGGAAGATCATCACCTCCGCCGGCATCGCCACCGGTATTGACGCGGCGCTCCATATCGTCAGCCGCCTGATTAGCCCGGACACGGCGCTGGAGACCGCCCGGCACCTGGAGTACCGCTGGCAGCCGGAGTGAGCGCGGGCGCTGCCCCCCGGACAGCTTCACTCCTTGCGCCGAGCGGGGGTGAGGCTATTCAGCGGCGTCAGACGAAGTCCCCGGCCACCCTTGCGCGTCTCTCTCCACCCCCAAGCAGCCGCCCGGCGCGGATCGTCGCTATAATAGGGGACATCATCCGCAGATCGTCGCAGCAACTCACAGGTGGTGCCCCATGTTGAAGCACAGTTACCGGGCGTTTGCGCTCGCCCTCACTCTGACGATGGCCGTCGCGCTGCTGCCCCTGGATTTTTCTCGCGCCGATGACGCCGCGCTGCGCCAGACTGAGCCGGTCACCAGCTATTGGCTGGACGCTGGCGTGATTTCCACGCTGGACCCACAGCTTGGGACCGACTCGGTGTCCATTGACTACATCGAGAACCTGTTCCTGGGCCTGACCAATGCCAGCCCGCTCGTGCCCGGCCAGGTGGACTCGGAGCTGGCCTCCGCCTGGACGATCAGCGACGATGGCCTGGTCTGGACGTTCACCGTGCGCGACGACGTGCCCTGGGTGCAGTGGGATCCGGCCAAGCACCGGGCCAGCGTCCTGCGCATGGTGACCGCTGGGGACATCGAGTATGGCATCAAGCGGGCCTGCGATCCGCGCGTCGAGTCGGAGTACGGCTACGTGGTGGCGGGCGCAGTGGCAGGCTGCGCCAACGCTCTGGCTATCAGCCCGGCCCAGTTCACCGACGCCGACCGCGATCTGGTGCAGGTGACCGCGCCCGACGACACCACCCTACAGGTGACGCTCAACTTCCCGGCGAGCTACTTCCTCAGCCAGACAACGATGTGGGTCTTCCGTCCGGTGCCCCAGGAGATCGTCGAGCAGTACGGCGACGACTGGACACGCCTGGGCGCTCTGACCACCAACGGCCCCTTCGTCATTGACGAGCTAAGCCGCACGCGCCGCGTCCTGCTGCGCAACCCGTACATCCCCGCCGACCTGACCGGCCCTGGCAATGTCGAGCGGCTGATCATCTCCACCGCCGAGGACGCTGGATCGGCCTTCGCCCAGTACGAAGACGGCCAGATTGACCAGACGGGCGTGCCCACCACGCAGGTGCAGGCCATCCTCGCCGATCCCGCCTACGCTGCCGAGCTTCATCAGGTCTTCAGCCCGTCCGTCTTCTACATGGGCTTCGCCTTCGACAAGTCGCCGACCGACAACGTGCACGTCCGCCGCGCCTTCTCAGCGGTCGTGGATCGCAGCGCCTACATCCGCGATGTGCAGGACAACCTGGGCGTGCCCATGATTCACTTCACCCCGCCCGGCATGTTCGGCGCGCCGCCCTACGACCAGATCGGCGTTGGCTACGACCCGGAGTACGCCCGCGCTCAGATGGTCGAAGCCGGTTATCCCAACTGCGAGGGCCTCCCCGCGATGGAGATCGCCGCTTTCCCCGGCGGTGTGGACTGGGTTGAGTTCCTGACCAACGCCCTGGAACGCGAGCTAGGCTGCGACCCGTCCCTGTTCACCATCGAGCAGCAGGCGTTCGAGAGCCTGATCAACTCCATCTCCTACCGCCAGGATGCCGCCGACCGCCCGCATATGTGGACGTTGGGCTGGAGTCCCGACTACAACGACGCCAACAACTGGGTTAACGATGTGCTGGGCTGCGCGTCGCTGCACAACGACATGAAGCGCCCCTGCTCGGACGTGGACGACCTGATCCGCGCGGCCATGACCGAGAGCGATCCCGACACCCGCGTCGCGGAGTACGCCGAGATCGAGGAGCAGTTCTTCGGGGCGGACGGGCTTGTTCCGGTCATCCCGTTGAGTATGCCCGTCGGCTACGTGCTGCTCAAGCCCTGGTTCAGCGCGCCGGTGGAGACGGACGGCATCTACGGCGGCGAGCACTTCGACTACTACACTGTTGACCAGGCGGCCCAGTTAGCGGCGCGCGGCGGTTAGGGCGCAGGGGCGTATAGCGATACGCCCCGCCAGACTTCCGAAGTTTGCGGAAACTTCGGAAGTCTTCTTTTGCGCCTCGCCTCGTCCACCGGCTTACCTCACCCCCACCCGGCCCACTTGCGCGGGCCTCGCATCCCCTTCTCCAGCGGCGGCTATGTGTTACCCACAAATACCCCCCATCCCCCAGCCCCTTCCCCCGCACTGTGCGGAGGGAAGGGGAGCAGGTCCGTCGCTTTTCTCCCTTCCCCGCGCTGCTGTATAGACCGGAGAGATAGCTGACACTTCTGGGGATAATGAGGGCATCGTGACGGGCTGAGTAGAAAGAGCCGGACGATGCCTTGGAAAGTGGGAACAGCGATGTCTCTGCGAGAGAGATTTGTGAGCCAGGTGCGACAGGGAGGAGGAGCAGTCGTCGCTTTTCTCCTTCCCCCTCGTGGGGGAAGGCCGGCGGAGAGGGGGACAGGCTGAGCGCGGCGAGGCCAGGGGCGCGGTAAGGCAAAGGCGGTGCGCGCGCTGGCTGCGACACGCCCCTACGAAGTCCCTTCGCCCCGCCCACTCCTCCGGCCTGGCAGTCCGATTTATGCTATACTACGCCGCAATATGCAGTATTTGGGCGCGACGATCCAACCTGAGAGAGGTGTCCTGTGAAGCACTTCCTGGATCTTGCCGACTGGACGGCTGCGGACCTGCAATACCTGCTCGACAGCGCCGTGACGCTCAAGGAGGAGCACCGGCGCGGGGGCAATCCCCCCTTGCTCAAGGGCAAGACACTGGCGATGGTCTTCCAGAAGCCGTCGCTGCGCACGCGCGTCTCGTTCGAGATAGCCATGCAGCAGGTCGGTGGCTACGCCTTCTACCTCAGCCCGCAGGAGATCGGTCTGGGCAAGCGCGAGAGCACCGCCGACATCGCCCGCGTCCTCGGCGGCTATGTGGACGCGATCATGGCGCGCACCTTCGAGCACCAGCACGTTCTCGACCTGGCGCGCTGGAGTCCCGTGCCGGTGATCAACGGCCTGACCGACTATAACCACCCCTGCCAGGCTATGGCCGATCTGCTGACCATCTATGAGGAATTCGGGCGGCTGGAAGGGCTGCACCTGGCCTACATCGGCGACAGCAACAACGTCGTCACCAGCCTGCTGATGGGCGCGGCGCAGTTCGGGATGAAGATGACCATCGGCAGCCCGGCGGGGTACCAGCCCAGGCCAGCGGTGCTGGAGAAGGCGCACGAGCTTGCAGGCGGGCGGCTCGATGTGGCCGTCACCGATGATCCGCTCGCTGCCGTCACCGGCGCGGACGTGGTCTATACCGACACCTGGACGAGCATGGGTCAGGAAGCCGAGACCGAGCAGCGCCGGGCTGTCTTCCCGCCGTTCCAGGTCAACGAGGCGCTGCTGAGCCACGCCGCCGAGCACGCCATCGTCCTGCACTGCCTGCCAGCGCATCGCGGCGAGGAAATCACCGACGAGGTGGCCGACGGGCCGCAGTCGCGCCTGTTCCCGCAGGCGGAGAACCGGCTGCACGCCCAGAAAGCGATCCTCGTCCATCTGCTGGGCGCGGGGGGCGCGGCAGGCGATGAGGATATTCGGACTGAGAAAAAACCCAAGAAGAAGGGTAAGAAAGACAAGAAGGGCAAGAAGAAGTAGCGGCATATTGTCTGTGTGCGATGCGGGGGCATGGGTAGTCGGTTGTTGATGGTTGGTGGCTGGTTATTGGTAGAACGCACTCGGTACAGAGTCGCCTCCACCAGAAACCAATCACCAAAAACCAATAACCAACAACCAAACAAGGGGTAGAGCGGGATATGCCAGGGAATCGTCAGATCTACGAGCAGGCCATGAATATGGGGCACTCCGCCGCCTGGGATCGCGAGTGGGACAAGGCGATTGCTGCATATGGGCGAGCGGTCAAGGAGATACCCGACGATCCGGCGGCTCACAACAGCCTGGGCCTGGCCTTGCTGCAAGCGCGGCGGCTTGAGGACGCGCTGAAAGTCTACACGCGCGCGCACCAGCTTGCCCCCGACGATCCGACCCCACTCGAACGCAGCGCCGACGTGCTGGAGCGGCTGGGCCGCATGAAGGAAGCCGCCCAGCAGTACATCAACGTCGCCGAGCTTTACCTCGCCCAGCGCGACCTGATCAAGGCCATCGCCAACTGGGAGCGCGCCACCCAACTGACCGCCGGCCTGGTGCACATTCACCAACGCCTGGCCCTGGCCTACGAGAAGACCGGACGGCGTCGCCTGGCCATCCGCGAGTACCTGACCCTGGCCTTCAACTTCCAGCGCGCGGACCGCAGCGACATCGCCACCCAGGCCGTCGAGCGGGCACTGCGCCTGGAGCCGGGCAATCCGCAAGCGCTCAACACTCTGCAAGCCATCCGCACCCATTCGCCGATCTCGCCGGACATCATCAAGGTGGAGATAGACGAGACCGGCGATTTCGACGAGCCAGTGCACGGAGAGGCGTTCGAGCTGACCGACGAAGACCTCGACGACCTCTCCGGCGAAGAGAGCGCGGCAGAGGAGGACAACCCGCGCGGCCCGCTCGGTGAAGCGGTTGAGCGCGCACTGGAGGCGGTAGCTACCGAGCTTTTCACCTCCGGCGAGCTAGACCAGGCCGGGCTGCACGCTTCGCAGGCAATCAGCTACCAGCACGAGGGCCTCTACGCGGAAGCCATCGGCGCGTATGAGCGCGCACAGGCCGCCGGAATGTCTCACCCCGGCGTGCAGCTTGCCCTGGGCGCGCTGCGGCTGGAGCTAGAGCAGTGGGACGCCGCCATTCCCCACTTCGACCAGGCTACCCACGATCCTCACCTGGCCGCCGGTGCGCTGCACGGACTGAGCATCGCCCAGTCAGCCCTCAACCGTCCCCGCCCGGCGGCGCGCACCCTCATCCAGGCGATGCGCATGGCCGATATGGAGCAGGCTGGCAACGAAGACGCCGCCGCCCAGATCGGCACGGTCTACGACCAGCTAACGGCCAGCGCCGAAGAAGCCGACGAGCAGCAGCTCAAGAGCCTCAACGCCCGCTTCCTGGAATTGCTCAGCGGCCCGTCGTGGAAGGAGCGCGTTGCGCGGACACGCCGCCAGCTTGAAGAAGCGATCATATTCCAGGAGCCGGACTCGCTGGTGAGCATCGCCCTCTACATTGACGACCGTGTGACCGAGGGCCTCAACCTGATTGACCGCTATGTGCGCGAAGGGCTGTACAGCCTGGCTCTGGATCAGGCTCACTACATGCTGGAAGGCGCGCCGGACTACCTGCCGATCCACTGGCGCATCGGGCAAATCCTGCTGGATCGCAACAACATTCCCGCCGCCATGACCAAGTACAACCTGGTGGCCGAAACCTACCGGCTGCGCGGCGATACCGAGCGCGCCATGAGCATCCTGCAAGAGGCGCTGAAGATCGCGCCGATGGACACGGCGCTGCACCACAGCCTGATCACCCTGCTCCAGGAAGGCGAGCGTTGGGGCGACCTGCTCAGCCAGTACATTGACCTGGCCGATGCCTACTACCAGCTTGCCGACCTGGACGCGGCGCGGTCTACCTACCTGTCTGCCATCCAGCTTGGGCAGCGCATCGGCGTGCCCGACGAGCCGATCATCCAGATCATGCACCGGCTGGGCGAGATCGAGGTTAGCCGGCTGGAACTGCGCCAGGCCATGCGCACCTACGACCAGATTCGGCGCACCGACCCCAACGACGAGCGCGCGCGCCGCGCTCTGGTTGACCTCAATTACCGGCTGAACGACCCGATCTCCGCCGTGCGCGAGCTAGACGGGCTGCTGCGGCTCTATGCCAAGCAGCAAAAAGCCGGGCAGATCATCCGCGTGCTGGAGGAATTGGTCACGCGCTACCCGAACGACATGGCCCTGCGCTCGCGGCTGGCCGCCGTCTATCACCAGACGGGCAACGTGCCCAAAGCCGTCGAGCAGCTTGACGCCCTGGCCGAGCTTCAGCTTGAGTCCGGGCTGCACAACGATGCGCTGGTCACCATCCGCCGCATCATCGCCCTCAACCCGGAGCAGGCCCAGGATTACCAGCGTCTGCTGCGCCAGTTGAGCGGCTGAGCGCCGGGGTGTGGGCGTGGCATGGCCGCGCCCTCGCGGGAGATCGCCGCTGCTCGTGGGGGGTGGCGCTCTGCTCCGCTCTCGCCGGGGGCGAATTCTCATCTGGCCCTAATCCACAGCGGGGCCGGATATGGTATTGTTGGCGCGCTGGCCGTGCCAGATGGAGTGCGGTGAAGGACGCTTGTGGTAAGCCATGAGACTGATCTGGACGCTGGAGACCTTCCGCTGGAGCGACGTGCCGGACGTGCTCGTTGTGGCGGCGATCATCTTCGTCGTCACGCTGGTCATCCGGGGCACGCAGGCCGTCTCGCTGCTGCGCGGCACGATTGCCGTCGTGCTGATCATGGCCCTGCTGTCCACCGTGTTCGAGTGGGTGGCGTTCCGCTGGCTGCTGAACCACCTCATCACCGCCTCCATTGTGGCGATTCCGATCATCTTCCAGCCAGAGCTACGCCGGGCGTTGGAGCGCGTGGGGCGCACCGGGCTGGGCAATCTCTTTAGCCGCCAGCCCACCTTCACCGAAGAAGAGCAGATCATTGACGCCATCTGTGCGGCGGCAGCGCGTCTGTCCGAGCGGCGGCACGGCGCACTGATCGTGCTGGAGCGCAACGACGCGCTCGACGAATTCATCAGCACCGGCGTGCCGATGGATTCGCAGACCAGCCCGCAGCTCCTACTGACCGTATTCTGGCCCAAGACGGAGCTACACGACGGGGCGGTGATCATCCGCGATGGGCGGGTAGCCAGCGCCGCCTCGGTGCTGCCGCTGTCGTCCGGGCGCAACCTGACCGACCGCAAGCTGGGAACCCGTCACCGCGCCGGGCTGGGCATCAGCGAAGTGTCGGACGCGCTGTGTGTGATCGTCTCCGAAGAGACGGGGCGCATCTCGGTCGCCAATCGTGGGCGGATGATCCGCCGGCTGGACGCTAACCGCCTGCGCACCATCCTCAGCGCCTTCTACACCAGCAGCCGCCCGCAAGAAGCCGCCTGGCCCTGGACGCCGCTGCTGACCCGCGCGCGCAGCGAGCTAGCCCGCCTGCGCAAGCGTGGCGACTCCGGGCGCGGGCGGCGCGTCGCCTGAGAAGCCGGGCCGCACAAGCCGCGCGCAGACGCAGGATATTGTCATGCAGAGAAGCTCGTTTCTCCAGTCTATAGTGCGCAACCTGGGTTGGGCGCTCCTGTCTGTGCTCCTGGCGATGGCCATCTGGATGGCGGCGCACATGGCCAACAACCCGGTCGAGCAGGGCGAGGTGCGCGGGGTGCAGGTGCGCCTCGAGCTGCCCGAAGGCTATGTGCTGGCCCGCGCGCTGGATACGGCGAGCGTCACGGCGGTGGTGCGCGCCGAGCGTAGCCAGTGGGACCTGCTCACCGCCAGCGATATTCTTGTCACGGCCAACCTGCGCAGCTTCAAAGAGCCGGGCGAGTACCGCGTCGAGCTTCAAGCGGAGGTGGCCTCGCCGCTGCACGCGCGCGTTGTCGCCCTGCGCCCAAGCACGCTCACCCTGAGCATTGATCGCGAAGTCGAGAGGCGCGTCGCCGTCCAGGTGGTAGTGACGCGCGACCCGCCGCTCGGCTACACCTATCCCGCTGACCTGGCCTGCGACTACAGCGAAGTGGTGATTCGCGGCAGCGCCGAGCGCGTGCGCGAAGTGGCGCGCGTCGAAGCGCGGCTGAACCTGGCCGACGAGCTAAACCCGGCCACCAAGATAGTCAGCCTGACGCCCGTCCAGGAAGACGGGGTGCGCGCGCGCGACGTGGAAATGGAGCCGTCGTCGGTCACCTGCCTGGTGGACATTCAGCCGCGCGAAGACATCTTCCAGATGCCCGTCCAACCCAAGATCGTGGGCAACCCGCCGCCCGGCTACAACGTGGTGCGCTACAGCGCCATCGAGCCGGACACCGTCGTGCTGACCGGTGATCTGGCGGCCATCCGCGAGATGCCTGGTCTGGTGCGCACAGCCCCGATTGACCTGACCAACCGCACCGACACCTTCACCACCGAGGTGACCGTTGATCTGCCCGCCGGCGTGACCACCGTGCCGGAGAACCAGACCGTCAAGGTAACCATCGTCATCGAGCCACAGATCAGCACGCGCCAGTTTGAGGATGTGCCGGTCGAGGTGACCGGCCTCGACCCCACCCAGTATCGCGCCACCGGCCTGGCTGGTACGGTCACCGTGTTCGTCAGCGGGCCGCTCAACAAGCTGCCCAGCCGCGAGAACCTGCGCGTGATCGTAGACCTGAGCGGGCTGCACGCCGGTAACCACGAGGTTGTGCCGCAAGCGGTGTTGGTGGGCATGGAAGATACGAGCAGCCTGACGGTCACCGTCAGCCCGGACGAGCTGGGCGTGACCATCGAGACGCTGGCTCCGACGGCCACGCCCACCGCGTCGCCAGCAGCGCCGGGCACCGGCTGATGAGCAGGCGCACTGACTTTCGGGATTCTCGGCTCATTTTTATGAGGATTTAATTCTGACGCGCTATCCTGATAAGTGCAGGTGCAAAGCCTGCTGCTAGCAGTATCACCAGGACAGCGCAAAGACCCGTATGCTCCCTACCCCCATCTGAGACTTCGCGCCGCGTCCTGTGATACCACCAGGGAAGGAGCTTCCCCGCCCCTTCCCTTTTCTTTTGGTGGTCGGTGGTTGGTTGCTGGTTTTCAGTTTTCGGTTTTCAGTCGTCAGTAGTTGTGAGACTTGAGTCATGAGTTGGGAGTTCTGATTACTGATCACTGACCACCTTGCCCATGCCGGCACCGTTTCTCACCCTCCCCCATCTCCTGCCTGGAACCAATAACCAATCACCAACAACCAAGAACCGCTCCTCTCCACCTCCACCCGACCTTCTCAGCGATGCGCGTCTTTGTTACAATCATCACCTGCGAAACCTGGAGTTGGGATAGATCATGCGCAAACCTCTTGTCGCCCTGGTGGGGCGGCCCAATGTTGGCAAATCGTCGCTGTTCAACCGGCTCGTCGGGATGCGCAAGGCGGTCGTGTCCGACGTGCCGGGCACGACGCGCGATCGCATTATAGACGAGGCGGACTGGAACGGCGTTGTCTTCGACGTGGTAGACACCGGCGGCCTGGAAGTCTACCAGCCCAAAGCCGACGGCTCACAGGCAGCCAGCCCGCTTGAAGAGGGCAGCCGCCAGTTCGTCGCCGAGATACGCACCCAGGCCCTGCTGGGCATCGAAGACGCGGACGTGATCGTTTTCGTGGTGGACACGCTGCAAGGGATCACCGCTGCCGATGAGGAAATCGCCACCATCTTGCAGCGCACGGACAAGTCGGTGCTGATCGCCGCCAACAAGGCCGACCATGTCGGGCGCTTCGACCACGCCTTCGAGTTCTACGGGCTGGGGCTGGGCGAAGTCTTCCCTGTCTCGGCGCTGCACGGCACGGGCAGCGGCGATCTGCTCGATGCCATCGTTGCCGCCCTTCCCTTTCACACCGAAGAAGACCACGACGCCGAGGACAACTCGATCAAGATCGCCATCGTCGGGCGGCCCAACGTCGGCAAGTCGTCGCTGCTTAACAAGCTGCTGGGCGAGGAGCGGGCCATCGTCAGCCCGGTAGCGGGCACCACGCGCGACGCCATTGACACGCGCATCACCTGGAACGATATGCCCATCACCCTGATTGACACAGCGGGCATCCGCCGGCGCGGGCGGATCGAGCCGGGCATCGAGAAATACAGCGTGCTGCGCGCTCACAAAGCGATTGAGCGGGCGGACGTGGTGCTGCTGCTGCTGGACGCTGTTGACGGGGTCACGCAGCAGGACGCGCACATCGCCGGAATGGTCAACGATGCGCTCAAGAGCGTGGTGATCGTGGTCAACAAGTGGGACGCCATCGAGAAAGACACCCACACGATGAACGCCTTCCGCGAGGCCATCGCGCACGACCTGGCCTTCCTGCCCTATGCGCCGGTGCTGTTCATCAGCGCGCTGAGTGGGCAGCGCATCCACACTGTGTTGGAGACAGCCATTCGAGTGCAGGAAGAGCGCCTGGTGCGCATCCCGACCGGCGAGCTAAACCGGATCATCCGCGAGGCGCTGCTGCGCCACGCCCCGCAAACCAAGCAGCCGCGCCCGCTGAAGATCTTCGTCGCCCAGCAGGTGCGCGTTGACCCGCCGACGATCCTGCTGCATGTCAACGACCGCGCCCTGCTCCACTTCACCTACGAGCGTTATCTGGAAAACCAGATACGGCGCGTCTACCCCTTCACCGGCACGCCGATCCGCATCAGCGTGCGCGAGCGCAAAGACAGGCGCAAGCGGTCCTGACCCGCTCAGTATCTGGGCGTCGTCAGGGAGTCTCGCTGGTAGGAGGAGGATCGGCGGGCGGGCCGGGCGCGGCCTCAGCCGGAGCGTCATTCAGCTCGTCCGTGTCGCGCTTGGCGTCGGGCGGTGACGGAGGCGATACCTTCTCCGGCGCTGAGACCGGCTGCACCGCGTCCTGTGGCGGACTGACAACCGGCTCCGGCGGGCTGACCTGCACCGGAGCGTCGGGCGGGCTGATCAGCGGCTCCTCGCTGGCGAGCGCCTCCGACGGCGTGACGGGCTGCGCTGCGCCTGGCTGCGGGCTGACCACCGGCTCCGGCGGGCTGACCTGCAGAGGAGCGCCGGGCGGACTGATCAGCGGCTCCTCGCTGGCGAGCACCTCTTGCTGCGGGGGGCCACCCGGTTCGGGCCTGGCGACGACGCCCCGCAGAAACGAGACGCGCAGCGCCAGCCGGCCCAGCACCAGCTCATCGTCATGGCGCAGCACGCGCGGCTGGAACGGCACCAGGCGCGTGCCATTGAGGAACGTGCCGTTGACGCTGCCGAGGTCTTGCACCATCACGGTCAGGCTTTGGCGCGTCAGCCGGGCGTGACGCCGCGAGACCCCGTGCTCCAGGGCGTTGAAGGGAGCCAGGTCAAGATCGGGCACGACATCCTCGTGCGTGCGGCCCACCACACAGTCCAGGCCAAGCTCGTGCTGGATCATCTGGTCAGTGCCCTTGATCTCCAGTTGGAGGATCATGCGGTCTTCAAAGAAGGCCGTCCCCCAGCGCAACTGCGGCTGCGGCAGCCCCGTTATATTCAGGGGCTGAGTGCTGGCCACCGTCCGCTCGCCAGACAGCGCGTGACCGCAGGCCGTGCAGTATGACTCGCTCTCCGGGTTTACTTTCCCGCAGTTCCCACAGACTTGCTCAGACATGCGCTTCTCTCCCCCACACCCCAAGCACCAAACACCAACCGCTCATACCCAGGTTTTCGCTCATTATAGTATGGAAGCCAATAATGCGCACTTACCATACGCCGGGGGCAGTGTATCCTTGTCGGCTGAAACTCGTCACACAGGAATGGCCCCCCATCCCCGGCCCTTCCCCCACAAGGGGGGAAGGGAGAGAAGCGGCGGGCCTGCTCCCCTTCCCTCCGCGTAGCGTGGGGGAAGGGGCTGGGGGATGGGGGGTCACACGGCAGCCAGTATCAACCGAATTCGATACACTGCCTGCGCCGGGCAGGGGGTGCCGGGCCTTGCGCCGCTGCGTCCCGCGCGCAGGTGCCCAAACACAGACTTCGGAAGTCTGGCAGACTTCCGAAGTCGTGTCGGTGATTCTTCTTTTTGGGGGAGAACGGGCTGCTGCGTGCTAGTCCTCAGCGTGCGGATTGGCCGGCACCGAGGGCTTGTCGCTGCCCTTCCAGCCCGCCGGCGGCTTGACCGTGCGGTTATTCTCGCCGCGAATGAACGCCTCAACGTTGTTGTGCGCCACGTCATCCGGTGCCTGCACCGGCGGCGACTTCATGAAATACGAGGCGGGCGCTTCCAGCGTGCCACTCAGCCCGCGATCCAGGCCGATCTTGGCACAGCGCACGGCGTCAATGATCACACCGGCGCTGTTGGGGCTGTCCCACACTTCCAGCTTAAGCTCGATGTTGAGCGGCACGTCACCGAAGGCCGAGCCTTCCAGGCGAATGTGCGCCCACTTGCGGTCTTGCAGCCAGGGCACGTAGTCGCTGGGACCGATGTAGACGTTGTCCGGGTCGAGGTGGTAGGGAAGCTGGCTGGTGACGGCGTTGGTCTTGGAGATTTTCTTGCTCTCCAGGCGCTCGCGCTCCAGCATGTTGTAGAAGTCCATGTTGCCGCCCACGTTAAGCTGGCTGGTGCGCTCCAGGCGGATGCCGCGATCGTTGAAGAGGTTGGTCAGCACGCGGTGCAGGATAGTCGCGCCCACCTGCGACTTGATGTCGTCGCCGATCAGCGGCAGGCCCTTTTCGGCGAAACGCTGCTGCCAGTACGGCTCGCGGGCGATGAAGACGGGGATGGCGTTGATGAATGCGCACCCGGCGTTGAGCACCTGCTCGACATACCACTTGGTCGCCTGCTCGCTGCCCACCGGCAGGTAGCTGACGACGACATCGGTGCTGGTGTCTTTCAGAATCTGGACGATGTCCGCCGTTGGGCCGGGCGCTTTGGTGATCTTCTGCTTGAGGTACTTGCCCAGGCCGTCATGCGTCATGCCGCGATGCACGGGCACGCCCAGGTGCGGCACATCGGCGAACTTGATCGTGTTGTTCTGGCCGCTCCAGATCGCTTCGCTGAGGTCTTTGCCGACCTTCTCCACGTCTATGTCGAACGCGGCGCTGAACTCGATGTCGCTGATGTGGTAGCCGCCGAGAGTCACGTGCATCAAGCCGGGAATCGTCTCGTCGGGGTGGGCGTCGTGGTAGTAGTGCACGCCCTGCACCAGCGAGTTGGCGCAGTTGCCTACGCCGATAATGGCGACACGAACCTTATCGGACACGGAAACCTCCCTATTCCTTTGGGGACTGCTAGCAGCCCGTCCACGCACAAGAGGTGGGCAGGCGCAGGCTGGCACACGCGGACGCCGCCACGCCTCCCGCCGGCACGCGGGCTGATGGCGCAGTTGAGAGTCCGCTCAAAGGCCGGAGTGTACCGCCAGAGCGCAGAGAATCCCAATTCCTGGGCGAGCGTCACCGCAGGGCTTGCGAAGTCCGCGCGGACTTCGGAGGTCTCATTGAAGTGCTTGCCCTGCCCGTAGGGGCGTGGAAGCAAGCATTTGCTCTATCACAGCAAACCGGCTCCCCGCTCACTGCGGGTCGCTGAGCATACCCGTGTACATGCCGGGGCGCGAGTCGGGGATGGGCGTCGCGCCGCACACCTTCGCGTAGAATTCCTGCGGGCCAGTCCAGCCGATGACAGCGTAAGCGTAGCCCTGGGCGCTCATATCGTGCAGGCAGGCCAGCAGCAGCGCCGCCCCCACGCCCGTCCCGCGCTCGGACTCCAACACACCCATCGGGCCGAAGACGCCTTTGTAGGCCGCGTCGTAGCAGGCGAAGCCGACGAGCCGCCCCACGTGCACAGCGACAAAGCACGCGACCGGCAGGCGCGCATAGGCTACCTCGCACTCACTGGCCCAGCCCGCCCAGAATTGCCCGCTGACCCAGGACAGAACGCGGTGCCGTTCGGGGACGAGCGCGCGCCGCACCATGATTTCGGCGGCGGCGGGCCGTTCGAGCGCAGGGGCCAACGGAGGCAGATCGTAGAGCTTGACGAGCATGTCAGTCATGGCGGAGTCTCCTGTTGGGCAGATGGAGCCGGATGCAGTCCATTATGCCCCATTCGCCTGGGAGGGGGAAAGGCGGGGCGTCACCTGCCAAGACGCCCCGCCTACGCTATTCGCTGACGGCTGACGGCTGTGCGCTGACCGCTACTCCACCGTCACGCTCTTAGCCAGGTTGCGCGGCTGATCCACGTCGCAGCCGCGCCGCACGGCAATGTGATAGGCCAGCAATTGCAGCGGAATGACCGCCACCATCGGGCTGAGCAGCGGGGGCAGCGGCGGAAGAGGGATGACGAAATCGGCCTTCTCGCCGATGAGCGTGTCGCCGTCGGTCGCCAGGGCGATGACGATCCCCCCGCGCGACTTGGCCTGCTCCACCTGGCTGAGCATCTTGTCGTAGACGCCGTCCTGCAGGCAGATGGCCAGCACGGGCATGTGCTCGTCAATCAGGGCAATGGGGCCGTGCTTCATCTCTCCGGCGGGGTAGCCCTCGGCGTGAATGTAGCTGATCTCCTTGAGCTTGAGCGCGCCCTCCAGCGCAATGGGATAGTTGATCCCGCGCCCTAGGTAGAGAAAATTGGCGTAGTGGCATAGCTCGGCGGCCAATGCCTCGACCAGCGGCTCGCGCTCCAACACTTGCCCGACCAGGTCTGGCAGGCGGGCCAGGTCTTCGACATGCGCGCGCGCCCGGTCTTCCGCAAGCTGACCGCGTTCCTGGGCCAGGTAGAGCGCCAGCAGGTATTGGTCGGCGATGCTGGCCGTGAACGCTTTCGTGCTGGCGACACCGATCTCCGGCCCGGCTTGCATGGCGATGTGCCCATCGGCGAGGCGCATAGCCTGGCTGCCCAGCACATTGACGATGCTCCACAGCAATGCGCCCTTCTCGCGCGCTTCCTCCATCGCCGCCAGCGTGTCCACCGTCTCGCCGGACTGGGTGATCGCCAGCACCGCGCAGGTGTCGTCGAGAATCGGGTCGCGGTAGCGGTACTCGCTGCCGTAATCCACCTCGACGGGGAGGCGCGTCAGCGCCTCCAGCATGAACTTGCCGACCAGCCCGCTGTAGGCGCTGGTGCCGCAGGCGACGGTGACGATGCGCGTCAGGCGGCGCGCCTGTTCGCACGTCAGGTTAAGCTCCGGCAGGATAATGCGCCCTTCCTGGAAGTCCACCCGCCCGCGCAGCGTATCGGTGAGGGCGCGCGCCTGCTCGTGAATCTCCTTCTGCATGAAGTGCTTGTATTTGCCGCGCGCCGCGCTGACCGGGTCCCAGGCGATGGTGTGTAGCTCGGCGTCCACTGGCTCGCCGTCGAGCGCCTGGACGTGGCAGGCGTCACGGGTAATGGTCGCCATCTGGCGGCTTTCGAGGAAGATCATGCGCCGCGTGTGTTCCAGGATGGCCGGAATGTCGGAGGCGACGAACATCTCGCCCTGGCCCACGCCAATGGCTACGCCGCCTGCGTTGCCAATGCGCACGGCCACCAGGCGATCAGGCTCGCTGGCGGTCAGGGCGACGATGGCGTGCGCGCCACGCAGCCGGCTTACGGCGCGGCGCGTCGCTTCGGTGAGGTCATGCCCCGCGTCTTGCTCGCGCTGGATCAGGTGCACGATGGTCTCGGTGTCGGTGTCGGAGGCAAAGCGCACGCCTTCACCCTCCAGCTCGGCGCGCAGCTCGCGGAAGTTCTCGACGATGCCGTTGTGGACGACGACGGTCGTCCCGCTCTGGCTGAGATGCGGGTGAGCGTTGCGCGGGCTAGGCTCGCCGTGCGTGGCCCAGCGCGTATGCCCAATGCCGATGTGCCCGTTGAGCGGCGCTTCGCCCACGTGACGCAGCAGGTTGCCCAGCTTGCCCACGTCGCGGCGGAGGGCGATGGCACCGTTCTGCAGCACGGCGACTCCGGCGGAGTCGTAGCCGCGATATTCGAGACGCTGCAAGCCGTCGAGGATGATCGGCGTGGCGTCACGAGGACCGATATAGCCGACAATTCCACACATGATGGATTCCCTCCCAGGAGTGGCGGCACGGCGACGGCGGGCGCACTGCTCCCGTGTAGGGCAGCGGGCACGCCGGGCGCGCGCCAGGGTATGCGCTTGACATACTAGGGTTGGGACACCACGACCGCGCAGATTGGGCCGCCGTCACCGGCGGTGTTTGCGGCGCGGCCTGCGTTGGGAGGGAAGGAAAAGGGGTGTGGCACGACCCCTGGCGGCATCCGCAGATCGTTCGATTTTCCCCCGGCGAACCGAGGTTAGGCGCGCCTCGCGACGCGCAACCGCCACCTCGTATCCCTGCGCGATGCTGGGGCGGGCGCAGGGCCTTGCGCTAGCGTTCCCTCATTCGTGGGGCGGGACACCTCCTGGCATTGTTGGACGCTAAATATAGTATACTCGCCGGACGATAATCATGTTGTTAAATAGTTGCAAAAAACAGGGGCACAGATCGCTGGGCAGCAAGGGCGCAGCAAAGCAACACCCCTAATGAGGTTTGACATTCAAGACGGGTAATACGCGCAAATGTTATGTAGGGGCGGGTTTGCAAACCCGCCCCGTCAAGGCGCATCAGACGATCCGCCCATAAAAAGCGCCCGACCGGGCCTGCTCCAGACCCGGTCGAGCGAGCGCCATGAGGGGGATCACGGCGTGAAGTGGTCGTTGCCGTCGTGCGGCTATTCCAGGTATTCGGCCAGCCCGTACTCGACCTGCATCTGGCGCAGCTTGCTCAGCGCCGCGTGCTGAAGCTGGCGGATGCGCTCGCGGCTGTAGCCCATCAACTGCCCGATCTGCGACATGCTGTGCGTGTCGCCGGTCTCCAGCCCGAAGCGCAGGCGGATGATGCGCGCCTCGCGCGAGGGCAGCGCGCCGAGCAGGAAGCTGATCGACTCGATGAGCAATTCGCGGGCGGTCGCCTCTTCGGGTAGCTCGCTCTCCTGGTCAGCGACCAGGTCGGCGCGCGGGCGATTCTCCTCGTCGCCAACCAGCTCGTCAAGCTGCACCGGCTCGCGCGCGGCCAGCAGAGTCGTCTCCACCTGGTCGGGCGTCAGCTTGGCCTCGTTAGCCAATTCCTCGGTCGTCGGCTCGCGGCCCAATTCCTGGGCCAGCCGCTCGCTCGCGCGGCGCAGGCGGCCCCAACGCTGCCCCTGGTTGATCGGCAGGCGGATGGTACGGCCCCGGTCACCGGCGGCGCGGGCAATCGCCTGGCGAATCCACCAGGTCGCGTAGGTGCTCAGGCGCACGCCACGCCCTGGGTCGAAGCGGTCAACCGCCTTCATCAGCCCCAGGTTGCCCTCCTGGATCAGGTCGGGCAGCGGCAGGCCACGCCCCTGGTACTTCTTGGCAATGGAAATGACCAGCCGCGTGTTCGCCATGATTAGCTCTTGGCGGGCAGCCTCGCCAAGCTCGATCACATCGCAGTAGTCGTCGTCCATCGAGCCGCAGTCTACCTTGGCGACCGCAAGCTGCTCCTGCGCCCGGTTGCCGGCCTGAACGAGGCGGGCGAGTGCCTGTTCGCGGTCCACGTCAATCGGCTCGGAGATGGGACGGATGTCGCGGAAATAAAACTGGAGGAGGTCAGCATCGGTCTGGGGCATGGGGGCACCGTCGCCGGACGACGCTTGCTCCGCCGCCGCCTCGACCTCGCTACCAAAGGCGAACTCGACATCGCTTTCGAAAGAGTCATACGCGGAGCGCCAGTCAAGGCGGGTGTCTGTCGAAAACTGGGAGACCGATCGGCTTATCGCAACCACGAGTACCTGCCTTTTGGGTTAGGACGGGCCTATCGCCCGCCGCTCACAGGGCGAATGGGATGCGGTATCGGAGTGTTTTTGAGTCATCCTCATGATATAATACTTTCAGCTAAAAATCAAATAAATTTCATTAGAATTGGGTAAATAACCAGAGGTGGAGAGAAGTGCACTGTGGGGCAGGCGGCAGCGGGAGAGAATGAGCGCCACACACATTTATTAGATGCAGCATCCAGGGTTTAGGATGCATCCGCAAGCGAGTCCGTGTCCTTTTCGACCGTAC
Organism: Aggregatilineaceae bacterium; assembly: GCA_040767545.1. Classification (GTDB taxonomy): domain Bacteria; phylum Chloroflexota; class Anaerolineae; order Aggregatilineales; family Aggregatilineaceae; genus UBA2029. The sequence continues at coordinate 2,606 of JAXGOK010000041.1, read as the reverse complement.
CTATTACAATACTTGCCCTACATTAGAATCCCATAGGTACTTCCTGAGGGAATGATGAGTGTGCCCGCCGCCCTGCCCCCCGACTCCCCGCCGCCCTACCCGCTGCGCCTGCGCCCGCGCGTCCTGACCGGTTATGGCTCGCTGCTTGGCGCGCTGATGGTGGCAATAGGCGTCGGCTGGGCGCTCCTTGCCGGAGACGAGGGGCCGGGCGTGTGGTTCCCGCGCGAGCGCTGGCTGGCCGACCTGCTACTGGGCGCGCTGGTAGGGGCCGGGTTCGCGGCGGCGGCCTGGGGACTCTTCGGGCGCGTCCCTGCCCTGCGACGCATTGAGCGCCGCCTCGTCGCCTTGCTGGACATGGCCGCCCTGCGCCCTCACCACGCGGTCATCTTCGGGCTGCTGGCGGGCGTGCCGGAGGAAATTCTGTTTCGCGGGGCGTTGCAGCCGACCTTGGGCCTGCTGGTCACGTCGCTTGTGTTTGGCGCGCTGCACGCGGTGACGCTCGCCTACTTCGTCTATGCGGGGGTCGCCGGGATGCTGCTCGGCGCGCTGGCGCTGTGGCGCGGCGCGCTGTGGGCACCCATCGCCGCGCACACGATGATTGACGTGATCATGTTCGCCCTGCTCATTCGCCGCTGGCGCACGGGTACGCGCGCGCAGGAGAGTCGCTCCGCCGCGCCCTGACTTGACCTTACCCCCGCTCGGCGCTGACGCGCCGCGCCTCCCCCTCTCCGTGTCGGAGGGGGAAGAGCCGAGCGTAGCGAGGCCAGGGGGTGAGGTCAAGCGGTGCGCACATTACAGGCAATCGCCCGGCGATCAGGGGACAGTCGCCAGGTATGCGCGGCAAAGCGCGGTACAATGGAGCTACATCCGGCACCAACCAGACCCAAAGGACCCGCCCCGTGAGCCAGGAACTACAGCAGTGCCCCCGCTGTGGCGCGTATGTGCTGAGCGGCAATGCCGTCTGCCCGCGCTGCGACCATGCCCTGGTGCCCGTCGCACCGGACGAGAGCGCGCCGCCCGACCCGCCAGCGACTACTCCCCCCGCGCCGGAGGAAGAGGCTCCGCCGGACGAACACGCAGCCGCCGAGGGCAGCACCCCGCCCGTTGCCAGCGAGCCGCCGGACGCCGTCCCCGCGCCGGAGCGTGACGAGGCGCGCCCGCAGCCGCCCGAAGTGTCGCCTGGCCCGGCGGAGGAAGCGCCCGCCGTCCACGAGGAGGACAGCGACAGCGTGCCCGCCCCCGACTTCACCGCGCTCTTTCCGCCGGAGGAAGTCGAGGCGGAGGCGCGCCTGCCCTTCCAGGATACGGATCGCCGCGCGCCGGAGACCGTCCAGGAGGACACGCCAACACATCCGGCAGAGAGCATCGCCCCGCCCGTCGAAGCGCCGCCGGAGCCGCCCCAGGATCACACGCAGATCACCCCCAGCCGTCTGGTCGTCGGGCCGGGCTATATCGTGCCGCCCGCGCCGTACACGCCGCCGCCCGCCGTGTACGGCCTGCCAGCCAGTGCCGGCCATGTCTACCTGCAGCAGCGCGTGGCTGACTATGCGCTCGGCGGCTATCGCGTGCACAGCCATACGCCAGCGCAGGCAATGCTCTCGTGTGGGAAGAACCTGGGCGTCGGCGGGTGGATGCTGGCGCTGATCACGGGAATCGGCTTCGCCTGGTACCTGCTCACCCTGGCCCTGAGCGGCTTTGCCACCGATCGCGTCTACATCACCCTGGAGGCGGATGGGCGCGTCTATGAGGACGGGCCGGGCGCGGCCCACATCCGGCGCGCGCGGGCACGAACGGGCCGCCGTTGGGCGCTCTTCGGCGGGGCGGTGCTGGTGCTGAGCCTGCTGCTGGTGTTGGTGTTGGGCGTGGTGGCGCGGGTCTACCTGAGCGACGACGGGCACCAGGCCGCGCTGCGCGAGGCATACCCGGCGATCACTCTGTTCGAGGAGCGTTTCAGCGCGGTGGAGCCAGACCCCGACGACGTGTCGCTGGCCCGCGACGGCTTCATCGCCTGGGCTGTGCTCCTGGGGATTGCCGCCGTCGGCGTGTGGGGCGGCGCGACGCTGACCGTGATCGGCACGGTGCATCACGGGGCGTATCGCGTGCCGGTGCCGCCGCTGCCCGGCTGGTGACGGCCCTTCCGCTTCCCGGCAGACCTGTCAGGCGGTGGGGGTGCTGCTCTGCCGCGCCTGGCTTAACCTCACCCCCGCTCGGCAGCAGGCAGCGTGAAGCTAACCGTTGTCCCGCCGCCCGGCTGGCTCTCCAACCAGATACGCCCGCCGTGTAGCTCGACCAGGCGCTTGGTGATAGCCAGGCCCAGGCCCGCCCCGTCGTAGCCGCGCCCAGCCGGGCCGCTGACCTGCTGAAACTCGGCGAAGACGCGCTCCACCTGGTCGGGCGCGATGCCCACGCCGGTGTCGCTGATGGTGATCACGACCTGCTCACCGTCGTCGCGCGCACACAGCGCGACATGGCCCGCGTCGGTGAACTTGACGGCATTGGCCAGCAGGTTAGTCGCCATCTGGCGGATGTGCGTCTCGTCGCCAAGCACGGGCGGGGCGCTGGCGAAGTCACGGATGATCGCCAGGCCCTTGTGCGCGGCGAGCGGC
>JAXGOK010000040.1:0-39000 GCA_040767545.1 Aggregatilineaceae bacterium | reverse complement strand
CGCCGCGCTACCCCTGCGGCCCTGGCGGGCGCAGGGTGGGGGACAGCCAGGCCAGGAAAGCGTCTTCGGAGCGCGTTTGCATATAGACGCGCCCAGGGCCGGTCAGGTCTACGACCAGGCCCTCGCCGCTGAGCAGGGTCGAGCGGATGCCTCCGGCGGCGCGCACCCGGAAGCCCATGCCCTCGCTGAACGAGACCAGGTGCCCAGTATCTATCGTGTAGCGCTGGCCGGGGGCCAGGTCAATGGGGTGGATGGCTCCGTAGCTGGACAGGATGAGCAGACCCTCGCCGCGCGCGCGCAGCATGACCAACCCTTCTGAGGCAAAGAACGTCTGCGCGCCACCCCATTTGGCGTCAACGGTGATGCCCAGCGACGAAGCGACAAACGAGCCGCCCTGCACCAGCAGTGATTCGCCGTGCATCTCCAGGATCATCATGTCGCCCGGCATGGTCGGCGCCAGATTGATCTGCCCGCCCTGGGCTGGTGCCTGGAAGACGTTGAGGAAGAAGCTCTCGCCGCCGAGAACGGAGCGCGTCAGACTGCCCAGGAGACCCCCCTCCATCCGCGTCTTGAGCTTCATGCCCTCGGTCATGCTCACCATCGCGCCGGCTTCGACGCGAATCTCCTCGTGGGGGGCCAGGTCAACAATAGCCATCGAATACGAGGGCCGGTACAGGATTTCGGCGCGCATAGGAGACTCCTTGTCTCGTGACTCGGCGGGCTTGTGTCTGTGCCGCGCCTTCCATCTATTGCGGTCTGCTGCCGCTTAGTATAGCGCCGGGTGCGCGCTGCGATCCAGTGCGCGCGCTGCCGGGAAGGGGCGCAGTCTGTGGAGCAGTTTTCCCGTGCCGAGTCCGTTTGCCCGGCCAGTTGATCGGGAGCCAGAAACACTATATGTGGGGGTAGATGCCGGTGGCGACATCCTGCATATGGTGTTTCAAGCCCCTGAAGTCCAGCGCCGGAATCAACTTGACAGCGTTTGGACTGTCCAGAACGCATGTGCTATCATTAGCTCATTGATCGGCTGGATGCCTATCAGCGCCGTGCAGGGCGGAGGGACGGAGTATCATGGCCCGGAAGATGCTACTCCTGGTGTGCCATGCCGAAGACGGGCGCTTCGCCGACGGAGACCGGGCGGCGATCCGCGCAGCATTGGCCGACTCAAAGTGTGTTGCCCGCGTGATGGGGGTGGGCGACGGGTGGATCGAGGTGATCTGTGTGGACGGCGGGCGGCTGACGCTGCGCGCGCCGGGGCTGAACGAGCAGTACACCTTTCACCGCATGGCCTTGTTTCCTGAGTCGCAGACCTGGACGGCAGCCATGCTGCGACTGGTATATACCTTGATGTGCGCGGGTGGATTCGGGCTGGTGCACGACCTGGACGCGCCACAGTTCCTGGTCACTCAGCCGCAGCAGGTCACGTACTTCCCCTGGCTGCCGGAGCCGCCGCTGCTCGTGCGCAGCTCGCGCGATCTCGCCGCCTCGCTGGGCGTGGCAGTCTGACGCTCACTGGCATGCCCTCACAGCAACACAAACGGCGGACGCACCCGTCCGCCGTTCGTGGTCTCAACCCCTTTGCGCTGCCGGAAGCTACTTCGCGTAGTCTACGGCGCGTGTCTCGCGGATGATCGTCACTTTGATCTGGCCGGGATACTGCATCGACTCTTCGATGCGCTTGGAGATGTCGCGCGCCAGCCGTGTGGCGGCCAGGTCGTCAATCTCCTCCGGCTTGACCATGATACGCACTTCGCGCCCGGCCTGCAGGGCGTAGCTCTGCTCGACGCCGGAGAACTCGCGGGCGATGTCTTCGAGCGCCTTCACGCGGCGGATGTAGGTATCCAGGCTTTCGCGGCGGGCACCCGGTCGCGCGCCGGAGATGGCGTCGGCGGCCTCGACGATCATCGCTTCGACGCACTCCTGCTCAACTTCGTGATGGTGCGCGGCGATGCAGTTGACGACCTTCGGCGGCAGCCCGAAGCGCTTGGCGAAGTCCGCGCCGATCTGGGCGTGCGTGCCTTCGATCTCGTGATCAACGGCCTTGCCAATGTCATGCAGCAGCCCGCCCGCTCTGGCTGTCGCCACATCCGCGCCCAGCTCGGCAGCGATCATGCCGGCAATGTGCGCGGTCTCGATGGCGTGAGCGTGCTGGTTCTGCCCATAGCTGCTGCGGAACTTGAGGCGGCCCAGCAGCTTGATGATCTCGCTGTGCAGGCCGGGCACGCCAGCCTCGTAGGCGGCGCGCTCGCCTTCTTCGCGCACGATGCGCTCGACTTCCTTGCGCGCGTCGGCGACCAGCTTCTCGATGCGCGCCGGATGGATGCGCCCATCCAGCACGAGCTTCTCCATCGAGCGGCGGGCCACTTCCCGGCGAATCGGGTCGAAGCTGGAAATGGTGACGGCTTCGGGCGTGTCATCCACCACCACATCTACACCGGTTGCCTGCTCGAACGAGCGGATGTTGCGCCCGTTGCGCCCGATGATGCGCCCCTTCATCTCGTCAGAGGGGAGGGGCACCACGCTCACGGCGATCTCGTTGATGTGCTCGGAGGCGATGCGCTGGATGGCCAGGGCGATGATGTCGCGCGCGCGGGTATCGGCTTCGAGCTTGGCCTCGGCTTCCACCTCGCGGATGCGGCGCGCCATGTCCTGGCGGACATCTTCTTCGACGAGGCGCAGCAATTCCTGGCGGGCCTCGTCGCGCGTCATCTCGGCGACGCGCTCAAGCTCCGCCTTCTGCTCCTCCAGCATTTGCGTGATCTCGTTCTGCTGTTTGTCGAGCTTGCTCTGGCGCTTGTTGAGCGTTTGCTCGCGCAGCTCCATGCGCTCGTAGCGCGCGTCGAGGTCTTCGCGGCGCTTCTGGAGCCGGTCGCTCTCGCGGTCAAGCTCGGCACGGCGTCTCTTGGCATTGTCTTCGGCTTCTCGCTGGAGGTGCAGCGCTTCGTCTCTGGCGTTGATGATGACTTGCTTCGCCTGATCCTGCGCGTCACTGGTGATGCGATTTGCTTCGTCCTCTGCCTGGCGCTTCTTGCTCGTCCCCTGCGAACGCTGGTAGACGAGCAGCGCGCCCGTGCCTAGCCCAACCCCAATCGCCAGCCCAAGTAGGAGGGCTAACACGATTTCCATGGGGCTTACTCCTCGTATTCGTTCATTGGCTTGTCAGGTGCAAAAAACTCCGGTTGCTCCTCGTCCAGATGGGCCAAAGTCTCTTCAACGGCCTCGCGGGCAATGTCGTAGCTGAAGCCACGCCGGGCCAGGAATGCACCCAGCTTGCTCTCCGCTTCGGCCCGCGTCAGGCCGCGCAACCGGCGCAGCGGTTCCTGGGCCGCGCGCACTGCCGATTCGCGCGCGTCCAGCGCGCTCAGCGCGGCCTCGATGACGTCCGCTGCCAGCCCCTTCTGGCGTAGCTCGTGGCGCAGTGCGTGCGGGCTGCGCGGGCGAAACCGCTCGCGGTTCTCGACCCAGAACTGGGCGAAGGCGCGGTCGTCCACGTAGCCCAGGCTTTCCAGCTTGGCTAGCGCCTGGTCAATCGTAGCAGGCACGACCTGTTTGGCTGCCAGGCTGCGCCGGATTTCGGCGCGACTGTAGGGACGGCGGGCCAGCAGGCGGGCGGCATGGTCAACGGCGCGCGCCACGTCGTCCAACGCGCGCAGCGCCGTGATCTCGGCCTCCGAAAGCACCTGACCCTGGTGGAGGTGCGCCGCTTCGATGGCCGGCAGCCCAAAAGCAAACTCGCCATCCAGGTACACGCTGACGCGCTCCTGGTTGCGCTTCTGAACTTCCAGCCCTGTGATCGTGCGCTCCACTGCCAGCATCCCTACAAACGAAAAACAGCCGTAGCACAGTCACCACGGCTGCTAGTCGCGTTGATCGCGGAACTCGCGCGACCGCCCTGCAAGAGTGCGCTTGCCAGGAGTCGCGGCATCTCGAATGGGCGATCGATCTTACGGGCGCTCGGAAAGGTATGGAGCAGTTGCCCGCTGATCGCGATCGGCTGTCGTCCTCGCCAGGAGGTCAGACAAACTCATCATCTTCAGCACACGCTGTCGCTGTGTTCCCGCCCGGCTCTCATCTCCGATTGACAGGCATCCTCGCCAGCAAATCTCCAGAGGACTGAGTTTCATCGGTTAGCGCCCGTGCTTGTGTCTTGCTGTACCATGTCGTGCGCGCCTGCGCGGGCACATCCGGGCGTTCGGGTCGGCTGATTGACACGCGGGTGCCCCCGCGCAATGATTGCCTGCCGTCAACATCCATTCGAGGATGGACTCACTGTCGTGCGTTCGAGTTCCTTGCTGCAACCGTGATTCGAATCTTTTGCCACATTGTATTTATATTATCCACATCTAAAGTGGAATGACAAGCCAGAGTGCATCAGGCGGCTGCCATGCCAGCGCCAAGCGCACAGACCGGTCTGCCCCGCTCAAGGAGGGCCAGGTGCTGAACGACTCGTTTCACACCTTCGGCAAGCAGGAACTGGGCGCATGATCTACATTCCCTCGTATGCTGTGACCGTTGCCGTGCTGCGCCAACTGAGCACTGACCCGTCCTCATCGTCACATGGTGCATCCATGCGCGATCACGGGGCTGCTATCCGATGATTGGGCTCTGTTTGCGCTCATTGGCTGCCCGTGAAGGGCCCACCATGCGGATCGCTGGATGATTTGCTGCACCCCAGTGGCCGTGGTGATTGACTGAACTCACGCGTGACCGTGACGGATGGGCTGTATTCGCACACATCGGGATGGGGCGGTCGCACGGCCAGTTGATGACCGTCTGCAAGGCGTGGGCGTCTGGCGCGTCTCCCCCCCCGCGTAAGAAACCGTGGGGAGCCGCGCCCGCCTTCAACACCCCTTCTCGCCCATGATTGTCAAACACGATTGGCCGGATGCCCTCAAACCGACCCACACCACCCGCGTCGTCTTGGCCTGCCTGATGTTATGGACCACTATGATGACGGCGCTCTGCGCTGCGACGGCGTGCCCCTGAGCGCCATCGCCGGGGCAACCGGCACGCCGCTCTACGTTTACAGCGCGGCGCGCATCCGGCACAACGTCGGGTGGCTTAGGCGCGCCTTTGACCCGCTTGGCGCGTCCATCCACTACAGCCTGAAAGCGAATCCCAGCCTGGCCCTCGTCCGGCTGCTGCGCGACGCGGGCCTGGGCATGGACGCTGTGAGCGCGGGGGAGGTTCACCGGGCACTGACGGCGGGTGTTGATCCGGCGCGGATTGTGTTCGCCGGGGTGGGCAAAACTGCCACCGAGATCGCCTTCGCCCTGGACACTGGCATCGGCTGGTTCAACGTGGAGAGTCGCGACGAGCTGCGCTTGCTCGATAACTTGGCGGGCGAGCGCGGGTCGCGCCCCCAGGTGGCCCTGCGCCTGAATCCTGGCATCCGCGCCCAGACGCACGAGCACATTGCTACCGGGCACCTGGGGGCCAAGTTCGGCCTGACCGCTGCCGCCGTGAGCGCGCTGCTCGATGAGCGCGGCGCGTACTCGCGCCTGCACGTGGCGGGGATTCACGTGCATATCGGCAGCCAGTTAGGTGACGTGGCCGAGACCGTCGCGGCGGTGCGGGCGGCCCAGGCCGTCGCTGCGCCCCATGCGGACGTGCGGACGCTCAACATCGGCGGCGGATTCCCCGTGCGCTACACGGAGGGTGATCAGGTGCCCGCGCCGGAGGATTTCGCGCGGGCGCTGGCCTCACTGCTGGAGGGCTGGCGTGTGCTGGTCGAGCCAGGGCGCGCCCTGGTCGCTGACGCGGGCGTGTTGCTGGTCACGGTGCTGTATGTCAAGGAGCAGGGCGGGCGGCGCTTCATCATCACCGACGGCAGCATGACCGATCTGCTGCGTCCGGCGCTGTACGGAGCCGTGCACGAGGTCATGCCGCTCAAGCAGGTGCATCAGGCAGTGGAGCGCGCGCCAGCGGTCGTCACCGGGCCGGTCTGCGAATCGGCTGACGTGCTGCACCGGGCAGCGCTCCTGCCGCCACTGCACGCAGGCGACCGGCTGGCCGTGCTCACTGCTGGCGCTTACGGCATGGCGATGGCTTCCAACTACAACCTGCGCACCCGTCCGGCGGAGGTGCTGGTCGAGGGCGACTCCTGGCGCGTGATTCGCCGCCGCGAGACGTGGGACGACCTGATGCGCCTGGAGCGGGCAGAGGGTTCATAGTTCCTGGTTTCTGGTCATTGGTTGAGCGCGCGAGACAGGGCTGTTCTTACCAACAACCAATCACCAATGCCCGTCTGCCCTACACCTCGTGCAGCGGCAGATCGCCGATCACCGCGCGCAGCTTGCCTTCCGCCGCGTCGAGCAGGGCGCGCGCCTCGTCCGCGCCGACGCCGCGCACGGCCATGACAATCGCCGCCTTCGCCTGCTGATCGGCCTCGGCCAGCAGGCGGGCGGCCTCTTCCCCGCTGATTCCAGTGATCTGGCGGACGATGCGCCGGGCGCGCGCGGCCAGCTTGGTGTTGCCCACCTTCACGTCCACCATCAGGTTGCCGTACACCTTGCCCAGGCGGATCATGCTGCCCGTGCTGAGCATGTTCAGCACCATCTTCTGGGCGGTGCCCGCCTTCAGGCGCGTCGAGCCGCTGATCACCTCCGGCCCGGTGATCACGGCGATGGGAATGTCTGCCAACTCCAGAATCGGTGCTGGCTCGTTGCAGGCAATGGCGACGGTCGTCGCGCCGCGTTCGCGCGCCGCTTCGAGCGCGCCGACGACGAACGGTGTCCGCCCGCTGGCGGCGATGCCCACTACCAGGTCGCGCGCCGTTGCGCCCGCCGATTCTATCGCTGCGCGACCGGCCCCGGCGTCGTCCTCGGCGTCTTCCACCGAGCGCCCGAAGGCCGTCTCGCCCCCGGCGAGGATGGCCTGCACTGTGTCGGGCGGGACGCTAAAGGTTGGCTCCCATTCGATGGCGTCGGTCAGGGCTTCGCGCCCGCTCGATCCCGCGCCCACATACAGCACACGCCCACCGCCGCGCAGACGTTCGGCGATGGCGTCTACCGCCCGCGCGACGGCTGGCAGCGCCCGCTCTACCGCTCCGGCCACGGTTGCATCTTCCGCGTTGATGGCGCGCAGCATATCCAGCGTGGGCAGGGTGTCAATGCGCGCGGTGCGTGGGTTACGTCCTTCGGTCAGCATGGAGTCTCTCCGGTCAATGGGCGAATGAGGACTAGGCAGTTACGGCGCGCAGGCGGCCAGGGCCAGCAGCCCCGCGCCAATCACGGGCGAATAGCGCGGCTGGGGCAGGGAGTCGAGACCGAGCGCGGCGCACAGGGCGCTGCTCAGTGGATTCGGCGCGCTGAGCAGTCCCCCGGCGAAGGCGATGCGTGGCGCAGTCAGGTCGAGCCGCCGCATCACCGTGCGCGCGGCCAGGGCGAGATCGGCGCAGGCGTCGGCGACGATGCACTGGGCGACGGCGTCACCCCCTTCGGCGTGAGCCAGCACCAGCGGGGCCAGCGCCGCCACGTCGCGGGTGCGCGGCGCGCCGGGCTGGTACAGCCAGGGCACCAGGTCAAGCGGCTCGCTCAGGCTCAGGGCGTCCAGAATGGCGCGAGTCAGTGCGGTGGCGGGGGCGCGCCCGTCGGCGGCACGGGCCAGCGCCTGAAGCGCCTGTTGGCCAAGCCAGTAGCCGCTGCCGCCGTCATCTATCAGGTAGCCCCACGCGCCGACCAGCGCCGCTTCGCCCGCCGCGTTGACCCCGTAGGCCAGCGAGCCGGTGCCAGACAGCACCAGGACGCCCTGCCGCTCGCCGAGCGCACCTACCAGCGCGATCTCGAAGTCTATGCTGGGCACGACGATGGCACCGGGCAGCACAGCGGCCACGACCTCGCGTAGCCAGCCTTCGGAGTAGCGCGGCAGCGCCCCGGCGATGCCGATCCCCACAGCGGCGATCTGCTCCGGACGCAGGTTGGCGGCGGCGAGTGCCGCGCGCATCCCGACGCGAATGGTCTCGGCGGCAGGCTCCGGCCCGGCGACGACCGGGCTGGCCGTCGGCCCCTCGCTCTCGCCGAGGATGGTCAGGTCGCGGGCCAGCACGGCGGCGCGCAGGCGGCTCCCGCCGCCGTCAATGCCCATCACATAGGGTGGGGTCACGATCTGCTATCCGCGTGTTAATGGCTGCTGTGCTCTTCGGCCAGCAGCGCCAGGTCGAGCGCCTCGCCGATGGTGCGCACGCGCAGCAGCTTGACGCCGTCCGGCGGGGCCTCGTCGCGGCGGTGCGTGCGCGGCACCATCACCTGCTTGAAGCCCAGCTTGGCCGCCTCGCGCACGCGCATCGAGGTCTGGCTGACGGCGCGCAGTTCCCCGCTGAGGCCGATCTCGCCGACGAAGGCCATGTCTGCATATACCGGCCTGTCGCGCACGCTCGACGCGACGGCGATGGCAATCGCCAGGTCTGCCGCCGGCTCGTCAATCTTCAGGCCGCTGATCACGTTGATGAAGACATCCTTCTCAAAGAGACGGATGCCCACGCGCTGGGTCAGCACGGCGGTGATCAGCAGCATCCGGTTGAAGTCAATGCCGTTGGCGGTGCGGCGCGGGTTGGGGTAGACGGTCTGGCTGGCGAGCGCCTGCACTTCGACCAGCAGCGGGCGCGTGCCTTCCAGCGTCACGGCGATGGCGCTGCCCGGCGCGCTGACCACGCGCTCGGCGATGAACACCTCCGACGGGTTGGAGACCTCGATCAGGCCGCGATCGCGCATCTCGAAGACGCCGACCTCGTTCGTCGGGCCGAAGCGATTCTTGACGCTACGCAGCAGCCGGTACGCCTGGAAGCGGTCGCCTTCCAGGTAGAGCACCGTGTCCACAATGTGCTCCAGCACGCGCGGCCCGGCGATGATGCCCTCTTTGGTCACGTGGCCGACGAGGAAAACGGCGATCCCGCTGCTCTTGGCCAGCTCGCGCAGTTGGGCAGCGCAGTCGCGTACCTGGCTGATGCTGCCCGCCGCCGCTGCCTTGCCCTCGAAGTAGGTGGTCTGGATCGAATCCACAATCAGCATGCGCGGCTTGACTTGCTCGACATGGGCAAGGATGGCACCCATCTCCGTCTCCGTGACCAGGAAGACCTGTTGCGCTGACAGGCCCAGCCGATCAGCCCGCATCCTGATCTGGCGCTCGCTCTCCTCGCCGCTGACGTAGAGCACCGGCCCGGCGGCCTGATCCATCAGCGCGGCGACTTGCAGCAGCAGCGTGCTCTTGCCGATGCCGGGGTCGCCGCCGACGAGCACCACACTGCCCGGCACCAGCCCGCCGCCCAGCACCCGCGACAACTCCTCCACCGGCACCGGGTAACGCTCCTCGGTGTCGGCGGCGACATCGCTCAGACGCTGCGGCTGCGAGCGCGGAACGCCTTTCCGTCCGGCGGCGACGGTTGGCTCCGGCTCCTCGACCATCTCGATCATGGTGTTGAACTCGCCGCAGCCTGGGCATTTGCCCATGTAGCGCGGCGCGCGCCGCCCGCAGGTCTGGCACTCGTAGTAGACGCGCGATTTCGCCATTGGCCGTCGCTCCCGACTGCTGTCAGTGATGCCCTTAGTCTAGCGCGAACAGGTGTTCGGTGCAATGCGCGGTCGCCCCGGTAGTGTATCGAATTCGGTTGAAATGGCGTGGGTACTGGCTGCCGTGTAACCCCCCATCCCCCAACCCCTTCCCCCGCGCAGCGTGGGGGAAGGGGGGCAGGCCCGCCGCTTTTCTCCCTTCCCCCCTCGTGGGGGGAAGGGCCGGGGATGGGGGGCCATTCCTGTGTGACGAGTTTCAACCGACAAGGATACAATGCCGTCACCCTAGACGCAGACTTCCGAAGTCTCTGAAGACTTGGGGAGTCTTCTCTCCCGCCGGTTCGCTCAGACTGCGCCGCGCCCGCTAGCCGTTGATGCGCGGGTCGCCCGGCGCGACCTCAAATTGACTGGCCCAGGGGACGTAGTGGCTGCGGAACTCCTCGCGGTCAATGATCACGCGGTCGCCCTCGTACACAGTGCGCCAGACGTACACATCCGCGCCGCTCACGGCGTAGTCCACCTGCCGAATCTGGCCGGACGATAGCGCGCTGTTGGCCCGGTAGATGGGCGGCGGCGGAGAGGTCTGGTTGCGAACGACCGGCCCTTCCTTGACCACGCGCCGGTTCATGCTCGTGCTGTAGAACTTCCAGGTGATGGTGCTGGCACCGGGGTTGACGTAGGTCTCGATCAGCAGGTAATAGGGCGTGTCGTTGCGGAAGCGGAAGTCCACGATGGGCGAGTAGACGGTCGCGTCCATGCCGGGGCCTTCGCCCTCCTCGTAGTAGCCGACGCGGTAGGCATGCTCGACTCGCTCCAGGATGGGATACCCGCCGTAGAACGCCGTCTGGTAGGCAGTCGTCGCCACCTGGCACACCCCGCCGCCGACGCCGGTGATCGTCTGGCTGCCGACGATGATCAGCCCCTGCTCGTAGCCGGTCTCGGCACTGACATCGCCCAGCCACTCGTTGAACGAGAAAACGTCGCCTGGCGGGATGACCAGCCCGTGAAAGTTGGCGGTCGCTACCTCGATGTTGTGGCGGCGCGCGGCAGTGGAGCCGTAGAAGTACGTTGTCTTCTGCACGACGCGCTCGGTGATGCCTAGCTCGGCGGCGGTGGCCGTGTCGGGGATGGCGGGGGGAGTCTGGAGGAAGACAAGGCGGACGCGCCGCTCGGCGGGGTCGCTGGCGAAGACGGCTCGCTCGAACTGGGCGACGGTCTGCTCCACATCCAGCGCGCGCCCGGTGACGCTGTTCTGGATGACCTCAAGCTGCTTGGTCTCGTCGTTGAAGATGAAGCGAGCGTTGGCCGGCTTGACGGCCAGTGACGGAGCCAGCTCGTCGAGGAAGGCGCGCGGCTCGTCCAGGCTCACGCCGACCTCATAGGCCGCCGTGCCGTCCGGGTTCTGCTCCAGGGTAACAGTCAGCATTTGCTCCAGTGAGTTGATCTGGGCCACCCAGGGGCCTTTGTCACTGCCATCTTCGGGTGCTACATAGAACTCGACCGGGGCTGAGAGCGCCAGGTTAGCGCGCTCGGCGGCGGCGCTGGCATCCCAGACGGCAGGCTGCGTCTCGGTGACTACCAGCGTGATCTCGCTGCGCGTCGCCAGCCCGACGATCTCCTGGCGCAGCGCGGAAAGTGTGGCTGCCACATCCACCGTGCGCCCGGCCTGTCCCGGCGGCGCGATAGCTCGCCCGTCGCGGATGGTCAGCGTCGCGTCCACCACCGGGCGGTTGACATAAGCCCCGGCGATCTCGCTCAGAACGCGCTGGGCTACCGACTGGTCGAAGGTGACGACGGGCACGATGGGCTGCCCGTACAGGCGCGCCTCAAGCTGGGTGATCAGGTTCTCGAACGCGCCGCCCTCGCGCCCGACGCGGTAAGCGGCGTCCACCGTCGCCTCAACGTCGAGCGACACGCCCAACTGCGCGGCGCTGTACTGCCACCTCTGGCCGCCGTAGCGGAAGGTGAAGGTGGCGCTGTCGGCGTAGGTGAAGCGGCCCGCCAGGGCCTGGATCGCTTCCTGGCGCGTCATCCCGGCCAGGTCCACGCCCATGACCGTCGAGACGCCGGGGTGAATCTGGTCGCGGTGCAGGAACTGGTAGCCGGACACCAGGATCGCCAGCACGCATACGAGCAGGATGGCACCGGTTGCGGTCAGCATGACCAGGCGCGGAATCCAGGGGTTCGCTGGCGGGCGGGCAGGCCGTGCGTAGGGACGCGGGTGAGAGTAGGGAAGGTTGGGAGCGCTCATGATCACCACCCGTGAAGTACCTGTTTGCGGGCAGCAGGGATACCCCCTGCCGATGTTTGTATGGTAGCATCTTTGGGTACGAGCGACAATTTCAGGCGTGCGCAAGGGGTACCTCTCAGCGCTGGCGTAGGAATTCGGTTATTGCAGGGGCAGGTTTCGAAACCCGCCCCTACAGACGGCACCACAAACCACATTATCGGTACCGAGCAACCCCAAAGGTGAACCGCAGCTTGCGCGTCGGTGCCGGGGGAGGGTGACATGGACGAACGAGAGACTGCATTTATGGGTGAAAATCAGGAAACAGGGCGGCCCTGGCCGTCGCTGCGCGAGGCGCGCCGCTCCGTCTTGCAGCGCGCCCACGCCACTAAAGAGTCGGCGGCGGATCAGCTTATCATCGCCGCCGAGCGCATCCGTGCCGAAGCCTTGCGCAGCGATGACGAGGTTGCCATCCGCCAGGCGGGGCAGCTTGCCCGCAGCCTGGAGCGGGCAGCGGTCTACCTGCACGGGCACACCTTCGACCAGATGAGCGGCGACGCCACGCTCATGGTGCGCTCGAAGCCCTGGCAGGCGGTGATGATCGCCTTCCTGGTAGGCGCCATCTTCGGGCGGGGCCTCCGCCGCGACCGCTTTTGAGCGGCACAGGCGATGCGCTATCATTGGGGCGCGCCGCTGCAACATGCCCTGACAGGAAGACGACCGGCTCATGATCAAACTGGTGATTCAGTTCAAGCAGTCAGCTTACGACGGCACCTTCGACCTGCGCTACGCCCGCAACCTGGCCCTGCTGCGCAAAATGCCCGGCATCGAGAGTGTGACCGAGGGACAGGTGATCGGCAGTCCCGGCGGCCCGGCGACCTATCGTTGCCTGCTGGAGATAGGCTTCGCCTCGTTCGAAGCGCTGGATGCGGCGCTGCGCTCGCCGGAAGGCGTGGCCGCTGGCAAAGACCTGATGGACTTCGCCGGGGCGGACGCCGAGCTTCTGTTCGTCGAGGCGACTGAGGAAGCGTCGCCGGTCGTGCTCACGCCGGCCAACCTGCAGGCCTTCCTCGACAGTCAGCAGATTGACGCGCAGATCGTCCATCCCGGCGCGCCAACACCGACTGTGCCCGCTGCGGCGCGGGCGTTGGGCGTTGAGGCGGATCAGATCGTCAAGTCGGTGGTGTTTCTGGTGGAAGACCGGCCCTTCCTGGTCTACGGCTGCGGCACGCGCCGCATTGACTCGCGCAAGCTGGCCGAGCGGCTGAACGTCAGCCGCAAGAAGGTGCGCCTGGCCGACGCCGACCAGGTGCTCGACCTGACCGGCTACCCGGTGGGCACGGTGCCGCCCGTCGGGCTGAAGACGCCCATGCCCGCCTTCATGGACCCGGCCATCCAGTCCCAGGAAGTGGTTTACGCGGGCGGCGGGGGGATTGACGCCCTGTTGCGCATCAGCAGCGCGGAGCTAATCCGCGCCAGCCGCGCCGAAATCGCGCCCATGCTGCGCGACGACAAGCCGGACGGCGCGGGCGAGACCGAGGCTTGACGCTGAAGGCGATGTTGGTACAATTGGGAGCAGTCTGGCCCCCATAGCTCAGAGGATAGAGCGTTGCCCTCCGGAGGCAGAGGCCCAGGTTCGAGTCCTGGTGGGGGTACACCCGGCGACCGGCAGTGATTGGCTGCCGGTCGTTTGATTCCGCGACCCTAGAACAGGTGCTCCGTCACCAGGCGCGTGCCCGGCCCTGGCCGGTTAGCGATCACCTCGCGCACGCCGAGCAGGGTGCTCAGCGCCGCCGCGACCCGTGCCGCGTCCGTCCCCAGGCACAGTACGTGCACATTCGCCCCCGCATCAATGGTGCAGTACGCTTCCAGCCCGTTCTCGCGCCAGGCGCGCACCGCTTGCAGCACGCGCACTGTCTCCGGCGACCAGTAGAGCAGGCTGGGCTGTGAGGTCATGGCGACAGCGTGCATACGGATCGCCTCCTGCTCCGTCTCCTGGCCGAACACCGTGAAGTCGCGGGCCAGGATCGCTGCGCGGATGACCGGCAGCGCGCGCTCAGCGGCGGCCAGCCGCGCCCCGGCGAAGGGGCTGGCATCCACCAACTCCTGCCCCCTGGTCGAGCCGACTGCCTTGTGCTCCGTCTGCACGATGGCGACCAGGTCGCGCAAGTCCCAGTGTTCGGGCGGGGCGATGCTCTCCGCGTAGGACTCCTCGCTGGTGTCCGCCGCGTGCCATTCGACGAATCCTGATGGGATGGAGCGGCAGGCCGATCCCGATCCGAGGCGGGCCAGGATGGATAGCTCCCGCTCGTCGAGGGCCAGCCCCGCCGCCGCGCATGCCGCCGCGCTCAGCGCGGCGAAGGCCGATGCCGACGAGGCGATGCCCGCGCCCATCGGGAACGAGTTGCGCGAGGCGACACGCGCCGGCTCAGCGATGCCCGCCAGCGCCCGCACGCGGTCGAGGTGCTCGCTCACGCGGCGGGCGGCCCGCTCCGGAGTGGGCGCGCCCGCAATGCTCACCTCGTCGCCGGGCAGCGCGGGGTCGAAGGCAACCGTCGTGATCGTCGTCGCGCCGTCCAGGTTCATCGAAATGGAGCCGTTGAGCGGCAGGCGCAGCGCGTGATCGCGCCGCCCCCAGTACTTGATGAAGGCGATATTGGCGCAGCTTAAGGCCGTTGCTTTGGCCGGATTCATGGGCTGTTCTCCGCTTCCACGCGGACGCCGGGCGCGTTCGGCGGCACGCGCACAAGGGTACCTCCGGCGGCTTCGAGCGCCCGCTCCACGTCCGCACGCCGGTCGTCGGTCGCCAGGGCGATGACGCAATCGCCGCCGCCCGCGCCGCTCAGCTTCGCGCCGCAAGCGCCTGCCTCTCGCGCGGCGAAGACCAGCGCCGCCGTCTGGGGGATGTCCACGCCAAGGGCGTGAGTCAGGCCGTGCCCCATGTCCAGCAATTCGCCCAGCCGCGCCCAGTTGCCCTGCACCAGCGCTTCCCGCCCGGAGATCACCAGCGCGCGCATCGCCTCGAAGACATGCTCCACCGCCACCGGGTGCGCGGCCAGACGCGCGCTCACCCGCTGAACATAGGTCGCCGTGTCCGCCTTGATCCCCGAATAGGCGGCGACCAGTGGCAGGCCCGGCGTGTCCAGCGGCTCGATGCGGCGCGGCGCTGCGTTCTCGTAATACAACGTCCCGCCGAAGATCGCCGCCGCCAGGTCGAAGCCGGAGCCGGTGCCCTGCACGCGGCGGATTGCCTCCAGCCCCAGGTCGAACAGGCGATCCGGCGCGAGGTCAACGCCCTGGAGCCGGGCCAGGCCGAACAGCGTGCAGGCGACTGTGGCCGACGAGCTGCCCAGCCCAAGCTGGCTGGAGAAGTCGCTGCGCGTGGTGATGGCGACGCCGCCCTCCAGCCCGATCTGCCCAGCGAAGGCGTGCAGCGCGCTCTCGATGAAGCGCGTGCCCCGCGCCAGGGCGCGCCCGTCGCGGAACGCGTCGGCCAGGCGGCCCGTCACGCCGGACATGCCCACATCCGGCGCGTCAATGGTGAAGCGGTCATCGCCGGTGCGGGTCAGGGTCATGTGCAGGCGGGAGTCCATCGCCGTCACCAGGCAGGGACGCCCGTGAACGACGGCGTGCTCGCCCAGCAGCATGAGCTTGCCCGGCGCGGAGACGTGAATGGTGGACGGCATAGGCGCGTTTCCCGTTGGCGGTGCCTTCTTCGCCCGCGTAGTGTAGATCGTTTGCGGGCGACCGGCAATGTCAAACGTGGTAGAATGGGCGACGAGAGCGGCAATGCGCGCGTCGGGAAGGAATGGCGATGGCAGCTTCGTATGAGTCCATGTTCGGGGGCATCCTGGCCGCCATTGACGCTGAAATGCGGGCTGCGCGCCAGCAGCAGGTCGAGATCGCTCCCCTGCTGTGGGAGATGCTCGATCACCATTTCGGCTGGGGCGCGGGGGCAGCCGGCCCCCATTCCGGCGCGTCCGGCAAGCGAGTCCGCCCGCTGCTTATGGCGCTGGTCGCGCAGGCGCTCAGCGGCGATTACCGGCACGTGCTGCCCGCTGCGGCGGCGCTCGAATTCCTGCACAACTTCACCCTGATCCACGACGACGTGATGGATCGCTCGCGCGAGCGCCGTCACCGACCGGCGGTGTGGGCGCTGTGGGGCAGCGACCAGGCGATCAACGCCGGAGACGGGCTGTACGCGCTGGCGAACCTGGCCGTGACCTATCTGCTGCGCGCCGAGGTGCCCGGCAGCAAAGCGGTTCGCGCTGCGCAGGTGCTCTCGCAGGCGTGCCTGTGGACTGCCGAAGGGCAGGTGCTCGACATGAGCTTCGCCGGGGGGGAGCAGGTGACAACCGCCGAGTACCTGACCATGATCGCCCACAAGACGGGCGCGCTGATCGAGGCGGCGACGAAGATCGGCGCGCTGCTCAGCAGCGACGATGAGCCGGTCATCCGCGCCTACGCCCAGTTTGGGCGCGACCTGGGCCTGGCTTTCCAGGTGCGCGACGATTACCTGGGCGTGTGGGGCGACGAGGCAGCGACCGGCAAGTCGGCGACGGGCGACATCCGCGAGAAGAAGAAGTCGTATCCGGTGCTCGTGGCCTTCGAGCGTGCGGGGACGGCAGACCAGGAGACGCTGCGCCGCATCTACGCGCAGGAGACGCTGTCCGATCGGGATGTGGCGGACGTGCTGGGCATTCTGGAACGCTGCGGAGCCATCGCCGAGACCGACCGCATCGCCAGCGAGTACTCCGAGAGGGCGCTGGCCTGGCTCGACGCGACTGGCGTCGCCAACCCGACGCAGGACGAGCTGCGCCAGCTTGCCGTGTTCCTCATCCGCCGCGCGTACTGAGCAGTCAGTCGCTCAGCGCGGCAATCAGCGCGCGCAGTTGGCGCTTGTAGTCGTCGCCGGAGAAGTCGAAGCGCGGCTTGCGTCGCAGGGTGTCCGGCAGGTTGGCGGGTTCGAGCATGGCGACGACGATCGGCTTGCGCGTCTTGACGAAGTAATCCAGCGCGTCGCGCACGTTGGTCGCCTTGAGAGCCAGCGGGGTAGCGATGACCAACATGGTGGCGCACTCCACCAGGGCCGGATGTACGCCGGTGGCCCACTGCACGCCCTCGTCCTCCGGGCCGGGCAGCCACGTGTGCACGCCCGCGCGCCTGAGGTCTTCCGCCAGAATCTCGGCGAATTCTGCATCGGCCACGCTGTAGTTGACATAGGTGACCGGAAGGGCCTTGCGGCCAGTCTTGCCGGGCAGCAGGTCGGCTAGCTGCGCTGCTTCCGGTCGTTTGAGCCGGGCATGGGCGGCGGTGCGGCCCATGCGAATCACCGTCGTGCCGCAGTCGGCGCAGGTGCCGCGCGTGCCGGGTGCGCCGCGCCGCGTCCAGATGGCCTGCGGGTTTTCGATGGGCGTCTTCTGCTTGCAGCTCACGCAGTAGGCTTCGAGCAGGTCGCCTTCATCGGCATGGTCATCGAAGGGATCGAAGTGATCAGTCATCGGGCTGGCTCAATTCCCTGGGCCGGCGGTGCAGGCTGCCGGCTGCTGCGCGGAGATAGCATACCATACGGCGCAATTTATGCGTAGTCGCGCGGGGAGGGTACAATGGGGGCCGTTTGACCGTTGGGGGACAAGACACGTACAGTCCCAGGCGCACATCTCCGCTGCGCCCTGAATCAGCACACATGGGAAGGATTCCATGACCGACTTTGACCAGAAAGCTATCAATACCATTCGTATGCTGGCGGTTGACGCCATTCAGAAAGCCAATTCCGGGCATCCGGGCCTGCCGCTGGGCGCTGCTCCGATGGCCTACGTGCTGTGGACGCGCTTCCTCAAGCACAACCCGCACGACCCGAAGTGGGCCGACCGCGACCGGTTTGTCCTCTCCGCCGGGCACGGCTCGATGCTGCTCTACGCGCTGCTCTACCTGACCGGCTACGACGTAACCCTGGACGATCTCAGGGACTTCCGCCAGTGGGGGAGCATCACTCCCGGCCACCCGGAGGCGGGGCCTACGCCCGGCGTCGAGACGACGACCGGCCCGCTGGGGCAAGGCTTTGCCACCGGCGTGGGCATGGCCATCGCTGAGCGGCACCTGGCAGCGCGCTTCAACACGCCCGATCAGGCGGTCGTGGATCACTACACCTACGCCATCGTCAGTGACGGCGACCTGATGGAAGGCGTGGCCGCTGAGGCGGCGTCGCTGGCCGGGCATCTCAAGCTGGGCAAGCTGATCTACCTCTACGACGACAACCTGATCTCGCTCGACGGGCCTACGTCGCTGGCCTTCAGCGAGGACGTGGGCAAGCGTTTCGAGGCGTATGGCTGGCAGGTATTGCGCGTCGCTGATGGCAATGACCTGAACGCGATTGAGGCGGCTATCAATGCCGCCCGCGCCGATGCCGAGCGCCCCTCGCTGATCATGGTGCGCACGGTGATCGGCTACGGCAGCCCCAATAAGGCCGGTTCTGCCGACTCGCACGGCTCGCCGCTGGGCGTGGAGGAAGTGGCCCTAACCAAGCAGAATCTCGGCTGGCCGGTAGAGCCGACGTTCCTCGTGCCCGATGACGTGCTGGCGCATTTCCGCCAGGCGGTCGAGCGGGGCAAGGCGGCGCAGGCGGCCTGGGCGCAGACATTCGCGGCGTGGGGGAAGGCGCAGCCGGACAAGGCGGCGGAGTGGGCGGCCATGTTCTCCAGCACGCTGCCGGAAGGCTGGGACGCCGATCTGCCCGTCTTCGCGGTGGGCACGTCCGTCGCCACGCGCGTTGCGTCGGGCAAGGTGCTCAACGCCCTGGCTCCGCACCTGACGGGGCTGATCGGCGGCGCGGCAGACCTGGACTCGTCCACGCGCACGTATCTGAGCCTGAGCGAAGACTTTCGGGCGGGGCACTACGAGGGCCGCAACCTGCGCTTCGGTGTGCGCGAGCATGCGATGGGGGCCATCGTCAACGGCATCGCCGCGCACGGCGGCCTGATTCCCTACAGCGCCACCTTCCTCGTTTTCGCCGACTACATGCGCCCGGCGATGCGCGTGGCGGCGTTGAGCCAGTTTGCGCCGGTGTTCGTCTTCACCCATGACAGCATCGGCCTGGGCGAAGACGGCCCCACCCACCAGCCGGTCGAGCAGATCATGTCGCTGCGCCTCATCCCGCGCGTGGACGTGTTCCGCCCGGCGGACGCCAACGAGACGGCGGCGGCCTGGCGCTGCGCCATCGAGAACCGCGACCATCCGACCGTCCTCGCCCTGACCCGCCAGAACGTGCCCGCGCTCGATCCCGCGCTGGGCATTGCTGAGGGCGTGGCGCGCGGCGCGTATGTGCTCTCCGACGCGCCCGGCGGCACGGTGGACGTGCTGCTGATCGCGACCGGGTCAGAGGTGCACCTGGCCCTGGCCGCGCAGAAGCTGCTGGCGGCGGAGGGCATCGGCGCGCGCGTGGTGAGTATGCCCTGTTGGGAGCGGTTCGAGCGCCAGCCGCAAACCTACCGCAACAGCGTGCTGCCGCCCGGCGTGACCGCCCGCGTGTCGGTCGAGGCCGGGGTGACCACCGGCTGGCAGAAGTGGGTGGGCGCGGAGGGAGCGACCGTCGGTGTGGATCGCTTCGGCGCGTCGGCCCCGTACCAGGTCATCTACGAGCAGCTCGGCCTGACGGCGGCGCACATCGCCGAGCGCGCGCGGGCATTGATCGGGTAGACAGGCATCCCTCTGAGGGAAACGAAGGCACGAAGCAGACTTCCGAAGTCTCCAAAGGCTTCGGAAGTCTTTTTGAAGCGCCACGCCTCACCCCCTAAGTGGCTTCGCCGCTCAGGGGGAGGGGCATTTCGCCTTCAGTCCAACACACCCTCGCGGCGCAGAATGTCGCGCAGATGATCGCGCCGCGCCGTACCCGCCAGCGTCTCCAGGCGGCGCACGCCCAGCGGGTCAATCTCCTCGCGCAGCAGGCGCACTTCTTCAGCGGTGGGCGGGGGCGTTTCGCGCAGGTCGGGCGCGACCGCCAGCGGAAAGCCCGTCCTGGCCTGGACGCGCTCAGCGGTCACGCCGGGGTGGGCCGTCACCAGGCGCATCGTCCCCTCTGCCCAGTCGAACACGCCCAAGTCGCTGATCAGGACGCGCGGCCCCGCTCCGGCACGGCGCTCGTCGCTGTGCCCCAGGCCACTGCGCCAGTCCAGCTTTGGCACGAAGATCGCCCGCGAGTGGCGCGGCACGTAGAGGTACACCCCCGGCGAATAGACCGTCACATCGGGGATGCCGCCTGTGCCGGGCAGGCGCAGGCGGGGGCGGGCGTAGTCCGTGCCGATGGCAATGTTGTTGAAATTCCCAGCGGGGTCAATCTGGGCCGGGCGGAAGAATTCCTTGGGGGTGAGCTTGTGCAGCGCGTCGCAGGCCAGGGTGACGAAACTGGCATGGGTCAGCGCCTTGCCCGACCACAATTCCTCGGCGCGGGCCAGGCCGATCGGTGCCCAGTCCTGTACCATGCCCTGGCCGATGGCTGAAGCGAAGAAGGCGTTGGGAGCGTGCGTGCGCTGGGCCAGAATGTACCCGGCAGCGACCAGCGGCGTCGCCAGGCCCTGCGCCAGCAGGTCTCCATCCTCAACCTGCCGCGCGATGCAGATGGCAATCAGCTCGTCAAGCGTGTAGTCGGCGGCAGGCTGAGCTTGTGAGGTCACAGCATGTGCTTTCGTTCGCTGCAAGAGGTGCCCGTCAATCGCGGTTGCGACCGCCGAAGACGAGCATCGCGTAGTAGAGCAGGGTGAGCAGCGATGTGGCGACTGCCGCCACATAGGTGAAAGCCGCCGCCCGCAGTACGGCCTTTGCGCCCTCCGCATCTTGCTCGTCGGCAATCAGGCCGGTGTCGCGCAACAGAGACATGGCCCGGCGGCTGGCGTCTAGCTCAACGGGCAGCGTGACGACCGTGAACACCGTCGCCCCGGCGAACAGGATCAGCCCTACGGCGGCCAATCCAGTGATGTTGAGGATCAGCCCGGCGAAGATCAGCCCGATGCCGAAGCGCGGGCCGAGCGTCGCGCTGGGGATGAGCATGGCGCGCAGCGCCATCAGCGGGCTTTTCTGCTGATCTTGCTGGACGTGGCCGAACTCGTGGGCGGCGATAGCCATAGACGCGACCGATGGCTGTGTGGCTACAGTCGGCGACAGGCGCACCACGCCCGCGCGCGGGTCGTAATGGTCGGTTAGCTCGCCCTGGCCCATTTCTAGCCCCACGCCCTGGAGGCCGCCGTCGCGTATCAGAATCTGGGCGGTCTGCTGCCCAGTGACACGGCGGCTGTTGGGCACGTTGCTCCACTTCTGGTACGCCCCGCGCACCCACGCCTGGGCCAGCCCGCTGAGGATCAGCGTCGGCAGCAGGACAACGATGATGTAGGTCGGGTCGAAGAACATACCTCGCTCCTCCGGAGCAATCGCGCTCCGCCAGGTCTCTCATGCAAACACGTCTGCCGCCCGATGCAGCGCGACGATTGTAGTATACCCAGGCGCGGTTAGAGCGGCATTAGAACCGGCT
Source organism: Aggregatilineaceae bacterium (assembly GCA_040767545.1). Lineage (GTDB taxonomy): Bacteria > Chloroflexota > Anaerolineae > Aggregatilineales > Aggregatilineaceae > UBA2029. The sequence continues at coordinate 17,750 of JAXGOK010000040.1, read as the reverse complement.
ATGAAATGCACAAGATCAGGGGCCTAGCGTGCCGGTCCCCGTCTGTTTGCGGGTGAGCGTCTTCTCTGCGCTGGCGTATGTCCCTTCGAGCACGGCCACTGCCGCATCAAGCTGGTTGTCATCGTCGCCGCCGTCTGCGTCCGGCTCGTAGGCAACAACAACATCCGGCTGGATGCCTTGCTCGCTCACCGAGCGCCCGTCCGGGGTGTACCAGCGCGACACGGTGACGCGGATGCCGCCGCCGTTGGAGAGGGTGTACCAGCGCTGCACCGATCCCTTGCCAAAGGTAGGCATCCCCACCACCGTTGCGCGGTGATGATCCTGCAAGGCCCCCGCGACCAGTTCCGATGCGCTGGCGCTGCCCTGATCCACCAGGACGACCATCGGCACGTGCGCGGCGATCACTTCGCCCATGCGCGGGTACTCAGTAGAGCGGTCGGGCGTGCGCTCAACGAGGATGTTGCCTTCCTCAAGGTACGCGCTGGCGACCTGGATGGAGGTCGTCAGGTAGCCGCCGGGGTTGCCGCGCAAGTCCAGGATCAGGCCGCGCAGCGTGTCGGCATTCATGGCTTCGAGCGCCTCGACCATCTCGGAGGCGGTGTCATCTTCGAAGCCGTAAAGCAGGATGTAGCCGATCTCGCCCCCCAGCACGCGGCTGATCACGCTCGGCATGATGATCCGCTGGCGCATGACATCGAAGGTCAGAATTTCGGCCATGTTCGGGCGGCGGATGCCCAGCCGGACTTGGGTCTCTGCCGGGCCGCGCACCATGCTGATGATCTCGTTCTGCGACAGCCCGGTGACATCCTGCCCCTCGACCTCGACAATCACATCGCCGCCGCGCAGTCCTGCGGCTTCGGCGGGCGACCCAGGGATGATCGTGACCAGCTCCAGCCCGCCGTATTCCTCGCTAGTGCGGACGGTAGCGCCGATCCCTTCGTACTCGCCGCTCATGCCTTCCGAGACGCGCGCGTAGGTCTCCGGGTTCATGTAATCGGTGTGGGCGTCTCCAGCGGCGGCCATCAGGCCGTACAGCGCCGCATCGAGCAGCTTCTCATCGTCCACCAGTGGTCTGGCGCTGTGAATAGCTGCCCAGGCATCCCACAGCGGCGCGAGGGCCGCGTCTTCGTCCCCGCTCTCGTCCAGCGGCGAGAAGGGGCTGATCGCAATGTCCGGCGTCGCGGCGAAGCGGGCCATCGAGTTAATGGCTCCACTCACCAGGGCGCTGTCGTCGAGCGGGTCTACGTAGTTGTCGTGCAGCAGCTTCCACGCTTCGCGGAAGGCGGTAAAGAGCGTCTCAGTGCCCGCCGGCTGCCCACTCTGGGCGAAGGTGGGCGCGCTCACCGGCACATGCCAGGCGAGCAGGGCAGCGGCCAGCAGCGCGATCAGCAAGACGGCGAGGGCGGGGGCGCGGTGCGCGCGGAGCGGCTTTGAGCGGTGCATGGATACAGTCTCCACAGGGTACAGTCAGTCCAGATTATACGCACGTTGCCCGGCAAACCCCATGAGAGGCTGCTTAGTGCGCCTTGACGATCATGATCGGTAGCCGCTTGTAGGGGCGGGTTTGCAAACCCGCCCCTACATGACATTTGCGCGTATTACCCATCTTGAATGTCAAATCTCATGAGGGATCGATTCTCACGCCGATCCCGCGTCCCCGGCCAGTATGCCCGCCAGGTAGACGGCGAAGTCGCCGTTGGCGCAGGCTTCCACATAGCGCAGAAGCTCACCGCCGCCGACCGGATAGAGCGGGTAGGCTGAGGTGGGCCACGCGCCGCGTGGGGCGGGCGCGACCGCTGTGACCAGCGGGCCGGGCAGGTCTACGTCGCTCGCCAGCCGGTCAACGATCTCCTCCGCCGTGACGATCACCGTCTCCGCGACCCCTGTCAGCTCCGGATCAATGCCCAGGTTCTTGTTCAGGCGGGCATTGCCGCAGCGGTCGGCGACCAGGGCGTGGATCACCGCCACGTCGCACGACAGGGCGGGGAAGGCAACCAGTGTCTCGCCGCTGTACGGGTCGCGGACGGTCTGCACGTCCGGGCGCAGCGCCAGTAGGTCGGTGCCCAGCCAGGCCGTCGAGGGCATGAAGCCCACGCCCGCCAGCCGCGCCCGAATGCCGAAGGCGAGGCTCGCCTCTGTCTCCTCGATTACACGAAGCTGCCCGGCGTTGGCGGCGGCGGTGAACATGGGGGCCAGCCCGAACGCCTCCAGCCCGAAGTAGCAGGTGCGCGTCTGGCTGACGCAGCCCGCGCCGACCAGCAGATCGGACTCGTAGCCGGCGGTGAAGCACAGCAGCGTCAGGCCAACGGGCGGCTGCGGACGGCGCAATAGCTCGCGCACGAACGCGACCGGGCGGCGGTAGAGCATGTTGCCGCCCAGGGCCAGCGTTTGGCCTGGCTGCACCAGCGTTGCAGCTTCGGCCAGGGTGAGGCGCTTGTCGGCGGGCGAGAGACTGGTCAGAGCAGACATGGCGGACGCGCTCCTTGCCGCGCCACTGCGCGGCGCGATCACGGTAACACATTGCCCGGTGTCGCACAACCCCGGCGATGGAGTCTGGTTGACCTCACCCCCTGGCCGAGCGCCGGGCGGGGAAGGGCGCTGCTCCGCTGCGCCCCCGCCGCCTGACAGGCTGTGCACACACGCATCCCACTATTGCAGAGGCGGTAGTCAGCGGCTATAGTTGACATGTCCGGACACGCTCCGGACGATCATTCTGCAAGTGACAGATGGCGAAGGTTTCTACTGCATGACAGTGCAAAGTGAACACCCACCGCAAGCCGTCACCGCTCAGGTTGCCGGTGTGCGCTTCTTCGAGGTCGGCAAGGTCTACCATTTCAGTTATGCCCATATTCCCGACCTGGCGGTTGGCGACCATGTGGTAGTCGAGACCACGCGCGGCGTCCAACTGGGGCAGGTGACAGACTTTGTCGTGCCAGAGCCGGGCGGCGACCTGCGCGACTACAAGCCTGTGCTGCGCCGGGCCACGCCCGCTGACCTGATGAGCCAGCGCCTGTGGAAGGACCGCGAGCTGGAGGCGTTGATCACCTGCCGCGAGAAGGCCGCCGAAGTGGGCGGCCTGCAAGACGCGAAGTTCGTTGCCGCCCAGTACAACTTCGACGGCTCGCTGCTGACTTTCCTCTACAGCGCCGAGGATAAGCTCAACACCAACAAGCTGCGCGCCGTGTTGCAGCGCGGCTTCCGTGCCAAGATCGATCTGCGCCAGATCGGGCCGCGTGACGTAGCCAAGCTGATCGGTGGCATGGGCGCGTGCGGCATCCCGCGCTGCTGTAGCACGTTCCTGACTGATTTCAGTCCCATCTCGATCAAGATGGCTAAGGCGCAGGGCATCTCGCTCAACCCGACGGAGATCACGGGCATGTGCGGGCGGCTGCGCTGCTGCCTGATCTACGAGTACGAGCAGTACGTCGAGGCGCGCAAGCAGCTTCCCAAGCGCAACAAGCGCGTCGGCACGCCGCACGGCGAGGGCAAAGTCATTGATGTGCACCCCCTGCGCGACGCCGTCACGGTGCTCGTCGAAGAGACGCAGTATGTAGTGAACCGCGAAGACCTCGTGCCCCTGGACGAGCTGGCGGCGTTGCAGGCGAAGGCCGATGCCGGCTGCGCGAAAGCGGAGAATGGCGTCTGCGAGTTCGGCGCGCGCCAGCCTAGCGCCGAGGAAGACGAGGGTGGCGTGAGCGATGACGGCGAGGCCCTGCCCGGCGAGCCGATCTCGTTCGAGAGCCGCCTTGCCCAGTCCGGCGACCAGACCGGCGATGCGCCGCGCGAAACGCGGCGCGGGCGCTCGCGCCGGGGCCGCCGCCATCGTCCGGGCAGCGGGCCGAGACCAAACCGGAGCAAACAGGAGAAACCAGGTCAGCATGAGTGAGAGCACTTCGCCCAACGGCATGGCGACGATCATGGGCATTTTTGCCCATCCCGACGATCCGGAGTTCTACTGCGGCGGCACGTTTGCGCGCTGGGCCTCTGAGGGCAAGCGCGTGATCTTCGTGCTGGCTACCAGCGGCGACAAAGGCTCGAACGACCTGACCATCACCTCAGAGCAGTTGGTAGCGATCCGCGAAGCGGAGGAGCGCGCCGCCGCCGCCAGGCTTGGCGTGGAGGAGGTGATCTTCCTGCGCTACCCGGACGGCGAGCTACAGCCCACGCTCGACCTGCGCCGCCAGCTCACTCGCCTGATCCGCCTGAAGAAGCCGGATACCGTCGTCACCAACGACCCGACGGCGCGCTGGTATGGCTCGCAGTACATCAATCACCCCGATCACCGTGCCATCGGCGATGCGGCGCTCGATGCGATCTTCCCGGCGGCGCGCAACCATCTGATTTTCCCGGAATTGCTCCAGGTGGAGGGCCTGGCTCCGCACAAAGTGACGGCTGTCTACCTGTGCGGCACTCACGACCCGAACGCCAAGATTGACGTGACCGCCCACCTTGAGGCGAAGATCGCTGCGCTGCGCGAGCACAAGAGCCAGATCGCCGACATGGAGGAGATGGAGCGCCGCCAGCGGGCCAGGGTGGACGCCGAATTCGTCAGCGACGGGCCGCGCTACACCGAGGAGTTTCGTGTCTTCACCCTGCGCTGATGCCGAAATCACCGGCGCTGCCCGGCGACTTGCCGGACGACTTGCGTGACGGCGTCTCTCCTGCGCCTGTCACCGCGACTGTGGGGGAGTGATCACTGGTGATTGACTTCAAGCCGCATATTGCCGCCCGCCAGGACGCCTGGATCGCCCTGCGCCGTGACTTGCACCGCCACCCCGAATTGGGGTTCGCGCTGCCTCGCACGGCAGGAATCGTCGCCACGCGGCTGCATGAATTGGGCCTCGAAGTGCAGACCGCCGTCGGCGAGTCGGGCGTGGTTGCCATGTTGGAGGGGGCGGCGGACGGGCCGACCGTGCTGGTGCGCGCCGACATGGACGCCCTGCCTGTCCAGGAAGAGAACGAAGTATCCTACGCCTCGCAGACGGCGGGCGTCATGCACGCTTGCGGGCACGACGGGCACACAGCCATCGTCCTGGCTGTCGCCGAGCTGCTCAGCGCGCGCCGTGCTGACCTGGCTGGACGGGTCAAGTTCGTCTTCCAGCCTGCCGAGGAGATCGGGCGTGGCGCTCAGGCGATGATCGCTGCCGGTGCGCTGCAAGCGCCTGCCCCGCAGGTCAGCCTGGGGCTGCACCTGTGGAACGACATGCCGGTCGGATCGGTGGCGCTGGTGGACGGCCCGATGATGGCGGCGGCGTGCGACATGACGATCACCATTCATGGGCGCGGCGGGCACGGTGCGCTGCCTCACGAGACCCGCGACCCGATCGTGGCCGGGAGCCAGATCGTCAACGCGCTGCAAACCATCGTCAGCCGCAACGTGCGTCCCACTGAGGTCGCCGTCGTCTCAGTGACCGAGTTCAAGGCGGGCGACTCGTTCAACGTGATCCCTTCTTCGGCGCGGCTGCGTGGGACGATCCGCGCCTTTCGGAGCGAGCTGATCGCCTTGCTGGAGGAGCGCGTGCGCGCCATCAGCCAGGACATCGCTGCCGCGCTGGGCTGCCAGGTGGAGGTCACGGTCGAGCAGGTGACTCTGCCGGTGGTCAACGATGCCGGGGTCAACGAGCGTCTGCGGGCGGCCTTCCAGGCGGTCGCGCCGGGGGTGCAGCTCATTCGCAGCTTCCAGACGATGGCCGCCGAGGACATGTCCTACTTCCTGGAAGCGGTGCCGGGGACGTTCTTCTTCGTCGGCTCGGCCAACCCAGAGCGCGGCCTGGATTACGCGCACCATCACCCACGCTTCGATTTCGATGAAGCAGCCATTCCGCTGGCCGTCGAGCTGCTGGCGGCGGCGGTCGCCTCGTATGTTCTGCCCGGCGCGCAGCCGGATCATGTGGAGTGAGGATCGCAGCGTGCCGCAGCTTAACGTTTTTCGCTGGCAGCCGGGTCGCGGGTGGCTCGTCCTTTCGGGCGGCGGATCGCTGGAGTCCGACGACGTGCAGAGCGTGGAAGCGCGCCTGCTGGCCCGGACTGTCTCCCAGGGGCCGGTTGTGTATGTGTGGGCGGCGGGTGACCTGGACGGCGCCGACCGTCACATGGACTCGCTGCGCGAGATGGGCGCGCGCACGGGCTACCTGGTGGACATCCTGAGCGAGACGGACGAAGAGATTTCCGCCCGGATCAGCGAGGCGGGGGTGATTATCGTCGGCGATGGCCCGCAGCAGGACGCGCTTCACGACGCGCTGAGCGGCGTGGTGCTGGAAGCGATGCACTCCGCCTTCAGCCGGGGGGCGACGATCTACGCCGTCGGGCTGAGCGCCGAGCAGTTCGGCGCGCACCGCCTCGGCGAGCGAGACCTCGCGCCGGGCATTCACTGGTTGGAGCGGGCGATTGTCGTCTCCGGCTACACGCCGGACATGGCCGAGGGGCTGCGCCAGGTCGTCCGCCAGACGCCGCACAGCTTCGGCCTGGGGATCGGCCAGGGAGCGGCAGTGGCACTTGGCCCGCTTGGTGAGGTAGAGGTGTGGGGCAGCGCAGCGGTGACGGTGGCGTTGGGACAGGATTACGCAGTAGAGTAGAGGCATCCGGTTGAGGAGGAGTAGATATGCCTGCGACGGTGTTGATCGGTGCACAGTGGGGCGACGAGGGCAAGGGCCGCATGGCCGACTGGCTGGCCCGCCAGTCGGACGTGATAGCGCGCTATGCTGGCGGTGACAATGCCGGACATACAGTTATGGTCGGCGAGCGCGAGTTCAAGCTGCACCTGGTGCCTTCGGGCGTGGTGCACCCTGGCCTGCGCTGCATCCTGGGCAGCGGCATGGTCGTCAACCCGCTGCGCCTGGTCGAGGAGCTGGACATGCTCGCCGGGCAGGGCGTGGACATCTCCCCGGAGCGCATTCACCTGAGCGCGCGCGCCCACCTGATCACGCCCGGTCATCTGGCTCTTGACGGCGCTGCTGAGCGCGCGCGGGGGGCCACGTCCATCGGCACGACGCGGCGCGGCATCGGCCCGGCGTACATGGACAAGGCCGCCCGCACTGGCCTGCTGGCCGGGGAGATGCGCGATCCCGGCTCGTTCGTGGGCAAGGTAAAGGCGGCGCTGGAGCGAGCCAACGCCATCCTCAGCGGGCAGTACGGCCTGGAGCCGGTTGACACCGAAGGGCTGGCCCGCGCGTGCGGCGAAGCGGCGGCGCGTTTGGCTCCCTATGTGACCGACACGGCGACGCTGCTGCACGATCTGCTGGACGCGGGCCAGCGGCTGCTGTGCGAGGGCGCGCAGGGCACGCTGCTCGACCTGGATCACGGCCATTACCCCTACGTGACCAGCTCTTCCCCCACCGTTGGCGGGGCGCTGACCGGTCTGGGCATTGCGCCGCAGCATATCACGCGGGTGGTGGGCGTCGTCAAAGCCTACTGCACGCGCGTCGGCAATGGCCCCTTTCCTACCGAGCTACTTGACGCCACCGGCGAGCAACTGCGCGCTGCCGGGCACGAGTACGGCACGACGACCGGGCGTCCGCGTCGCTGCGGCTGGCTGGACGCCGTCGCCCTGCGCTACGCGGCGCGCGTCAACGGCTTCACCGAATTAGTCGTCACCAAGCTGGACGTGCTGAGCGGGCTGGATGCCCTGCAGATCGCAGTCGCCTACGAGCGCGACGGCGAGCGCACGAAGGCTATGCCGGTCTTCACGCCGGACTTTGAGCGCGTCCGTCCCGTCTACGAAACGCTGCCCGGCTGGGCCGAGGATATCTCCGCCGCGCGCCGTCTCGACGATCTGCCGGACAACGCCCGCCGCTACATCCGGCGCATTGAGGAACTGAGCGGCGTGCCGGTCTCGCTGGTCAGCGTGGGGCCGGAGCGCGAGCAAGCTGTCCAGTTGGCGGGATAGGACGATGAGCACGCTGCCGGTGATCGAGCCGCCGCGCCGCGTAGTGTCGCTGGTACCCAGCCTCACCGAATCTCTGTTTGATCTCGACCTGGGCGACCGGCTGGTGGCGATCAGCGACGCCTGTACGCGCCCCGCTGAGCGCCTGGGTGGGCTGCCCCGCGTCGGCGGCACGAAGACCCCCGACGTGGCGCGCATCATCGCCCTGCGGCCTGACCTGGTGCTGCTCAACGACGAGGAGAGCCGCCGTGAGGATGCCGAAGCTCTGGCCACAGCCGGCATTCCGCTGTGGGTCACCGGCCCGCGCTCGGTGCTGGAAGCGGTGGGCCTGCTGTGGCAGATCATGGACGTGTTTGATCACCCGCTGATGATCCCCCGCGTGCGCGAGATCGAGCGCGCCTACGACTACACGCTGGCTGCGGCGCGGGCGTCCGCGCCGGTGCCGGTCTTTGTACCCATCTGGCGCGATCCCTGGATGACCTTCAGCGCGGACACCTATGCTGGCGACATGCTGCGCGTGTGCGGCGGGGCGAACGTCTTCGCGCAGGGTGTCGCGGGCAGCGCCGCGCGCTACCCGCAGATCACGCTGGACGATGTGGCAGCCGCCCAGCCAGAGGTCATCCTGCTGCCGGACGAGCCGTACCCCTTCAGCCACGACGACGCTGCCGAGCTATTCAGGCTCGACTTGCCAGCCGCGCGATTTGGGCGTATTTATTCGATTGACGGAAGTCTGCTAATGTGGCATGGCACGCGTGCGGCCTATGCTCTGCGCGACCTGCCGCTGCTGCTGATGGTGGGGAGGGGAGCAAGCCCATGATCCGGTCAATCACCCATTACGCGCTTGAAGCGCTGTGCACCCAGGCTTCTGAAGCGATTATTGTCGTTGACGTGCAGGGGGGCATCACCCTGTTCAACCCGGCGGCGGAGGCGGCCCTGGGCTTGCTCGCGCGCGACGTTGTGGGGCGCGCGCTGAGCGACTACGCCGTGCTGCAACCGCTGGCGGCCCGCTTGAGCGACACGGGCAACAGCCAGGGCGCGATCCGCGTGATGCTGCCGGTTGCTTCCGGCGAGCAGGTGCCTGTGCAGGTGATCGCGCTGCTCGATGGAGTGCCGTCGGCGGGCGAAGACCTGGTGGAGAACCTGGTGCACGATCTGAAAGTGCCCGTCGCAACCGCCAAAAGCTTCATAGACCTGCTCCAGGAAGTGGGCGAGCTAAACGAGGCGCAGATGGACTGGGCCAACCGCGCCCGGTTGAAGATGCTGACCATGGTGGACGCCATCAACGAGGTCATTGACACGTTTTGGATGGATGCCAGCGGGCGGCTGCATTTGCAGCAGACAGACCTGGTGCCCATCATCCGCAAAATCGAGCGCGAGGCGAGCGACCTGGCCCGGCTGCGCGGAGTCAAGATCGAGCTGGACTTGCCCGCAGACGGTTGCAACGTCCTGGTTGACGCCACCCGCATCAAGGGCGCGATCAGCAATCTGGTCAACAACGCCGTCAAATACTCGCTCAACGGCGGCACAGTCTGCGTTGCGCTGAGCCAGGAGCCTGGCTTGATCACCTGCCGGGTAGCCGATCAGGGCATCGGCATTCCCGCTGGGGAGCTAGAGCGCATCTTCGAGCGGGGCTACCGCGTGCGCAGCAAGGGGACGGAGCGCATCGAAGGCACCGGCGTCGGGCTGGCTATCGTCAAGACGGTCATCCAGAAGCACGGCGGAAAGGCTTTCGTCAGCAGCACGCCCGGAGAGGGCAGCGTCTTCGGCTTCACCCTGCCCACTGCCTAGAGGAATAGCCGTCGCGTGCCGCTGTGCCGCTATTCGTCGTCCGGGTGATGCTGCAACCAGTCGGTTGACAGCCACTCGAAAGACGACCAGGGGCGTGATCGCTCGCGCGGGACGACAATGGGTAGCGCGCGCGGCATGAGGTCGGCGATGATCGGCGTTGTGCCCAGCGGGTCGCCGTCAATCTGGGTGGGCTGCGGCGTCCTGGCGTCCACGACGATGCGCTTGCGCGCCGAGAAGTAGATGATCGACTCCGGCGGCAGCCCGCTCCCCGCCACCAGATTAGCCACACCGGTGAGCACGCGCGCCGGGTTGAGCGGGCGCAGCACCCCCGCATAGAGCAGACCGTCATCCGGCTGGATCGCGTCGTTGATCACAGAGATGCCGTTGATCCAGGTCAGCGCGCCGGTCGCTGTGACAAAGGCCAGGATGCCCTCCACCCGGATGGGCGACTGCCCGTCGAGCGAGATCAGATACTCCACCGACTTCGTCTGGCGCAGGGACTTGATCCCGGAGATGCCATAGGCGAGCAGGCCCAGCCGGTCTTTGTCCTCGCGCGTGACATCGAAGGCTACCTCTGCCTCAAAGCCGGTCGAGACGCGCAGCACCGAGCAGCGATCCCCCACGCGGGCCAGGTCAATGCGCCGGATCAGCCCAGGGCCAAGCGCCAGCTTGAGGGCTGGCTCCAGGCGGTGCGGCAGCCCCAGGAAGCCGGATACCACGTTGCCCGTGCCGACCGGCACCCACGAGAAGGGTAGCATCGCCTCGCCCAGGGCGTGCTGCGCCCCGGAAACGCTCTCCATCAGCGTGCCATCTCCGCCCGCGATGAGGATGCGGTCTGCGCCAGCAGCAACGCCTCGCTCGATGGCCCGCGCGAAGTCGAAGTCGGGCGTAGTAGCGTGTAGGGTGATGCGCGGGTGGCTGATGGCGCGCAGCCGTTCCAAGACCGCTTGCCCCCGCTTCGATCCCGAGGCGGGGTTGACCATAGCCAGAACATGCTGGGGCGCGTCCACACCCGGCCACTGCGTCTCGGTCATAGTCACTTCTGCTGCATGTCCCTCCATCTACAGTATACCCGCAACCGCCGCCCGCCCGAAATCCCCGATCACATCGGGGGCACTCCAAATCTGGGGACGGGCTGCGTCGCATGTAAGAGCAGGTTTGCAGACCCGCCCCTATAACGGATCGTTCCACCCCGAATCTGGAACACGTGCATCAGATTGACACCTGGCGCGTGGTCGGCGTCGGCATGGGCGTCGGGGTAGGGGTCGGGGGAGTGGCCGGATTCGGCGTCGGCGTCGGCGTGGACGTGACCACCGGCGGCGGCGTGAAGGAGGGAGTCGGGCTGACCGTCGGCAGCGGCGTGTGGGTGACGGTTGGCGTCGGCGTCGGGTTCACTGGCTCGATCACGCTTTCGTGCATGTAGACGGTGTTGCGGTAAGCGCCGTTAGGGTTCAGCTCGACCACGTACCATTCCGGGTTGTCGGGCGAGCGACCATAGACGCATAGCTCGGTGCCGTAGGTGACGACATCGCGCACCGGGCATTTCAGCCTATCCGTGCTGGGGCAATCGCGATACACCGCCCGCTCCACGCTGACGCGGAACATCTGGCAGGGGGGCAGCGGTGTGAATGTCGCTGGGACGTACAGTGTTGGCAGGCCGAGCAGGGGGGCCGCCTGTGCGGTCGCGGTCGAGAAAGCCTGGCGGGTTACATCTGCCGTGATATTGCCCCGATCCTCAAGAAACGAGCGAGTCCCCATCCACACATAGTAGCCGCCGAACACGACCAGCGCCCCAATCAGGACGATCAGCAGCGGCGAAGGCCCGGACGAGCGGTAAGTCATTGTGCTCTGCTCCGTCACCACTCCGTTGCGCGCGTCACGTCAAGTCTGCATCCGGCAAGGGCCGCCCCCAACGGCTTGCCATGCCTGGTTCTTGGTTATTGGCTGCTGCTTGTTGAGAGAACGCGCCCGGCACAAAACTGCCTTTACCAAGAACCAATCACCATTCCTCACTTCAGCGCCACCAGCTCGCGCCGTATGTCTTTCGCCGTCCAGGGATACGTGCCGTCCAGCACCAGCACCGAGCACTCGGCTACAGCGGGGTCGAGCAGCCACTCATCGTGGCACGCCTCAAGCCGGCGCAGGTAGTCCAGCGAGACGCCCTTCTCCTCGCGGCGACCGCGCGCTTTCAGGCGGCGGTAGCACTCTTCGGCGGACGTGCGCAGGTAGATGATCGCGTCGGGCCGGGGCGCGGACTCCTTGAAGTGATCCCAGAAATGGCAGTAGAGCGCCCATTCTGTGTCGTCCATCAACCCCTGCTGGTGCAGGCTCTTGGCGAAAACGTGGCGGTCGCAGTAGATAGACCGCTCGAAGACGATATGGCGCTTGGGGCGCAGCGCGCTCTGCACGGCCTGCATGCGCGTCACGTAGGCGCAGATCTGCAGCGTGAACGCCCAACGCGGCGTATCGGCGTAGAATCGCTCCAGCAAATTGGCAGCGAAGCCGCCCTGCCAACGCTCGACCGGCTCCGGCACGAACACGAAGTGATCGCCGGAAGCCAGCGTCTTCCCTAGTGTGGTCTTGCCTGCTGCGATGTTACCCTCTAGCAGAACGAGCATATTCTGCTCCTCGTTGCACAATGACGGCACCGGCGAACTGGGCGAGCCTCGCCGGTGATCCCTGTCCTATCCCCTGCGAAGCGCACTCCTGTCGCGCCTAGCGATTCTACGGGGAAAATATGATTGCCGCCAAGTCTGCTTGCCGGCCAGCCTCACCGCCAGCCTCGCTGCGCTCGGCCCCGGAATAGGCTTCCGACGTTTTCGGGAACTTCCGAAGTCCTGCGTCTGAGCATCCGCATCTGTAGGGGTGCTGCTCTGCTGCGCCCTGGGGCGTATGCCATACGCCCCTACGAAATCTCACCCCCCGCGCGATCAGCGCCTCACTTCGCGCCGCGCACGATGGCCAGCTTGACCTCGCCGATGGCCCGCGTCACCTCGATGTCGCGCGGGCAGGCGGTCGTGCAGTTGAAGATCGTCCGGCAGCGCCACACGCCACCTGGCTCGGCCAGAATCTTGAGGCGCTCGCCCCCCGCCTGGTCGCGGCTGTCGAAGATGAAGCGGTGCGCCTGGACAATCGCCGCCGGGCCGACATACCTGCCGCTCGCCCAAAAGCTGGGGCACGACGTGGTGCAGCAGGCGCACAGGATGCACTTGGTCGTGTCGTCGAAGCGGGCGCGGTCTTCCTCGCTCTGCAGGCGCTCGCGGCCATCGGCGGGCAGCGGCGCGTCGTTGACGAAGTAGGGCATCACCGCGCGGTAGTGCGCGAAGAACGGCTCCATGTCCACGATCAGGTCTTTGATCACCGGCAGGCCGAGCATCGGCTCGACCTGCACCTTGACGTGATCGCCCGTGCCCAGCGCGCTGACCAGCACCTTGCACGCCAGCCGGTTGACGCCATTGATGCGCATCCCGTCCGAGCCGCACACGCCGTGCGCGCACGAGCGGCGGAAGGCGAGCGTGCCGTCCTGCTCCCACTTGACGCGGTGCAGCAGCTCCAGCACGCGGTCGGTCGGCTCCACGTCTTTGAGCGTGTGCTCCGCCCAGTAGGGTTTGCTGTCCTTCTCCGGGTTGAAGCGCCGGATTCGCAATGTTACCTGCATCACAACCCTCTTCCGTAAGCCTGCACTAGTAGACGCGCTCTTTGGGCTTGAAACGGGGATCGGTCTCGGCCAGCGACAGGTCAACCGGCTTGTCGTGGGTCAGCGTCACCGAGCCATCCTCGGCGCGGAAAGCCAGCGTATGCACCAGCCAGTGCTCGTCGTCGCGCTGGGGGAAGTCCTCGCGCGAGTGCGCGCCGCGACTCTCCTGGCGAGCCAGCGCGCTGACCGCCGTCACCTCGGCGATGTCCAGCAGGCAGCCTAGCTCCCACGCTTCGAACAGGTCGGTGTTGAAGCGCTTGCCCCGGTCGTCAATGCCCAGGTTGTGCCGGTACTCGTCCTTGAGACGGCGCACTGTGTCAATCGCCTGCTGAATCCCCTCCGCCGTGCGGAAGACGCCGACATGCTTCATCATGATCTGCTGCATCTCGGCGCGAAGCTGGTACGGCTTGCGCGTGCCATCGGCCCGGCGGATGCGCTCAAGCTCCGCCTCGACCTCGCCGGTCGGGTTGGCGGGCAGCGGCGCGAAGTCCGCCCCCTGGCAGAACGCGGCCATGTGCTTGCCGGCGCGCCGCCCGAAGACGATCAGATCGGTCAGGCTGTTGGTGCCCAGGCGGTTGGCGCCGTGCACGCTGACGCAGGCCGCTTCGCCCGCTGCGTACAGCCCGGCCAGCGGCGTGCCCGCCGCGTCAATCACCGCGCGCCCGTCGAGATCGGTGGGGATGCCACCCATGCCGTAGTGCGCGGTCGGCTGGACGGGGATCGGCTCCTTGACCGGGTCTATGCTCAGGTACGTCCGGCAGAAGTCGAGGATGTCCGGCAGCTTGGACTCCACATACTCACGGTCAATACGCCGCTCGTCGCCCGCTTCGGCCAGGTAGCGGTTGACCGTCTCCGGCGTCACGTCCAGGTGCACGTAGGGCTTGCCCTTGATCCCGCGCCGCTGCTCGATCTCCAGGTAGATGGCACGCGACACCACGTCGCGGCTGGCCAGGTCTTTGCTGCGTGGCGCGTAGCGTTCCATGAAGCGCTCGCCCCGGTCGTTGAGCAGCACGCCACCCTCGCCGCGCACGCCCTCGGTGATCAGGATGCCCATCTTGTAGATGCCAGTGGGATGAAACTGGAAGAACTCCATGTCCTGCATGGGCACGCCACGCCGGAAAGTGACGGCGGTGCCGTCGCCGGTCAGCGAGTGGGCGTTGCTGCTGATCTCCCACACGCGCCCCCAGCCGCCGGTGGCGAAGAGCACGGCCTTGCTGTGGAAGACGTGTAGCTCGCCGTCGTCCAGGCTGGCGGCGACCACGCCCACAACGGCGTCGCCGCTGCGGATCAGGTCAATGACGTAGAACTCGTCATGAAAGGTGACGTTGTTCCTGATGCACTGCTGGTAGAGCGTTTGCAGGATCATGTGCCCGGTGCGGTCGGCGGCGTGGCAGGCGCGGCGCACCGGCTGCCCGCCGAAGCCGCTGGTATGCCCGCCGAAGCGCCGTTGCAAGATACGCCCGTCCGCTGTGCGGTCGAAGGGCAGGCCCAGGTGCTCTAGCTCGATCACGGCGCTGACCGCTTCCTGGGCCAGCACCAGCGCGGCGTTCTGGTCGGAGAGGTAGTCGCCGCCCTTGACCGTGTCGAAGGCGTGCCATTCGGGGCGATCCTCGTCCAGGTTGCCCAGGGCCGCCCCAATGCCTCCCTGCGCCGTGCCGGTATGCGAGCGTGTCGGGTAGAGCTTGCTGATCACGGCGGTCTTGGCGTGGCGCGAGGCGTACAGCGCGGCCATCAGCCCGGCGCCGCCCGCGCCGACGATCACCGCTTCATACTGGTGTGTCTGCATAGTCGTCCTCAGGTTATGTGTCCTGCTTACCACGCGGGGCGAAGGCTAATCCACGATGTCAGGTCTTCGGCGATGCGGTAGGCCGTCTCGTCCACGCCAGACAGCAGCGCGGCGATGCCCACGACGATGAGCGCCACCGCCCCAAACACCAGCGCGTAGTTCAGCGCGCGGTTGACCAGGGGGGAGTGCGCGTAGTCGTTGACCACGCCGCGCAGCCCGTTGAAGCCGTGCAGCACCACCAACGCCAGCAGCAGCCCGTCGTACACGCGCCAGACGGCGACTCCGGCGACCAGCATATCCCACCGCTGGCCGACAAACTCAATGGCCTTGCCGCTCTCGTTGACCGCGTCCGTGCCGACGATGCCGATGCCGCCGCCGGTGATGTCGAACACGCCCTGCAGCACATGCATCATGGCCAGGTGCCCGAAGGCCAGCGGCAGGATGAGCAGCCCCGACAGGCGCATGAACGACCACAGCGCCGTCTCCAAGCGTCCCGGCAGGTCGAACGTGGCCCGGCTGCGCGCGATCAGCCCGTACAGCGCCGACAGGACGAACGCCCCCGCCAGGATGACCACCAGGCCGATGACGAACTGGGCCTGCGTCTCGATGATCTCGCCCAGCCCGGCGATGTCGCGGCCCTCCTCTCCGTAGAAGTCCAGCACGTGACCGATCATCAGGGCGAAGGTGGGCGCGAGCACGATCAGCGTGGCGGCGAAGACGATCATGGCTGCGCGGCGCTGATGAACCCACCAGGCGGGCTTGTAGTCCAGCAGGATGATGCGCAGCCCGTTGAAGGCATGGAAGACGACGCAGGCGATCAGCAGGAACTCGCCGATGGTGAACAAGGGGCTTTGATACTCGCGGATGGCCTGCTCGTATTTCTCCGGGTAGAACGCTGCCCAGGACGTGTCAATCACGTGCAGAATCAAAAACAGCACCGTGCCCAGGCCGGACACTCGGTGCAACACCCAGCTCCATTGGCCGAGCTGTCCCCGGTAGCGCAGAGTCCCGGTAACGGTTGTCACCAACGATGTCATGCTGCTTTGCCTCCCGCTTGCACGGAAAGTGCCCTAAGCAGAGCGCCCGCGCTCGATTCGCAGCCGTCTGGTCCCGCTGCGCGGCGCGCCCGATTGTTAGATTCGCACAAATTCGTTTGTTACCAAAATAACGCGGTGATATACTCTACCATCAGAAGTTGCCGTGAGCAACATGGCCGCGCGCCCTTATTCTCCCTTGTGTTCTGCTCGTCCTCGCGCTGCCTTCCCCGTCTGGCATGGCAGCTTTGACCAGCCCATGCGTCACACCGCTTGCTGCTGGCTTTCAACACCGGCCAACTAATCCGTCATGCTTGAGGAGACATTCGACCTATGGCAGAAGAACAAAAGAAGGGCCTGGAAGGCGTCGTCGTTGCCGACACGCGCTTGAGCCGTGTGCAGGGCGACATCGGCAAGCTGATCTACGGCGGCTACGACATCCTCGACCTGGCCGGCAATGCCTCGTTCGAAGAAGTGATCTACCTGCTCTGGCACGGCAAACTCCCCAACGCCGCCGAGCTAGACGGGCTGCACCGGACACTCGCGGCGGAGATGCCGATCCCGGACGCACTGATCGCCATGATGAAGATGTTCCCCAAGACGGCGCACCCGATGGCCGTGCTGCGCACCGCCGTCTCGACTCTGGGCATGGCCGACCCGGAAGCTGAAGACGGCAGCCCGGAAGCCAACCAGCGCAAGGCGATCAAGCTCACTGCGAAGATTCCGACGATCATCGCTGCCTGGGCGCGCATCCGTGCCGGGCAGGAGCCGGTTGCCCCGCGCGCCGATCTGGGCATTGCCGCCAACTTCGTGTACATGCTGCACAACGCCGAGCCGAACCAGACCGAAGTCTCGGCCATTGACGTGTACCTGGTGCTGCATGCCGATCACGGCATGAATGCCAGCACCTTCACCAGCCGCGTGGTGACCAGCACCGACGGCGATATGTACAGCGCCGTCACCGCCGCCATCGGCTCGCTGAAGGGGCCGAAGCACGGCGGGGCCAACGAAGCGGCCATGCGCATGTTCGCCGAGGTCAGCCAGGCGGAGAGCGTGGACAAGTGGTTCCAGGATGAGGTCAAGGGCAAGGGCCGGCGCATCATGGGCATCGGCCACCGCGTGTACAAGGCGCTTGACCCGCGCGCCATCGTCCTGTCCAAGCACGCCGCCGCCCTGTGCCAGCGCAACAACCGCTGCGAGCTGTACAACGTCGCCAAGCGCCTGGCCGACCTCGCCGCTGCCGACGAGTATTTCATCGAGCGCAAGCTCTACCCGAACGTGGACTACTACAGCGCCATCGTCCTGGACGCGGTGGGCATCCCCACCGACATGATGACGCCCATGTTCGCCATGTCGCGCATTGCTGGCTGGTCGGCGCACATCATCGAGCAGTGGGCCGATAACCGCCTGATCCGCCCGCGTGGTAACTACGTCGGCCCGCAAGACCTGAAGTGGGTGCCGCTGGCCGAGCGCCAGTAAGCCGCGCGGCTCAATTGCCTTCATTGCCTCGGAAGCCAGGCGACCGGACGTGCCGGAGCCTGGCTTTTTTGTCACCTCACCCCC
>JAXGOK010000039.1:0-39094 GCA_040767545.1 Aggregatilineaceae bacterium | reverse complement strand
AAGGGGCCGGGCTGCAATAGCGCCAGCCCCGGCTCGCACCCCTCACCGCTCCACTCCGCCGCCCGCGCCTCTTATCCCAGGTGCGGGCGGCGCTTGCCCCACGCTTGGCCAATTCCTACCTTGCGTGCAAGCGCATATCACCTATACTAATAGATACATGTAGCACATACGGCCTGTGGCGGCTCCCAGTCAGCACTCTCCCCTCTCTGCGCCCGTGCTGACCTCCCACGCCACCCACACAGGCCATTCGGGCTGCTCTGCCAGGCCAGCCCCCTCCCGTCCGCTCAAGCTCTGGCACCTGTCCGCGCCACTCAGCGCACAGGGCCAGGCAAAGGAGAGCTGTCTGTGAAACCGACCTTCCTCAAGGCTCGCTTTTCAGCAATTGCGCTGGCTTCACTGCTCGTCGTGGTCACTCTGCCGCTCGGCTACGCCAGCGCCCAGGGCGGCCAGACGCCTACGACTCCGCCGGTAACCGAGGGTACCCCTGGGGCCGACGGCGGTCTGCTCATCCCGACCAATACACCAGAAGCAGGCGGCGGATTGCTGATCCCGACCGTCACGCCAACGGTAGGCAGCGGCCTGCTCATCCCCACCAGCACGCCCGCCCCCAGCGAGCCATCGTTCCCGCCGCTCAGTGACGCGCAAGTGACCGCCATCAACCTACAACCGGCGGATGTGCCCGCTGACTTCGCCGCCAACCAGCAGATTGAGCCGTTCACAGCGGAGGGGACGATCGCCGCACTGAACGACGCCGGCGCGCCGGAGCTAGCCGCCTCTTTCCAGCAGATCGCGGACACCTACGGCTGGGTGCAGTCGGTTGGCGTCACGTACACGTCCTGCCAGCCCAACGTGCCCATCAATGAGATTTACAGCGAAGTCGGCCAGTTCAAGGGGACAGCCGCCGGGCGCGCCTTCTTCGACGACCCGCAGGTGCAGAGTTCCTTCGCTGCGCTGGGCTACGCCCTGACTCCCGCCGAGAACGTGCACGGCTGGCGGGCCACCCTGGGGCCAGACCAGGGCGCGTGCTTCGCCCAGGAAACCGAGTATTCTGTCTTCCTCGAATACTGGGGCCTGCTGATCATCGTCTCCATGACCGCCGACGCCAACACCGACTCGGCGCTTGCCTGGAATCTGGTTGATCAACTGGTCGGCATCGTCCTGGCCCACGCCGACGCCCAGGCCGCACAGCCCTTCGCGCCCACACCGACGCCGGGCGCGGTCGCGCTCCAGCCGACGCCGACCCTCGCCTTCCAGCCGAAGCCGCCGACGTCCACCCCTGTGGCGGTGAAACTCGCCACCTTGCAGGACATTGCCGAGGCGATGCCCACCATCGGCGACCTGGAATTGCAGTCGCCCCCCTGGGCGCTGGACAACACGACCAGCGGCACCTACACGCTCGGCCAGGTTGTGGGGGAGTATCAGGCCGGTGGCCTGGACGACCTGGCGAATGCCGTCCAGAACGCGGGCCAGCAGACCGGAGTCATCGGGCAGGTCAGACGCCTTTGGTCTACCGGCCTTGACTGCACGATGATGGTGCAAGACCTGGAGATCACTGTCACCCTCTTCAACGACAGCCAGGGAGCGGTGGCCTACATGAATGACGCCCTGGTGCAACAGGGCTGGCTCAACACTGGCCTGTTCTCGAACATCATGCCCCACAGCGTGGGCAACGTCATGGGCCAGCTTTGGATCGGCGGCACCACCTTCGATCCCTGTGCACCGGTGGTGTACCGTGCTCTGATTGTGCCGCATGGTCGCTTCCTGATTACGGTTTTCAGCATCGCCGACCCTGACAATAACCTTGACGACCTGGACGACGCCAACGAATACGTGATCGAGTACACCATCGAGAGGCTTGAAGGGGCCGG
This sequence comes from Aggregatilineaceae bacterium, assembly GCA_040767545.1. Lineage (GTDB taxonomy): Bacteria > Chloroflexota > Anaerolineae > Aggregatilineales > Aggregatilineaceae > UBA2029. The sequence goes on along the minus strand of JAXGOK010000039.1, from coordinate 37,226 downwards.
GCTGCAATAGCGCCAGCCCTGTGTCTCAGTAGGCTCAGGAAAGTCTTTCGTAATCCAGTGGTTTACCTCACCCCCAGCCTCGCTGTGCTCGGCTTGCCCCCTCTCCACGACGTGGAGAGGGGGCGGCGAGGCGCGTCAGCGCCGAGCGGGGGTGAGGCTAGCCCGCGCCCCACTTGCCTTGCGCGGGCGGCTGGCGTATAAAGGAAGGGGTACGCGCCGCGACCGGGCGCGCTCATTCAGGCTGGATCGCGCGGCGCACGCGCAGGAGGCTTCCCATGCATCATCTCACCCGACTTGTTCCCGGCGTCCGGCGCTGGCCGGTGGTGATCGCTTTGCTGACGCTGCTGGTCGCGGCAAGCGGGCCGGCTCTGGCCGCCCGCCCTCTCGCCCAGGCTGGCGTGCTGCGCATCGGCTATCTGGGCGTCGCCGGCTCCGACCTGGCTAAAGGCGCTCAGCTTGCCATTGACCAGATCAACGGCGCGGGCGGCTTGCAGGTGGCGGAGCGCGGCACAGTGCAGCTTGAGCTGATCGCGCTGGCTTCGCTGCCTACCGCCGACTCTCTGGCCGCCGATGCCAGTGGGCTGGCCGGTCAGGGCGTCGTGGCCTTGCTCGGCCCGGACGACAACAGCGCGCTCACCGCTGACAGTGTGCAGGCGCTGACCACGGCGGGCCTGCCTGTGCTGACCGCCGCAACCGCCGATGCCCTCACCCGTGACGACGCTACCAACGTCCTGCTGCGCATCTGCGCGCCCGAACGCCTGTACAGCCAGGCATTGGCCGCCGTCCTGCTGGACGACCTCGCCCTGACCTCGTTTGCCCTGGTGCAGACCAACATCGAGTCCACCGAGGCGCTGCTCGCCTTCGAGGGCGTGCTGACCGAGCGCGGGATCATCCCCGGCGCGCGCGTGCAACTGGCTGACTCAGCCGGGCTGCTCGGCGAGTCGCGCAATCTGCTCGATCTGAATCCGGAGGCCATTGTCATGTGGGGCGCGCCGCAGGACGCGGCGAACCTGCTCAGCCTGTTGCGCAAGGGCGGCTGGACGGGCCAATTCGCCTACCGCCAGGCTGAAGAAGCCACGCTCGCCGGAGTTCTCAGCGACACCCTGGCCGCGGGAGTCATCGGCGCGTCCAACTGGTCGTATGCCTATCCGGGCCGGGCCGCGCGCATCTTCCTGGAGGACTACCTGCTGGCCTATGGACAGGTGCCGGGGCCGCTGGCCGCCGCCGGTTATGACGCGATCTGGGCATTGCGCGCTGCGCTGATCGCGAGCGGGACAGCGCCGGAAGCGCTGACCGCTGCACTGGTTGGCGCGGAGCCGAAGAACCTGGTGGGCGGCACGCTGCGCCCCGCCGACTTCGGCGACGGTGACCTGATCCGCGTGGTGATAGTTTACCGGCTGGGTGCGGGCGGCGGGCCAGCAGTCCTCGCCCGCTTCGACGACGGGCAGCCCGTCGCCATTGAGGAAGCGGGCGGGTAGTCTCCTGTCGAGAATCGGGGCCTCGGTCTGGCCCCTCACATCTGTATCCTGTCCGTGACATCTCTCGTCGGGGCGTATCGCCATACGCCCCGACGCTCTGCTCACGGGGGGTCCACAAATGAGCCGTCAGGCAGTTGTCGAAACGCCCCCATCCCCCGGTTGACTTTGCCCCGGCAAAGCTAGAGGAAGGGGAGAATCGCTTGCCGGAGCAACCTGGGGCGCTACGCTCCCTCTTCTGCCACAGAGCCATTCTCCGGCGGGCCGTCCAGCACCTCGGCCAGCGCCTCCGCCGTCGTGACCGGCGCCGCACAGACGAAATTCTCGCAGACGTAGGCGGCGGGCGCGCCGTCGCGCAGGGTGCGCGTGCGCAGCAGCGCCGGGATCGCGCTGCCCTCCGCGTTCGACGGGGAGAGCGCCACCACCGCCAGCGGGCGGTACCTGGCGCGCACCACCCCCAGCAGCGCCGCCGTGCGCTCGTCCGCCGGGTCGCCGATGATGGCGATCTCCAGCGGGCGGCGCAGGGCCATATCCAGCCCGATCAGCATCTCACCGAAGGCCAGCGGGTACTCCGCCAGCGCCGATCCCAGCACCCGGTAGACGCTCAGCGCAGCGTCCTCGTAGCGCGTCTCCGCCGTGTAACCGGTCAGGCGCAGCAGCTCATAAGCGATCATCGCGCTGCCGGAAGGCGTCGCATTGTCCTGCACGTTGCGCGGGCGGACGATGAGCGCCTCGTGATCGTCGCTCGTGTCGTAGAAGCCGCCGTCTTCGGCGCGGAAATGCTTGAGCGCGATGTCAGCCAGGCGTTGCGCCTCGCTGAACCAGTGCTTGTCGAACGTCGCCTGGTATAGCTCCAGCAGCCCGTCAATCACGTGCGCGTAGTCTTCCAGGTAGCCGTTGATCTTGCTCACGCCGTCCTTGTGCGTACGCCACAGCCGCCCATCCGGGCCGACCATCTCGCGCAGCAGGAAGTGCGCGTTGGCAATGGCTGCTTCAAGATAGTCGCCCGCGCCCAGGACGCGCGCCGCCTCCGCAAATGCAGCGAGCATCATCCCGTTCCAGGCGGTGATGATCTTCTCGTCGCGGGCGGGGGTCACGCGGTTCTTGCGCAGTGTGAACAACACCGCTTTGGCCGCTGCGACATCATCACGCATCTGCTCGACGGACAGCCCGTGCCGCACGGCGACTCGCTCCAGCATGTCGGCGGCGTGCAGGATGTTCTTGCCCTCGAAGTTGCCCTCCTCGTCGGTCACGCCCCAGTAGGCGAGCAGCGCGTCCACCTTGCCCACGACGCCATCCAGCGCCGCGCGTATCTCGTCCGCCGTCCAGACGAAGTACTTGCCCTCCTCGCCCTCGGAGTCGGCGTCCTGCGTGCTGTAGAAGCCACCTTCGGGCGCAGTCATCTCGCGCAGCACGTAGTCGAGCGTGTCCTCGGCGATCTCGCGCAGGAACGGGTCACCGCTGACCTGCCAGCCGTGCAGATAGACGCGGCTGAGCAGGGCATTGTCATAGAGCATCTTCTCGAAGTGCGGGACGAGCCACTTCTCGTCCACGCTGTAACGGTGGAAGCCACCGCCAAGCTGGTCGTACATCCCGCCTGCCACCATCTTGCGCAGCGTGAACAGAACGACCTCGCGCGCCTGCTCGTGGCCCGTCGCCGCATAGGTGCGCAGCAGGTACTCCAGCGTGACCGGATTGGGGAACTTGGGCTTGCCGCGCGTCAGCCCGCCGTGCACGGGGTCGGTGCGGCGCAGCATTTCCTGGGCGGCGGCATCCAGAATCGCCGGGCTGAGCAGCTCCGGCTCGCCTCCCATCCCGGCGGTCATCGCCCGCTCCAGCTCCTCGGCCAACGCCCGCCCGGTGCGCTCGACTTCGCCGCGCTTCTTGTGAAAGGTCTCGACGACCGCCGCCATCACCTGCTGAAAGCTGGGCATCCCGTAGCGCGGCTCCGGCGGGTAGTACGTTCCGGCGTGGAAAGGGTGCCCATCCGGGGTGAGGAAGACGGTCATCGGCCAGCCGCCGCTGCCCCGATTGAAGATGAGCGTGGCCTGCATGTAAACATCATCCACGTCCGGGCGCTCTTCGCGATCCACCTTGACGCTGATGAAGTGCTCGTTCATGAAAGCGGCGGTTTTCGCGTCCTCAAAGCTCTCGTGAGCCATGACGTGGCACCAGTGGCAGGCCGCGTAGCCGATGCTGAGCAGAAGCGGCTTGTCCTGCTCTTTGGCCGCCGCGAACGCCTCTTCGCCCCAGGGGTACCAGTCCACCGGATGGTCGGCGTGCTGGCGCAGGTAGGGGCTGGTTTCGTGCTGCAAACGGTTGGGCATAAGGTGGCGATCCCTTCGCGTTGGGGGCGGTGATTGGTGATTGGTGGTTGGTGGCCAGTGATCAGTCGTTAGTGATCAGTTGGCGGTGGTCAGTGGCTTGCAACCGTCTGACCATTAATAACCGACTACTGATCACCGATAACTGATCACCGACCGCCGAGCACTCTCAGCTTACCAGAGTAGCCTTCAGTCGAATGTCTACGCCAGCCAGCGCCTGCGACACCGGACAGCCCTTCTTGGCCGCCTCGGCTTCCGCCTGGAAGGTCGCCTCGTCCAGGCCGGGGACTTTTGCGGTCATGGTCAGCACGATGCGCGTGATCTTGAAGCCGCTCTCCAGCTTCTCGATGTGCACGTCGGCGGAAGTGCGCACGTACTCCGGCGTATAGCCCGCGCGCCCCAGCCCGCCGCTGAAAGCCATCGAGAAGCAGCCGGCGTGCGCCGCACCGATCAACTCTTCCGGGTTGGTGCCGGGCGTTTCCTCAAAGCGCGTGCCGAACGAATACGCCCCCTCGAACGCGCCGCTGCCGAGCGCCATTGTGCCCTTGCCCTCGCGCAGCGAGCCTTCCCACACCGCCGATGCCTTGCGAACTGTCATTCCCACTTCCCTCCCGCTAGTCGTTGTGTCTCACAGTGATGCAGTGACGATCATAGCAGAGTCGCGGAATAGGTGGCACGCGGCGAGCGCACAGGTGCTTGAGGGTGGAATTGGCCGCCCACAGTGCTGAGGCTGATCCTGCCTCTAGCGGCGCAGGATCACCGAGTAGTGGTACAGGTCCGCCCGGTAGAGAGCAATGATGGTCTCGATGGGGGTATGGTGGCGATCCCAGGTGGTACGTGTCACCCGAATCAGCGGTGCGCCGCGCCGTATCCCCAGCAACTCGGCGGTCATGGTGTCGGCGACAATGGCCTCCAACACCTCGTGCGCCTCGCCTAGCTCGATCCCGCGCTGTTCAAGCAGCGCGTAGAGCGATCCGACGGCATCCAATTCGGCGCGCGTGATGTCCGTGCGGGTCACGTAGGCATCGTGCAGGGCGACCGGGCAGCCATCCACCAGGCGCAGCCGCCGCAGGTGCAGAACCGGCGCACCAACGAAGAGTTCGAGATCCGCTGCCACCTGAGCAGGCGCGGGCACAACCTCGCACAGCAGTGTTTGGGCAGAGGGTTCATGGCCCCGTGCGCGCATATCCTTGGTGAAGCTTTCCAGACGTTGGGCGGAGTGTTCCAGCGGGCGCGGCGCGACGAACGTCCCCCGCCCTTTTTCGCGGTAAATCAGACCCTTGTTGACCAACTGGGCCATGGCCTGGCGGACGGTCATCACGCTGATGCCAAGCTGCGCGGCCAGCTCGGTCTCGGACGGCAACGGCTCTCTGGCTCGCCACGTGCCATTGGCGATCAGGTCTTCAAGCTGCTTCTGGAGTTGTTGGTAGATGGGGATGCCCGAACGTCTGGAAATGTGCAATCCCACAGCGATGTGTTCAGTCATGACACTTTCCATAAAACCTATAGTTCTCTATATAATTCCAGTATAAGCCAGCTATTTTCAGCCGTCAAGCGAGACACCTGGCGAAAGCGCATTTCACTTCTGGGGCAAACGAGGGGCTTGCAGAGCAAGTTTCGAGACCTGTCCTTTCCACGAAGCATCGCGCCCGGCCCGCCTGCGCCGCGCGGTGACTCGGCCCACAAAAGAGAAACCGCCGGGCCAGTCTAGCCCGGCAGTCCCAGGTAGAAACGCCTGATTCGCCCTGCTCCGCGCCGCAACAAAACCCACGACGACCCCCGCTAGAGTCATTCCCACTTCGCAACGCGCGGCGCGCTTTGTCGCATCAAGCAGGTACAGCCCGGATCAGGTAATCCGATCTTACCGATAGTATACCGGCAATTGATCTAAAAGCTTATAAAAATCTGATAAAGAATTAGAGGCTCATTGTACCGCCCCCCTCCTCCGCTGCACAAGGATGGCCAGCAGGCCGCACGGGGCGCAGCAGGCGAGCCGCGCCCGCCGCCAGCGCTCACCTGGCCCCCGTGTCTCCGCAACCTGTGTTTCTCCCGCGCAAAACCCTTGTCAAGCGGCTCACCGTGTGCTACAATGCGCGGCGTTACTGGGGGATAGTTTAATCGGCAGAACAGCGGACTCTGGATCCGTCAGTCCTGGTTCAAATCCAGGTCCCCCAGCCTGCAACAGCGCCCGCCCTGCTCGTCAGGACGGGCGCGCTGTTTTCCGGTTGGATGCGCCCCCCTGTCGCGCTACAATCGGGCTGCTCCGTCTGAGGGATCATCAATGGGCATCCGCCTCGATTGGCAGGTCGAATCTGAGCAGTCGCGCATTCGCGCCACCGAAGACCCGGCGGCGCTGCGCCGCCGCCAGCGTGCACGCCGCCAGATCATGCTGCTGCTGGCGCTGCTGGTGGCCGTGCTCGGCCTGATCGGTGCCTTGATCCTGTGGCGCTTGCAGCACGTGGGCGACCAGATTCGCCGCGATCTGCTGGACACGGTGAGCGTCGAAGTGACCGCCCTGCGCGTGGGCGATCTCGCCAACTACATGGCCGTGCAGCGCAGCGCCAGCGACTCCTTTCTCCTCGAGCAAAGCCAGCGCTTCGAAGACTACCAGACGCTCAAAGCCAGCCATCGCGTCGCCCTGACCGGCGAGGTGATCAGCGCCACCATTGACAGCCAGCGGGCGCGGGTGGTGCTGGAAGAGAGCATTGACGGCCTGCCCTATCACGTCGTGTGGTTTTACTGGCGCTACGAGGATGGCGCGGCCAGCCCGCAAAGCGGCTGGCGTCACGTGCCCGACGATCTCACCTTCTGGGGCGAGGAGCACACCCTGACCGGCGCGCGGGCGCGCATCACTTACCGCGACCTGGACGAGGCGCTGGCCCAGGCATTACTGCCCCACCTCGACGAATGGTGGGAGCACGGCTGCGCAGCCCTGACCTGCGCCGCCGCCCCGCCTCCGCTCAGAGTGGAGATCGTCGCCGAGCGCCCCAAGACCGTCGAATGGGCCGCGCCCGACCCCTGGCTACTGCGCGTATCATCGCCGCTGGTGGGCCGCACGCGCGCCGACCTGCCTCTGACGCCGGAGCTGCAAGCGGAGATCGTGTACCAGTTGGCCGCGCGGCTGGTGCGCTATGTGGGCGGAGAGATGACCCTGCCCATCTACAGCGACGCGGCCTGGCTTCAAGGTGAGCTAACCAGCTGGCTGGCCGCGCAGATGGACGAGCAATCTCCCCCTGCGCCGCCCTTCATGCGCTCGCTGATTGCCCAGTACGGGCCGGGCGCGCCGCTGACGCTGCTGGCCGCGCTAAGCCCGCAGATGGCCCTCGACGACGCTCTGACCGCCCTGTCCGGCGTCGCCATGCCCCTGCTGACTGTGGATCAGTTGAACAGCCTGGTCTGGGAGAGCTTCTTCCAGTGGCGGCTGGCGCTTGAGCCGCAGCTTGTCACGGAGCCAGCGAACAGCGGCGCGTTCCTCGACCTGTACGACTTGGAGAGCGTCGCCGCGTCCAGCGAAGCGGCGCTGCGCCTGGAAAGCCCCGCCTACGCCGCGCAGCCCGTGCCGCAGGTCGTCTCCGTGACCATCGGGCGCGATGCCGCCTCGCAGACCTACGCCTACGCCGAAACGACGCGCACGGAGAACGGCGTCACCGTCCCCGCCGGGACGGTCATCTGGCGGCTGAGCAGCGGCACCTGGAAGCGGGCGAACTAACCGCCTTCCCGCTCACGCCCCCGCGCCATACTCGTAGAATCCTCGCCCCGTCTTGCGGCCCAGGTGCCCCGCCGCAACCATCTTGCGCAGCAGCGGGCACGGGCGGTACTTCGGGTCGCCCAGGCCGTCGTGCAGCACCTCAAGGATGCTCAACACCACGTCCAGCCCGATGAAGTCAGCCAGCGTCAGCGGCCCCATCGGGTGGTTCATGCCCAGCTTCATCACCGTGTCAATCGCCTCCGCCGTGCCCACGCCCTCCAGCAGCGCGTAGATGGCCTCGTTGAGCATGGGCATCAGGATGCGGTTGGCGATGAAGCCGGGGTAGTCCGCCGCCTCGACGGGCGTCTTGCCCAGCCGCCCGGCCAGGGCCATCACCACGTCGAGCGTCTCCTGACCCGTCGCCAGCCCGCGAATGACCTCGACAAGCTGCATGAGCGGCACAGGATTCATGAAGTGCATCCCGATCACCTTGGCTGGGCGGGCTGTCGCGGCGGCAATGGCTGTGATCGAGATGGACGAGGTATTGCTCGCCAGGATCGTGTGGGGAGCGGTCAGCGCGTCCAACTGGGCGAAGATGTCGCGCTTGAGGGCCGCGTCCTCGCTGACCGCCTCCACAACCAGGTCGGCGTCGCGCAGCGCCCTCAGGTCACCCGCCGGAGTGATGCCGGTCAGCCCGGCGTCGCGCTGAGCATCGGTCAGCCTGCCCTTGCTGTGCAGCTTCTCGACGCTGGCCCTCACGCCGTCCAGCGCGCGCTCCAGCGCGGCAGGAACCACGTCCACCAGCGTCACGCGGTAGCCCTGCACGGCACACACCTGGGCGATACCGCTGCCCATCGTCCCCGCGCCTACCACACCGATGTGTCTGATCGCGTCCAGTTCCATCATGAAGTCTCTCCTTTCAAAGCATTCTAGTTAGGTGACGATGCGCCGCATCTCCTCGATCAGCGGGTGCCCGGCGTAGTAGCCGTGATACTTCTCCGGCAGCAGCGCGGCAATGGCGCACATGATCCGCTCGGTGTATTCCTCCAGCTCGTCGCCCTTGGCGCGACCTTCGGGCAGGCGGAACGGCCTGCCATAGCGGGCGACGATCTTCGGGCGCGGATGCTTGAGCACTTTCTCGGTGCCCCACACGCACGCCGGGACAATCGGCACGTTGGCCCGCGTAGCCACGAACGCCGCCCCACCCCGCCCCTGAATCATCGCCCCGACCCTACTACGCGTCCCCTCCGGCGCAATGCCGAGCGGCGCGCCCGCTTTCAGCACGGTGATCGCGTCGCGCAGCGCGCTCCGGTCTGCGGAGAACTGCACGACCCAGATAACCGGAAACAGCGAGAACAACGGCTCGTACTTGGTGCCCTTGTATTTGCGCGCCGCCAGCCCCACCGTGCCGTAGGGGGCCGGGTAGTTGACGGCGGGGATGTCGAAGAAGCTCATGTGGTTGGACACCATGAGAAATGGCGGATCGGGAATGTTCTCGCGGCCAATCACCTGGTAGCGCGCCACCAGGAACAGCAGCAGGCGCGAAAGAGGCTTGGCCCAGCGCGACTCGGTCGTGGCAGGCCAGTCGGGCGGCAGGTTGGCGGGGACAGGCTTGGGCATGGTGTGTGTCTCCTCACGTGTATGAGGCCAGCATACCCAAGCGCCGGACGCTTGGCAAGATCGGCGCGGGCGGGGAGCGACGCTACACCACGTAGGGGAGCTGCTCTGCTACGCCCTGGCCTGAAGCCGGACTTCCGAAGTTTCCGAAAACTTCGGAAGTTTGTTCTCCGCTGCGGCGCTGATGAGTCCCCACCCGCCAATCCGCGCGGCGATCTGCGGTATCGTTAGCGCAGCGCCGCAACACACGAGGTCACCATGAGCCACCCCGCCCCGCGCGATGCCCGCATCTATCCCTGGCCCGCCGCTGACTGGCCTGTTGCCACGCCTGCCGATGTCGGCCTGGACGCCGCTCGCCTGGAAGCCGCCCACCGTTACCTGCTGGACGAGGTACCTCACATAGACAGCCTGCTCGTGAGTCGCGGCGGCGCGCTGGTCTTCGAGCGGTACATGCGCGGCATGATGCCCGGCAGGCTGCACAACCTCAAGTCGGCCACCAAGAGCGTCACGTCGCTGCTGGCGGGCGTCGCCCTGTCCACCGGCGACCTGGCGAGTCTCGACGAGCCACTCGGCTACATCATGCCAGAGGCGTTCGCCGCCGCCAGCGACCAGGCCAAGCGCGCCATCACCATCCGCCACCTGCTGACCATGCGCTCCGGCCTGGACTGGGCCGAGTACGGCGCGAGCGCCATCGCCATGACTGCCGGCCCGGACTGGTGGGTGCGCTACGTGCTCGACCGCCCGCTGGCCCACCCGCCCGGTGCGCACTTCAACTACAGCACCGGCGACACGCAGCTTCTCGCCGCCGCGCTGCAAACGCTCACCGGCATGTCGCTTGCATGACCACGCCCGCTTGTACCTGTTCGACCCGCTGGGTATCGCCCGCCGCGCCTGGCCCGCCGACCCGCAGGGCGTGACCATTGGCGGGGCGGAGCTGGCCCTGACCCCGCGCGACCTGGCGCGCATCGGCTACCTGGCCCTGCGCAGGGGCGCGTGGGACGGCACGGCCATCGTCCCGCCCGCGTGGATTGCCGACTCGCACACCGCCCACACGTCGCTGATCCCGGAGGCGGACGGCGAGTGCGAGCGCCTCGCCTATGGCTACCTGTGGTGGCTGCGCCCGCAAGCCGAGCACAAGAGCGCCCTGGCAGTTGGCTACGGCGGGCAGTTCGCCGTCGTCGTTCCAGCGCTCGACCTGGTCGTGGTCATGACCGGCGACATCGCCGCCGCGCCGGAACCGTTCCGCAGCAACCGGATGCTGTGCCGCTTCAACCTGGTCGAGGAGTTCATCGTCCCCGCCGTGCTCGACCGTCCCTGAGTCTCGCCCGCGCCCGCCCCGGCGGACACAGTTTGAGGAGCGCAGATCATGACCAAGATCACCACCAAAGCCGCCTTGTTGGACACGATTCGCAGCACCCGCGCCGCGCTGGAAGACGTGCTCGCCCGCTTCGACGAAGCGGCGCTCGTCACGGCGGCAGTCACCGGCGAATGGACGCCCAAAGACATCATGGCCCATGTCGCCGACTGGGAGCGACGCTTCCTGCGCTGGTACGAGGCCGGGCGGCGCGGCGAAGACCCGGAACGCCCGGAGATAGGCATGACCTGGGCCGATCTCGACCGGCTCAACCGCGAGGTTGTCGAGCACAGCCGGACGCGCTCGCTGGACGAGGTGCGCGCCGGGTTCGCCGCCTCGCACCGCGCCATTCTCGACGCGGTGACGGGGATGGACGAGGACGAGCTTTTCACAGTGGGCCGCTACGCCTGGACGGGGAAATACGCGCTGCTGCCGTACCTGCGCAGCAACACGGACGAGCACTACGCCGAGCACACCGCCGAGTTGGAGGCGTGGCTGCGCGCGCAGGGTGGGTAGTGCCATCCGTTGCACAAACGCCCCGGCCAACTTGACCGGGGCGATAGTCACCAGACCACTGACATCCACCTCAATCTTGCCTCAGAGAGTTTGTCAGGCTCACCCCCCTACCGGCAAAAGGCGTATTCTGATGCGCGCTGCCTCGAATACGGCAATGCAACCCACTGTTAGGTCGGCTTCCAGAGCGGGCAGGTTGGCAAGCAGCAACGAGCTTTGACGCCGGGGATCGTGGGTGGAATCACCACGAAACAAGATTACCGACGGTCTGCGCTGATGGCGAAAGGCCAATAACACGCCGAAATCCGTGTCTGCCGACACGACAATGCGATCCTCTGCTGCCGCGCGCTCCAGAATCTCACCGTCCTCAGCAGCTTGCAGGCCCAGGTCGCGCACGTGCAGCGCCTCGTGACCAGCCTGCCGCAGCGCCTCGGCCACCTGGGGCGACAGGGCGTTGTCAACCAGGAACTTCATCCCGCGTTAACCAGGGGCAACTCACGCTCGCGCACGGCTTCAGCGGCAAAGTGCAACGCCTCCCGAATATCCTCACGCTCAAGGTCGGGGTATGCAGCGAGAATCTCGTCTTCCGCCATGCCCTCGGCGACCATCGCCACCACCGTCGCCACAGGGATGCGCAGCCCGCGAATGCAGGGAACGCCACCCATCTGCGCCGGATTCACGGTAATGCGCGTGTATCTCATCCCGGCCTCCACAACCTTCGTCATGCCGTTGCACTCTTGCGACACACACCTAGTGTAGCACACATGCGCACTCATCTGTGCCGCCCGCTCCGTTTCTAGGAACACAAACGCCCCGGCCTCTCCGACCGGGGCGCTTGAAATCGCCGTCGTCCAGCCCTACTCCAGGCGCTCCAGCACGTGCGCGACCGCCGTGCCACCCAGCCCGCCCAGGTTGAGCGCCAGACCGAGCCGCGCGCCGCTCACCTGGTTATCTCCGGCCTCGCCGCGCAGTTGCAGCGCTACCTCTACCGCCTGGTAGACACCCGTCGCGCCCAGCGGGTTGCCACGCGCCTTCAGCCCGCCGAATGTGCTGATCGGCAACCGGCCCTCGCGCCCGATCGCGCCTTCAACGGCGGGCTTCCAGCCTTCGCCGCGCCGGGCGAAGCCAATCGCCTCCAGTTGCAGCGCGGTCAGCACGGTGAAGCTGTCGTGCAGCTCGGCCAGGTGCAGGTCGCCGGGGCTGATCCCTGCCGCTTCGTAAGCCCGGCCCGCCGCCAGATTCGCCGCGCGCAGGAACAGCATGTCGGCCCGGTTGTGCAGCGCCAGCGTGTCCGTCGCCGCCGCGCTGCCGGAGATGCGCACCGGGTGCGGCACCAGGTCAAGCGCACGCGCCGCGCTGGTCAGCACGACCGCCGCCGCGCCGTCGCCCTCCGGCGCGCTGTCGAACAGGTTGACCGGGTCAGCCACGACCGGCGCTTTGGCGAACGCACCGGGGCGCAGCTTGTTGCGGTACATGGCGTTGGCGTTCAGTGCGCCGTTGGCATGCGCGTTGATGCTGAACGGCTCGAACTGCTCCAGCGCGACGCCGTGCTCGTGCATGTAGCGGCGCATCAGCAGCCCGGCCAGCGCCGCCGGAGTCGCGCCGGGCGTCGCCTCGTAATCCGCGTCGAGGACTGTTGCCAGGCTGGTATCGCGCTCCGGGCCGGTGCGGTCGGTCGCTTTCTCCACGCCGACAACGAGCACCGTCTCGGCCAGCCCGCTGGCTACGGCCAGGTAGCCCTGGCGCAGCGCCATCCCGCCGGAAGCGTCTGCCGCCTCGACGCGCAGCGCCTCGATGCCGGACAGCCCGGCGAAGTCCGCGATCAGCGCGCCCAGGTGATTCTGCCCGCTCAGGTTGCCGCCCAGGGCGTTGCCGACGATGAGCGTGTCCACAGGGTCAAGGCGGGCGTCTTGCAGCGCAGCGCGGATCGCGCCCAGGGCAAGCTGGCGCAGGCCCATGTCCCAGTGCTCGCTGACGGGCACCTGCCCCACGCCGATGATGGCTACGTCTCGCATAATGTCTCCTCGGTGATCAGTGATCGGTTTTCGGTGATCAGGTATCAGGGGTCAGTTATCGGCAAGACCGGACGCCTGCATACAGCCGCAGCACGTGACTGAAAACTGAAAACCGATAACTGATCACCCGTCCCTACTCCGCCAGCTTGCCGCGATAGCGCACGTACAGCGCGTAGTCAATCTCCGTCCGTCGGGCCACGTAGTCGCGCACCTTCGGCGCGCGGTCGCGCCGCTCGGCAATGCGCTCGGTGACCAGAATATCAAACGCATCCGATCCCGCACCGCTGCCATAGCTGACCATCAGGATACGGTCGCCCGGCTCGGCGATGTCCAGCGTCGCCGCCAGGCCGAGCAGCGACGATCCGGCGTAGACGTTGCCGACCATGCCCGACAGCAGCCCCGGCTCCAGCTTCTCCGGCGCGAAGCCGAGCACCTGCCCGGCGCGCATGGGGAACTTGACGTTCGGCTGGTGGAAGACCGCCCAGCGGTAGTCGTCCGCCGTCGTGCCCATCATCTCCATCAGGCGCTGCCCGGCGCTGACCACGTGGGCGAAGTAGGCCGGCTCGCCGGTGAAGCGGTCGCCGTGACTGGGGTAAATCTGGCGGGCGCGCCGCCAGAAGTCCGGCGTATCGGTCACGTAGGAATAGCTGCCCTGGAAGACGGCCACGCTCTCTGCCGCCGGGCCGATGATGAAAGCCGCGCCGCCCGCCGCCGCCGTGTATTCGAGCGCGTCGCCGGGGCGGGCCTGGGCCGTATCCATGCCGATGGCCAGCACGTAGCCGCCCATGCCGCTGCCAGCAAAGCCGATGCCCGCCTGCATTGCCTCGGAACCGGCTTTGCAGGCGAATTCCAGGTCTGCCGCCTGGACGTTGGGAGCCGCGCCGATGCTCTCGGCGACGACCGTTGAGGTCGGCTTGACGGCGTAGGGGTGGCTCTCGCTGCCCACCCACACCGCGCGGATCAGGCGCGGGTCAATGGCGGCGCGGGCCAGCGCGTTCTGCGCCGCCTCGATGGACATGGTGATCACGTCCTCGTCCAGCCCGGCGACGGCCTTTTCCTGCACGGGCGACCCGCTCAGGCCGCCCGTCCACACGCGCGCCACTTCGCGGCCCGGCAGCCGGTAACGCGGCACGTAGGCCCCGTAACCGGCAATGCCCACCGGACGATCGGGCTTCAAGACGCTCTGCCCCACGCGCGAGGAATGCGCTCCGTCTGTCATGAATGTGTGTCTCCCTCATGCTCACCGGCCCGGTCACGATGGGCCAGGACGGGCACAGTGTAGCAGCGTCCGGCTCTCAAAAGCTATCAGAAGCTCTCAACTTTGCGGGGGAACTCCAACCAGAACCTCGCCCACACCCGCTAACAGACTTCGGAAGTCTTCGAAGACTTCCGAAATCTGCTGTCGCAAGACGCACAAAGGCCGGGAATTGCTCCCCGGCCTTGCAGACTCCGAACCGATCACTGATCGCTGACAACTGGCGCTGACCGCTCGCCGTCTAGTACGGCTCCAGCCAGTAGACCGCGCCCTGCCCTTCCATCGTCCAGCCGACCAGGCCGTTGTAGTTCACCTGGAACCACGCCGCATTGTTGGCGCACACCGGCCCGCCCATCACGCGGAACAGGCCGCCGCCCGGAATCTGGCCGATCCAGGCCGCGCTCAGGCTGGGCTGCACGCGCACGTTGTTGGGCAGGCCCGGCGTCACCCGGCCCCACATGCCCGGCGCCAACCGCGACGGCAGGAAGCCGGGGCACTGCCCGTAGCCGTAGGATACCGTAGGCGTCGGGATGGGAGTCGGCGTGGTGATGCCCACGCCGCCGCCTTGAACGACCTCAACCCACGCGCCGCTCACCCAGCCGACCGTGCCGTTGACGTTGATCTGCCACCACGAGCTATCGGCATTGCGCCCGACTACCGGGTACATCTCATTGCGGCGGATCTTCGTGATCACGCTGCCGGTCACGGGCGCATCGCGCACGTTGAGCACCCAGGCCGTCACGCGGGCATACGCGCCAGCCGGCAGCGGCGTCGCTGTCACCGGCCCTGTCCCGCCCCCTGGCTCGCGCACCATCGTGAAGGTGAGGTGCGCCAGCCCCGTCTCTTCCACATACTCGACGATGATGCTGTGCTGCCCGGCGGCCAGGTCAAGCGTCCGGCGGTAGGTCTCTCCGGTCGCGAGATGCCACTCGTCAATGATCACCCGCCCGTCCACGTTGACGCGCACGCCATCATCGGCGGTGACACTGATCGTGTAGCGCCCCGCGTCGAGGTACTGCACGACGATCCAGCGCGCCGAGAAGTGATCGGCCACGATGCCCGGCGCGGGCACATCAGTGCCCCAGTCGTGGGTGGGACTCGGCTCCGAGCGCACCACGTTGGGCGTGCCGCCCAGGAAGTTGTTGTTGAAGTACTGCGCCGCCCACTGCACAGTGAACTGCACCGGAACGGGGAAGCTCGGCCCGCTGACGCCATCGGCCAGGTTGTCCCAGTAGACGTACAGGTAGGCGTCCCCGGTCACTTCGCGGAAGTCAATCTGAATGTGGTGGTAGCCACCGGTCAGCGCCACGTCTGCCGTGAGCAGAGTGCCGGGCTGCGGCGCGTTGTAGCTGTCAATCGTCGGGCGCTGATCCGGCGGGAAGTCAATCCACAGCTTCACCCCGTCGTCGGCCAGGATGTAGAAGCGGTAGGTGCCCGCGCTGAAGTACGCATCAGTCGCAAAGCGGGCGCTGAAGTTGTCGGCGGGCACGCCGCCCGCCGGCGAGCCGCCGCCCCAGTTGAAGGCTAGCCCGCTCTCGCTGCGCACCTCCTTCGGCGTGCCAATCAGGTACGGGTTGTCGTAATACTCCACCGTCCAGGTCACCCCGCCCTGCGCCTGCGCCGCCTTGCCCCCCAGTGCCGGCCCCACCATCATGACGGCCAGCACTGCGACCAGAAGCGCAGCGATCGTGATATGTCGCCGTAGCCCGTTCATGCCTGTCCCTCCCCATCAAGCCGCCTGTGTCTCACGCCTGTGATGGCGTCCCCCACAGAAGCGCTGCCCTGCCGCGCCCAGGGGAGAACCATCGCGCATTCACCGTTACCCTCATTGTACACCGAACTCGCTTCCGCTGAATCCATCGCGCGCTCGGCGCGCAGCATTCGCCCAGCCAGCGATTGGGCGGCGCAGGTCACTTCGCCTTGTGGCGCAGGGTGCGCAATAGCTCCTCCGCCCGCGCCGTGCTGATCTGCCCTTCGGCGACCATGCGCCGCGCGATCTCGGCGACCTCGTCTTCAGCGGCCCCCGCCGCCAGCGCGATCTGCTTGGCGTGCAAGCTCATGTGCCCGCGCTGAATGCCCTCGGCAGCCAGCGCGCGCAGCGCGGCGAAGTTCTGCGCCAGCCCGACGGCAGCCATCACCTGGGCCAGCTCGCGCGCCGACTTGACGCCCAGGATTTTGAGCGCGACCTGGGCGGTAGGATGCACGCGCGTCGCCCCGCCGACGATGCCCACCGCCACCGGTAGCTCGATCCGCCCACGCAGATTACCACCCTCGTCTTGCCACCACGCCGTCAGCGACGTGTAGCGCCCGGAGCGCGCGGCCCAGGCGTGCGCTCCCGCTTCCAGCGCGCGCCAGTCGTTACCAGTGGCGAGAGCTACCGCGTCCATTCCGTTCAGCACGCCCTTGTTGTGCGTGGCGGCCCGGTAGGGGTCTACCTGGGCCAGCGCCGCCGCCTCAACGATGCCGCGCACGACCTCCGCTCCGCCCATCTCCGCCGAGCCGAGCGCCTCGGCTGGTACCAGGCAGCTTGCCGTCGCTGTGCGCCGGTCGGCCAGGTTGCTGAGGATGCGCAGATTGACGCGCCCGCCGGTTAATTCCTCGATCAGCGGGGCGAGCCGCTCGCAGGTCGTGTTGACGGCATTGGCGCCCATCGCGTCGCGCACGTCAAACAGGACATGCACGACCAGCATCGGCCCGGCGGGGGTATCTGGGAACGGGCGCAGCTCAATGCCGCGCGCCCCGCCGCCAAGCATGACCAGCACGCGGTCGCAGCAGTCGGCTTCTTCGAGCAGGCGGGCACGCGCATCCCACACGCGCCCGGCGGCGGCGTAAACGTTGTCCACGTCGAGCACCTGAATCTGCCCGATCATCACCGGCTCGTCGGCGGTGGTGATGAAGCCGCCGCCGCTCCGCGCCAGCTTCGCCGCGTAGCTCACGCCCGCCACAATGCTCGGCTCCTCGACGACCATTGGCACCAGCACGTCCTGCCCGTTGACCAGGAAGTTGGGGGCGATGCCCAGCGGCAGGGCAAAAACGCCGATGACGTTCTCAATCATGTGCTCGGCCTGGGCCAGCCCCAGCCCGCCCGCTCCCAGCAGCGCCGCCTGCTCATCGGGCGTCAGCACCGCCCACTCAGCCACCGTCGCCGCGCGCTCGGCCAAAGGCTGTTGGTAGAAGCCGGGCAGACGCGAGGAACGCCGCTTGCGCGCCTCATCACTCATCGCTCACTGTCCCTTTCTCTGCGGCACCCACACCGGCCATGCAAGGGGGGCGCGCTTTCATGAATATTTCGGACTCTTTTTAATCCCGTTTTGATCGCGGCCTGCAATACTTGAGAAAGGATTAACTATGCATCAATTTCTGTGTGGGGGGTGGAGGAAGCATCATGAACGACCAGGCGGGCCTGCATCGCGAGCGGTTTGCGCTCGAAGTCTGGCAGGACGGCATCTGTCAGGTGAAGCCCCATGTCACGCTGACGCTGGCGCTCATCGAAGAGATGGTCCGCGCAACACTCCGCCTCGTTCGGGACAGGCACGGGGTGCGCGGCGTCGTGCTCGACGTGCGCGAACACTCCCCGCTGAGCATCGTCCGCCTGAGCACTCTGGCGGATCGCCTGGGCGAGGCGGGGCTACCCCTGGTCGTCCTGTTCAGCGAGACGCGCTACCAGCGCATTGCCACCCTGCTGCACAATACCCTGGTTTACAAAGAGCGCGTGGCCTACGCCACCGACCCCGTCCAGGCCCGCGCCATCATCAACGCCGCGACCAACGGCTCTTCCTCGCAGCACACGGACTACCAATACCGTTAACCGCGTTCTCCCCCCACCAGCGACCGCACCAACGCCACACCCTGCGCCACCGTCAGCGCCAGAATCGCCATCCACACCGCCTGCTGGCTGCGCGACGCCTGCTCCAGCGCAGGTGACGGCGGGGCGATGATCTCCACGATCTCGGCGTGCTCGCGCCCGAAGGGATCGCTTCCGGCGGCGCGGGCCAACGCCGCCTCGCCCGGCGACAGCGCCTCCGGGCGATAGACCTCCGCCGTCACCCAGCGGTACTGCGTGCCGTCCACGCGGGGCAACGTCTGGACGCGCGCCGCCCGCGCGTTCAAAATGTCGTGCACGTATACTTCGCGCACCAGCACCAGCGCGACAATCGCCAGCGGCAGGGCCAGCAGCACGCCTAGGAACCCGAACAGCGCCGCGCCAATAATCTGGGCGATGAGGATGCTCGCCGCCGGAATCTGAATCTGGCGGGCCATGATGCGCGGCATGACGACGTTGCTCTGCACTTGCTGGGTGAGCAGGTAGGCCAGGATGGTGAACGGCACCAGGATGGGGTCTTCGGCCAGGGCGATGATCACCGCCGGCACAACGGCGATGATTGACCCGAAATTGGGCACGAACTCCATGATGCCTGAGATGACGCCCAGCGCCGCTGCGTTGGGCAGCCCCAGGATCACCCCCGTCACAAAGGCAATCGCCAGGCCGCTCATGGTCATCGAGATCAACTGCCCGACGAACCAGCGTTGGAGCATGGCGGCAAGCTGCTCGAAGACCTCCAGCGCGCGCGGACGGTACTCGCGCGGGAAGAGCGTCAGCAGCGCCTCCAGGTAGCTGACCGGCTCGGTGATAAAGAACACGGTGATGAAGAAGACGAAGACGGTGCTGGTAATCGCGCCGCCGATGCCGCTGAGGAAGGGGAAGACATTGCGCGGCAGCTTGCTGGCCTGCTCGATCAGAAAATCGGAGGCGTTGCCTTCAGTGACGCTATCCCACTTGATTTCGGGCAGCCAATCCTGCTCGACGGCCTGCTCGTCGTAGGCGGCCTGCGCCTGGTCAATGAAGTCGGGCAGATCGTCTACCAGCGACCGCACCTGGACGGCGAACACGGGCACAATCAGCACGAGCAGCAAGACCACCGCCAGAACTGACCCGGCCAGCGAGACGAAGACGCTCAGGCTGCGCCTGAGGCCCAGCCGCTGCAAGCGCCGGACGGGGACGTGCAGGACGATGGCCAGGATGATAGCCAGGAAGGTCATCAAGAAGACTTCGCGCAGTGCCCACACGCCGACAAACAGCGCGACGAGCAGCAGCGTGACAAACACCCGCTGCGTCCACGCCCCAAGCGAGAGCGGAGTCCCCCCTGTGGTCATCGCCGCTCCACCCTAGAGGGCAATCTTGTCCATCACCAGGAGCAGCAGAAACCCGCCCAGGCTGGTCAGGATGAAGCAGCCAATCGAGACAAACATGCGCTCGGCGGCGGTCATGCCGAACATCTTGTCGGAGCTGACCTCAGCGGCCATATAGCCTTCGAAGGGGTCAATTGCGATTTCTTCTTCCAATGCCGAGCGGCGCAGGGCATCCAGATCATCGGCCATGGCTCGCCTCCCATACTCCCATCTGTATCACAGGGCAGACTCTTCGTGCCAAGAGCGCGCGCCCCGGTGTGGCGCGCCTACGCTTAGCATACTTGAAAACGGGCGTCCCGCCAACAGGCAGGCGCGCAGCGGCGTATCCCACATTTGGGGCAGAATCGGTCTTGTAGGGGCGGGTTTCGAAACCCGCCCCTACAAATCACACCGCACGTGCCGGATTGCCCTGGAAAGGAGATATGCCCGCGCGCAGCGACCGCGCACCCATGCTCACCACAGCAGCACGTCCTCGGCTGCGGGCACGAACCAGGCCACGAACGCGCGCTTGTCGCGGGCCAACGCCCGGCTGCGGGCGAAGTGCATCGGCGGGAAGTGCTCGGCGTCATCGGCGACGCGCCCCAGTGCCACCGGTAGCCAGCCGCGATCCGTCCCCGTCGAGATACGGCGCACCACCCCCACCGCCCCGATCTTGTCCAGCTTGTCGGCGTCGTTGAGGATGCGCGCCAACGTGTCGTCGCCATCCTTGCAGATGGCCGCCTGGATCGCGGCAATTTGCGCGCCGGGCAGGTGCCCGCGCAGAGCATCAGCGGCGAAGACCGCGCCCTCTTCCTCGTGCGGCAGGCTGGTGCGCAGCTCGTCGAGCTTGGCGACATCGTGGCAGATGCCGGTCAGGTAGGCCAGGGCCGGGTCTTGCCCGGCATCCTCGGCGAGGGCGACCGCCAAGCCGGTGACGCGCAGCACATGCGCCCACAGGTGCGGCCAGCCAGGGTGCCAGGCCGCCATGCGCGCCCGCACCTGCTCAGTTACCTGGACGCACAGCCGGTCGGGAGGCCAGGCGTCATGCCACTCGGCGTCAAGCTGGTCAATGAAGCGCCCGACCAGCGGCGATGCACCGTCACCGCCCAGCCGCTCGGCCCAGTCACCCGGCGACTCCACAAGTTGCTGCGCCCCGACGAGCAGCCCGTCGAGCAGGGCGAGCAGCCCATCGCGGTCGAGATCAACACTGTTCATGCGCTCCTCTCCGGGGCCGATCGCACGGCCCAGGACGATCATAGCGCAGATGGCGCGGTGCTCAAGGGTTTCGGAGCAATCGGCAGTGTATCCTTGTCGGTTGAAACTCGTCACACAGGAATGGCCCCCCATCCCCGCCCTTCCCCCACGAGGGGGGAAGGGAGAAAAGCGGCGGGCCTGCCCCCCTTCCCCCACGCTGCGCGGAGGGAAGGGGCTGGGGGATGGGGGGTCACACGGCAGCCAGTACCCACTCCATTTCAACCGAATTCGATACACTACCGAGCAATCCGGCCAATTTAACCTTGCGGCGCTCCGTATCTGTTATACTCGGAATTCAAAGGGCGACCATCCGCCGTTGATGGGTTCAGGAGGGGGAAGCATGGCCTTCAACTTGACAGACGCCGAGCGCGCGGCCCTGGCCGCTCTCCGCGCCGACGGATTGCCCTCCATAGCACGGCGGGCCGCCGTCATCCTGCTCAGCAGCGACGGCCAGGGCGCATCGGCTATCGCCCGCGACGTGGGGCTGAGCGTCAGCACCGTGTACTACTGGCGGCGCGAGTGGTCACAGCGGCGCATGGACATCTTCAGCCAGGCCGCTTCGCTGGAAAGCGCCCCCGCGCCCATCACTGAGGAGGCCGCCAGCCCGCCGGAGCCGGAAGCACTGCCGGGCGTCGCCGCCCCGCGCCTGCCGCTCGAGCTGCGCGAGACGGTCGGGATGTTGCCCAGCGATTCGATGGCCGAGGCCGGGCGCAAGGCGCTGCATTTCAACTTCGAGCGGATGCTGCTCCACGAGCCGGTCGCGCGGCTGGGCGCGGACATCGAGGGCGTGCACGACATGCGCGTGGCGACCCGCCGGATGCGCAGCGCGTTCCGGCTATTTGCCCCCTTCTTCGACCCGCAAGCGATCAGGCCGCTGGTGCGCGGGCTGCGTCGGACGGCGGCGGCGCTTGGCGAAGTGCGCGATCTCGACGTGTTCCGCGAGAAAGCCGAGCACTTCATGGCCAGCAACCCCGGCACCGACCTCGCCCCGCTGTTCGCAACCTGGCAGGCCGACTACGACACGGCGCGCGGGGCGCTGATTGAGGCGCTGGACGCAGCGCGCTTCGCCCGCTTCGTGGAGCGGCTGCACAGCTTCGTGATCACACCGGGTGTGGGCGCGCTGCCCATCCAGCGCGGCGACGGCATCGAGGCGTACCAGGTGCGCCATGTCGCCCCGCGCCTGATCTACGAGCATTACGAGCGCGTGCGTGCCTACGAGGCCCTGGTGGACAGCGCGCCCATCGCCACGCTACACGCCCTGCGCATTGACTTCAAGCGGCTGCGCTACGCGATGGAGTTCTTCGAGGAAGTGCTGGGGCCAGAGGTCAAGCTGGTCATCAAGGAGATCAAGACCATGCAGGATCACCTGGGCGACCTCAACGATACCTCCGTCGCCGCCCAGGTGCTCAACGATTTCGTCACCGCCCAGCGCAACGCGCACAGTGGCGTTCCCCAATTCCTGCGCCCGGACATCAGCGGCGTGCTGGCCTACGTAGACTTCCAGGCCGCCGAGCAGCGGCGACTGCTGGACACCTTCCCAGAGGCGTGGGCGAGCTTCAACCGCGAGGAGATGCGGCGCAGCCTCGCCCTGGCCGTCTCTGTGTTGTGACAGGCGGGCGACCCGCTAGCGCACTTCGATGCGCGTCTCGATGGTCAGGCCGTCGCCCGCCGGGGCACCGCCGACCGTCACCGGCAGCCGCTCGTCTGTCAGCGGGTCATACAGGCCGATGCGCAGAGACGCCGGGCCAGGGGGAATATCCTCCGGCACGCGCAGCACATGGTAATCAAGCAGCGATTCGCCAGGCCGCCAGAAGCGCGTCGGATAAGTGCCCTCCGCCGGTTCCCCGTCGAAGGCCCGCAGCAGCGTCCCGTCCGCTGCCAGCAGGTGCACGTAGACGCTGTAGTCATGCGGCGGCGGGGCAGCGGCGGTGGGCTGCCAATACAGACTGAGCACGATGCGCTGCCCGCGCTTCCACTTCAGATTGCCCAGGTCATGCCCCACCAGATGCGCCCAATCACCGAACAGCACTTCGTCCGGCTGCGCCGCGCCCGGCGTCATTGGAGCGAAGCGCGCTTCCGGGTGAATGGTGAAGGCCGTGTAGCGGAAATTGCCGTCGTCTACGGGCAGCGACCCGTCCGGGCTGAGCGGAATCGGCTCCAGGACGGTCGGCCAGGGCGTGCCGTCCGGCCCGTGCACGTCCAGTTGGTGGTAGAGCGCGGCCAGGTCAACGTCCGCTTGCAGCGAGTTCGGCCACTGCCCAGACCACTGCATCAGGAACACGCCGACCGATGTGTTGACGAACACATCCACCCCGTCCAGGTCTTCCAGGCGAGTGGGCAGCTCAGCCGGGTCGCGGCTGTTGCGAATCTCCCAGGTGGGGAAGAAGAAGGGCAGCCGATCCTCGCCGGGGATGGCGACGACCAGATCGCTGCGCCCGGCGGCGACCTGCTCCAGCATGTGCACAACGACCATCAGCGCCGGATTGCCCCGGTCGTACTTGGCTGTGTCGTCGGGCAGCCCGCCGTCGCGCCACGCTTCGACGGTGTGCTGCACGCCCGCCCAGGCAGCGACCGCGATCAGCACCCCCGCCGCCAACGCCCCTAACGTCCGCCGCACGCGCCGCGCCGCCAGCCAGTCCCACAGCCAGCCGTCCACCAGCGCGGCGACCTGCACAGCCAGCAGCGGCACAATGGCAAAGCTCAGCCGGTAGTGGTAGGAGAAATCGAGGAACCACACGGCGGCATAGGGCAGCAGCAGCGCCCACAGCAGCAGCACAGTCGAGCGGCGCTCGCCCGGCAAGGCACGCCAGCGCGCGCGGCTTGCCCAGGCCAGCAGCGCGAACCCGGCGACGACCAGCGCCCACTCAAGCGCCCCCATGCGCCGGCTGGCATTGATGTCGCCGCGCAGCCACAGCCAGACATCCCCCGCGTCGCCGATGCGATCCGCGTTCCAGGCCGTCGGCAGCGTCCCCGCCAGCAGCAGGACTACGGCGACGAGCGGGGCCAGGCGCATCAGTCGTCCGTGATCGAGTCCATGAACAACCTGTTGCCAGGGGAAGTTCAGGAAGGCTCTCTGCACGCCTCCCCCTCAATCCCCCTCCAGCGGAGCTAGAGGAGAAGTTACCGGGCGCCGCACCCCGGCCCGTGGCTGGGCGGGGGGTGGGGGGTGGGGTTGGGGGGCGTTGCCGCGACTGCCCACCAACTCAATCGCAGCCTCCCCGCGCCCAGCGCCCTTGACGATCAGCGCGCCCACCACCAGCCCGGCGAGCAGCAGCGGCCAACCGAATTCCTGCCCGGAGCGCTGCGCGAAGTCGTGCCAGTACGCGGCGGGGAAATCCACGACTGTGTGGCCCAGCAGCAGGTTGCGCACGTACCACATCCCGCCCAGCGGCGCGCAAGCCAGCCCCACGATCAGGGCGATGCGCAGCTTCGGCCAGGCGTCCGCCAGCCGGAATCGCCGTGCTGCCAGCGCCCCCGCAGCGGCCAGCATCACCCCCAGAGCCAGCGCCCCGCCGGTCGGCTTGACCCACAGCGCGCCCGCCAGCAGCAACCCGCTGACCACCGCCGGACGCGCGCGCTCCATCCGCCACGCCTCGACGAAATAGGCCGCTGCGCCAGTCACGTACAGGGTGAGGATAATCTCCAGGTCGCCCGCGCCAGACCAGGCCGCCACGTGCGGGTAGAGCGCCCAGGCCGCCGCCGTCAGCAAGGCGACGCGCCGCCTGCCGAACGTCCGGCGGCCCAGCGTGTAGGCCATGAGCACCATCGCCGCGTTGAACCAGGGAATGACAACTCGCGCCGCGTGATCGTTGAGCACAGCGCCACCTAGCGCCGTCCACGCCTGCTGCATCGTCGCGTAAAGCAGCGGGACAAGCTGCGGGTAGTAGCCCATGTCGTCGGGGATGCGCTCGTGCAGCACGAAAACGCGCGCGTTGTAACCGTAGACCCACTGCGTATCGTAGGCGATGAACGGCCAGTAAGCTGTGACCAGCACATTGAGCGCGAGCACGAGCACGATTCCGGCGACGAGCAAGCGCTCACCGCCACTGTGGGGCGCTGGGGGCGCGTTCCGCGCCCTCGCTGGCGGCGCGGGGGAACGCTCACGCTCGGTGCGCCGCCCCCGCCGCGCTGCCAGCGCCGCGCCCAGCGCGGCCAGCGCCCCACTCCCCGCCAGCGACGGCGCGAGCGTCAGCGCGCCGAGCGTGCCCAGAACGAACAGCCACGCCGTGTAGAGCAGCGGCCCCAGAGCCATGCCCACCGCCAGCACCGTGACTCGCTCGCCCCACTGCGCGCGGGGCAGCACGGCCAGCGCCCAGGGAATGCCCACGCCGAGGAACACCCACGCCGCGTAAGGCAGTAGAGCGACGGTCGGTTGGAGCCACTCAGGCATGGTCATTCCTTCAATGGTAGTTGACACAGTACAGGGTATAGGGGCCAAATACCGCCACCGGCGTCACGTCGCCCGGCTGGGCCACGCGCAGCAGCGGCGTATCCGTGCGCACGGCCAGGTAATCGTAGCGGGCCAGCGCCGCGCGCTCCGGCAGCCCACCGGCCACCACGCGCAGCCGCCCTTCTTCGGCGGCGAGAAACGGCAGCAGGTTGCTGTCGGTGAGAGCCATCCCTTCGGCGGGCAGCGCGTGCAAATAGCGCGCCATTTCGTAGATCGACCCCAGGGCGACGCGATGGCGCTCCTCGTCGCCCATCAGTGGCGCGCGTGCCAGCTCCGCCTTGTGATCCAGCGCCTTACGCGCGGGGAGCAGCGCCAGCAGCAGCACCAGCACGACCAGCCCCGCCTGGATCGCCGGGCGGAGCGTTGCCCGGTCGCGGCGCAGCGCGTCCCAGGCACCGGTCAGCGCCCGCGCTCCCATCACGCACAGCAGGGGATAGATCGCCTGCAAGAAGCGCGTCTCATAGGAGGCATACCACCACCACGCCGCCGCGAACGGCCCGACCATGATCCACAGCAGCCGCGCCCGGTCAGCGAAGGGGCGCGCCCCGCGCAGCGCCTCGACCGCGCTCCACGCCACGCCCGCCGTGACGACCAGCCCTGGGACAGAATAGGCGGAAAGCTCGCCCAGGAACGGGACGAACATTGCTGCTGTGTGCCGCGCCTGCTCGCTCCATATCGTCGAAGGCACCAGCCGCCCAAATTCCAGCAGATTGCGCGCGTACCAGGGGCCAGCCGTGAGAGCAAGTCCCGCCGCCAGCACCAGCCCATGCCGCCAACCGGCCCGGCCCCGCCAGCGAGCGTAGACCAGCCACAGCCCCGCCGACAGCGCGAAAGCCAGTGCGCTATTCTTCGTCCAGGCGGCCAGCCCAGCCAGCGCGCCCAGCAGCCATGCCGCCCGCAGCGAGCGCTCTTCGAGCAGCCACCAGGCGGCCAGCGCCGCCAGCGCCGCGAAGAACCCGGCGGGAATGTCGGCATAGCCGGCGGACGCCCAGCGGGTGAACTCCGGCGTCAGCGCCAGCAGCGCCGCCGCACTCAGACCGGCGCGCCAGCCGTAGAGCGCACGCCCCAAAGCGTAGGTCGCGCCGAGCGCCCCCAACGCCAGCGCCGCGACCGCGACCTTGGCCGCGTACTCGTCCAGCGCGCCCGCCGCCAGATACGCGTAGGTGTGGCTGAGCGGCAGCAGCATCGGGTACATCTCGTACAGCCCCTCATCCTGCGGCAGCGCCCGCGCCTGGTAGATAACCCGGCTCTGGTCGGCGTAGATGGACACAGCATCGGGGGCGTAGAACGGCCAGTAGAGCGCGTTGAACACCACCAGCGCGGCAAGTCCCACCATTACCGCGAGGGTGCCCGCCGCCAGCGGATGCCGCCGGATGACCCCGCCGATCCCGCCAACCCTCACCCTGGGAAACGCGGGACG
The DNA here is from genome assembly GCA_040767545.1 of Aggregatilineaceae bacterium. GTDB lineage: Bacteria > Chloroflexota > Anaerolineae > Aggregatilineales > Aggregatilineaceae > UBA2029. Next base: position 10,692 of record JAXGOK010000039.1, on the reverse strand, counting down.
CGCGCCCGCCCGCCAGCAGGCCGCCATCCCTGCCCCAAACACTGCCAGCGTCCCGGCGCGCACCGCGCCCAGGCTCAGCGCCCCGGCCAGCGTCAAGGCCAGCATCCACAGCGTCAGCGCACCCAGGCTCAGCGCCAGCGTGAGCAGCGCCAGCGCGAGCCCCGTGCGGCGGCGCGGCGGCAACAGCCACCATGCCCAGGGAGCGGCGAAGGCCAGCCCCCACAGAGCTTCCAGCAGGTCAGCGGGCGTGATCAGGATCATATCGGCCTTTCCACTCCCCCGGAGCGTTCAGTCACAATCGGCATATGACCCGACGACCACTGAGCCAAGCTGGATGCTGTCTTCTGGCCCGCGCCATGCGCCTTCCTCCGGCGCCAGGCGCGCGCCATCCCACCAGGTGTACACCACCAGCCTCACCTCGTACCGTCCTTTGGGCAGGCACCAGGGAATGCGCACCTGCCGGTCATCGCGGTAGACTTCGCCGGGCTGCCACTGCGAGGTGCTACCCGGCGTGTAGGGGCCGAGCGGACCGCTATCGGCCTGGGCAACCGTCATCCCCTTCCGGTTAACCAGGTGCAGCCCTAGCGAATAGTCCGCCTCCAGCGCGGAATCTACGCTCCACCAGGTCTCAAGCGCCAGAGTATCGCCGGGGCGGTAGAGCGTGCCCGACTCAAGGGTGGCCCCACGAAAAAGCAGGGAATCGCCCAGACGCACGCCCGGAGACAAGGGCGGCCCTTCGTACAGCGTGGCGATGAAATACCATGGTCCCCAGAACTCGGTGGCGATACGCCCTTGCTCAACCTGGCGGCGCGTCACCTCGTCCTCGCTACCCTGGCGCACCAGCAGCCAGACACGCGGCCCCGCCTCGCTCGCCTCGCTGATGCGCGGAAGGCGTCCGCCGGGGAAATAGAGCTTCTCGTAATACCACCAGTCGTAAGGCTCCTCCATTGTCGGCGGCATCTTGGGGTCCACCAGCAGCGCATCGCCCGGCTGAAAGCGCACAGCCAGCTCGCGTACCAGGTCGCGCACCGGCGGCCCGCTGGTATAGGGGCGGCGGAAGTCGAACGGATGCCAGGGCAGCGCCAGCGACACCAGCAGCAGCGTCGCGCCAGCGGCCATCGCCGGTCGGGGTAGCCGGGCCAGCCCAACGCCGATCAGCCACATGAACGCTGGCAGCGTGAACAGAAGGTAGCGGGGCGTGTAGGCCAGCAGCGACTCGCGGTTGGCGTAGATAAAGGCCGGGATGCCCACTCCCCACAGGGCCAGCCAGAGCACGGTCAGGCGCGTCCGGCGCGCGCCGCGCCGCAGAGCCAGCCCGACACCTGCCAGCGCCAGAGTCAGCAGAATCGTCCACAGGGCGTCCTGATGGCGGCTGTAGGACTGGAACCAAAGCTCCGGTCCGCGCAGGAAGATGCCCGGATCGGGATTCTCCACGTGCGCACCCTGGCGGCTGCGGTAGAAATCCCAGAAGTCGGGCAGCATGGGCACAAACAACAGGCCCGTCGAGATGCCAATCAGCAGCCACCGCCCCAGGAGACGCCGGGCAGACAGGAACACATGCAATCCCAACAGCGCGACAATCGCCATCGAGTCGGCGTAGCGCGTATACAACAGCAACGCCTGCACCAGGGCAATCGGGATCGCTCGCCGCCAGGTGGGTACCTTCAGCCAGCGAGCGTGCAGGCAGACCAGCGCCGCCGTCAGAGTCAGCATCAGGCCATAGCCGCGCACTTCCAGCAGGAAGTAGACTGCGTAGCCGGACACGCCAAAGGCCAGCCCGGCCAGCCATCCAGCACGATCCGACGACAGCGCGCGCCCGGCCTGAATCATGCAGGCCGTCCCCATCATACCAGAGAGCACGTTCAGCACACGCACGACAAAATCGTTCATGCCCAGAAGCTTGATCCAGGCGTGGAGCAGCAGGTAATAGCCTGGCGGCCAGGAGAGATCGCGGTCGCGCACGATCTGCTCCAGCGTGCCGGTGCTGTGAAAGATCGTCCACACTTCGTCGTACCACATGGAGAGGTCGTTGGCGTGGCGAATCAGCGCGAAGGCAGCGATGAGCAGGATGGCTGTGCCCAGCCAGACGTGGCGCACGACAGGGCCAGAGCGGGTCATGCCCACCTCCTGAGACGGATCGCACCCGCCGCCAACGCTGCCACGCCGCACCCGGCCACCACCGCCAGCGGCGGGCGCAGCGGCAGGTAGTAACGCTGCCACTCCAGCGGCGTGGCAATGAACAAGGCCACAGCGGTGATCCCAGTCCACAGGAGAATGGTCCAGGCCGTCCCTTCGCGCCAGCGCCGGCCTAACTGCCATATCCCGACGACCGACGCGCCTCCAAGAGCCAACGCCCAGGCCAGCCCGTCACTGCGCCCCGCCAGCCAGGAATCCTCATAGTGCGCGATCTCGCCGGCGATCCAGTCCTTCCACCCCGGAGCCTCGTAATACTGCGGCTCCAGGCCGAACGCCTGCCGCACCATCCCTTCGAGGCGCTCTCCCAGCCCATCGTACCCGCCGTATCCGGCTACCTGCTGGTCGAGCAGGTGGCCGCGCAGCTCCAGCACGCGGCCCGGCATGTGCAGCGGATCCGACCACCAGGCCGGGTTGAGCACCAGAAACGTCAGCAGAACCAGGACGCCCGCCCCTATCCAGCGCAGGATGCGCCGCCGGTTCAGCGGTGATGGCGTGCGCCTGATGAATGGCTCCGAGGCAATCGTCGCAAAGCCCACCCCCACGACGATCAGCGCCGGGTGTTTGCTGGCCACTGCCGCGCCGCCCATGATACCGAAGAGCGCTGTGAGGCCCACCAGCCTGCGCCGGCGCGGCGCGGGGCGGCGTCCTTGCTCGCGCACCACCAACAGCGCCGCCAACACGGTCAGCGTGGCAAAGGCCAAGTGCGCCCCTTCCATCATCGCCCGCCGCCCGTTGAGCAGCACCGCCGGGTCGCTGGCGTAGATCAAGGCCGTCGCCCACGCCGCCGGACGCCCGCCCGCGATCCAGGCGATGGCGAACGCGGCGGCCACGCTGATCGCAGTCAGCACCGCCGACGACAGGCGGGCAGCGTGCAGCAGCCGCTCACCGGGCACGTGCCCGGTGCTGACGTTGTACTCCCAGTCCGCGCCCCACAGCCATGGTCTGTTGAGATCGGCTTCCGTCAGCCCGGCCATGTCCCAGGCGAAGCCCATCGCCATCTTGCCGACCGTGCCGTTGATCAGGCGCAACTCCTGATCCATCGGGTCTGCCGGAGATGGCTCATAGAGCACCGGTCCGAGGTCACGCTTTTGCACCAGGTGATAGTAGTCGCGGCTCATGGCGATCAGGCTGGACTCGTCGCCATGAAACGGCACATCGTCCACTCCGGCCAGCACATAGACGGCCAGCACTGCCAGCCAGAGCACGTCCAGGGCACGCCACAGTGCGCGGCGAGGGTCGCCCATCGCTCCCTCCCAGAAATAAAGACCCGGTCGCCTCACGCCCGGCGACCGGGACCTGCACGCCGGGCATTCTGCACCCTACGCGCTCGATTATACCGTCGCACGCGGCGCTGTGCCGCGCGCCTGCCCTACGCGATGGTGACCAGCACCTTATTCTGCTCGACGTTGTCGCCGGCCTTGGCGTGAATGTGGTGGACGGTGCCATCACGCGGCGACTTTAGCTCGTTCTCCATCTTCATGGATTCGAGGATAGCCACCGTCTGGCCCTTGCTCACCGGCTCGCCTTCGCTCACCGGCACGCGCACGATCAGCCCCGGCATGGGCGCGCGGATGGACACCTCGCCGCCCGTATCGCCGAAAGCCATGAACGCGCTCGCCAGGCGGCGACTGCGCTCGTCGGTCACCTGCACGTCGTACATGTCCCCGGCCAGCAGCACGTGGTAGAGGTCGTCGCGCTCGTCCACAACCGCCTCATAGCTGCGGTGATCGAGCAGCATCGAGTACAGCTCGCCCTGCCGCAGCGCGCGGAAGTCAACGGCGCGCACCTCACCATTGACCAGGATGCGCCCGTCCTCGTTGATCTCGATGTCGAACGTCTGGCCGTTGACGAGAGTCTGGTACTTCATGCGCGTTGCTCTCCACTCACTGGGGCGCTGTCCGGCAGCGCTCATCCTATCCGGCCAGGTCTGCGCTGCCGCGATCCAGCGTGCCTGTCAGCGCGCCAAACAGCACATCCTCAAGCACGAAAGCGAGATACTGCGCCGCCGTCGGCTCTGTCTCTGCATTGATGAACGCATCATCCATCGTCAGCTCACTGACCAGCACATAGCGCCCATAGGGGAATTCCAGCCGGTAAGCCGTGCCGTTTGCGCCGCATCCTTCGCCCTCGGCCAGCTTGCGGCTGAAGACACGGACAGGGACATCACTGGGATCGCTGTAGCCGTCGAACGCGCCGCCGTCAATGAGCAGCGCCGCCCGCGCGTCGTCAAAGACGACCGCCTCCGCCGCTGCCGCGTCGCCGAACTCAAGCACGCGCAGGCCCAGGCCCCAGATCGGCAGCGCGGACGGGTCTTCTGAGCACTCACTGAGCGCGGTCACAATCGCCGCCGCGCCCACAAAGCCCTGCCCGCTCAGGTAGTCGCGCATGGCCGCTTCCAGGCCCTCGCCCTGGCCCCCCCAATAGGCAGCCTCGGCCTCCAGGTCATGGACTTGCGACAGGTCCGCGTCCACGACAAAAAGCTCGTTGAGCGTCAGCGGCACCGTCAGCGACAGCATCGCCTGGAAGTGGGCAATGGTCGGCGGGCCGTCGGGGATCGCTGTCACGCTGGACGGGTCTTCGACGATGACCACCGTCTGTAACGCTGCGCCCTCGTAGTCCGGCATCCGATCCGGGTCACGCGGGATGAGCAGCTCAACGCGCTCGATGCCCTCATACACGCGCCCGAAGACAGTATGCTTGCCGTCCAGCCAGGACGCCGGCGCAGTGGTGATGAAGAACTGGCTGCCGTTGGTGTTCGCCCCGGCGTTAGCCATGCTCAAGATGCCGGGGCCATCGTGCTTGAGGGCCAGCGCGCCCGCCTCGTCATTGAAGCGGTAGCCGGGGCCGCCGCGTCCAGTGCCGGTCGGATCGCCGCCCTGGGCCATGAAGCCGGGCAGCACGCGGTGAAATGTCGTATTGTTGTAGTACCCCTGCCCAGCCAGGAAGACAAAGTTATTGACCGTCAGCGGGGACTCAGTCTCATACAAGTCCAGGTAGATCGGCCCCGCGCCGGTGCAGAGCACCGTCCAGTAGTCCACGCCCTCTTTGAGCACGTCCTCAGCGGCGGCGAATTCGCGCGTCTCCGGCTCGGCCACGCTCGCAGTCGCTGCCGCGCAGATTTCTGCGGGCGTCTGCGCGCCCTGCGCGGACGCGATCCCACCTGGCAGCAGCGCGCTCAGCACGGCGAGCACCACCAGCACGGTCAACAGGCTTCGTGTTGCACCACTCATCAGCTTCTCCAGACTCTCACACTTACACGAATGAAGGCAGCGTCTTCAAATGCTTGCTTCCGGCAGCAGGAAGAACGCCAGCGCCACAATAACATAGACCGCCAGCAGCATCAAGCCCTCAAACCAGTTGGACTCGCCGTCTTCGGCCACCAGCGCCGCCACATAAGACGCTGCGGCCAGGGCAATGATCTCCGGCAGCGAGAAGGCCAGGATCAGCTTGTTGCTGAAAAGCAGGCTGACGAAGACCAACACCGGCGCGACAAACAGCGCGACTTGCAGGCTCGACCCCAGGGCGATGGTCACGCTCAGCTCCATGCGGTTCTTGAGCGCCATCTGCACGGCCACCAGGTGCTCGGCCACGTTGCCGATGATCGGCACGATGATCACGCCGACGAATAGCTCGCTCCAGCCCAGTTCCTTGACCACCGGCTCGACCGTCCCGACGAGGAACTCGGACATGACGACGATGCCCAGCGTGGCGAAGGCCAGCAGCCCCAGCGCGCGTTGCAGCGACCACTGCGGCTCGTGATGGTGCCCGTCGTCGTGATCGCCACCTACCAGCAGCGAATAGACGACGTTGGCCGCGTACAGCGCGACCAGGATCAGGGCGATGCCCTCGCTGAGCAGCAACTCCGATTCGAATTCCTGGGATTCGACGAAGGTGTGCTCGAACAGTGAGGGAATAGCCAGCGCCATGAATGCCAGGATGAGCAGCGTGCCGCTCATCGCCGCCTGACGCCGGTCGAAGGTCTGGATGCCATGCCGCAGCCCGCCCAGGAAGATCGCCAGCCCCATGACCAGCAGCAGGTTGCCGAGCACCGAGCCAATAATCGAAGCGCGCACCAGCTCGAGCAGCCCCTCTTTGAGGGCGAAGATGGTGATGATTAGCTCGGCGGCGTTGCCCAGCGTGGCATTGAGCAGCCCGCCGATGCGCGGGCCGACACGCGCGGCGATCTCCTCGGTTGCCTGGCCGATCAGCCCGGCCAGCGGAATGATCGCCAGCGCAGAGGTGGCGAAGATGGCCACGTCGTCGCCGCCGGACGCACGCAGCAGCACGGCGATCACGCCGAACAGCAGCAGCGTGTTCAGACTCGCCAGACTCTTGAACTCGAATGCTCGTCCCATACCCCCGCCCGATTCTGTAGAGACGCTGCTCTACGTAGTCGCGCCCGGATCGCGGGTGCCCGCACAGGTCGTCAGCGACTCACATGACGCCGCCGCACAGCCTCACCCCCGCTCGGCCCCCTGACGCGGGCCTCGCCGCCCCCTCTCCACGACGTGGAGAGGGGGCAAGCCGAGCGCAGCGAGGCTGGGAGTGAGGCTATCAGGCGCAGCCTTCCCGCCCGCTCACAACCAATAACCAGGAACCAACAACCACTCCCCTACCTCCGCCCGCCCCACTTCCACTGCGAGGAGCGGCGATCCGCTTGCTGGGCGAACTGGAGTGCGCTCTGGCGCTGCTGGTGCTCGACCAGCGTGGCCACAATCGCCGCTGCCTCGGTCATATCACCGCCCATCTCGTCGCCCTGCATCTGCATGTGCTGCTCGACGAACTGCGTGTTGTAGCGCCCGCCCAGGAAGTTGGTGCTGTCCAGCAACTTCTGGTGGAAGGGCAGGTTCGTCTTCAGTCCCATGATCTTGTATTCGGATAGCGCCCGCCGCATCCGCAGCAGCGCCTCGCCGCGCGTCTCGCCCCAGGCCGTCAGCTTGGCCAGCAAGGAGTCGTAATACGGCGTCACCTCGTAACCGGCGTAGATGCCGCTGTCCAGGCGCACGCCCGGCCCGGTCGGGGAGACGTGCACCGTCACCCGGCCAACCGAGGGCAGGAAGTTATTGTAGGGGTCTTCGGCGTTGATGCGGCACTCCACCGCCCAGCCGGAGATGGTCACGCCGTCCACCGGCCCCATGCGTCGCCCACGCGCGATGCGAATCTGCTCCTTGACCAGGTCAACGCCCGTCACCAGCTCCGTGATCGGGTGCTCGACTTGCAGGCGCGTGTTCATCTCCAGGAAGTAGAAGTTCTTCTCGGCGTCCACCAGGAACTCAATCGTCCCGGCGTTGACGTAGTTGACGGCCTGGGCCGCGGCAACTGCCGCCGCGCCCATGCGCTGGCGCAGGTCGGGGTCCATGAACGGGCTGGGCGCTTCCTCAAAGAGCTTCTGGTGCCGCCGCTGGATGCTGCACTCGCGCTCGCCCAGGTAGATCGTGTTGCCGTGCATGTCGGCCAGAATCTGGAACTCGATATGGCGCGCGCCGTCGAGCAGCTTCTCCAGGTACACCGTGCCGTCGCCGAAAGCGGCTTCGGCTTCGCGGTGCGCCGAGGCCAGCGCCGCATCCACCTGCGATTCATCGCGGACGATGCGCATCCCCTTGCCGCCACCACCCGCCGCCGCCTTGACCATCAGCGGGAAGCCGATGCGGTTGGCCTCGTGGCGCAACGCCCCGTTGTTCAGGCCGGGCTGCGTACCCGGCACAATCGGCACGCCGGCGCGCTCCATCAACTCGCGCGCGGCCAGCTTGTCGCCCATCTTGCTGATCGCGTCGGGGGGCGGGCCAATCCACACCAGCCCTGCGTCCATGACCGCCTGGGCGAACTCGGCCCGCTCGCTGAGGAAGCCGTAGCCGGGATGGACGGCGTCCGCGCCGGAGCGCCGCGCCACGTCAATCAGCTTGCCGATGTTCAGGTAGCTCTCGCGCGGGCTGGGCGCGCCGATGTTGTACGCTTCGTCGGCATAGCGCACGTGCAGCGCCTCGCGGTCGGCGTCCGAGTACACGGCCACCGCCTGGATGCCGCCCAATTCGCGGCAGGCGCGGATGATGCGCACGGCGATCTCGCCCCGGTTGGCGACCAGTATCTTGCGGATGAGAGTCGTCTCGGCGGCTCGTCTGCGGCCCGCCGACCTGGATCGTCGCTGACGGCCTTGTGCTTCGCTCATGGTTTCCCCGCCTTGTCCGGCGACCACGACGCCGCCGGGCGCTCAACGCGGTGTGCCTGGTGGATGTCCCCGCAGGCCGACCGCACATGAAATTCAACTGTGAACCCTGGCTTCACGGCACGCAGCGCCTCGACCGCAGCATCCCAGGCCGGGTCGGGTGCGCCGTCCTTGGGCAGAATTGCGCCGCGCAGCACAGCATGACTCAGGATACGGTAGAAGTCCCAGGCCCAGACTACCTGCACGTGGCGAGCCGCGTCATAGCCGCTCCACACGGCCTGGCGTGCGTCCTGTTGGTGGAGCACCAGGTCAAGGTCAAGGCAGGCCAGCGTCACCTCGCCCGCCTGGTCGCGCAGCAGAGCCTCGACGCACAGCGTGGCCGGGCCTTCGGGCGGCTTGCTCGCTGCCGGGTGCGGGTAGCGCGGCACGCCCGCCCGCCCGTAGCAGGCGTAATTGGCCGTCGCCACCGATTGCAGCAGGGCCGTCGCCTGGACGACCAGCCAGGTCTCTGGCGCGGCCCGTTCCTTCACGGGCCGGACAGGCAGCCTTTTGCCCTGGTGTGTAAGACTCACGACCTCGCCCCTTCCCGGCAGCGCGCCCGCAGCGCCTTGACATCGCCCGTACGACCGGCTCAGGCGCAAAGTCATTCCGCCGCGCCAATCGCCGCCCCAGAGAGCGCACTATCATCCCGCCCATGACTCAGCCGGGCGCACCAGCCTGCAATCGCCCACGCCAACGGCCCAGGCAGCACTTCGGGCTGCTGCTTGCGGAGCCTCTATTCAGCCGCTACGCCCAATACCAGCACAGGAATGTCAATGTCGGCCTCCCCACGATGTTCTAGATCCCATACGATCTGTTCGAAGTAGGATACGCCTGTTGACATCTCGTTAGCCAGGTCTTTGACTGGCACGATCTCGACTCCGGCTGCGATGATGCCACAGTTGTGGAAGATGGTCATTTTGGCGCACACGTTGTAGACCATGAAGGCGTACTTGCCGAACTGAATTTCCACACCAACCCTGTCCTTCACGAAGTCCATCTCGCGGAAAGCGCCCTGCGACGACACAGACGAAGCATATCCGCCGACATAGTACGCAGAGGAATAGTCGCAGGGGACGCGCTCAGTACGCCAGCCATGCTGTCCGAACATCTCGGCATAGCCCCGGTTAAGCTCGCGGGGGCTGTACAACGCGCGCCCCATCATCGTTCGTTCCTCGCTGATCTTGGTCTTGCACGCCGCCGCATCTACACTCGAAATAATCTGGAAGATCTCCCCTAGCGCAGCCGGAAAATTGGCTTCTAGGGCCTCTTTTCCATTCTTGAAAGAATATATGCCTGCAACAATCATTCAGTTCCATCCTTTGGCGATGACTTCCATTCATCGGGAATCTGCGAGACTCTTTCGCGTCCCGATGGTCTGTGTACCGGTCTTCCGAGTGGCCTGAGCTTGAGCGTCCCGTTGTAGTAGGCGACAAGACGCTCGCGCGCAATCTCAACATACTGCGCTTCTTTCTCGCTCCCCACTCCCCGGCGATCATTCTTGACGGCAGCGATAAGCGTCGAGCCAACCCCGGCATACGGGTCAAGAACCCAGTCCCCTTCATGTGTGAGCGCGAGCACACACCGTTCGACCAGCTCAACCGGGAACTGGCAGGGATGTATCGTCTTCTCTGGATGGTTCGACTTCACATTGGGAATATCCCAAAAGCACTCCTCCCAGTCCTGAAGCAGAATCTTCCACACATCCGATGGATTCTTCCCCAAAGGGTTGCCCGACGGCTTGCCCCTGTTTGGCCCCTTGTAGTGCAGCTTGCCAGGGTATTTGGCCGGTACGCGCACATCGTCCAGGTTGAAGACATACTCGTCGCTCTTGGTAAACCAGAGGATGGTCTCATAGCGCCCTGAGAAGCGCTTCCTGGTGTGGAGACCATGCCCGAAATGCCAGATGATGCGGTTCCTGAGCGACAGCCCCAATCTCTTGAAGATGGGGTAGTAGAGAATGTCCAGAGGGAACACTTCGCCCTTCTCGACAAAGTTGCCCACCTGCCAGCAGAGGCTCCCGTCTGAGCGCAGCACCCGGTAAAGCTCGGCGATTGTGTCTGCCTGCGCAGCCAGATAGGACTCGATAGACGTGCGATCCTCGTACTCCTTGCCAAGATTGTAGGGAGGAGAAGTGATGATCAGCCTCACTGTCTCATCAGGGATCGTGCTAAGCAAGTCATTCACTTCACCCTGAAACAGCACCAGGTCTGCCGCCGGATCGAAATATCTGGCGATCTCGACCTGAGAGCCAAAGAGCGGCAGATTTCTCATAATGTCCTCCCGTCTCACAT
>JAXGOK010000038.1:0-42080 GCA_040767545.1 Aggregatilineaceae bacterium | reverse complement strand
ACAACCTGGTTGATGTCTACCTGGACGCGGTGTTCTACCCGAATATCACGCCGCACGTATTCCGGCAGGAAGGCTGGCACTACGAGCTTGATGATCCCGCTGCGCCCCTGGATTACAAGGGGGTCGTCTTCAACGAGATGAATGGCGCTTACTCCGACCCAGACGGCCTGCTGGCGCAGCGCGTCCAAACGTCTCTGTTCCCCGACACCATGTACCGCGAAGACGCCGGTGGCGATCCTCAGGCCATCCCCCAGCTTACCTACGAGCAGTTCCAGCGCTACCACGCGACCTACTATCACCCGTCCAATGCGCGCGTCTTCTTCTACGGCGACGATCCGCCGGAAGAGCGCCTGCGCCTGTTGGACGCTTACCTCAAGGACTTCGAGCCGAGGGCGGTTGACGCCGCCATTGCCGTCCAGCCGCGCTTCGCCGCGCCGCGCCGGGTGACAGTTCCCTTCGCCGCCAGCGATGACACTGACGCGGCAGGCAAGCAGGCCCAGGTCGCCGTCAACTGGGCGCTGACCGAGGACAGGTCGCCCGAAACGCTGCTGGCGCTGACCATCCTCAGCCACATCCTGATCGGCACGCCGGCCTCGCCGCTGCGCAAGGCTCTGATCGACTCCGGGCTGGGCGAAGACCTGGCCGGGATGGGGCTGGATTTTGACCTGCGCCAGAGCATACTCTCAACGGGGCTGCGCGGCACCGACGCGGCTCAGGCGGACGCCATTGAGTCACTGGTGATGAGCACGCTGACCGATCTGGCGGAGCGCGGCATTGACTCCGAGATGATCGAGGCGTCGCTCAACACGGTTGAGTTCGCGCTGCGCGAGAATAACACCGGGCGGATGCCGCGCGGCATTATGCTCGGCTGGCGGGCTATGCAAAGCTGGCTGTACGGCGACGATCCGCTGGCGGCCCTGGCCTTCGAAGCGCCGCTCAGCGCTATCAAGGAGCGGCTGGCGGGCGACCCGCGCCTGTTCGAGTCGCTGATCCGCTCTCACTTGCTGGACAATCCGCACCGCACGACGGTCATCCTGACGCCCGATCCGGCGCTCGAAGGGCAGCACGAGGCAGCGGAGAAGGCTCGCCTGGCCGAGATTCGCGCCGGGCTGAGCGACGGCGACTTGCGCCGCCTGGTGGACGAGACCCGCGCGCTCAAGCGCATCCAGGAAACGCCGGACTCTCCCGAAGCCCTGGCGACGATCCCCCGCCTGGCGCTGAGCGATCTCGACCGCGAGCAGCCGCGCATCCCCAACGAACTGCGCGAGCCGGCTCCTGCGCCTGTGCTGTTCCATGACCTGTTCACCAACGGGATTCTCTATCTCGATCTCGGCTTCGATCTGCACGCCCTGCCCCAAACGTTGCTGCCCTACGCCTCCCTCTTTGGCCGGGCGCTGCTGGAGATGGGCACCGCCGCCGAAGACTACGTGAGCCTGGCCCGCCGCATCGGGCGCAAGACTGGCGGCATCGAGCCGGACAGCTTCGCTCACCAGGCGCGCGCGGACGGCGGGGCGGTCGTCTGGCAATTCCTGCGCGGCAAGGCCACCGTCGCGCAGACGCCCGAACTACTGGCGATCCTGCGCGACGTGCTGCTCACCGCCCGCCTGGACAACCGCGAGCGCTTCCGCCAGATCGTCCTGGAAGAAAAGGCGGCGCAGGAGGCCGGGTTAGTCCCGGCGGGGCACCATGTCGTGAGGAGCCGGCTGCAAGCCCGCTTCACCGAAGCGGACTGGGCCGGCGAGCAGATGGGCGGGGTGAGCTACCTGTTCTTCCTGCGCGATCTGGCGGGGCGCATTGACTCGGACTGGCCCGCCGTGCAGGAGGCGCTGGAAGCCATCCGCCGCCTGCTGGTGGCGCAGGGAGCGATGCTGGCCAACGTCACCCTGGACGCGGCCAGCTGGACGGGCGTCGAGCCGCAGCTTGCCGCCTTCCTGGGCGCGCTGCCCGCCGCACCGGTCACGCCTCAACCGTGGCAGCCTGATTTTCTCGGCGGGCACGAGGGATTGGTCATCCCCGCTCAGGTGAATTACGTGGGCAAGGGCGCTAACCTCTATACGCTGGGCTACGACCTGCACGGCTCGATCATCCCGATCACCAATCTGCTGCGGACGGCGTGGCTGTGGGAGCGAGTGCGCGTGCACGGCGGTGCCTACGGCGGGTTCTGCACCTTCGACCGGCGCTCCGGCATGTTCAGCTTCCTGTCGTACCGCGACCCGAACCTGCGCCAGACGTTGGAAACCTACGACCGGGCAGCAGAATACCTGCGCGATCTGGCGCTGCCTGGCGAAGAGCTGACCAAGACGATCATCGGCGCAATTGGTGCCCTGGACGCCTACCTGCTGCCCGACGCCAAGGGCTACCTGGCATTGCAGCGCCATCTCACCGGCGACACCGACGACGACCTACAGCAGTTGCGCGACGAGGTGCTGGCGACGACTGCCGCCGATTTCCACCGCTTCGGGGAGACGCTGGCCGCGCTCAACGCGGCGGGGACGGTGGTAGTGCTGGGATCAGCGCGGGCCATCGCCGAGGAGAACGAGGCTCGCGACGGCTGGCTGCGCGTGACGCCAGTGCTGTAACGGAGGGCGCGCCTCATCGCTGGGATCAAGCATCACCGCTGAGGCGCAGAGGACGTAGAGGAAAGACAAGAAAAGACTCCCCTTGTTCTTCTCCGCGCTCTCTGCGTCTCAGCGGTTCAGAGAATCTCGACTCCACTCTGGAATGCGCCTGGGATCGTGAGGTCTCGCCGGAATGGGCCGTATCTGGCATAATCGCCTGGCAGCACGCCAGCCAGGATGATCAGCAGCCCGTACCGGAGAGCAGCAACAACATCATGACCGAACGCACCGTTTCCGAGGGCGCGCCAGCCGCCTGGCGTCCGTATGCCGCCATGCTCCTCGGCGTGATCGCCGTCTCCTTCGCGGCGATCTTCATCCGGCTGGCCCAAAAGGAATCGGCACCGTCGCTGGTGCTGGCTGCGGCGCGGCTGAGCGTCGCCACGCTGGTACTCACGCCGGTGGTGCTGCGCCGCCATCTGGCCGAGCTACGCGCGGTGCGCCGGAGCGATCTGCTGTGGGCGACAGTGTCGGGAGCCGTGCTGGGGCTGCACTTCGCTACGTGGATCACCTCGCTGGAGTACACGGCGGTCGTCAACAGCGTGACGCTGGTGACGACGAGTCCGCTGTGGGTGGCGCTGCTGGCCCCGCTGCTGCTCGGCGAGCGCCTCACCCGCGCGACGGTCGCCGGGCTGGTGCTGGCGATTGGCGGGGGCGTGCTGGTGGCCGCCAGCGCCGCAGCGGGCGACCCGCCTACCCGCCACGACCCCTGGCTGGGCAATGGGCTGGCACTGGCTGGGGCGGTCGCGGCGGCGGTATACTTGATCATCGGGCGGCGGCTGCGCGCCCACCTGGGCCTGCTGGTCTATATCTGGCTGGTGTACGGGGTGGCCGCCATACTCCTAGTAGGGGTCGTTATCGTATCCGGCGAGCAGGTGGGCGGACTGCCCGGCACGGCCTATCTATGGATGATTCTGCTGGGCCTGGTGCCCCAGCTTATCGGCCACTCGTCATTCAACTACGCCCTGGGCTACCTGCCCGCCGCTTACGTGAGTCTGGTTATTCTAGGGGAGCCGATCGGTAGCGGCCTGCTGGCGATGGCCCTGCTGGAGGAGTGGCCGGTGCCGCTGCAAATTGCGGGATCGGCTCTGATTCTGCTGGGAATTGGCGCCGCCAGCCGCGAGCAACCGGCGGGACAGGCCAGGACGCAAGACGCCCCTACAGATGCACGCGCACTGGTTGACGGTTGAGTCTGGCTGCGAGGACATGTGATGGACGGAATTTTCGGGATTGGCCTGGCGGAGATGATGATTATTGCCCTGGTGCTGTTCATCATCGGCGGGCCAACGAATACGGCGAAGTGGGCGCGCGAGCTGGGTCGCTGGGTGCGCAAAGGGCGGCAGATGTGGGCCGAAGCGCTGGCCCAGCTTGAGCAGGAAGTCGGCCCGGAGGGCAAGGAGATCATGGACGCGGCGCGCGAGCTGGGACAAGGTGCGCGCGACGCGGCACGCATGAACCCCACCCGCCAGTTGATGAGCGAGACCATGCGCATGGTCGAGGATGCGACGGATATGCGCGAGGAGCGCAGCCCGTCCCCCGCCAAGCCTCCCGCCCCGGCAGCGCCCGCGCCCCCGCCCCCCGCCGCCGATGCTGAGCACCCCGCGCCCGCCGACGACGCCCCCCGCTATCCAGCCTGGACGCCGCCCGACAAGTGATCGCCTTACTGGCGCGCTCACCCACCCCGCACAAGGAGAATCGCATGAAATACACCGGAGTCATCACACGGGTTCAGCGGGGCCGGGCGGATGTGATCCTGATCGTCCAGACGCCCATCGGTCTGCGCGGCGTCGCCCTGGACAGGGCGCTCTGGACGCAAATCCTCGCCGACTTCGGCCAGCCGCCAGACGCTATGCTGACCGACTGGACGGTCGAGTACGACCCGGAGCACGGCGACCTCGAAGTTGTCGCGCCCCCGGAGTCCTCCCCCGACGGGACGGATAGCGCCAGCGACCCGGACGAGGCGGGTGCGCGCAGGGAAGGCGACCGTTAGCCGTCAGCCCCTCACCCCACTGCCCGGAGTACAATGGTGGCGTAGCGGTTGAGTGAGAGAGCCTTCGCCATGCGCCGATTCTTCGCACGCCTCTGGAAAGCCTGGAAGAGCAGCCGTCGCCGGGTGAAGATCGCCGCCTTTCTGGGCGCGATCCTCATCGGCGTGCTGGCCGCGACCTATGCCTGGGTGTTCGCCGGGCTGCCGGATGTGGCGTCCATTGAGGGGGGCATGGCCCTGCCCAGCACGCGCATCTACGACCGGCAGGGCCGCCTGCTCTACCAGATCGCCGATCCGCAGACGGGCGTCAACCAGGTCATCGCGCTGGCCGACCTGCCCGCGTGCATGATCCAGGCGACGCTGGCTACCGAAGACGCCAACTTCTACAGGCATCCCGGCGTAGATGTCAAGGGCATCGCCCGCGCCCTGTGGATTAACGTGCGCGGCGGCGAGGTCGTCGCCGGGGGCAGCACGATCACCCAGCAGGTCGCGCGCAACCTGCTGCTCGATCCCCAGCAGCGCGCGGAGCGCACGCTGCGCCGCAAGCTGCGCGAGAGCGTGCTGGCCCTCGAGCTCACACGGCGCTACTCGCGCGACGAAGTCCTGGCCCTCTACCTCAACCAGACCTACTACGGCAACCTGGCCTACGGCGTTGGCGCGGCGGCCCGCGCCTACTTCGGCAAGGGAGCCAGCGAGCTAACTTTGGCCGAATGCGCGATGCTGGCCGGGCTGCCGCAAGCGCCTGCCCAGTACGACCCGCTGAGCAACCCGGCGGCGGCAAAAGCTCGCCAGCGAATCGTGCTCGATTTGATGGTGCGGCATGGCTATCTGTCGCAGGCTGAGGCGGATCAGGCCTACGCCGAGGAGTTGCAGTACGCGGCCTCCCCCTTCCCCATCGAAGCGCCGCACTTCGTCATGGCCGTGTGGACTCAGCTTCAGCGCGAGTTCCCCGACCAGTTGCTCGCGGGCGGGCTGGACGTGATCACGACGCTCGACCTGACCTGGCAACGCGCCGCCGAAGATGCCGCCCAGCGTCATCTGGGCCGGCTGAATGACCCGCCCGCTGGCGAGCCGGCGCACAACGCACACAACGCTGCCCTGGTTGCGCTCGATCCGCATACGGGCCAGGTGTTGGCCCTGCTCGGCAGCCCTGACTACTTCAACGAGCGCATTGATGGCGCGGTCAACGCGGCGCTGGCCCCGCGCCAGCCGGGATCGGCACTCAAGCCATTCACCTATGCGGCGGCGTTCGACCCGCAGCAGTCCGATCCCTGGACTCCGGCGACGATGATCCTCGACGTGAGCACGCCCTTCGTCACGCGCCGCCTGGAGAGCTACACCCCCGCCAACTTCGGGCTGGTGGAGCACGGCCCGGTGCTCATCCGCGAGGCGCTGGCCTCGTCGTACAACATCCCCGCCGTCGTCGCCCTGGATCACATTGGCGTAGACGCGCTGATCCGCCTGCTGACCCGGCTGGGCGTCAGCACGCTGGCCGACCCCAGCCGCTTCGACCTGTCGCTGACGCTGGGCGGCGGCGAAGTGCGCCTGCTAGACCTGACCGCTGCTTACGGCGCGCTGGCTAATGGCGGTTACCGGGTGGAGCCAGCACTGCTGCTCGAAGTGCGCGACCGCGCCGGTCACGTTTTGTACGAGTGGACGCCACCCATCCAGCGTGACGCCGTGCTCGACCCGCGCGTGACCTACCTGATCACCGACATTCTCAGCGACAACCAGGCGCGCATCCCATCCTTCGGCCCGGCTAGCCCGCTCAACATAGACCGGCCCGCCGCCGCCAAGACCGGCACCACGACCGACTTCCGCGACAACTGGACGGTCGGCTACACGCCGAATCTGGTCGTCGGCGTGTGGGTGGGCAACGCCGACAACACGCCGATGGTCGAGGTGAGCGGGATCAGCGGGGCCGGCCCGATCTGGCACGAGTTCGTTCGCCGCGTGCTGCGTGGCCAGCCCAAACAGGAGTTCGCCGTGCCTGCCGGGTTGGTGCGGGCGGAAGTGTGCGCGTCCTCCGGGCTGCTGCCCACCCCCTACTGCCCGCGCACGCGCTGGGAATGGTTCATTGAGGGCACCGTCCCCACAACCCACGACACGCTGTACCAGCCCTTCGTCCTCGACCGGCGCACTGGCTTGCTGGCTAGCGAGTCTACGCCGCCGGACGAGCGCGAGGAGCGCGTGTACCTGGTTGTGCCGCCCGAAGCGCGTGACTGGGCGCAGCGCCAGGGGATTCCCCAGCCGCCGGTGGGCGCGCAACGAGTCGGCGAGAGCGATCTGCGCGTGCGGCTGCTCTCCCCCGACCCGTACACCGTCTTCCGGCTCACGCCTCTGGTGCCCCCCGACTTGCAGCGCATCCGCCTGGCCGTCAGCGCGCCGGATGACACCGCCACAGTGGATTACTGGCTGGACGACGAGCTACTCGCCACCGCCAGCGAAGCGCCCTTCGAGCATTGGTGGGCGCTGCAACCCGGCGAGCACACCGTGCAGGCCGTCGTCACGCTCGCTGACGGCACGGCGATCACCACCGATGCACAGCTCTTCCGCGTCACCGTGTGGGTTCCACCGGACGAGCGGCCCACCTCCGGCGCAGCCGAATGAGCGCACGGAGAGCAAGCCAGCAAACTGTGTCGGCAGGGGCTGCTCTGCCGCGCCCGTAGGGGCGTATCGTCATACGCCCCTCCTGCCTGGCGTCGGCAAGGCAGTGCCAGTCTTTGTACGGAGTGACAACTACCAGTTCTTGTAACAAAAAAGTTCCCGGATATACTGGGGACTAAGAACGTGTCGCGCTTATCGGTGTGCCGCAAACTAGGCAAGGGTCAAAAGCACCTGAGAGGTGCTTGTTTACTGATGAGCGAGAAGCTGCCACCGCAGACCGATTATTCCGTCTCTCCCCAGTTCGGAGATTCCGGGGCGAACAACTGGGATGATCGCGTAGATGCGCTCGACTTCGACGAAGTGGGACTCCCCACCGATTACGATCCACGTTTCATCCCCGATGGGTCCGTGCTGGCCCACGCTGCCATTCAGGCACTTCACCGCGAGACAGCCTTCGTCATCCTCAACAAGGACGAGCCACGCGCCATTGCCCAGCGCCTTGAAGAGATCGCGTCCGTCGTCCTGGCCGCCTGCGAAGTCAGAGGCCCGCACCTGCCCAAAGCGATCCGGCTGGGATTGGCTCTGCGCCCTGAATACTGGGTGGCGCGCGGCCAGATGGACAAGTGGCTCAGGCTGCTCGCCGTGCTGCTGATCAAGGCCATCGCCACTGGCGACAGTCAGCTTCAGAGCGAGGTCTACGGCGCGTGGAGCATCTACCTCTACCTGACCAACAGCCGCGCCAAAGCACGCCAGGCGCTCGAAGCGGCGCTCGAATATGCCAGCGACGCCCGGCGCGACGACCTGGCGCTGGTGATGCGCGCCGAGCGTCTCAACGTTGACGCCGAGACCATGTCGCTGCCGGAAGCTCACGCTGCCGCCCGATCGATCCTGGCCAGCGCCCAGCAGCAGCAGTTCCACTATGTGCTGGCCCGCGTCTACCAGACGCTGGCGCGCGTCTACCTGCTGGCCGAGCTAAATCGCGCGGCGTTCATGTACGCCCAGCAGTCGTTGATCTATGCCCAGCGTGCCCATGACTGGACGCTGGTCGGCGAATGCATCCTGTTCATGGTCATGTGTCTGCAGCACAGCGGCAACCGTGCCAATGCCTACACCGGCGCGCTGCTGCGCCAATTGGCCACGCTGGCCCGCCTGAGCACAAGCTCTTATGTACACGCGGGGCTGTGCTACGGAAAGGCGCTGCGCCTGTACGATGCGGAACAGGTAAGTGAAGCGCGCCGCTGCGCGCTGCACGCCTGGGTCATCTATCGCGGGCTGGAAAGGCCGCGCTGGGTCGTTGGATGCCGTCACTTGCTGGGATTGATCCGGGCGCGGGGCGGGCGCTGGCGCGCCGCCGAGCGCCATCTCCGGGCGGCCCAGGCCGGTCATCTGGCGCTCAACGACTACGTCCTGGCGACCACTATCCGCCAGGAATTGGCTGGTGTGTTCCTGCAAGAGGGCAACCCGCAGCGGGCGCTGGCTGAGCTGCTGGCCGTCCGCGAGGAAGTGCTGGCTCTCACTACGCTCGAAGCGCGTCACAAGCGCCTGGCGGAAGTGGATGCTGCCATCTCCGGGGTGCGCGAAATTCTTGGGACAGCCCAGCCTGGTCAGGCAGCCGCCAAGTGAGTGGGGATCAGCGCGGGCGCGACGCCGCCAGCAGGCGGGCGCGGGCAGCGCGCAGCGCGTCACGAGTGCGCACCGTCTCGTTGCTGATACTGATCGGCTGCATGTGGTGCCAGCCGAACGTGGTCATGTACTCGACCGCCAGCGCGCCGCGATAGCCGGCGCTGTGCAAGTCCTGCAGAAGCTGCGGGATATTGAGCGTGCCCTCGTTGTGAGTGGTCTGCAATGCCCCGCGCCGCGCCTGCCGGACGTGCACGTGCGCGACATGCTCCAGCAGCGGCGCGATCTCGCGGCTGACGATCCCCTGGTAGAGGAAATGCGCATAGTCCAGCGTCACGCTGAGGCCGGGCACCGCGTCCAGCAGCAGCAACGCCTGTTCCGGTCGCTGCGCCACTGAGTCCATGTGCGGCTCGAAGGAGACGCGCAGATCGGTGTCCTCCGCCGCTTGCAGCATCCGCAGCAGCGCGGGCACGGCGCGAGCCAGGCTGTGATCGGGGCCGTCCGGGTGCACGATCCCCGGCGAAACGGTGATGCCGGGCGTGTCCAGCGCGACGGCAAAGGGAATCAGCCGCTCGAACATGCTGAGCTGCGCCTCGCGCTGCGCAGGATCGGGGGCGTTGGTGTGGGGCAGCATCAGGTACAGATCGGTGATCGTCAGATCGAAGCGCCTGAGCAGGGACAAGATCGCCGCCGCCTCGCCTGCCGGATCAGCCGCAGCCCGGTTGAAGTCCAGGTGCGAGCCGGAACCCAGGTCCACGTAGCGGAACCCCAGCCGGGCAATGGTGCCAATCGCTTCGTCCAGCGGCAGGTTGTGGTAAGCCCAGGTGTGGCAGGCAATGGGCATGATCTGCATCCGGCACCCCCCAGGTGTGCGCATGGTGGCACTTGCTGCTCATTATATGCCCGACCGTGCCCAGCGACCAGCCGCTCAGCGCCCGCTGACGACGACCTCAACCGTGTACCCCGCCGGAGGGCGCGGCAGCGCTACCAGGAACGGCTCGACCAGCTCATACGGGCAGCCAGAGCGCACTTCAAGTGCCAGGCGCAGTGTGACTTTGCGGGCGGCGTCGTCTCGCTCCAGCGCGACCAGGTGATGCGCCGCGTCGCAGCCAGTGGCAGCGCTGACCGTCCCGGCGACGATCTGCGCGGAGAAGTCGAAGGCCGGGCGCGCTGCAGGAGCCGCGCACTTCCCCGACGCATCCGCCGCGTCATAGAAGGCGCTCTGATCGTCCGCCGTCACCCAGACCAGCGTCGCGCCGCTCAATCCGGCCAGGTACTCGAAGCACGTCTCGTCCAGCAGCGAGACAGCATCGGCCAGCCCCCCGGTTGAGGCTCGCAGCGAGGGAAGAGCGCTGGGCGGCTCCGCCGTGAATGTCGGCAGTGCGGGCGGCTCGCGCTCCGTAAGCACCGTGCAGCCCGCCAGAGTGACGGCGATCAGGAACAGGCTGAGCAGAGCGTATCGTCGCATGTATTCCTCTGAAACCGCGCAGGCGGCTCCTTGCCTATGCTGTTCGCCGCCGTCCGTTTCCTGCTATAATGGCGGGGACGTGCCTTGCGCCTCCCACCCACAGAGACAGCCGTGACCATCCTGCAACATGGCGGCAACCGATGACTGCCAACCAATTAGTACGGAGCAGCCGCGAGCTTCTTGACCTGGAGCTAGGGCGAGACGTGCAGCGCGCCTTCAGCCTCTATGCCGAGCAGCTTCTCGCCTGGAACGAGCGTGTGAACCTCACGGCGATCACCGATCCCGAAGCCATCGTCACCCGCCATTTCCTCGACTCGCTGTCAGTCAAGGTGGCCGTCACCTTCACGGCGGGGATGCGCGTCATTGACGTGGGCACCGGGGCGGGCTTCCCCGGCCTGCCGCTGCGTCTGGCCTTCCCGCAGATCGAGCTAACGCTGCTCGAAGCAACCGCCAAGAAGACCGCCTTCTTACAGCACGTCACGCAACTGCTCGGTCTGACCAACGTGCGCATCCTCACCACCCGCGCCGAAGATGCCGGTCAAGACCCGGCCACGCGCGAAAAGTATGACCTGGCGCTGGCCCGTGCTGTCGCCCCGCTGCCCGTGCTGGCCGAGTATCTGCTGCCGCTTTGCCGCGTCGGAGGGCGCTGCGTGGCGCTCAAGGGTGAGAACGCCGCCGCCGAAGTCCAGTCCGCCCAACATGCACTGCGCGTCCTGGGGGGCCGCCTGGCGAAGATCATCCCCGTTGAGCTACCCCAGGTCGTCGAGACGCACTATCTGGTCGTCATCGAGAAGGTCGCCGCCACGCCACCCCAGTACCCCCGGCGGCCCGGTATGCCGTCCAAGCGCCCGCTGTAGTCAGCGCGCCGGGCCGGAGGTGGCGACAATCTGCCCCTGGTGAATCTCCCAGCGTGCCGCCCGCCGCAGGAAGTCCTCGGTGAAGATGTCCGGCTCGGTGGTCGTCAGCAGCGTTTGCGACACGCCGCCGATACGGCTGAGCAGGTAAGCGCGCCGGTCGCTATCTAGCTCGGCGATCACCTCATCCAGCAGCAAGATCGGCCACTCGCCCAGGGTGTCACGCATCCAGGCTAGCTCGGCCAGTTTCAGGGCCATGACCGCCGTGCGCACCTGCCCGCGCGAGCCGAACAGCCCCAGGTCGCGCCCGTTGACCAGCAGGCGTAGCTCGTCACGCTGCGGGCCGCTCAGCGTCATGCCGCGCGCAATTTCCTCGCCGCGCATCTGAGCCAGCCGCTGGCTGTACTGCCGGGCGATCTCGGCGGCGCTGATCTGCCGGTTGAGGTCGAGGCCGGGCACGTCGAACGAAAGCTGGCCGGAGTTGTTCGGCGTGGCGAGGAAGCCGGGCTGGTAGCGCAGCTCCAGGTCTTCGACGCCGCCGGAGAGATCGGCGTGAACGCGCCGCGCCTTGATCTCAAGCTCGCGCAGCAACCGCTGACGCCCGGCAACGATCACCCCGGCGGATGCCGTGATCTGCTCGTCCCAGAAGTCCAGCTCGTCCGGCCCGGACTCACCTTCGGCGATGCGCCTGAGCAAGGCGTTACGCTGCCCCAGCACCTTCTCGAACTGAGCGAGCGCCTGGCAATAGACGGCGTCCGTCTGGCACAGGGTCACGTTGAGGTAGCGGCGGCGCTCGGTGGGCGGCCCTTCGACCAGCACCAGGTCTTGCGGCAGGAACATGACCACGTTGACCTGCCCGATCAAGTCCATCACCCGCCGCGTCACACCGTTGACGCGAATCTCCTTGTTCAGACGCGCCCCGTTGACACTGTCCGGCGCATAGGTGAGCGTGATCTCTACGCGGTTGTACAGCCCACTGGCCGAGACGACCTGCGCGCCCACTTTGGCGAAGGGCAAGACATCCTGCTCCGCACCCCAATTGACCAACTGGCGGTCGGACGCCGTGTAGGGCGAGCGCGCCGTCGCCAGGTAGTAGATCGCTTCGAGCAGGCTGGTCTTGCCCTGGGCGTTGGCCCCGTGCAGGAGGATTGGCCCGTCGGGCAGCGTGACTTCGAGGCGGGCGTAGTTACGGAAGTTCTGAAGGGAGAGATGCTCAAGACGCATAACCGGCGAATGGCCCCCTGTGTGCGGATCATCGCCCCAAGTATACCGCCCCTGCGGGCAGCGTCCCAGGAAGGATGCGCGCAAAGGTTTTCAGCGACTTGCCTGGCACGAGCGGACAGCCTCACCCCCAGCCTCGCCGAGCGGGGGTGAAGCTTACACATCCAGTAGCAGCGGAACGCCCAGGCAATACGCGGCGTACAGCGCGTAGAAGAACGCCTTGAGCGCGCCAATCGTCGCGTCGTCACGCGGATCGGGCGCGTGCAGGAAGGGGAGGTGCGCATCAATCCACGCCTGCGACGGCGGATCGACAAGCTGCATCATGGCATCCGCCTCAAGATCGGGCGGCACCGCGCCGAAGAACTGGAGCAGCAGCGAGCCGTGCGCCGGATAGAGGGGGCCGGAGAGGAAGAGCATCTCGAAGACCTGGTCGCCGCTGACGGTTAGCGCGCCCAGGTCGCGGAAGGGAGCCTGCGCGCTCGCCAGGAAGACGCCCGGCTCGCCACGCAGCGCCGCCCCTCGCTCGCCAGCGTAGCCCATGTCGCGCAGCGCCTGCCCCAGCAGCATGTAGATCAGCGGGTGCTCACTGCCCGGAAGCTGCTCCAGCAGCCACCTTTCGCCCGCCTCCGAGAACGGGTAGTTGATCGCACCCGTACAGCCGAACGCGCACCGCCTGGCATTAGCCGGGCACGGGGCGCACTCCGGCTCCCAGGGGACGAGCACCTGCGCGGCGTCCAGCAAGTCCTGCACGACAATTAGCTCCACGTCCTCCGAGCCGTCCGGCAGGTGGCGCACCATCTCGAAGGCCATCTGCTGGGGCGGGCGCATGTCGCCCTGGTCGCGGTAAAGCTGAATGATCTTCTCGGCCCGGTCGCGCCCTTTCAAGCGGCCCATCAAGCCTTCAACGGTCAGGGCGCGCTTGGGCGCGCAGTCCAGATCAACGATGTAGTCAATGCCCATCGCGCCGTCATTTCCCTCAAAACAGCCGCCCCACATCCATGCCAGACGCAGGGCGGCAGCCGTCAGCGTGTATGTTGCAGCGATCCCGTTAACGGATCGGCAGGTCGGGCACGCGGCCCTCGATCAGCGTGACAAAGGGCGAATAGACCCAGCCCTGCCCGCCTTCGAACGGGATCAGGTACCACGCGCCGGTCGTATTGCGCCCCAGCACGACGAACTCGGTTCCCGCCTCGATCCGACCGATCTCAGCGCCCTGCGTGCTGGCCGCGTCACGCACGATCAGCTTGGCCGTCGCCGCGCCGCGCACCGTCACCGCTGCGCCGGACTCCGCGCCGGGCACGAAGACCGCGCCCATCGGCGGCACCGGCACGATCTCGGCGCTCACAACCAGCTCGCTCGCCGTGCCGTCCAGCAGCCGGACGTAGGGGGCGGAGACCCAGCCGCGAATGTCCTGGTAGCTCACCAGGTACCACGCGCCGTTGCGGCTGCGCGCTTCAACCTCGAAGGTGGCTCCCTGTGGCACCGAGGCGATGATCTTCGAGGCATAGAGCGTCGCGCCGTCGCGCATCCGCACCGTGTCAGTCGCCTGTCCCTGCAGGAAGCGACGCGGCGGGCCTTCGGGCGGCAGCGCGGGCGGCGCTACCTCGACCGTGATGCGCGGGATGTCGTCCACGAAGTCCGGCTGCCCGCCACCAGTCGTGTCTTTGTTCTTGGCGGGATCGGTCGCGTGGAGATAGACCCAATCGTTGCTCACCCAGCCTTCGGCACCGCCGCCCAGGTCAATGAGCAGCCACGACAGGTCGGGCACGCCGCCGAGCACCAGGTAATTCTTGGGGTAGAAGACCTGAGTGATCGCCGGGTAGCCCAGGCCGGGGCCGGTGCGCACATTGACGTTGTAGCCGGTCACGCCCGCGTAGACCACCGCCGGGGCCGGTGGCGCAGCTTGAGCAGCAGCGCCACTTGCGCCCGCGCCGGCTCCGTCCACCTGGAACCAGCGCACCTGAATGCGCGCCTCGCCGGTCGCCTCATAGTACTCGACCTTGAGATCGTGGTTGCCCGCCGTCAGCCCGTAGACATCGGCATCATAGGTGCGGTAGCCTTCGGGGTTGCCGTGCCACTCGTTGAGAATCTGCGTCACGTCAATCCACATGCGCACGCCGTCATCCGCGCCAACCTGGAAGCGCCAATGCCCCGCCGCCGGGATATTGACGGTCGCCGTCCAGCGCGCGCTGAAGTTGTCGGCGTTGACGCCACCCCCTGGCGAGCCAGTGCCCCAGTTGAAGTTGATGTCACCATCCACGCGGGTCAGGGCTGGCCCGCCGGAGAGATCGAGATTGTTGTAGTACGACGCATTCCAGTTAGCCGGGCCGTAGACCGTGCCGGTCGCAGTCCCGGCTGCTGGCGCAGCGCCGCCGCCGTACCACCACTCGACCTTGACCCCGGCATTGCCGGTCGCCTCGTAATACTCAACCTTGAGATCGTGATTGCCCGCCGTAAGCTGGTCAATGCTGACATCGTAGGTGCGGTAGCCTTCGGGGCTGCTGTGCCACTCGTCAACGAGAGGCGTCACGTCAATCCACATGCGCACGCCGTCATCCGCGCCGACGCGGAACGTCCACTTGCCCGCCGTCGGGAAGTTAACGGTCTTCGTCCAGCGCGCGCTGAAGTTGTCCGCACTCACCGCCGGGTCGGGCGAGCCGCCCGCCCAGTTGAAGTCAATCCGGTCGTCAATGCGCGTGAGCACCGGACCGCCCGAAAGCGATGTGTT
The DNA here is from genome assembly GCA_040767545.1 of Aggregatilineaceae bacterium. Classification (GTDB taxonomy): domain Bacteria; phylum Chloroflexota; class Anaerolineae; order Aggregatilineales; family Aggregatilineaceae; genus UBA2029. The sequence goes on along the minus strand of JAXGOK010000038.1, from coordinate 26,980 downwards.
GTTGAAATACTGGGCATTCCACTGCGTGCCCGCGTTGGCCTCTGCTATCTTCGCCGGGCCCCGCGCAAGCGGCCCCGGCCCCAGAATCGCCGCGAGGCTCAGCACGGCGATCACGATCCAGATCGTCAGGTTTCGCATGGCAATCTTCCTAACTACCACTCACTTGGCACAGAATTCTGCGTTCGGGATTATAGAAAAGGCCCCTGCTTCTGGCAAACTCTGTTCGCCTGACGGAATCATGACGCAGAGGCGGCAGCGCGCTCCAGCACATGCAGGGCTTGCTCGGCGGCGTGCTCCCAGGTGAACGCCTCCGCCTGCCGGAATCCGCGCGCCAGCAGGTCAGCGCGCAGGCGCTCGTCGTTCACCAGGCGGCCAATCGCCGCCGCAATGGCTGCCACGTCGCGCGGGTCTACCAGGAGGGCCGCGTCGCCCGCTACCTCCGGCAGCGACGAGGTGTTGCTGGTGATGACCGGCGCGCCGCAGCGCATCGCCTCCAGCACGGGGAAGCCGAAGCCTTCGTGCAGCGTAGGAAAAAGCAGCGCCAGCGCCCCGCTGTACAGGGCTGCTACATCGGCATCTTCGACGTAGCCAGGCAGGATCACGCCCTCCACGCCCTCCGTCCAGGCCGGGTCATACAGCCAGCCTTGTTGCCCGGCCAGCACAAGCGCCACGTCGCTCCGCCCGCTCGTCTCGCGCCAGCGCGCATACGCCTGCACGATACGCGCGATGTTCTTGCGCGGCTGCAGCGTGCCCACGAACAGCAGGTAGCGCGCCGGGAGCTTGTAGCGGGCGCGCACCGCTGCCAGCCGCCCCGGATCGCTGACGGGCATGAGCGCCGCGTCCACGCCCGGATAGACGAGCGCGATGCGATCCTCAGGGACGCGGTAATGGGCGGCAATGTCGCGGGCTGTCGCCAGCGAATCGGCGATGATGCGCGTCGCCCGGCGGACGCTGTGCTGCGTAGACCAGGCCAGGTAGCGCCGGGCCAGGGCGCTGTGCGCTTCGGGGAAGTAGACATAGCCCAGGTCGTGCACGGTGACGACCGCCGGGCCAGGGAACCACAGCGGCAGCGTGTGCGCGGGCACGAAGGTTACGTCCGGGCGGGTGAGGGCCAGGGCCAGCGCCAGGCGGGTGTGCGTCCAGGCACGCGGCCAGGGCAGCACCCGCTGCGTGACACGCGGCCCCGCAGGGAACAAGTCGCGCGGCGGCGCATCGCGGAAGTACAGCACGAAACGGTGCGCCGTCTCCAATTCGATCAGCGCGCGGGTGAGCTGCAGAGCGTAATTCTCGGTGCCCGTGCGCCGCGCGCGCGTGGTCTGGCTGGCGTCAATGGCGATGGTCAGCGCCCGCATCGCCGCCTACCTCGCGCCACGCCGGAAGGCCGCCGGCAGCAGCCCTACTCCCAACACGGCCAGCAGCAGCGGCCAGTAGTCGGCCACGTCGTCCAGCAACTGCGCGTCAGCTTCGCCGCTCGTCACCCAATAGGCCGCGCCACCCGCGACCGTCACCAGCACAGCCAGCAGCACCAGCCGCGCATCGTGGGCGTGCTCCAGCAAGAAAGTGACCAGCAGGGTGAGGCCGAGCGACCACAGCAGCGCGGGCCACCATTCGCGCGCGTCGGGCTGCAAGTCAATGCCGTAGGCGATCACGCCAATCACCCCGGCGGTGATCCAGACGTACAGCCCCAGGAACAGCAGGCCGCGCTCGCGCCGCCCGAACAGCAGCGCGTGGAAGATGAAGGTGAAGCCCACGCCCAGGACGGTTAGCTCGGCCAGGGCCAGAGTCGAGAGGTCGGGCACGTCGGCCAGATCGTGCTCACGGGCCAGCAAGTACGCGCCGAGCGCGATCAGCAGCAGGGCCAGCGGCAGCATCCCGACCTGGTGGCGCAGGCGGCGGCGGAAGCTTTGAGCGCGCGGCGGGCGCAGCCGCTCCGCCTCGTCGAGCGCGCCAATAGCCGCTCCCGCGTGCTCTGTCTCGGCGCGCTCAGCCTGGGCCTCCGCGCTGGGCTGCGCCGCAAGCGCCTCATCCGGCAGAACCGGCTCGTCCGGCAGCGCGCCCAAAGCCTCGTCGAGCGTCCCCTCGCCCTCGTCTGACCAGTAGGCGTCGCCTTCTGTGGCGTAGGCTTCCAGCGCCTCTAGCTCCTGGTCGAAGTCCGCCGCTGAGCGCAGTGGGAACTCGCCAGGGGTGAGCGCCTCATCGTCGGGCGTGTCCATCTCCTGGGGAAAGTCCGGCGCGCTGCCGTCCTCCCCGTCGAAGAATTCGCGTTCGTCGGCCATGCTGCTCGTCCTCCTCAGGATTATTGTAGCCGAAAGCGGGGCCGCGCGCACGCTACGCAAAACGCGCCCGGCGGGGTAGAATACTCTTTCCGTCGGGGAGATCAACGGCTGCGGCATGGGGGAGCATTGACGAGAGAGAGTACGCGCGCGGAACGGCTGACCATGGTCGGCGTGCCAGTGGACGTGGCCACGTTCGACAGCCTGTTGGCGCAGATTGGCGAGTGGATCGCACAGGGCGACCGCGCCCACCAGGTTTGCACGGTCAGCCCGGAGTTTGTCATGATCGCCCAGGACGATGCGGCCTTCATGCGCGCCTTGCACGGGGCCGACCTGTGCGTGGCCGACGGCGTGGGGCTGCTGCTGGCCGCGCGACTCCTGGGCCGCCGCCTGCCGGAGCGCGTTACCGGCTCGGACGGCGTGCCGCTGATCGCCCGGCGAGCCGCCGAGCGCGGCTGGAAGCTGTTCTTGCTGGGGGCCGCTCCCGGCGTCGCTGAGCGGGCTGCCGCCCGGCTGGTCGCCGACAATCCCGGCCTGCTCATTGCCGGAACCTACGCGGGCAGCCCCTCCCCCGACGAAGAAGAGGACATCGTCGCTCGCGTCAATGCCAGCGGCGCAGACATCCTGCTCGTCGCCTACGGCGCGCCGCGCCAGGACGTGTGGATCGCCCGCAACCGCGACCGGCTGGCCGTCTCGGTGGCAGTGGGCGTCGGCGGCACGTTCGACTTCATCGCCGGGGTGGTGCCGCGCGCTCCGCGCTGGATGCGCCGTCTGGCGCTCGAATGGCTGTACCGGCTCGTGCGCCAGCCCTGGCGCTGGCGGCGGATGCTGCGCCTCCCCCGCTTTGTCTGGGCCGTGCTAACCTGCCGCGAGCGCCCGCTGCGCCGCGCACAAGGAGACGCTGACCGGTGACCATCACCCTGGACGTTTCGGCGGCGGTCAACAGCCGCGCCGGACTGGGGCGCTACGCCCACTCGCTGACCAACGCGCTCATTGCCGAGATGGACGCGCCGCCCACTTTGTTCTTCAACCGCACCGGCCAGGCGCGCACCTTCCCTGAATGGGAGCACATCCGGCAGCGGTCAATCGGGCTGGGCTACAAGCCCTGGCGGATGCTGGTCTGGATGGGCCAGCTTGGGCGGCTGTCGTTCCGGCGCATGGTGCCGGACGCGACCCTTTTCCACGCCACCGAGCATCTGCTGCTGCCGCTGCGCGGCGTGCCCACTGTCCTGACCGTCCACGACCTGATCTACAAGCTGTTCCCGGAGCATCACAAGCGCCTGAACTACTGGTATCTCAACGCCGCCATGCCGCTCTTTGTGCGCCGGGCGGACGCGATCATCACCATCTCCCAGGCGACCAAGAACGACCTCATTCGCCACTACCGCACGCCAGACCACAAGATCACCGTCGTCCACGAGGCCGCCGCGCCCCTTTTCCGCGTGGTGCCGGAAAGCGAAGTCGCCTGCGTGCGGGCCAAGTACAGGCTGCCGGAGCGTTTCCTGCTGGCGGTGGGCACGATTGAGCCGCGCAAGAACCTGGCCCGCCTGGTCGAGGCGCTGAGCCGCTTGCGCCGCGACGATCCGCACCTGGGGCTGGTCGTCGTCGGGGCGAAGGGCTGGCTGTACGAGCAATTCTTCGCCCGCGTGGAGGAGCTTGGCCTGCAAGAGGCCGTGCTGCTGCCCGGCTACGTGCCCGACGAAGACCTGCCCGCCGTCTTCCGCGCGGCAACCGTCTACGTGATGGCCTCGCTCTACGAAGGGGCGGGGCTGCCCGTGCTGGAAGCGATGGCCTGCGGCGTGCCGGTGGTCAGCAGCCGCGAATCGAGTATGCCGGAGCTGGGCGCGGACGTTGCCCGCTACTTCAACCCGTATGATGTCCAGCAGATGACCGACGTGATCGGCCTGGTGCTGAATGATCACGGGCTGCGCGCGCAGATGGCCGCCGCCGGCCCGGAGCGCGCCGCCCGCTTCTCGTGGCAGCGCGCCGCCCGCGAGACGCTGGCCGTCTACCGGCGCGTGATGCGCTGAGCGCACTGCCACACACTGATTCTTAGGAGCGCCGCATGAATACCTTTCCTCCTTTCTACAACCCTGACAAGGTGGGGACGCTGGCTCCGCCGGACGCCGCCGTTGCCATTGCCGCTGGTCTGGCCGCCGGGCTGCCGCCCGCCAGAAGCGACACCCGCCGCGTGATCCTGCTGCTGGTGGACCCCCAGGTGGATTTCATCCACCCTGACGGCGCGCTGAGCGTGCCGGGCGCTGTGGACGACACGCGGCGCACGGTCGCCTGGATTTACCGCCACGTGGCGCAGATCACGACGATCAGCGCGTCGCTGGACAGCCACCTGCCCACGCAAATCTTCTTCGCCACGTGGTGGCGCAATCCTGCGGGGCAGCACCCCGCCCCCTTCACCGCGATCAGCGCCGCCGACGTGGAGGCCGGGCGCTGGCTGCCCGTCTACGAGCCGGAATGGTCGCGCGACTACGTGCGCACGCTGGGGGCCAGCGCCAAGAAGCTGCTCATGATCTGGCCTTACCACACGCTGATCGGCACGCCCGGCCACGCCATCACCCCGACGCTGTACGAGGCCATCGCCTACCACAGCGCCGCGCGAGGGGCGCAGCCGCGCTTCGTGCCCAAAGGATCGCTGCCCAAGACGGAGCATTACTCGCTGCTGGAGCCGGAGGTCAAGGTGCCGGATCACCCGGAGGGCGGGCTGAACACGACCTTCCTGGCAACGCTGGCGACCTACGACCTGGTGTACGTGGCGGGGCAGGCCAAGAGTCACTGCGTGCTGGAGACGCTGGCCTCAGTCATGCGCGCTTACCAGGATCGCCCGGACGAAATCGCCAAGTGGCGCGTGCTGACCGACTGCATGTCCTCGGTCGCCCACCCGGAGATTGACTTCGACGTGCTGGCTGAGTCCGCGCTGGCAGAATACGCCGCGAAAGGGCTGCGCCTGGTGAAGTCCACCGATCCGATCGGTTGAAAATACCTGTCCGCCCTGAACCGCGTGCAGAGAAGCACTTTCAATTCGAATTTCGCAATCCGAAATCCGAAATCTCTCCCCCGGTCTTCTCGACGACCACGAGGTGCGACAGGGCCAGCACGCGCAAGGGGGTGCGCTCCAGCAGGTAGAGCGCGTCGCGCAGCCAGCGGCCCAGGTGCGGGTAGCGGTGGATGATGTTGTCGTAGCCGCCGAAGATGCGCCCGTGATGGACGATGCGCACTGGCAGCCCGTCGAACAGGCGGCGCACGCCGCGCGCGGTGTAGGTGCGCACGTGCGGGGCCAGCCGGTTGCGCCAGCGATCCGGCAGGTAGTTGATCAGCGGCGTGTTGCCGAAGTGGTATTTGCCGCGCCAGAAGTGCCCGTGCTGCTCGACCGGGTACCAGCGGTTGGGGCAGAACAGCACGATCCGCCCGCCGGGCTTGAGCGCGCGCACCATCTCGGCCACGGCCCGGCGGTCGTCAGCCACGTGCTCGATCACCTCGTTGGAGAGGATGATGTCGAACAGTCCGGCGCGGTAGGGCAGGTTCTCGGCGGCGGCGACGAGGGCGTGCGGGGTGTCGGTGCGCGCTTCGCGCACGCGCTCGATCTCCAGGTCAAACGCTTCGACGAACAGCGAATAGCGGCGGCGAATCTGGCTGCTGTACGCGCCGATGCCGCAGCCGGCCTCCAGCACGCACGCGCCGGGCAGCTTCGTCCAGTGCCCGATCATGCGCAGGCGGCGCTCCTGGCCGTCGCGCCAGACGTAGCTTGGCTCGCCGCGCACCGCAGCGAGGTTGGAGGGATGGTGCGCGCTCATGCGCCACGCCTGCTCTTTCGTGGGAGGAGTGTCATTCGCGCACGCGGGCCATCAAGTAGGAGTCCACATACTGCCCGTCGCGCAGGGCGTACTCGCGCAGCGTGCCCTCGACCTCGAAGCCGAACCTCTTGTACAGCGCGATTCCGGCGGCGTTGTCGGTGTACACTTCCAGTTCCAGCCGGGTGATGCCCATCCAACGCTCGGCAAGCTCTATCCCCGCCTCCATCAATGCCGTGCCCACGCCGCGATGCTGGTAGTCACCGTGAACCATCATGCCCAGCCCGGCAGTGTGCGCCCGCCGGCCCGTGCAGAAATGCAGCCCAAACTGCCCGACCACGATCCCGCCGACTACTGCCACCAGCCCCAGCATGTCTGCTGGCGGGTTCTCCAGGCGATCACGGATTGCGTCGCGGGAGCAATAGGGAAGCTGAAGCGTGTGAAAGACGACGTTCTCGCTCTCACGCATGGCGGCGACATCTTCCCAGTCATCAGCCTCAATGCCGCGCACCAGGATGTCCAGCCGGGTGACCTTGCGCGTCATGCGTCCTCCTCCCCTGCCGCCGGAGCCTGCCCGCGAGCGGGCCGCAGCCGGGCCAGCAGCCAGCCGTCCACGTACTCACCGGCGCGCAGTGCGTAGCGGCGCATCACCGCTTCCTGGGCGAAGCCGTGCCTGGCGAGCATCTCCGCGCGAGCGTGTTCGGTGGCAAAGAGTCGCACCTCGACGCGGCGCAGGGCCAGCCAGTTGTCGGCCAGGTCGAGCGCGGCGCGCAGCAGCCCTTCCTCGATGTCACCCGCGCGATAGTCCGCGTGGACGACGATCTGCAGCGTGGCCGTGTGCCGCCGCCGGGGAGCAACCATCACGCGCAGCCAGGCCAGCCCGACCACTCGCTCGCGTCCGCTGGGCAGCATCAGCTCGCCGATCAGCGTGTACGTGCCAGCGGGGGGATTGGCCAGGCGCTCGCGGAACGCTTCTTCGCTCGCATAGGGCACGTCGAGCGTGTCGCGCAGCGCGCTCTCGTCAGCGAAGAGCGGCTGCAAGGCCATCCAATCGTCGGCGCGCAAGCCGCGTATGGTCAAAGTAGGGAAATCGGTCACCGGGCTGCCTCCGCAAATGGCGCGGGCTGCGGTAGCATCCCGGACGCTGCCGGGATGCCACGCGCGCATAGCTTACCCCGCTGCCCGGCTTACGCCAAGTGGGGAGCGACTGCGCGGCAAGACTTCGCAAGTCCAAGCCAGTGGCATCCACCCGCCGGAGAGACTGCCGGGCCAAAACACGGTTGATTCACTCTGCCGGGCCAGCTATAATCGCGGCGCGCCGGGCGAGCGAGCCTAACGAGGAGACCATCGTGAGCATCAGACTATCCGTCATCATCCCCTGCTATAACGAGGTGGGCACCGTCGCCGAGGTCGTTCGCCGCGTGCGCGCGGTTGAGCTTGCGCATGAGATCATCGTCGTGGACGATGGCTCGACCGACGGCACGCGCGACGCGCTCGACCAGATCAAGCCGGGCGATGACCTCAAGATCATCCACCACGAGCGCAACATGGGCAAAGGCGCTGCCGTGCGCACCGGCTTCAAGAACGCGACGGGCGAGGTTTTCTTGATCCAGGACGCCGACCTGGAATACGACCCGCGCGAATACCCCGTGCTGCTGCGCCCCATCGAGGAAGGGATCGTCAAGGTCGTCTATGGCTCGCGCTTCCTGGGCGGCCCGCGCAAGGCGATGTTCTTCTGGAACATGATCGCCAACCGCACCCTGACCTTCATCACCAACCTGCTCTACAACGCCATCCTCAGCGACATGGAGACCTGCTACAAGGTCTTCCGCGCCGAGGTCATCCGCGACATTCCGCTGCGCTCGCGCCGCTTCGACTTCGAGCCGGAAGTGACGGCCAAAGTGCTCAAGCGCGGCTATCGCATCTACGAGGTGCCCATCTCCTACAACGGGCGCGAGTGGGAAGAAGGCAAGAAGATCACGTGGAAGGACGGCGTGATCGCCCTGTGGACGCTGATCCTGTACCGCTTCGTGGATTGACCCGCCCCCAACACGGACAGCGAGCGCCGCTCTACCCGGCGGCGCTCGTCGTGCTCCTGGCGCTGGCGCTGTGCATTCTCACCCTGGGCATTGACGCTCGCTTCCACCCGGACGAAGCTCTCTTCGCGGCCCAGGCCCGGCTGATCAGCCACGACGGTGACTGGCTGCTGCGCACGACCGACCTGGACAAGCCCCCGCTCACCCTCTACACCACCGCCCTGGGGTTCCGGTTGCTCGGCCCGACCGAGCTCGCCGCCCGCCTACCCAACGTCTTGTTCAGCGGGCTGAGCGTGGCCCTCGCCTACCGGCTGGCGCAGACGCTCTATCGCGACCGGGCGGTGAGCCTGCTGGCTGCGCTGCTGTGCGCGCTCTCGCCGTACCTGCTGGCCTTCGCGCCGACCGCCTTCACCGACGGGCAGGCGACTTTCTGGGTGCTGCTCGCCGCACTGCTGGCCGCGCGCGACCGTTGGGGATGGGCCGGCGGCGTGACCCTCCTCGCCTTCGCTGCCAAGACGACCGCGCTGTGGGCTGTGCCGCTGATCGTCGCGCTCGGCCTGGTGCGCACCGCCCGCCCTGCCTGGCGCGGGCGCGACGTGCTGGCGCGGCTGGCGCACTATGCGTTGCCGCTGCTGGCCGGAATCGCCTTGCTTGTTCTGTGGGACCTGGGCCGCGCGCCGCGCAGCTTCTTCAGCCTGGGCTACGCGCGCAACGATCCGGGCCGCCTGATCCGCTCCGACGAGATGTGGCCGCGCCTGGGAGCGTGGGCGCATTGGCTGGGCTTCGCCAGCGGGTCGCGCGCGCTGAACGCGCTGCTGGCGGTGCTCATCCCGGCGTGGCTGGTGACGCGCCTGGCCTGCCTCTCTTCGATCTTCTCTCTCTCTGCGCCTCTGCGGTTCAAACCAACTCTCCCTGTCTGCTTCAGGAGCGGACAGACTTTAAGGTCGGCCTGTACTCTGGAGCGGCTCTTGACTTTACCTCACCCCCGCTCGGCGCTAACACGCCTCGCCGCCCTCTCTCCATGCATGGAGAGGGGGCAAGCCGAGCGCAGCGAGGCTGGGGGTGAGGTAAACAGGGCGCTGGACTGGATTATCGCCGCCTACACGATCGCGCTGCTGGGCGGGCTGTGGCTGGTTGCCTTCAACACCTACGACCGCTACCTGCACACACTCGTCCCGTTCGTCCTACTGCTCGCCGCGCGCGCCCTCACCGGCGCGATCCGCCGCATCAGCGCGCGCCCTGCCCTGCGCTTGGCAATCGGTGCCGCGCTCGCCGCCGCCATGCTGCCCGGCACGCTGGCCGCGCTGCGCGGGGACGCTCCACTCGGCGGCGACCAGGGCGCGCACAGCGGCATTGACGCCCTGGCGGACTTCCTGAACGCGGAGCTTCCCGGCGAGATCGTTTACGATCACTGGCTCGGCTGGGAGCTGGCCTTCTACCTCGGCACGACGCCGCGCGTCACCGTCGTCTACCAGCCACGACCCGCCGCACTCGCCGGGGAAATGTCCGGCTGCGGCTGCCGCCGGGCCTTCGTCGCGCCACAGACGCCGCAGGTCGCGCCCTGGCTGGCAGCGCTGGCCCGCGCGGGCGTAGCTGTGACGCCCATCTACGGCGATCCGGCGGGGCGTTTCGCCGTCTACAGCCTGGATGCGCCGCATCAGTAGTAGGCACCTGGGGCCAGGACAGCTATATTCGGAACGGTGCCTTTCAACGAGAGGAGCGCACAGCGATGGGCCAACCCGACTCCCCCCTGCCAACGACGCTGGTCATTTTCGGCGCGTCCGGCGACCTGACCGGGCGCAAGCTGATCCCCGCCCTGTTCAGCCTGTACCGGCGCGAGCGCCTGCCCGATGGCCTGCGCATCGTCGGCTCGTCGCGCAGCCCGTTCAGCGATGAGGAGTTCCGCGCTCACCTGCGCGACGGCGCGCAACAGTACGCCACTGAGAGCTTTGACGCCGCCGCCTGGGAAAGCTTCGCCGCGACGATCTTCTACCTGCCCGGCGATTCCAGCGTGACTGACGACTACGCGAAACTGAAAGCGTTTCTGCGCGAGAAGGAAGGCGGCCCGGCCAACCGGCTGTACTACCTGGCAGTTGCCCCATCGCTTTACGCGCCCATCGTCGAGCACCTGGGCGCAGCAGGGATGGCCCGCGAAAGCGACACCTGGCGGCGCATCGTCGTCGAAAAACCGTTCGGGCACGACCTGGCCTCTGCCCATACGCTCAACGACATGATTCACCGCGTCTTCGCCGAGCACCAGGTCTATCGCATTGACCACTACCTGGGCAAAGAGACCGCGCAGAACATCCTGTTCTTCCGCTTCGCCAACACCATCTTCGAGCCGGTGTGGAATCGCAACTACGTGGATCACGTGCAGATCACCGTCGCCGAGACGGTGGATGTTGGGCACCGTGCCCCGTACTACGACCAGGCGGGCGTGCTGCGCGACATGTTCCAGAATCACCTGCTGCAACTGCTGGCGTTGGTGGCGATGGAGCCGCCCGCCTCGTTCAACGCCGACGCCCTGCGCAACGAGAAAGTCAAGGTGCTCAGCGCCGTGCGCCCCGTCGCGCCAGGCGACGTCATGCGCGCCCAGTATGAGGGTTATTGCGACCTGAAGGGCGTCGCCCCCGGCTCGCGCACGCCGACCTTCGCCGCGCTCAAGCTCTACGTGGACAACTGGCGCTGGCAGGGCGTGCCCTTCTACCTGCGCTCCGGCAAGGCCCTGGCCCGCAAGACGAGCGAGATCGTGGTCGAGTTCAAGTGCCCGCCGCAGGTCATGTTCGAGCGCCCCACCGACGAATGCTTCCCGCCGAACGTGCTCTCGCTGTGCATCCAGCCGGACGAGGGCATTCACCTACAGTTCGAGGCGAAGGTGCCCGGCTCGCAGCAGGACACGCGCTCGGTGGATATGGAGTTCCATTACCGCTCGTCGTTCGGGGGCGGCAAGCTGCCCGATGCTTACGAGCGCCTGCTGCTCGACGCGCTGCTCGGCGACGCTTCGCTGTTCACACGCAGCGACGAGATCGAGGCTGCCTGGCGGCTGATTGACCCGCTTCTTGAAGAGCAGCAGGGCGAGGAGCCGCCCGCCGTGATCTGCTACGCGCCGGGCAGTATGGGGCCGGTCGAGAGCGACGACTTCCTGGCTCGTGACGGGCGTCTGTGGCGGCAGGGTTGCGAGCATTAGGGGAAAGCGAGTGAGCGGTGATCAGTTTTCGGTGATCAGTAGGGCGGGCATCGCGTCGTTCTTGCCGACGGCTGGCGGCTGTTTTTGCAGGAGGAACCTGTGCACGATCACGATCTTGAGGTTGTCGCTGACGCTGACGCACTGGCCCGCGAGGCCGCCCGATATGTCGTGCGCATCGCCAACGAGGCCATCGCCGCGCGCGGGCAGTTTAGCGTTGGGCTTTCGGGCGGCTCGACGCCGCGCGCCCTGTTCGAGCGGCTAGCAAGTCCCGCCTGGGCGTCGCGCATAGACTGGGCGCGCGCCCACGTCTTCTGGGGCGACGAGCGCTGCGTCCCGCCCGACCACGCCGAGAGCAATTACCGGATGGCCCGCGAGGCGCTGCTCGACCGCGTGCCGCTGCCGCCGGAGCACAGTCACCGCATCGCGGGCGAGCTACCCCCCGCCGAAGCCGCCCGGCGCTACGAGGCCGAGCTACGCGCATTCTTCGCGGGCGGTGAGCCAGCAACGCCGCAGCCGCGCTTCGACCTGCTGCTACTTGGCATGGGCGACGACGGGCACACTGCCTCCCTCTTCCCCGGCACGGCAGCCCTGCACGAGACGGCGCACTGGGCGGTGGAGAACTACGTCCCCCGGCTGGACTCCTGGCGGATCACGCTGACCGTTCCGGCGATCAACGCGGCGGCGCATGTGCTGTTCCTGGTCAGCGGCGCGGCCAAAGCTGAAACGCTGCGCGCCGTGCTGCATGGCCCGCGCCAGCCGGAAGTCTATCCTGCCCAGCTCATCCAGCCGCAAGCGGGCCGCTTGCTCTGGCTGGTGGATCGGGCGGCGGACACGCCCTTGTGAGCGGCGAATGTTTTTTGCGCTACGCTCCGTCCGGCACTACACTTAAGGCACCTACAAATACCCGTGTGTACCAGGTAGAGGAGAGAAAGCAGATGTTTCGGAAAGCCACCTTAGCAGGGCTGATCATGATCGCCATGCTCGCCGTGTCATTTCTGCCGGCGGCAGCGGCGGGGCCGGTGTACCCAGACCTGCCCGACCTGGGCGGCCAGGAGATCGTGATCGCCGTCGAGAACCTGTACACGCCGTTCCAGTTCGAGAACCCCCAGACGGGCGAGATCATGGGCTACGAGTACGACCTAGTCGAGGAAATCTGCCAGCGCATCAACTGCACGCCGGTCTACGAGTTTGTCTCCTGGGACGTGATGATCGCTTCCGTCGGTGAAGGCCAGTTCGACATAGGCATGACCGGCATCAGCATCATCGAGGAACGCAAGGAGATCGTGGACTTCTCCGATCCCTACATCAACCTCCAGCAGTTCCTCCTCGTCCGCGCCGATGAAGACCGCTTTGCCAACATGGACGAATTCGCCGCCGATGACACCCTGCTCCTCGGCGTCCAGGCGGGCACCGCTGGCTTCTTCGTCACCCTCGACGCCGTGCCCGACGAAGCTCGCCGTGTCGTCTACACCGAGTTCGGCGCGCTCGTCCAGGCGCTCATCGTCGGTGACGTGGACGCCATCCCTGTGGACGCTGCCGCCGCACGCGGCTTCATCAGCACCACCGGCGGAGCCGTCAAGACGGTCGGCGACTCCATCTCCGATGACAAGATGGGCTTCATCTTCCCCAAGGGCAGCGACCTCGTCGCCCCGATGAATGCCGGTATCGCCAGCCTCAAGCAGGATGGCTTCCTCGACTTCCTCATGAACAAGTGGTTCTTCGACTACCAGCCGCCTGCCTAAGGCGGGCTGCGCGCTGAGCTCCGGGGCGGGCGCTCAATCACGCCCGCCCCGACCTCTTCTTGACCGCACAGCGCTTCTGCCTGGAGCAACCAGCCTTTGCCCGCGCCCGGCGAACCCTCTACAATTACCAGCAGGTATGTGCTACGCCGCGCCTGCGGCGCAGCAAGCCAATCAGACGGGGAGCGTGCGGGATGAATCTCAGCGAGCAGACCACTGATGGCGTGGTCATCATCGTCCTGAATGGCCGCATTGACACGGACGGCGCAGTGGCGCTCGACGAGGCGCTGCACGCCCGGCTGGATGCGGATCAGTACCGGATCGTGCTCGACATGGCCGGGGTACAGTACGCCAACAGCGCCGCCCTGCGCAGCCTGGCCGAAGCGATCCTCACCTGCCGCGCGCAGGGTGGCGACCTGAAACTGGTCGCCTTGCAGCCCAAAGTACGGCGCGTGCTGCAAATCGTGGGCTTCGACCGCTACTCCGCCATCTACGAGACGCAGCAGGCGGCACTGGCCGATTTCTGAGGCCAGGCCCGCCAGCAGACTCCCGATCATGTCCTCGAATCCGGCGGCGCTTGCGGCGCACCCGCCGCCGAACCTCCACACATCCCGGCGCGGCGTGCGAAAAGACGTTACAATCTGAATATCCCACCTACAACGTAGCAGCAGTGCGGCAGGCGTGCCAGCTGGCAGCACGCAGGTTTAAGGAACCTTTAACAGGGTTTAACGAAACTGCCATGACAGCTACCCGAAACGCGTTATGATCAGACCCGTGCTCAGCCGCTCGTTAGGGGGACGTTCTTATGAAGAAGATTCTGCTGGTCGAAGACGATGACACGCTGCGCAAGACGCTGGCCTATAACCTCTCTCAAGAGGGCTACAAAGTCTTTCAGACCGGTGACGGGGCCCAGGCTCTTGACCTGGCACGTGATAGCTCGCCCGACATGATCGTCCTGGACGTGATGCTGCCTTCGCTCGACGGCCTGTCGGTCTGCCGCATCATTCGCAACGAGTCCGATGTCCCCATCGTCATGCTGACTGCACGCGGCAGCGAAGTGGATCGCATCGTCGGCCTGGAGCTTGGCGCGGACGATTACATCGTCAAGCCGTTCAGCCTGGGCGAATTCCTGGCCCGCGTGCGCGCTGTGCTGCGCCGCGCTCCCTCGGCGCGCGCCGTCGTAGACCGCCTGGAGAGCGGCGACCTGGTGCTGGACTTGATCGCCCGGCGTGCCACGCGCGGCAGCAAGGAGCTACGCCTGACCCACAAGGAGTTCGATCTGCTGGCAATGCTGATGCGTAACAAGGGAGCCGTGCTCTCGCGCGATCTGCTGCTCGACCGCGTGTGGGGCTACGACTACAGCGGGCAGACAAAGACCGTTGACGTGCATGTGCGCTGGCTGCGCGAGAAGATTGAAGACGAGCCATCCCACCCGCGCCGCATCGTCACTGTGCGCGGCGTCGGTTATCGCTTCGAAGGATGAAATACCCCCATGCTTCCCTGGATCATCGCTATCCTCGCTGTGCTGAGCACCTTCGCCCTGGCCGTGCTGCTGATGCGTCTGCGTGCCGACGAGCGCGTGGCGGCGGCAAGCCGCGCCCATTTGCAGCAGGCGCACGCCCAGGCTTTGGCGCAAGCCGAGCTGCTCAAGAGCGGGATCATGGAGAGCGTTGAGGATGCTCTGCTCATCCTCGACACGAACCTGACCATCGTTGAGACCAACCAGGCCGCGCAAAAGCTGTTCGGCCAGGAATTGACCGGCAAGACGCTGATGAGCGCACTGCGCCAGCCCGACCTGGAAACCCTGTTCTACGACGCGCGCCGCGTGAGCAGCGAGACAGTTGAGCGGCGCATCGAGCTAGATCATCGTGTGTTTCACGTGCGCGTCCTGGCGCTGCCGGCGTCTGACGCTGAGTTCGAGATCATGACTCTGCGCGACACGACGGAGCTTCAACGTCTGGAGCGCGCCCGCCGCGAGATGGTGTCCAATATCTCGCACGAGCTAAGCACACCGATCACGTCCATCGGCCTGCTGGCGGAGACTCTGCTCAGCGCCGCCGAACGGGAAAAGCCCAAGCGCCTGCGCAAGATGGCGAAAGATATCCGCCGCGAGACGGACACGCTGAGGCACCTGGTTCAGGAGATGCGCGACCTCTCGCTGATCGAGTCCGGCCAGATGCCCATCCGTCTGACGCCCACGCCGCTGCTGCCCATCGTCACCAACACGCTGCAACAGCTTGAGTCGCTGGCAGAAAACAAAGAGCAGGTAGTCACCATTGAGGTGCCCGAAGACATCGTCGTGCTGGCCGATGAAATGCAGATTCAGCGCGCGCTGAAGAACATCACCCACAACGCGATCAAGTTCGCCCCCAGAGGCGGGCACATTCACATCAGCGCACAGTGCAGCGACGCCGAGGCGGTGCTTGCCGTGTCCGACGACGGCCCCGGCATTCCCGATGAAGACCTGTCGCGTATCTTCGAGCGCTTCTTCCAGGTAGATCGCGTGCGGCGCGAAGGCACCGGGCTGGGGCTGGCCATCGTGCGCCATATCGTGCGCGCGCATGGCGGGCGTGCCTGGGCGGAGAGTGTGCAGGGCGAAGGGGCTACCTTCTACATCGCCCTTTCCCTGGCCGACGCTGAGCCTGAAGACACTCCCGATACCCCGGACGGCTCCTGATTGCTCCGCCAGCCTGGGCTGGAATCAAACGCGGGAGCCTGCGCCCCCGCGTGTTGGTTGTTGCTGGCGCATCCGGCACAGCCCCGCCTTCACCAATCACCAATTACCCTCTTCGCATCACAACCAGGGCAGCACCTCGCGTACCAGGTCGGGCAGGCTGCCAGGCGCGAACTCCTGCACCAGCGCCGCCCGCCCGATTGCGCCTTCCCAGGCCACCAGGCCGTAGCCGCGCGCGTAGTAGTAACGCTCGAACGGCGTCCCCTGGGGCTTACCGCCTGCATCCTCGTACACCGCCAGCACCGCCACGTCGCGCAGGGTGACGCCGCTCGACAGCGCCAGCGTCTTGTGCACCGCCTCCAGCACGATCCACGTGACGTGAGCAAACGCCTTGCCGGGCACACCTGCGCCGTCGCCCTTGCGGCGGAACACAACCTGTGGCATCCGCTGGAACGGCACTCCGACCGTCATCTTGCGCGGAATCCAGGGGCTGCCGTACAGCCCGCTCTGGGTCAGCGTGCAGACTTCGCCGCCGACGGCTGAGGTATCCGTGCCCCGGTAGATGAAATGCTCGTCCGCCCACATCTCCTCCCACTCGCCCTGCTTGACGTGATAGAACTTCGCGCCCTCAGTCTGCGTCTGCACGCGCTGGCGCGCGCCGCCGAGCCAGCCGCAGGCCAGCTCGTACACGCGCCCATCGCCGCGCAGGAACTCCAGCATGTCATACGTCTGGCTGGGGTCCACCACGTCAATCAGCGCGAACAGGTCATAGTCGAAGAAGCGGCCTTGCGGGTCGCGGCCTTTCCACGTGCTCTTGTGCGGGCCGGGAGCCTGGGGAGCGGTCAGCATCAGCGACAGCTCGGCCATCTCGCCCGGCTTGACCGGTGGCAATGGCACGCTGTCCGGCCCGTCCAGCTTATCATCGCTGAAGAAGGCCAGTGCAAACGCAGGCCCCCAGGTCGTGGTGCCGGTGTTGCGCACGCGCCACGTCTTGACGAACGCTTCGCCGGGCTGCAAAGCCGCTCCATCGGGGATGGTGACATCGGCGACGTAGCTCAGCTCACTCAACTGCGGCGACGGCTGCGCCGGATCGCTGACGTGAATGAGGGCGTACAGGTCGAACTCGAAGAAGTCGCCCTGCGGGTTGCGCGGCTTCCACGTGCTGCGCTGCAAGCCCGGCTTGTCCGGCGCGGTGAGCGGCAGCGAGATATCCACCACGTCGCCCGGCGCAGCGGGCGGCAGCGGCACGCTCTGCGGGCCGCCCATCCGCTCGTCGCCGAAGAAAGCCAGCGTATAGCCCGGCCCCCAGGTCGTCTCGCCGGAGTTGCGCACGCGCCACGTCTTGACAAACGGCTCACCGGCTTCCATCACCGTCTCGTCGAGCACCGTGACATCAGCGAGCCAGCGTAGCTCGTCCAGCTTCTGCACGGGGGCTACCACGCGCGGCACCTGAATCTCGGCATACTGCCCGTACTCGAAGAGTTTTCCGGCGGCGTTAGCCAGCTTCCACGTGCTGCGATGCCGTCCTGCCCGTTTCGGCGCGCGCAGCCGCACCGACAATTCGACGACCTCCCCCGGCTTGACCGCGCGCGCCAGCGGGACGCTATCCGGGCCGCCCATCTGCTTGTCGGCGGCGAAGCGCAGCGCGTAGTCGGTCGTCCAGGTCGTGGTGCCGGTATTGCGCACGCGCCACGTCTTGACGAACGTCGCGCCGGGCTTGACGACGGTGCCATCGGGCACAGTCAGGTCGGCCACGTAAGAGACCTCGTCGAACGCGGCAACAGCCTTGACCACGATCTCAGCGTAGAAGGTGTTGGGGAATGGCTGGCCGTCCGGCCCACGAAGCTGCCACGTGCTGCGATGGCGGCCCGCCTGGGCGGGCGCGGTCAGCTTGATGCTGACGTTGGCTGTCTGGCCAGGCAGCACGGGCGCAGCCGGCAGCGGGGCTTCGTCCGGCCCATCCATCCTGTCTCCGCTGGCAAAGGCAAGCTTGGTGCCCGCGTCCCAGGTCGTGCTGCCCGTGTTGCGCAGCCGCCATGTCTTGGTGAAGACCTGGCCCGGCTGCATCTGCGTCCCGTCGGCGACGGTCACGTCGGTCACAAAGGACGCCTCGCTGAACGGCGGCACCGCCCCGGCGCGGATGAAAGGCTCCGGGTCTACCACGTCGTCCACTGTGTAATTGGCCAGCCCATGCCCGATGTGCTGGAGCGTGAGGTGCAGGTGAGTGCCGCTCGAAAAGCCGGTAGTCCCCGCGACTCCGATCTTCTGCCCGGCCAGGACGAATTGCCCCTCGCGCACGCTGGTCACTGACAGGTGGCCGTACCATGTAACATAAGTCTGGCCGTCCCAGGCGTGCACGATACGCACATAGTGACCGTAGCCCTGCCCGCTGAAGGCCACCCGGTCTACCACCCCTCGCTGGGCGGCGAACACGGCCACCGGGTTACCCTGGGCGTCAAGTGCCATCAGGTCTACGCCCTCATGAAGCTGCTTCTTGGTTGGGGCGAAGGCATAGGTGCGCGGCGCGTTGAAGCGGTCGGCAATGACCAGGCTGCGCGCCACAGGGTTGACGAGGAAGAAGGGAGGCAGAGCGGACATGGCAGCGACTCCTTGCCAGCACAGGTCTTGCCGCGAGACATGCAGAGAGATGTCGTATGATCAAATACTAAGGGGAATCTTGTGGCCGCGCAATGCGCCTCTGATCGGCGTGCCTTCCAGAGCTTCGTAGGGGCATATTGCGATACGCCTTGCGACAAAGGCAGCAGGAATGCAGGCAGACTTCCGAAGTTTCGGCAACTTCGGGAGTCTGCTTCTGCGCTCTGAACGTTACCCCCTCCCCAACAAGACCGGGGCGAAAACGCCATCAAGCGCTCATGTTGTTGATCAGGGCGGTGGCGAACTCGCTCGTCCTGACCTCGGTCGCCCCGTCCATCTGGCGGGCGAAATCGTAGGTGACCGTCTTCTGCTGGATGGTGCGCTCGTAGGCGCTTGTGATCAGGCCGGCGGCCTCTCCCCACCCCAGGAACTCCAGCATCATCACCCCGCTGAGCAGCAGCGAGCCGGGGTTGACCCGATCCTGGTCGGTGTACTTGGGCGCGGTGCCGTGCGTCGCTTCGAAGAGCATCACCTGGTCGCCGATGTTGGCCCCTGGCGCGATGCCCACCCCGCCGACCTGCGCCGCCAGCGCGTCGGAGAGATAATCACCATTCAGGTTCGGCGCGACGATCACATCGAACTCCGCCGGGCGCAGCAGCACGTGCTGGAAGATGATGTCGGCGATGCGGTCTTTGATGACGATCTTACCCTCAGGCCGCACCCCGCCGTACTGCTCCCAAAGCTCGTCCTCGGTGATCGTGTGCTCGCCGAACTCATCGCGGGCCACTTCATAGCACCAGGTGCGGAACGCGCCCTCGGTGTACTTCATGATGTTGCCCTTGTGCATGATGGTCACGCTCTGGCGCTGGCGCTCGATGGCATAGCGCAGGGTGAAGCGCATCAGGCGCTTGGTGGCGAAGGCGCTCATCGGCTTGACGCCCAGGCCGCTGCCTTCGAAGAACTCAACGCCCATCTCCTCGCGCAGGAAGCGGGCTAGCTTCTCGTTCTCCGGCGTCCCGGCTTGGTACTCGATCCCCGCGTAGACATCCTCGGTGTTCTCGCGGAAGATGATCATGTTCACGTGCTGCGGCTCGCGCATCGGCCCCGGCACGCCCTGGTAGTACCTGACCGGGCGCACGCAGGCATACAGATCGAGCACCTGGCGCAGCGTCACGTTCAGGCTGCGGAACCCGCCGCCGACGGGGGTCGTCAGCGGCCCCTTGATCCCCACCAGGAACTCGCGCAGGGCGTCGAAGGTCTCGGCGGGCAGGTAGTCGCCGCCGTAGAGCTTGGCAGCTTTCTCGCCCGCGTAAATCTCCATCCAGGCAATCTGCCTCTCGCCGCCGTAAGCTTTCGCAACGGCGGCGTCCCACACGCGCCGGGACGCGGTCATGATGTCGCGGCCAATCCCGTCCCCTTCGATGAAGGCGATGATCGGATGGTCGGGAATGCAGCCCTGCCCGGAAAGACACTTGATCTTCTCTCCCTGCGGAGGAACCACAATGTGCTGGTAGGCCATACGCTCGGCGCTCCTCATCTGGTGAATTGCTGCTGTCTGCGACGGGATCACTCACGGCGGGACTAACTGGCAGCCCACCTACTTCCACTTGATGGTGCAGCCGACTGCGTCCGTAACCGTCACCTTAGGTGTCTTGCCATCCAGCACCGCGTCCAGCGCGTCGCGCAGGAAAGCGAACTCCACCGAGCCTGGGTCTTCGTAGTTGTCGTCAATCGCACCCTGGTAGCGGAGCACGCCCTGTGCGTCGAGCAGGAACACATGCGGTGTGTGCGTGGCCCCGTAGGCGCGGGCGATTTCTTGCGTTTCGTCGCGCAGGTAGAGGAAGTTGAAGCCCTGCTCCTCCGCGCGCTCCTTCATGTGGGCAAAGTCATCATCGGGGTAACGGGTTGCGTCGTTGGAGCCGATGGCAACCAGAGTCACGCCGCGCGCGGCGTAGTCGCGCTGGATGGCGATCATGCGCTCTTCCCAGGCCCGCACATACGGGCAGTGGTTGCAGCTAAAGATCACGGCGACCGCCTTATGGCTGGCCAGCAGCGCCGCCAGCGAATGGTCGGTACCATCCACGCCGGGCAGCGTGAAGTCGGGGGCCTTCTGTCCAATCTTAGGCATCGTCAAATTCCTTTCTACTCTAGCTATTGTTCTCGCGCCTGGGCAACAACCAGGGCGCGGCGGATCATGCTTTCGGGCGGCAGCGGAGACGGGCGGCCATCGTCGCGGAAGTACAACCGGCAGGTTAAGCGCGCCGGGAGTCTTTCCGCCGCCGGGTCAATGTCCTGGCCGTTAACCAGAATGGTTGGCGAGCCAGGGAAGCCCCAGCGCTCCACCTCTTCGTCGCTCGT
Organism: Aggregatilineaceae bacterium; assembly: GCA_040767545.1. GTDB lineage: Bacteria > Chloroflexota > Anaerolineae > Aggregatilineales > Aggregatilineaceae > UBA2029. The sequence continues at coordinate 6,312 of JAXGOK010000038.1, read as the reverse complement.
GATCTCGATGCGCTGAACTTCGGCCTGTATCGCCAGCGCATCGAGGGCGTGCAGCAGGCGCTGCCACGCTTCCGGGTGCGAGGGGCACTCGGCCCAGAACAGGAAGTCAATACGCATGGTGCGTGCTCGCTACGGTTTTGATGCGTGCTTGACACGCCAGGATACATCGTGGTCATCCTGAATATACCGTGTTCCCCCTGCGATAACCAGGCACGGCGTGGAACTCTGCCGCAGAACCGACTATACTTGGCCCCGCACGAGATTGCCCGCCTGGATCATCCGTGACCGCACTCTTCGTCACCTATCTGGTGGGCACCTCTGGCGGCTGACCAGACTGGCGCGTCCCGTCCCTGCATCACGGCGAGGACACTCATGGCCAAGCAGTCCTTGGCGGCGGCACTGCTGCGCGCCCGGCAGAGGCAGCGTGTTCGGCTTCTGGGTACCAGTTGGGAAATAAGTCGCGCTCAGGCGAGCGTCAGCCAGCAACCTGGGCGAGCAGCACGTCGAGCGTGTCGAAGGCGTGGCGCAGGTGGGGAATGACGATCGAGCCGCCGACAATCAGCCCAACGTTGAGCACCTCGACCAACTCCGCCTCGGTCGCGCCGAGATGCACACACTGCATCAGGTGATAGTCAACGCAGGCGTCACAGCGCAGCACCAACGATGCCACCAGACCCAGCATCTCCTTCGTCTTGGCGTCCAGCGCCCCGTCCCGGTAGGCGGCTTCGTCCAGGTTGAAGAAGCGGCGGATGCCCAGGTGATCCGCCTCCAGGATGCGCGCGTTCTGCCGCTGGCGCTCAGCGATGAAGTGCTCCAGACGCCGGCGGGTTTCTTCACTCATGGCACGCTCTCCTTCTCAACCCCCGGCGACATACGGGAAGATGGCGACCTGGTCACCGGAGCGCAGCAGCGTATCCGGCTCGGCGTGCGTCTGGTTCACGGCGAAATGCCACGACTCCTGGTAGCCGTCCAGCGCGGGATAGCGCGCCACCAAGTGCGCGATCAGGTCGCTGAGGCGCGCGCCGGGGGGCAGCGCAAGCTCGCACTGCGGCTCCCCTGTCACGTCGCGCAGGCTGGCGAAGAAGCGCACGGTCACAGTCATCATGAGCTCCCTTCTGGCCGTCTGGCGCGCGCCCGGCGCCGGCGAGCCGCAACCTCGGCCTTCAACTGGCCGCAGCCGGCCTGAATGTCAATCCCGCGCCGCACGCGCACCGTGCTGCCCACGTGATAGGCGCGCAGCACCGCCTGGAACGTCTCCACGCGCGCCGGGTCGGAGGGCTGGCCCGCGTACCCGCCGGTGGGGTTGAGCGGAATCAGGTTCACGTGGCATTTCAGGCCGCCCAGCAGCTTGCCCAACGTTTCGGCCTGGGCCACCGTGTCATTCTCGCCAGCGATCAGCGCCCACTCGAAGGTCACGCGGCGGCCCGTGCGCTCCACGTAGTAGCGGGCGGCCTCCAGCAACGCGGCCAGCGGCCAGCGCCGGTTGGCTGGCAGCAGCTTGCTGCGCTCCTCGTCGGTTGCCGCGTGCAGGCTGATTGCCAGACCCACTTGCAGGCCCTCGTCAGCGAAACGGCGCATCTGGGGCACCAGTCCAACCGTGCTCAGGGTGATGTGGCGCTGGCCGATAGCCAGTCCGCGCTCGTCGTTGAGGCGGCGAATCGCGGCCAGCGACGCCTCGTAATTGTGCAACGGCTCGCCCATGCCCATCAGCACGACGTTGCTCAGCCGCTCACCTTCCACCTCCAGCAGGCGCGCGAAGTGCACCGCCTGGGCGACGATCTCCCCAGCGGTCAGGTGTCGGGCGAAGCCCATCTGCCCCGTCGCGCAGAAGACACAGCCCATCGCACAGCCCGCCTGCGTGCTGATGCAGGCCGTGCGCCGGTCGTCGTCGTAGGCCATCAGCACGCTCTCGATCATCTGCCCGTCGGGCAGCCGCCACAGCCGCTTGACCGTCTGCCCGTCGCTGGAACGCTGCTCGGCTTCCAGCGAAAAAGCTTGCAGGCGGAACTCAGCGGCCAGCCGCTCGCGCAGCGCCTGGGGCAGATTCAGCATGGCGGCGAAATCATCCACCTTGTGCTGGTACAGCCATTCCCAGACCTGCCGGGCGCGGTAAGCTGGCTCACCCCAGGCGCGCAGGGCACCGGTCAAGTCATCCAGGCTAAGGTCGTAGATCAGGGGTTGGGTCACAGTGCCGTCTATTCTCTCCACTTCAGGCGCGACGCCGCCGCGCAGCGAGGATCGCTCCGGCGAGCAGCAAGATCAACGCGGCCACCCCCGCAATCACGCCCAGCACTGCCAGGTCAATGCCCCCACTCTCGCCACTCGGCTGGCGCGGCGGGGCCGGTGGCAAGCTACCCGGCGGCAGCGGTGTGTTGGTCGGCGCGAGGCGGGGCGTCGGCGAAGCCTGCCGGACGACGACTGTCTGCGGCTGCACGCCGAGCACGCGCTCCGTTGGCGTAACAGTCGGCGTGCGCGTGGCCGACGGCGTGCGCGTCGGCGGGACGGGCGAGGCGGTCAGCGTCGCGGTCGGAGTAGGTGTCTCCGGCAAGTAAGGCGTCCATCCGGCGGCGCGCAGCGCCTCCTCCGCGAACAGCCAGCCCTGCCAGGCATCCCACAGAGCTTGCTGGTCGCCACCCGTCAACGAGCGGAGCGCGCCCGCGAACCCGCCCGGTTCCTGCCCGGCGGCACGCGCCAGATCGAATGGAGCCTGCGCCCCATAGCGGTCGGCGAGCATTAGCGCCAGCGTATAGCTCTGCGCCTCCCACAGCGCGCGGCTGGCGTAGGTCGCCGTCTCCGGCAGCGGAGCTTGCAGCGCATCGAGCGGGAAGAGCTGCCCGGTGCGGGCAGCGCTACGCGCCAGTTCCAGCCCGGCAGCCCCAGGGCGCAGCCGGTACAACGCGGCCAGCCCGCCCTCGAACCAGGCCGGCACGCCCGCATCTTCCCACAGAGCGCCGTAGGCCCGGCTCACCATCGCCGCGATGAGCGTGTCCTCAAGCTCGGACAGGCCAAACGTGGGCCGCTGCACGAACGTGATGCCGGAGCGGGCGTACACCTGCGCGAACAGCTCCGCCGAGCACGGGTACTCTGACGGATCGCCGCGCGCCTGCACCACCTGGCGGACTTCACCGGTCGCGTCGTCGCGAACGGACTCGCACAACCGCGCGTCGGGATCGTAAATGGCGAACTCGAACGCCGGGGGCGAGTCCACCTGGCGGTCCAGCAGCCCATAGGCGGCCATGATCTCGTCCCACACGATCTGCCCGGCCAGGTTGCGGTTCAGCCAGTGCAGCACCACCGGCGGACGCCCCGCTATGTGCCAGGAGCCGTACCCCGTATCAGCGGCCAGGAAGTCGCCCTCGGCCACAGCCAGCGGCTGGCCGCGCACAGCGACTTCCCAGCGATAGGCCACCGGCTCGAAGAGCACAGGGCTTGGCTCCCCATCCAGCCGCCACTCGAACAGGAATTGGTTGGCCACGCCGCCGCTGTACGCTGGCATCAGCGCCGCGTCGCGGTCAATAACGAAAGTGTGGGCCAGGCCGCTCTCCTGGCTGACGATCAGAGTGATGGACTCAATGTCGTCCGGGACAGCGTTCACGCCCACCACACAGCGAATCACCGCCGGGAAGACGACCTCAGCCTGGTGCCCGAAGATGATCGGGAACTCCCCTTCGCCTTCGCCGTCCTGGGCAGATGCCGGGTTGCGCGTCCCCCACACTGCCAGCAAGCCGAGCGCCAGCACTGCGATCAGCGCCCAACGCGCCATGCGACTATCCCCCTGCCTGCTCATAGGCCCCTCCCGCTCACTGACCGCCGGTCACCTCAATCCTAGCACCAGTGGGCACGCCTGTCACTTGCTGGCGAGCGACAGAGGTGATCGGTGATCAGTGGTTGTTGGTTATTGGTTATTGGTATCCTGTTTCCTCACCCCCGTTCGGCGCTGGCGCGCTGACAACCCTTGCACGCACCCCATGCAGCGCAGAGGGGGTACGAATCCACTGGCCACCACCTTCACCAACAACCAATAACCAACAACCATCAACTCCCAACCGTCATTTCCCGACCACATACGGCGTGGGAGACGGCAGGAAGAAGAAGGCAGGCGTTGGAACCAGCGTAGGGGCGGTGGGCGATGCTCCCAGCCAGACGCGCCAACGTCTCTCGACTTCGGCGACGGACAGCCCGGTCACCTGCTCGATGGCGTCGTTGCGCCCAACGCCGTCCTTGATCAGGGTGATAAGCTGGTGGTGCCCTTCCAGGCCGTAGTTGTCGGCCAGCCAGACCCAGAACGTGTAGCCGATGTCGTACCCCCGGCGCGCGTCGCGCCCACTCACACCCGGCCCCGTGCCTTCGAGCAGCGCGGGCAGTTGGCCCGCCGCCGCCAGCGTCCGCACCGCTGCCTCGTAATCGTAGTACTGCTGTCGCTCGAAGAACGTGGCGTTGCCCTCAATGAACCAGTTTCCCGCCGGCATGAAGGTGAAGGCGTCCTGGTAGAGGTGCGCTATCTCGTGCAGCACCGTGCCATAGGCGATGTCGCGCACGCCCTCCCCCGTAACGCGCTGGACGGTGCCGCCCCACTCGCTGCGCGTCAGCCCGGCGATGTTGGCGCTCATCTGGCCCACCTGCCACTCGCGCCAGGCGTCCAGGTCGCCAAAGAGGATGGCGCGCGGACGGTAGGGAAGCAAATCGCCCCAGGCGGCGCGGTACGTCTCGCGCTGCGCGGCCATTGCTTCCAGCGTCAGGTCGTTGACCTCCGCCGGAAGCCCCTGGCTGAACACAATGATGTCTTCGCTCTCGCTGCGCAGCCACTTGCGGCTGGTGTCGGCGTATTCGGCGTAGCGCGGCTCGGTCGCAAACGAATTGCCCGCCGCGTCGCCCACCGACCAGGTGTAAGTCAACCCCAACCAGGGCGGCGTGGACTCGCCGGGGCTGGGCTGCCACTCGGCGACCAGCTGGCCGCTGTCCGCGTTGATCTCGAAGGGCGCGCTGCGCTGCATCCCCGGCGCGAGCGACCAGATCACGCGCCCGCGCACAATCGGCCCAGCGCTGCTGCTGATCTCCGCCATGAACACAAACCCGTCCGGGTAGCGGCTCTCGAAGGCCAGCTCTCCGACCGTCCATTCGACGGACGAGTCACTCGCGGCTGGAGTCTCAGCCAGCAGATCGGCCTCCGGCCCCGCCGACACAGCGCGCGATGCTGCGCCCGGCGAGAGAGTCAGGGCTGCCAGCATGAGCACAGCCAGCAAGCCCGCCACGCCAGACACGGCTGATACTCGCCTGGGCATCCCGTATTCCATCCCAATACCTCCTGCTCCACTGTCGCCCGCTCACTCAGCGTATAGCGCCCGGCCTCAGCCGAGTGCCGCTTCCCATGCCGCACGCAGCGTCTCCAGCGTGTCGAAGACGGCTCCGACCTGGCCATCCGCGACAGCCTGCTCCGCCTCTTCCGCCGTCGTAACGCCGGTCAGAACCAGGGCTGTCTGCCACCCCGCCCGCTGAGCGCCAACAATGTCCGTCTCCATGCGATCGCCAATCATCAGCGTGCGCTCTGGCGCTGTCCCCAGGCGGCTGAGCGTCACGTCGAACATGACGCGCTCCGGCTTACCGATGACGACCGGCGCAACATCGGTCGCCGTCTCCAGGAGCGCCAGCAGTGCACCGTTGCCGGGCACCAGTCCTTCCGGCAGGGGGAATGTGCGGTCGCCATTGGTGCCGATGAAGTCCGCCCCGGCGCGGATGCGCAGCGTGGCCAGCTTGAGCTTGTCGAACGTCGCCGCGAAGTCCAGCCCCACGACCACGACCTGCGCGTTGGGCGGGTCTTCGCGGAAGCCGCGCTCGGCCAGGGCGCTGCGTATGCCATCGTCGCCGATGATGTAGAGCGGCGTGCTGGCGGGATAGCGGCGGCTCACGTAGTCTGCCGTTGCCACCGCCGAGGTCACTACCTGCTCGGCGCGGGCCGGAATGCCGATGCCACGCAGGCGCTCGACGTAGGCTTCCACGCTGGTCGTGCTGTTGTTGGTGGCGAAGGCGAAAGCAATGCCGTGCTGCTGCAAGAAGTCGAAGAAGCCCGGTATCCCCGGCATAACCTGGCTGGAGCGCCAGAGCACGCCGTCCATATCCAGAGCTACCGCGCCAATGGAAGTCAGATCGAGTGTCATAAGGCCATCATTTCGGAGTACGTCGCGCGAAATCAACCGGGCATAGTATAGCAGCATCCGCGCCCCACCCGCACCCGCCGGGCAGCGGCCCACCTGCTGCACCGCTCCAGAGTGCGTGTGGGGCGCTGCTCGGCTTGCGCCCTCTTCACGACGTGGG
>JAXGOK010000037.1:0-42211 GCA_040767545.1 Aggregatilineaceae bacterium | reverse complement strand
CTTCGGAAGTCCTGTGACGCGCATCCCCGCCGCCATTTGCCCGATTCCGCCGCCCGGCATTACACTAGCGGGAATTCCACGCCGCAGTGACGGGACGATGGGCATGACCACCACTCAGCGCCAATTTCTGGGCCGCGAGGCCAGCGCCTTCAAGCAGGGTCATAGCCTGCACGGGCATTGGCGGGCGGCCTACCAGCGAGCCGCCGCGCCGGGCAAGGAGCGCACGCCAGCGGCGCTTGCCATCGCCCAGGACGCCGCGCGACTCGTCTTCGTCCTGGCCGAAGGCTCCGCTGCTACCATCCTCGCCGAAAAGCTCACCGAGCGCCTGTGGACGCTGGAACAGGTGGGCGACGACTGGCCCGCGCCGCTCACTGTCTGGCTGCAAGACCGCGCGCTGTGGCACGATGCGCCCGTTGGCCCGGTTTGCTTTGCGGCAGGCCGCCTCGACCGCCAGCAGCCGGTCGGCACCATCGCTCTGGCCTGGCTGGGCTGTGACGGTGTCCGCCTGCTCGACCGCGCCCTGCTGCGGGTGGAGGCCGAGCACCCCGCAGGTGGCGCGTGGTCGCCGGAGAGCGGCATCACCCCTGACTCCGGCGCACTCGGATGGCAGCGCAGCAGCCTGTTCGCGCTAGATCGCCTGGTCGTCGTCTCGAATGGTGCAGCACCGCTCGCCGCCGACTTGCCGGACATGGCCACCGCCGACGTGCGCCAGGCGCTTCTCGACTGGGGCGCGGAGACGGCGCGCGACCTGGCGATCCTCGACCTGCGCCTGGCTCCGGTCGTCTCCCAGCCGTCCACTGTGACGCTCACCTACCGCTGGATCGCGCCGGAGCTGTGCGAATTGCGCTGGAATCCGTCGCCCAACGCCACCGCCTACCGTCTCGAAGTGTCCGCCGCGCCCAATTTCGCCAGCCCCACCCTGCTAGCCGAGCTAACCGACGGTCGGCAGATCGTCTACCGCTTCTCGCCGCCGCCTGGCCGCGTCACCTATTACCGCGTCGTGCCGCTCAACCAGGGCGTTGCCGGGCCGCCGAGCGAGTCCGTCTGCCCGCTGCCGCTGGTCATCACCGCGCCCGTGCTGCTGCCCCCTGCCTGGTCTCCGGACGGCGGCCCCGCCCTGCGCTGGACGCCCATTGCCCAGGCCACCGGCTACGAAGCACAGGAGGCGACGAGCGAGCGCTTTGAGACCAGCGAGACGGCCATTGTCTATCGCGGCGAGCGGCCCGACTGCGAGCTGCCGCCGGACACACCAGCCGGTCGCTTCTACCGTGTCCGCGCGCTGAATGCGCTCTACGCGCCGGAGACGCCCTCCCCCTGGAGCGAGCCGATTCAGGCCCCCGCCCGCCTGGATACGCCGGTCTTCACCCATGTGACCGGCGAGCGCCTGGCCTGGACTCCCATCCCCGGCGCGCGCGCCTATATCCTGCACATCACGCCGCAGGGCCAGGACGAAGGCCAGGGCGAAGACATCACCGTCACCGAGCCGGCCAGCGCCGTCGCGCACGTGCACGCCACTTACCGCGTGCGTGCGCTGCGCGGGCCGGGCGAGATGCGCTCCGCCAGCGAATGGAGCGCCCCGGCGACGGTCGCGCCCCCCGGCGTGGCGGGGAGTTCCCCGACCGGCTCCCGCCCGGTCGGATCGCTGATCGTCGGGGCGGCGCTCGTCGCGCTGCTCGTTGGCGCGGCGCTGGGAGTGGTCGGGCTGCGTGCCTACCAGGACGCCAACGCCACCGCTACACCGGACGCGCCCGCCACGAGCGAAGCCGTGCGCGCCGCCTTCGCCGCCAACCTCACCGCGACCGCCGACGCTTTCACCGCCACGCCTTCGCCCACGCCGAGCGCCTCACCGACTGCGACGCCCATCCCATCGGTCACGCCCGATTCCGCCGCCACGAGCGAAGCCGTGCGCGCCGCTTTCGCCGCTGACCTCACGGCGACCGCTGGCGCTTTCACCGCCACGCCTTCGCCCACGCCGAGCGCCTCACCGACTGCGACGCCCATCCCACCGGCCACACCGGATTCCGCCGCAACCGCAGCCGCCCTGCTCGCCGCCCTGGATGTCGAGTCGTGCCTGCTGGTTAACCTGGACGACCTGCCCTTGCCCGCCCTCAGCGGCCCGCACCTGGGCGCTGAGCAGATCGCGGCGCAGGCCCCGCGCCTGGCCCGTGTGGTCGGACAGGTCACGCTGCGCGGTGAGAATGGGGAGCAAGTGCTCTGGCTGCGCGTCGCGCTTGGCGCGGGCGACGCGGCGGGCGCGGGCTGGGTGCGCGTCCCCGCCAGCGCAGACCTGGCGCGGCTGGTCACCGGGCCGGGCTGCCCTGCCCGTTAACGCGACCAGCCGCATCTGTGTAACCAGAATAGGCGTCCGTAGACCCGCCTAAGCGAAGCGTCCTTCCCGGCGAGCCAGCCAGCCCACCAACGGCCTGGCAGCAGGGAAAACCGGCTGCTTGCGGCGGCTGGCAATGGCCTCTTCGGTCTGCTCGTCGTCGGCTGTGGTGAGCGCCGCCGCCAGCAGCAAGAACAGCAGCACGCCATAACGCTCGTACTGATGATATTCCCTGAAAAGCAGCGGCAGCGTCGCCAGGGACAGGGCCAGATAGGCCAGCACTCGCCAGGACGGGGTTTTGCGGAAGAAGATGAGGAGCAGGGCATAGTTGTACAGGCTGAGGTGAGGAGTCCACACGAACCCCAGCAGCACAGCCAGCAATCGCCACTCGGTCAGGCGGCGGGCCATGAGCAGCAGAATCACCCCCGTAACCGCCAGGGCGCGCCCGAATCCCCACGCTCCATAGACCGAGAATGGATACGAGAAAAGCTCGCCCAGGCCGGCTTTTTCTTCGGGCGAGACGCCTTGCGTGACGCCCAGCAGGGCAGGCACCGTGTCCAGCAGCCAGGCAGGGTACAGGGCAATAGAAACGCCCCCCAGCACAGCCATCACGCCGATTGCCTGCCAATCGCGCTCCCAAAGAGTCCGGGCACCCTCCAGCAGCAGAAGAAGCGGCAGTATTTGCGGCTTGACGGCAATCAGCATGAGGGCCAGCCCGCGCCGCCCACCCCGCGCCCCACGCAGAATCAGCCAGAGTCCCGCGCCATTGAGCACGAAATCGGCGTTGGCGGAGGCCAGCAGCATCAGGAACGCCGGGTGCAGAATCAGGATCAGAGTCAGCGGTCGCCCACTGTCCAGGATGATGATGATCCACAGCGCCACGCTCAAGGCCAGGATCACGCGGGTCGAGGCATAGGCCAGCACCCCCAGGTAGAACATCACCCAGGGCGAGTAGACCTTGACCGAGACATACGTCTCGTCCACAGGCAAATCAGGGTCAAAGCTGCGGAACTCGCAGTAGGGGTCGCAGTAGGGATTGACTCCACGCCACAGGTTGCGCACCTGCTGCACCGTCCGCACCCAGTCCATCTCGTTGATCGGCGGCAGCAGCAGGTAGGCCGCCAGCAGGCTGGTGACAAACACAGACGCCAGAAAGAGCGGGTAGTATCTCCGGGGGACAAGCTCGCGCGCCGAAACCTGCGTGACGGACTTCAGACCTTGCCGCATCATTCCACACCCTCACTGAGCCTTCAGCCTGACCGGGGAAACTGGCTTAGCACGAGATTTTCGCCTTCATTATACAGCACCCCGTCAGCACGCCAAGCGGCCTGCCTACGCCGCCCGCAGATCATCTGCGGGTTTACCTCACCCCCTGGCCTCGCTACGCTCGGCCTTTCTCCCCTCTCCGTTGCGACTATACATTACCCACATCTTTGGCTGTGCCTGTCCCCCCATCTCGGCCCTTCCCCCACGAGGGGGAAGTGGCGGCGCGGCGGGGCCTGCTCCCCTTCCCTCTGCGCAGCGCGGGGGAAGGGATGGGGGATGGGGTATCTGTGTACCCCATAGCCACCACGTAGAGAAGGGGCGGCGAGGCGCGCAGCGCCGAGCGGGGGGTGAGGCTCTCTAGCGGTTCCTACGGGCCGCTGGCAAAAAGAAACGCGCCCCATAGCGGAGCGCGCTGATTTCTTCTGATCCGGCGTGCCAGGCGGCTGCCTAAGCCTGCGGGCACAGCAGGGGCCGGAACTTCGGCCCATAAATGATAATGCCGCGCTCGCCGTCGGTGCGCAGCTTGCGAATGACCATCTCGACGCGCATCCCGATGGTCGGGTCGCCGTCCAGGTCGGTAAGCTGCGCGGTGACCATCGGCCCTTCGTCAAGCTGCACGAGCGCCAGCACATACGGCGCATACGCCTCATATGGCTCGGCAGGCGCGGTCACCGTCGTGAAGCTGTACACCGTCCCCTTGCCAGACAGCGCGAACAGCTCGACACCCTCGCCCTCCAACGGCTGGGCGCGGCGCAGGTGATCCCAGTACGCGACCTGGTGCGCCATCCGCGCCTGAGTCGCGCTGGTGTAGTCTTCGTTCATGGAGGTCACAGGGCCGGTCATCGCGCCGCCCGCGCGAACTCAACCGTATCTTCGGCCAGCACACCCTGGGCGTCGGTGAGGACGAACGTGTAGGAGGCAAGCGCCTGCTGGGTGACCAAGCTGGTCTGCTGGGGGAGCATCACCGCGCCGGTCTGCGGGCAGCGGGTGGCGAGAAGCTGGCTGCGGCTGGCCTTGAGTCGCCAATTGCGAGTGATGTCCATCAGATACCTCATTTCTGGTGTGCACTACGCTGAGTCTCAGCCCACCACCTGGGCGCTAGCGCCGTCTTTCGCGCGGTGCGCTGCTATTGACACTTATACACGTGCCCGTCTCTCAAAAGCTACCAGGTGGCGATTCTGAGAGGTTTTGACAGTCGTTTCTCGCTCAGCGTGTCACCCAGACTCACCCCCTACAGCCCCCGCCCCCGGACGTACTCCGTCACGTCCACGTTGTAGCGCACGTCGTCAACGGTGAACACTGCCCAGGGCGTGCCCTCGTCCTCCCACGTCACCGAGGCGGGCGACGGGATCAGCAAGCCGTTGAACTGCTGCCAGCCCTCTGGCTTGAGAATCCAGCGCGTCAGCTTGTCCGGATCGGTGCCTTTGGGACGCATGGCCTCCATCTGCGCGATCAGTCCCGTCTGCGGGTCAAAGGTCACGGTGAAAGAGTCTTCCTCCGCGCCAAAGGGCACGATTAGCCGGGCGGTCTGCGCGTCCACCGCTTCCCAGCGCACGCGCGGATCGGTCACCAGGATTGACGGCAGCCAGATCGACTCGCCCCACAGCCCCAGGTTGGCCGCGTGGTCAACGGCTGGCTCGTTCTCAGTCGTGCCAAAGGGCAGTTCCAGCCGCCCCTTGCCGTCCAGATACCACTCGTTGACCTTGAGCACCGGCTGCCCGAAGATCGTCGTCTCGATGTAGTGGCGGTAGTTCTGTCCGGCGTCGTGCGTGAAGCGAAAGCGCGAGTTGAGCGTAATCCCGTTGATGCGCAGCGGTGCGGTGCCCGTGATCACCGCCGAGCGGATGATCGGCACGGTGTCGCCGCTGATAGTCTGGTAGAAGTGCGCGACCGGCTCCGGCAGGCCCTCCGGCACGGGCACCTGCTCCAGCGGCGGCGTCTGCTCCGCGTAGGCGGGGAAGCGGGCCGGTTTCATGTCCAGGCCCAGCGCCACCACCGCAACGACCAGAATGGCGAGGGAAATCAGCGCGCCGCGCCAGGCCGCCGACCAATCGGCCAGGCAGATGGCCAGCGAGAGCACGGCAGCGCCCGCCATCAGCGCCGCCGCCCAATGCCGGTCGGCGAGCCAGCCGCCCACCGCCGCCACAAAACCGGCTGCCGCCAGCAGCCACAGGACACTGAACAGGCGCATCCCTGCCCGGCCCACGTCCCAGCGGTTGCCGAACAGCGCCGTCTTGTACGGCAATTCTTTCATCTCGGCCAGCGGCCAGTAGGCCACCAGCCCCATCAGGTGAATCAGCCCGTGCGCCCCGACGATGAAGGCAGCTACGCCCAGCACAACCTTTGCCATAATGCGTTCCCTCCTGCCCGGTGCACGCTGTGTCTCTCTCCGGGCGGCGATCAGATAGTCCATGCCCACGCACGCATATTGTCCCCACAGCCTGCCCGCCCGACAAATGTACCTGGCCGCGCCCCTCGCCCAACTTGACTTTCATCAATGTCAGTGGCTCTTTTTGTGATACTATGGCATAACCTAATCAGGACGCCGGGCAGCCCCTACCGGAATCGCTGGCTGGCGCCGACAGGCCGGACGCGGGCCGGCGGCAGGTCGCCGCGCACTGCCCTCCCAAAGCGAGGACACTGCCGGCAATACCGTCTAGCTGGCTGCTCCGGGCTTGCGCGTCCCCCCAGCGATTGGCCGAGGTCACCTGCCCGGCGCGCTCCCCCTGGTGGGACGCCTGTCTTCAGACTGCGACTTGGCACAGCAGAGCCACACAGAGAGGACGGACTATGAGCGAGTTTGTGTATTTCGAAGACCTGACCACCCTGCTGGGGGACCTCCAGCCGGACAGCATCATCAGCCGGACGCTGCACGGCGACGACGACGTGAAAGCTGTCTTGTTCGGCTTCGACGCCGGGCAGGAGCTATCCGAGCACACCGCCGCGCTGCCAGCCTCGATTTTTGTGCTGCGCGGCGAGGCCACGCTGACGCTGGGCGGCGAGCGACGCCAGGCGCGCCCCGGCACCTGGGTGCACATGCCTCCCCACATGCCGCACACCGTTGTGGCGCACACGCCGCTGATCATGCTGCTGCTACTCTACCGGGCGGCTGGCGAGAAGTGAGGCAGCGGGTGCGAGCGTTCGTATCGTAAGGAACTACGCTGAGGAGGTACGACATGCCCACTGTCACTCAACCGCTACGCGACGAGCACCAGGAACTACTTCCCCACATCGAGCACATCCGCACAGTTGCCGACCGCGTCGGCGACATCCCTTCCGAGTCGCTCCGGCGCGACGTTGACGAGGTTCACGGCTTCCTCGCCCACCATCTGATTCCGCACGCCGAAGCCGAAGACCGCGCCCTCTACCCGGTCGTTGCCAGGATGCTCGGCGCGCCCGAAGCTACTGCAACCATGCGCCGCGATCACGTCGAGGTCGGACGCCTCACCGATGAATTGGCCGGGCTGTGCGCGCAGATCGGGGAAGGAGCGCTGCCGGTCCCTCTGGCCAAAGGGCTGCGGCGCGTCCTCTACGGCCTGTACGCGCTGGTGAAAGTCCACTTTGCCAAGGAAGAAGAGGTCTACCTGCCACTGCTCGACGCGCGGCTGAGTCCCGACGAGGCCCGCCGGTTGTTTGAGAACATGGAGGCAGCAGCAAAGGAGGCGAAGGCAAAGCATTAGCCAGTGAGAGCCGCTGCCAACCAGCCCGACAAGACAAGTGCAGTAGGGTGTAGCTTATCCTGTCCCGTCCCGGCCTGTTCAAAGATGAAGGGGGGTTCTTGGTGGCTGAACAACCAAGCAAGAGAGCGTCTATCCTGACAGTAGGCCGTGTGCTGGTGCTGGGCCTGGTCGGTGTGATCCTTGTCCTGGGCCTGGTGCTGATTATCATGGCCGTTCAGGAAGCGGGAGAGACCAAAGAGGGGCCGAAGCGCGTCAACGCCCTGGCCAACAGCGACAACGAATGCGTCAGGTGCCACGAGCGGTCTACGCCCGGCATCGTCCAGCAGTACGGCTTTAGCACGATGGCCGCCGCCAGCGTCACGTGCGAAGACTGCCACGAAGTGAAAGCCGATTACCCCGGCGCGGTGGAACACGAGGGCACCTATGTCTTAGGCTCGCCCACTACGGCCATGTGCGAGCGCTGCCACCAGCAGGAAGTGAAGCAGTTCTACGCCAGCCGTCACGCCCTGCCCGCCTATGTCGCCTACTGGGGCACGAGCGGCCTCAGCGAGGAACTGCTCGCCCAATACCAGGCCATCTCCGAAGGCAGCTTCGCCCCGGACAAGAGCCGCAACGCGCTACACGTCCTGGAAGGCGAAGCCGTCACCCGCTTCGCCTGCGAGACCTGCCACAACATCGGCCTGCCGGCCCCCGATGGGTCGGTCGGCCAGTGCCAGAAGTGCCACCTGCGCCACGAGTTCAGCCTGGAGCAGGCGCGCAAGCCCCAGACCTGCAACGCCTGTCACATCGGCCCTGACCATCCGCAGTGGGAAATCTACCACCAGTCTCCGCACGGCATCGCCTACACGACGCTGGGCCACACCTGGAACTGGGAAGCCGAGCCGGGCACGCTGACGGTGGAGGACTTCCCGGCGGCTACCTGCGCCATTTGCCACATGAGCGGCTTTGGCAGCACGGGCACCACCCACGATGTCGGCGAGCGCCTCACCTGGTACCTGTTCGCCCCGATCAGCGAGCGCCGGCCCGCCTGGGAAAGCAACATGGTGCGCATGCAGGGCGTGTGTCTGGAGTGTCACAACGACAACTTCATCAGCGAATTCTACGAGGCCGCTGACCTGGCGACCGAAGCGACCAACGCATGGGTGCGCGAGAGCGATGCCATCATGCAGCCGCTCAAGGATGCCGGTCTGCTGACCGATGCCCCCTTCGACGAGCCGATTGACTACGTGTACTTCGAGCTGTGGCACCACTGGGGCCGCACGGTCAAGTTCGGCGTGTGGATGCAGGGGCCGGACTACACACAGTGGCACGGCGCGTACGAAGTCCTGTCCGATCTCGCCGAGCTGCGTGAGATGGTCGCCGACAAGCTGGAGAAGGCCGGCCTGGCGGCGGAAGAAAGCGGTGAGACTACGGACACGGGTGGTTAGCCATGTACCACCTGGCAACCGCCTTCCCACCGGTGCAGCGCGTGCGTATCCCGCTCTCGCGCGATCAGGTCATGCTGCTGATGGCCGCTGTCAACGAGATATTCCTCGGCGTGGACATCTATCTGGCGCACAGCATCAGCGGGACCATCGTGCCGTATGAGTGGATTCCGATCATCTTCGGGCCGGTCGCGGGCGCGATCCTGCTCGTCACCGGCCTGATCGCGCTCAAGCAGCGCCCGCTGGCCACCCTGATCGCGACGGCAGTGTTGCTGGTCAGCATCGGCGTCGGGCTGCTGGGCGCGTACTTCCATATCATGCGCGCCGCCCTGCCGGAAGGCCCGGCGGGCGAGCAGATCACCGTCCGGCTGCTGGTCTGGGGGCCGCCCTTCCTGGGGCCGCTGATGTTCTCGCTGGTCGGCTTGTGGGGTATCAGCGCGGCCTGGGTCGAAGACCCGCCCGACAGCGGGCGGCTGCGGATGCCGGGCGGCTGGCGACTGCGGCTGCCGCTGAGCAAGACGCGCGCCTACTTCTTGATGATGGGCCTGGGCATTATGGTCACCACCATCAGCGCTGTGCTTGACCACGCCCGCACCGGCTTTGAGAACGACTGGCTGTGGATTCCGACGATCATCGGCGTCTTCGGCACCGTCGTCGGGCTGACGCTCGGCTTCATCGCCCGCCCCACCCGCACCGACCTGATCACCTATGTCGTCGCCATGCTGCTGCTGATCGTCACCGGCCTGATCGGGGCCTGGCTGCACATCAACGATAACCTCACCTCGTCCGGCGCGTTCGTAGCCGAGCGCTTCATCCGGGGCGCGCCGTTCCTGGCCCCGCTGCTCTTCGCCAACATGGGCGCGCTGGGGCTGATCGTGCTGCTCGACCCGCGCTCGGAGGTGCTGGCGTAAGGAATTGGGGGCACGATCACAAACGATGAGCGTGCCCTGAACTTCCTTTTCCCTGATTAGGCTCTGCGCACCCAGGTACGGTATACTCTCGAAGCAAAGAGACAGCGAAATCGAGAGCTGACTAGGGGCATCTGGCTTTATGGAACGCAAGATCGCCGCGCAGGGAGTGCAAGATGCGTTGGAAATCATTCAGGAGCACAACGCAGCACTAGAGGCGCGTTTTGCCGACAAGCTCAAGGTCAACTATCAGTTGAACCGTCAGCTTGTCAGCTTTCAGGCTAACAAGAACAAACCCGCCTACCGTTGGTTCAGATATAAAGAGAGTTTCTCCGAGGCTCTTGTCCAACATCTGTTGGATGTTCTCGGTTTGGAATCTGGGCGTGTCCTAGACCCCTTTGCTGGGGTTGGGACGACCTTATTCGTTGCCAGCAAGCGCGGTTTGGATGCCACCGGCATTGAGTTACTTCCGGTAGGCTGTGAGGTCATGGAAGTGCGCCACCAGACGCAGAACGGCGATGTTTCCGCCCTGCGCTCGGTGCTTGACCGCTGGCGGTGCGAACAGCCCTGGAAGCACATGCAGTCCGCCAAGCCGTTTGCCCATCTGCGCATTACCCGCCAGGCATTTCCCGACAAGACTCAGCGGGCGCTGGAAAAGTATCTGGCGGCACTGGAGTCAGAAACAGAGCCGGCAGCACGGCTGCTCCGCTTTGCGGCGATGTGCGTGCTAGAGGACATCAGTTACACCCGCAAAGACGGACAATACTTGCGCTGGGATCATCGCTCCGGGCGACGGCAGGGCAGAAGACCCTTCCACAAAGGCCACATTGCCAGCTTCGAAGAAGCCATTGTGGGCAAGCTGGATGAAATCTACACAGACCTGCAACCCCCTGCGCTTCTGCCGGGCTTTTTCAATACGCCGGATCAGGGGGGTGAGATTGAAGTCTTGTGCGGTTCGTGTCTGCACTTGCTACCCACTCTAGAAGCCACCTCGTTCGATGGCCTGATCACATCTCCCCCCTACGCTAATCGCTACGACTACACTCGCACGTATGCGCTGGAATTAGCCCTGCTCGGTGTTGGCGAAGATGAAATCCGCGAGCTTCGTCAGGCTATGGTGTCTTGCACCGTTGAGAATCGTGCAAAGGCGGATCTCCCCTCTGTCTTTTCGCCTGCTGTACTGGCCCGCGCATCGGCGGCTTTTGCTGGTCAGCGAGCTTTACAAACCATTCTTAACTATCTGGAGTGGCAAAAAGAGACAAAGGCGCTCAACAACGCGGGCATTCCACGCATGGTGCATCACTATTTCTACGAGCTTGCGCTGGTCATCTTCGAGTGCGCGCGCGTGCTCAAGCCGGGTGCAGCCTTTGTGATGGTCAATGACAATGTGCGTTACGGGGGAGCGACCATTCCAGTTGACCTGATTCTTTCTGACTTCGCAGAACAGGCCGGATTCTCCGTAGAGGTAATCTGGGTGCTGCCAACAGGCAAGGGTAACAGCAGCCAGCAGATGGGCGCTCATGGGCGCGAAGAGCTGCGCAAATGTATCTACATCTGGCGGCGTAGAAACGACTGATGCCCAAAAGACAACAAGCCCATTATGAAGCCTGGACGCTCGATCAGCTTGCCAAGAGTGTCTTCTTCCATCGCAAGCTGCACGAATGGAATCTCCTGGAGATTGCCGACCAGATTGACCAGGTGCGCGGCGAAAACCTGGACTGGGATGATCTCGACATTTCTGAACAGGCGTGGAGCAAGGTTATCCATCGGGGCATCAAGCCCGTCATCGCGTTCGCTCACCCGCACGTACTGCAAGCTGTTCCTGGCTCGGCCAGCTATTACCGGATGCTGTCCCTGGTGTCGCAGAAGTCCATGAAGCGTGTTGGTCTCAATCTCGATGCATACGAGGCAGGCAAGCCTGTTGCAGACGAACAGGCAGCGGTGGCAATTGCCCGTCATCTCAACCGCATTGTGAGCGCGCTTGTTGAAGCCGATGAGGAGATTGACGCACGCGAGTTCGACCTATGGCGGGGTATGGCTGCCGGCTCGCAAGCACAGGGATCGTGGCAAAATACCAAAGGCGCATCAGCAGAGAAGGCAATCCGTGAAGTCATAGTGCAGCGCTTGCAGAGGCGGCAGCTTGTTAGCGGCAGGCAAGCCAGCGCTGCCAGAATAGACCTGGGTGATGGCAGGGTGTTGGTTTTTGCTGACGAGCCAGACATCGCCATTTTGCAGAACAATGTGCCGCAGATTGCTGTTGAGATCAAAGGGGGCATTGACCGGGCGGGTATATTGGAGCGCATCGGTGCGGCACTCAAGAGCCTGCGGCGGACGCGCCAGGAAAATCCCGACTCGGTGACGGTGCTCATCCTGCCAGATGTTGCCATGACAGAACGGGCATGGGAGGGCTTAAGCATCAATACGGAGATTGTCACCCACATTTGCAGTCTGAAAGCAATCCTTGAGGACGAGCACGAGCGCGAAGAGTTTTTCCAGATACTCCAGTTATGACATTCGCCTAACCCCAAAGGACCGCCCATGCGCCTCCTCGTCCTCGTCACCGGCGACTACGGCTGGCGACACGTCGAAAACCTGCGCCAGCACGCCCCGCCGGACTGGACGATCCTCACCTGGGAGACGCCCAAAGTCCTGCCGCCGGTCGTGGACTACCCCGAAGACTACCTGCCCGAGGCGCTGCTCCCCTGCGACCTGATCCTCTCGCTGGCCGAAGTCAAGGGTGTCGCCGAGCTGATCCCCGACATCGCCCGCATGACCGGCGCGCGCGCCGTGATCGCCCCCATTGACAACGCCGCCTGGCTGCCGGTAGGGTTGGCCCGCCAGCTGCGCGAATGGTTGGCGCGGATGGGCGTCGCCTGTGTGACGCCCAAGCCCTTCTGCTCGCTGACCGAGACGCATTTCAACGCCCTGCGCCTCAAGCAGCCCTACGACGACCCGCTGATCCGCGCCTTCGCGCGGCACTTTGGCGCGCCCGCCTTCCACGCCCAGGTAGACCCGCAGACGCGGCAGATCGTCGCCCTGGAAGTGAGGCGCGACGCCTGCTGCGGCTGCGCGCGCTACGTCGCTGGGCGGCTCGCCGGAACACCTGTTGATGGCGCGGTCGAGGCGGGCGGGCTGCATCACCATCACTACCCCTGCCAGGCGACGATGGGCATTGACCCGCAGTACGGCGATACGTTGCTGCACGTCTCCGGCAACATCATGAAGGACGCGCTCAAAGAGGCGCTGGCCGAGCACTTGCAGGTGCGCTACATCCGCCCGACGGGGTACCGGGAAGAGCCGTGAGGCCGGGCCAGATAACAAGGGACGCCCCTGCCGGAGCGTCCCTGTCAGTCATGTTGGGTGACCTGGCGCGTGTTACTCGGCCTGGCGCGCGCCTAGCTCGCGGTCAAGCATGAACAGCGCCACGCCGGAGTCACCGGCCAGCTTGATCTGCTCCACGACCGCATCGGCGGACGCTTCTTCCTCGACCTGCTCATCCACGAACCACTGCAGGAAGCTGTCGCTGGCGTGATCGCGCTCTTCGACGGCCAGGTTGACCAGCCCGTGAATCAGGCTGGTGACCTTCTGCTCGTGGGCCAGCGCAGCCTCGAACACCGCCAGCGGCGATTCCCACGCGGCGGGCACGCCGCCAATCGGCTCCAGCAGCACGCGCCCGCGCCGCTCAACGATGAAGTCGAAGAACTTCATGGCGTGGGCCACTTCTTCGTTGGCCTGCAAGCGCATCCAATGGGCGAAGCCCGGCAGGTTTTGGTGCTCGAAGTGCGCCGCCATCGCCAGGTAGAGATAGGCGGCGTGCAGTTCGGCGTTGATCTGCTTGTTCATGGCAGCTTGCATTTTCTCGCTCAGCATGGTGAATATCCTCCTGAGATATGCTAACCAAGTGGAGTGTCCGAGCCGCGTGTGACGGCTGGGCGAAGCGGGTATGTCACAGATCGGCCCTCGCAACGTAGTCACCGCACGAACGCGATCACTACGTTGTAGATTGTAGGAAATCCCCGCTGCGCACGCCAAACAACTTGCGTTAGAATCGCGTCAATTCGTCCGCGCAACCCACACCCGGCGCTGCGCGTATTGATCCATGAAGCATACCGGCGCGATCGGTGCAGCAGGAAGAGCGAACCCTATGAGCCAGCAGCCCAACGAGTCCCGTGCCATCTCCGGCGAAGCGGAGCCGATCCCTTCGGAAATCCGGCGGCGCACCCCCGGCAACGGCCTGCATCCCGTGCCGCCGCCCCGCGACGAGCGCCCGGTGCCCCCGCTGAGCCTGCGCGCCCTGGTCGAGGAGCGCAACTGGACGGCCCTGCTTGGGCTGGGCTTGATCGGCGTCGGCCTGCTGATCTTCCTGCAGGATATGCTGCATCTGCACCTGCGCCTGTGGGCGCTGCTGCTGCTCGGCGTGGGCGGCTGGCTGGCCGCCGACGGGTGGAGCCGCTACGAGCACGCCGGGCGCGTCTGGGACGATACGGCGCGCAGCCGCGCCCTGTTCGGCGCGGTGACGGCGCTGGTTGGCTTCATCGGCCTGCTCAATCTCAACTGGTGGGGCCTGCTGCTGATCGCTTTCGGCGGCAAGCTCGGCCACGACACGTGGCGGCGCTACACGTCCGGCGGGCGTATCTGGACTGCCGGCCTGCGCCGCCGGGCCTTCTTCGCCCTCATCGTGGGCGGGATCGGCCTGCTGAGTTTCTTCAACCTGGGAAGCGCAGGGCCGCTGCTGCTCATTCTGATCGGCGCGGGCCTGTTCATCGAGCGCGCCAGCCGCCAACGGCGCTGACGTCGCGCTTCCACCCCCCTACCTGTGGGCGGATGCTCCTACCCTACCGGGCATCCGCCCCGTTTTGTGGTGGTGGTTGGTGGTTGGTTATTGGTGGCAGGCTGAGGGGTGGCGCATCCGCGAGCGTCTTTACCAAGAACCAATCACCAGAAACCAAGAACCTTCTATCGCCACTCACCGACCATCCAGGCGAAGTCGCGCAGCGTCGTCGTGCCGCGCACGCGCACGCGCGGCAGCTCCAGCGGGCGCTCGCTGACGTGCAGCGTCCCGCCGTGCGTGGTGACCGCCGCCACAATGCCCGCCGCACGCAGCACCGCGAACAGCCCCGCATCGTAGCGCCCGCCGGGGTAGCAGAAGAAGCGCGGGCGGACGCCGATCTCCGCCGCGATGGTCTCCACGCTGCCCAACACCTGGTAGACGCGGCAATCGTAGTCGCAATCATTGGTCAGGTCGGGGTGCGAGCGGCTGTGACTCTCGATAGCCATGCCTGCCGCCGCCATCTCGCGCGCCTGATCCCACGTCAAGTAGCCCGCCTGCCCGTTATCCAGCCACTCCGTCACCACGAAGAACGTGCCCACCATCCCGGACTCGCGTAGCAGCCGGAAAGCGTGGGCATAGGCGTCGGCGTAGCCATCGTCGAAGGTGAGGATCACCGGGCGGGGAGGCAACGGCGCGCCGCTCGCCAGCGCGTCGTAGAGAGCGCCAAGCGTCACTGTCGTGTAACCGTTGGCGCGCAGCCAGGCCAACTGCGCGGCAAACTGGCCCGGCGTCACCGAGAGGTCGAGCCGGTACTTGTCAGCGCCCGGCGGCGGTGTGCTCACGTAGTGGTACATCAGCACCGGCACGCGGACGCGGCGGCGCGTCGCGTCGGGCGGCGCGTCGCCCTGCGCAACCAGCGACCAGGGCAGATCGGCCAGCAGCCAGCAGACCAGCAGCAGCGCAAGCGTGAGACGGTGCAGGAATCGGCGCATAGCCGGACTCTAGCAATGGGCGCGGCGGGCGTCAACCGGCGGCGCGTACCTCGGCTCGCTCCCAGGCCACGCGCAGCGACTCGCCGCCCCCTGCCCGCGCCCAGACGCCCCACGTCCCCCCCACGTCCACCAGCGCCGTGCCCAGCCGCTCCCCGTTGACACGCAGCCGGATCGCCCCGTCCGGCTCGCGATGCAGCGCAATCGTGTTCACTTCACCCGGCGGGCGGATGCGCGGGTAGGCGCTCCATTCCCACTCCGGGCGGGGCGCGGGACAGTCTTCAAGCGCATCTCCGGCGGGCAAGTCCGCCGGGCAGCGGCGCGTCGTGACGTAGCCCGCTGCGCCGATGGCATAGACCATGCGCGCCCCGTCCGCCTCGGCCAGCCACACGCCCCACGCCGCCAGCGGATCAGCGCCAACAGGCAGCCGGGCGCGAACTGCCAGCGTGAAGTCAGCAGGTGGCACGGGCAGCGACGCGGGCGCGGCAGCCCAGGCGTCACGCCCTGCTGCGAGCGTCCCCCTGCCCAGCCGAGCCTCTCATCCGCCCAAACGACTTGCCCCGCGACCGGCGGATCGGTCGCCCCGCCAGCGATCAGCAGGGCCGCCGCCAGCGTCACAGCGATGACCGCCCCGGCAGCGGCCAGCACAGCCCGCCACACCCAGCGGGGTACCTGCTCTTCATGCGGCATAGTAGTCATAGCACCAGCATACCCGCCGCCCACCCCGGCGCATAAAAACGCCCCGGATGCTCTCCGGGGCGTGTGATTGGCAAGGGGAGGAATAGACTATCTCGGCGCGACCACTGCGCCAACAGCAGGCACCCAGGGGTAGTTGTTGCCGCCCACCCAAATCTGGTACCAGGTCATGTCGCCAGCCACTTCAGTACCCAGCAGCAGGAATTCCTGCCCGGCCTTGACCCACGCTCCTGCGATGGGCGCGTCCAGGTCGGGCCGCGCGTAAACCGCCATGTCAAGGGTGATCTGCACGATCTCGTCCGACTCCGGCATGACAACAGGTTCACCACAGACGTAACTGACCACGTCCCACGTTATATGAGCAGACGGGCCGTCGCCGATCAGGTGATCGGCCCCGATGACTATCACCGTGCCCTCTGGCAGCTTGGGCCAGCTCAGCGTGACCGTCAGCGTATCTTCGCGCCCGAAGGGAACGATGTCCGTTCTGGCCAGCACGGTGCCGTCTTCCAACTCAGCCTCGATGACCGAGTCCTGATAGGCCCCGTCCGCACCCTCATAAGTGACTGTCACCTGCGCGCCCTCGCACGACCCAAATACGGTGATCCGCGTCGGTCTCGCCGACGCCGGGACGACCAGCACCAGCGCCGCCAGCAGCACACTAACCACCACAGCCAATCTGAAACTCTTTCCCAGCACAATGTACCTCCGTAAGTGAAAAAGCCGCACTGCCGCCCAGTATAACACAAGCGAGCGACCGGGCCACAGAACGCCACGAAAGTCTCGTGAATATCGCGCTACGCCGACAGCAAAACGCCCCGGCGGGTCGCCAGGGCGTGCGAACTGCTGCAGACCGCAGCTTATCAGTCCACCACGTCCGCCGGAAGCGGCGTGCCGTTCCACACCGCATCGTAGTTCGGCCCCATCGTGCTCACCGGCACCCAGAGCAGGTCGCAGACCCAGATGATCTTGTAGTATTCACCACTGGCGTCTTTACCCAGCACCCAGGCCGTATTGCCCGCCGCGATTCCCGTGTGCGGCTGCACCAACTGGCCCGGCTCCCAATACAGCGCTGCGTCGGCTACGAACGCCCCTATCACCGCTGTGCTGGGAATATTCATCAGGGCGTCACAGCCCGCCAGAGGCACGTTCGAGCAGGACACGGTCCAGTCCGCAATGAACACGAGTCCTATCCGACCACTTGTGAAAGGGAAATTGATCCCCCACTCGAGCGCCGGGAAGTCGCCCAGCTTCGTGTCTTCGGTGAAAGTGTAGCTCAGCGTGCCGGGCAGCGGTGCCGTGTCTACCTGGACGCCGCCAACGTTCAGGTAGATCGTGGGTGCCACAGGTATGAACAGGCTCGGGCTGCCAGGGATTCCCGCTGGCTCAGCCGAGATCTCAATCGTATCCCCTGCATAGAACACAGCGGTCGGTTCGAACTGGACTGTCGTGTACGTTCCATCAGCGCCATCCGCTACAGGGCACGCGTCGTATTCTTCAGGCAAAACGTCGCGCGCGGCTGCGGGCGAGTGCACAAACGCACCGCCCGCCATGACAAACGCCACAACTAAGAGGAAGCGTAACAATCTCTTCATGCCGGAAACTCCTCTTGTTAAGCGAACACGGTCCGCCAGACTATAACAGGCAGTATAGCACACCCCCCACAACGGTAGAGTGAATCCTAATGCCATTGTGTGTAGAATTCATGAATTCTTTAGACACATGAGTCCAGCAGTGCCCGCTGAAGCTTCATGAGAGGCCATTTGCGAAGTCCTGACGTGCGGGTTTACCTCACCTCTGTATCCACGCAGAGGGGACTTAACGCAAAAATGACTCCCATCTCGTAGGGTTATACACTACCCACATCTTTAGTTGTAGGCCCCCATCCCCCGGCTCCCTCCCGCGTCAACGGAGGGAAGGGCGTCTGCTGCTTTTCTCCCTTCCCCCGCATGGGGATGGGGGCACTTGTGGGTAACGCATAGCCGTGTATGGAGAGGGAGCCGGGGGGTGAGGTCATCAAACGGCTTCTTACAGCCCGCGCGCGCGAACGTATTCCGTCACGTCCACATTGTAGGTCACATCGTTGACCCTGAAGACAGCCCAGGGCACTCCCTCGTCTTCCCACATGACCGCGATGGACGACGGGATCAGCAGGCCGTGGAAACGCCGCCACTTCTCCGGCAGGAGAATCCAGCGCGCCACCTTGTCCGGCGCAATGCTCTTGCTGCGCACCGCCTCCATCCGCGCGATCAAGCCCGTCTGCGGATCGAAGAACACGGTGAAAGAATCCCTGGCTGCGCCGAAGGGCACGATCAGCCGGGCGCTATGCGCGTCAATCGCCTGCCAGCGAACGCGCGAATCAGTCAGGTACACCGGCGACAGCCACAGGGATTCGCCCCACATGCCCAGGTTGGCCGCCCGGTCAACCGCCGCCTCATTGACTGTGGTGCCCGCTGACGACTCCAGCCGGGCCTTGCCGTTGAGATACCACTCATTGACTCTGAGCACGGGCCGCCTGAAGGCTGTTGATTCGATGTAGTGGTGGTAGCCCCGCCCGGCCTCATGCGTGAAGCGGAAGCGCGAGTTGAGCGTGAACCCGCGCAGGCGCGTGGGCGCGGTGCCGCTGATCACTGCCGAGCGTATGACCGGCACGGTGTCGCCGCTGACGACCTGGTAGAAGCGGGCCACCGGCTCCGGCAGGCCGTCCGGCAAGGGCACCCGTTGCAGCGGCGGCGTCTGCTCCGGGTAGGAGGGGAAACGCGCCGGTTTCATGTCCACGCCCAGCACCGCTGCCAGCGCCCCCAGAATGATGAGGGGCACCAGGGCATCGCGGAGCGTTTTCGCACCGGCGAATGCAACTGAGAGCGGCGCAGCCTGTTTAGGTCGCGTGCCAGCAGGGGTGACTTCGGCGCTGTGTGTGGATGTCCCGATCGCGGCTTCCACGTCCTCCGGGGCCGCCAGCTCTTCCTGTGGGCGGGCAAGTCCAGAAGCGACGGCGGTAGCCTCCGAAGTTCCCGGCGGCGTCTGCGCTGCCGCGCTACCGCTCAGGCCCAAGGCCACCAAGAGAATGAGAAGGGCTGCAACGAGTTTTGGCGCTCTCATTTTTGACCTCTTCTTCTTGGAAAATCAGCGGTTAATAGAGTAATACATCAACACATGCTGATATGCCAAAAGTTTCGAAATTCGTACTGGAAACAGCCTATTCATAACTTACCGACCTGGTTACCGGACAGGCCAAGTGTAGGGCATTCCCCGGCGCACGCACCGCCGAAATTCGCCTGAATCCCCCCCACGCGCTATAATCTCCTTAACATAATCGCGGGGCGAGAGGCTTGCCCCACAGCATCTCAACCGGGCCACCAGCACCCAGACGCGGACAGACGACATCCTCCGGGCGACCCGCGCGCTTGGGTCGCCCGGCTGATTCGCGCGCCCGGCGCACGCCCGATGAGCGCCGGGCCAGTCAGGACACACCTCTATGGACTCAATGGATTTCGGGACCGTCAGACAGATCAAGATTGACCAGGAGATGCGCGAGTCGTACCTCGATTACGCCATGAGCGTGATCGTCGCTCGCGCCCTGCCGGACGCCCGTGACGGCCTCAAGCCCGTGCACCGCCGCATCCTTTACGCCATGTACGACATGGGCATCCGCGCCAACTCCTCCTTCAAGAAGTCGGCCCGCATCGTCGGCGAAGTGCTGGGCAAGTACCACCCGCATGGCGACACGGCGGTCTATGACGCGATGGCGCGCATGGCCCAGGATTTCTCCATGCGCTACATGCTCGTGGACGGGCAGGGCAACTTCGGCAGCATTGACGGCGACAGCCCTGCTGCCATGCGCTACACCGAGGCGCGGCTGGCCCCCATCGCCGAGGAATTGATCGAAGACATTGGCATGAACACAGTGGACTTCATGCCCAACTTCGACGCCTCGCTCAACGAGCCGCAGGTGCTGCCTGCCAAGCTGCCCAATCTGCTGATCAACGGCACGAGCGGCATTGCCGTCGGCATGGCGACCAACATCCCGCCGCACAACCTGCGCGAGATCGCCGCCGCCATCACCTTCATGATTGACCGCATGATCGCCCACCCCGGCGAGCCGGACGACGCCATCCCCGACATCACCGTAGACGAGCTGATGGAGCACGTCAAAGGGCCGGACTTTCCTACCGGTGCGCTGATCGTCGGCGGGGCGGAGCTAAAGGAAGCCTATGCCACCGGCAAGGGGCGCATCGTCATGCGTGCCCGCGCCGAGATTCAAGAGACGCGCGGCGGCGAGCGCTTCCGCATCGTCGTCACCGAGATTCCCTACCAGGTCAACAAGTCTTCCATCCTGGAGCGCATCGCTGCCCTGGTGCGCGACGGGCGGCTGGAGATGATCAGCGACCTGCGCGATGAATCCGACCGGCGCGGCCTGGCTATCGCCATCGAATTGAAGAAGAACGCCCAGCCGCGCACCGTGCTCAACCGGCTGTTCAAGTACACGCAGCTTCAGAGCACCTTCGGCGTGCAGATGCTGGCCCTGGTAGATGGCGAGCCGCGCCTGCTTAGCCTGCGCCGCGCCCTGCACATCTACATCGAGCACCGCCGCACGGTCATCCGCCGCCGCAGCGAGTACGAGCTGGCCAAGGCCCGCGCCCGCGCCCACATCCTCGAAGGGCTGCTCCAGGCGCTGGCTCACATTGACGACATCATCCGCACCATTCGCCGCGCCGACGACACCGACATCGCCCGCGCCCAGTTAATGGAGCGTTTCGCCCTCAGCGAGGCACAGGCCAACGCCATCCTCGACATGCAGCTTCGCCGCCTGGCCGCGCTCGAACGGCAGAAGATCGAGGACGAGTACCGCCAGATTCGCGAGTACATCACCTACCTGGAAGACCTGCTGCGCTCGCCGCGCAAGATTCTGGCCCTCGTCCGCGACGACGTGAACGCGCTCGCCGAGAAGTACGGCGACGGCCGCCGCACCGAGCTGGCGCTCGACGTGATGACCGACTTCGAAGAGAGCGACCTGATCCGCGACGAAGAAGTGCTGATCAGCCTGACCGAGCGCGGCTACATCAAGCGTGTGCCGGTCATTGCCTACCGCTCGCAGCGGCGCGGCGGCAAGGGCGTCACCGGCATGACCACCCGCGAAGAGGACTCGGTCGAGCACCTCTACGCCGCCGGCTCGCTCGATCACGTGCTGTTCTTCACCGACCAGGGCAAGGTCTACTCGCAGCGCGCCTACATGATCCCCGAGGCTGGGCGCGGCGCGAAGGGCACGCTGATCAACGCCTTCCTCGCCCTCCAGCCTGAGGAATACGTCACGGCCATCGCCGCCGTGCCCTCCTTCGAGGACACGGCGGGCTACTTCGTGCTCTGCACGCGGCGGGGCCGCATCAAGCGCGTGCCGGTCAGCGCCTTCGCCGCCGTGCGCAGCAATGGCCTGATCGCTATGGGCCTGGACGAGGACGATTACCTCGGCTGGGTGCGTCCTGCCTCCGGCAAGCAAGACCTGATCCTGGTCACGCGCAAGGGCATGAGCATCCGCTTCAACGAGCAGGATGTGCGCGTGATGGGCCGCCCCGCCGCCGGTGTGAGCGCCATCCGTCTGCGTGGAGACGACGAAGTGGCCGGCATGGATGTCATTGACGACCCGCGCGAGGCGCTGCTGGTCGTGACCGAGTACGGCTATGGCAAGCGCACTCCCCTGCACGAGTACAGCCAGCAGCGCCGCTACGGGTTCGGCGTCCACACGCTGCGCAATCTGCAGAAGACGGGGCGCATCATCGGCGCGCGCGTCGTCACGCCCGATGACAGCCTGACGCTGATCACTGCCGGCGGCACCGCCCTGCGCACCGAAGTCAACTCGATCAACCTCTACGGGCGGGCAACGAGCGGCGTCAAGCTGATTGACCTGCCCGACGATGACGTGCTGGTCAGCATGGCCCTGGTCAGCGAAGAGGAGGAGCAGCCCGGCGAAGGCTCCGCCGCGCACGACGAGGCGCTTGCCCCGCTCGCCGGGGACGAGTACGTGCTGCTCGACGACGAAGACGATTACGAAGACGACGAGGAATTCGACGAGTACGGCGACGCGCCCGAAGACGAATTGGGCGAGGAGTACGGCGAGTTCGACGAGGACAGCGGCGAAGACTTCGACGCAGAGTAGTCGGGGCGCTGCTCTGCACGTTTCACATTTCTTGATCGGGCGATGTAGGGGCGGGTTTCGAAACCCGCCCCTACGCATCCCTGTCGCTCACAATCCCTCTGGCAAAAGGCCCCGCCGTGCCGTACACTTGGGCCATGCTCACCGACACCATCGCACTCGAAGAGGGACAGGGGGCGCTGCTGGCCTTCCTCCCCACTCCCGACCCGGAGACCATCGCCGCTGCTGCCGTCGCCCTGGCCAACACCGACGGCGGCGCGATCGTGATCGGCCTGGACAAGCAGGGCGTCTATTGCGGCCCGCTCGACGGGGCCGAGGTCGCCCGCGCCCTGCGCGCGGCAGCCGACTGCTGCACGCCGCCCATCCCGCTTGGCACGCCGGAGATCATCGGCACGCCGGGCGGCCCGGCACTGGCGGTGCGCGTTCCGCGCGGGCGGCGCGTGCATGCGCTGAGCGATGGCAGTGTGCTGGCGCGCAGCGATTTCGGCAACCGCGCCCTCAGCGGAGACGAGATTCGTGGGCTGCTCAGCGCCCGCGCCAACGGCGATTTCGAGGCAGAGGCCGTCCCCGGCGCGCGCATCGCCGACCTCGACCCGGCGCTGTTGGCCGCTTTCATGGTCGCGCGTGCCAAACACCTGGGCCGCCGCAGCACCGAGGATGTGCCTCTTGACGCGCTGGGCGCGATCACGCCCGATCACGGCGTCACCGTCGCCGGACTGCTGCTCTTCGGGCGCGCCCCGGCGCGCTGGCTGCCGCAGGCCGGGGTGCAATTCACCCGCTACCTCGGCCCCGCTGGTGACGCACACCTCGTCTTCGAGCGATCCTTCGCCGCGCCGCTAGCTCCTTTGCTCGACCAGGTTTGGGAGACCGTCCGCGAGCAGATGCGTGCGCCCGCCGGCGAGCCGGACGCGCTGGAATACCCCGCCGCCGCCGTGCGTGAGGTGCTGGCGAATGCCGTCTGCCACCGCGATTACCGGCTGCGCGAGCGCCTCACTGTGCGCATCTACGCCGACTGCCTGGAGGTGGCCAGCCCCGGCGGGCTGCCCGCCTTCCTGACGACGGCTCACCTGGTGGGAGGGCGCTACAGCCGCAATCCGCATCTGGCGAGCGCGCTGGCTCAGTGGGGCTACGCGCGCGGGACAGGCGGCGGCGTGCTGCGCATCCTGCGCGCGATGGATCGCCAGGGCGCTCGCCCGCCGCTGATCGAGACGGGGCCATACAGCGTCACCGTGCGCCTGTTCAACGAGTGCGCGCCAGAAGCAGAAGCGTCCGCGCCACCGCCCGAAGACGCTCTCAACGAGCGGCAGCGGGTGGCGCTGGCCTACGTCCGCGTGCACGGCAGCATCACCTTCCACGAGCTACGCGCGCTGCACCCTGCCCTGCGCCCGGATTTGCTCCAGCGCGACCTCACCGCCCTCGTCCGGGACGGCCACCTGCGGCGCGTTAGGGGGCGCACAGGGGCGTACTACCTGCTGCCCTGATGGGGAAGCCAGAGCCGTAGCGCACCGTATCAACTGTATCCGGCATCGTGTACAAGGGTAGCAAAGATGACCACAATGGCACGAAACAACAACTGGTGGCTCGCAGGTGGCCTCCCGCTGCTCGCAATCGTGAGCATCCTGGCGGCGGGGCGAGTGCTTCCAGAAGGGATTGACTGGCGTGACACCTATCGCCCAGCAGCGCGCCAGATCATCAGCGGTCAGTCACCATACGATGATTTACCTTTCTACTCGCCACCGTGGACAGCCCTTCCGTTGCTACCGCTGGCGGCGCTGCCCGTCGAGGTGGGTCGGGGTGCTGTCTTTGTGCTAAGCCTGGTGGTTTATGCGGCTACCGCGATAAGGCTGGGCGCGCGGCCTGTCGCGGTAGTGCTGCTCTTGTTGTCGCCGGTCGTGATGCATGGCTTGCTGAACGCCAACATCGACTGGCTGGTACTGCTCGCGTTGTTCATGCCTGTACGCTGGGGGCTATTCTTCGCACTCATAAAGCCGCAGGTTGGCTTAGGTCTGGTGCTGTTCTGGGCGGTGGAAGCGTGGCGGGAAGGTCGCTGGAAGAGCGTCGTGTCGGTATTCTGGCCCGTAACGGCCACAACTGCACTGTCGTTCGGGCTGTATGGACTGTGGCCACTTCACGCGCGGCAGACATCGGAATACTGGTATAGCGCCAGCCTTTTCCCGTACAGCGTGCCCGCCGGAATCATACTCCTGGTGTGGGCATTTCGGAAGCGGGACGAGCGGCCCGCGCTTGCCGCGTCGCCAATGCTTGCACCGTACACACTGTTCCATTCGTGGGTAGGAGCACTGATAGCGCTAAGCCGCAACGTGTGGCTTATGGCGGTAGCGGTCGGCGGGCTGTGGGCGCTGACGGCACTGGTGGCAACAAGAATCTATTGACAACTCGCTCCGGCACAAGGAACCCGCTCCAGAAGGCGTTCGAGAAAGACACTGGCTGCGAGTGGTGAGTCCTGGGGCCAAGACTCTGGATCTGGAACTCACGACAGCCCCACATCTCCCGATTCAAGACTCAAGGCCCATGTCATGGGGTTCTGCGCCAGACTCCTCATTATCGCCGTTGCACAGTCCGCTAAACAGCGCGGGCGAAGTGCGGTACACTTGGCCCCGTGAACACGAACCCCCGGCCACCCCAGGAGCCTGTGTCCTATGCCCGTCTACATCCTGCTCAGCACCCTGACCGAGCACGGCGTATCACGCATCATCGAGGAGCCGTCATGCCTGCGCCGCCTCGGGATGGACATCGAGAAGCTGGGCGTCAAGGTGCTCGACCAGTACGCGACGCTCGGCCAGTTCGACTTCGTGCACGTCATCGAAGCGCCGGACAACGAGACGGTCGCCCGCGTCAGCATGGAGCTGATCGCGCGCGGGTACCTCAAGCCGCTCAGCCTGCCGACCATCTCGATCAACGACTTCATCAGCCGCCTGAGCCTCGACCGGCGGCCTTAGCGTCCGGTCTGGCTCCTAGCGCAGAAAAGAACAGGGCGTGCTCATGGCACGCCCCGCTGTTTCTGTCAGCAAAGACCAGGCGACGCTCAGTCGCGCCCGCCCCGGTCACCACCACCGCGACTGCCGCGATAGCCGCCCCGGTCGCCACCACGTCCACCGCGATCACCGCCGCCGCGACCACCCCGGTCGCCGCCACGCCCGCCGCGATCACCGCCGCCACGCCCACCGCGATCACCGCCGCCGCGACCGCCCCGGCCACCGCTGCGCCCGCCGCTGATCTTGACATCCGCCGCGCGTGCCTCTTCCAGCGTCCAGCCTTCGAGCACCGCCTGACGGCTGAGGCGAATCTTGCCGTCACTGTCCACGTCGGTGATCATGACCATGATCTCGTCGCCGACTGCTACCTCGTCTTCGATACGCTGCACGAAGTGATCGGCGATCTGGCTGACCGGCACCAGGCCGTCCTGGCCGGGCAGCACCTCGACGAACGCGCCGTAGGCTTCAACGCGCGTCACGCGCCCGGTGTAGATGCGGCCTAGCTCCGGCTCTTCGACCAGGGCCAGGATCATGTCGCGGGCGCGCTCGGCGCTCGGACCGTCCGGGCTGGCGATGAAGACGGTGCCATCCTCAGCGATGTCAATCTTGGCATCGGTCTTTTCCTGGATGGCGCGCACGGTCTTCCCACCTGGGCCGATGATCATGCCGATCTTCTCGACGTTGACCTTGACCGTCAGGATGCGCGGCGCGTAGGCGCTTAGCTCCGTGCGCGGCGCGGGGATAACGTCCAGCATCACGCCGAGAATCTGCATACGGGCCTCGCGCGCCTGGGTCAGCGCCTGGCGCATGATGGTATCGCTGATGCCCGTGATTTTGATGTCCATCTGCAGGGCGGTGATGCCCTTTTCCGTCCCGGCCACCTTGAAGTCCATGTCACCCAGGTGATCTTCCATGCCCTGGATGTCCGTCAGCACGGCGTAGCGGTCGCCTTCCTTGATCAGGCCCATGGCGATGCCCGCCACCGGGCGGATCAGCGGGACGCCTGCCGCCATCAGCGCCAGGGTGCTACCGCACACGCTGGCCATGCTCGTGCTGCCGTTGGACGACATGACTTCGCTGACCACGCGGATCGTGTAGGGGAACTGGTCTTCGGGCGGGATCATCTCCCGCAGCGCCGTCTCTGCCAGCGCGCCGTGACCGATCTCGCGGCGCTTGGGGCCGCGCAAGAACCACGTCTCGCCGGTGCTGTAGGGCGGGAAGTTGTAGTGGTGCATGTAACGCTTGGTGTCTTCCGGGTACAGCCCGTCGAGCGGCTGGCTGTCACGCGGGGTGCCCAGTGTGCAGATGCTGAGCACCTGCGTCTGGCCGCGCTTGAACAGGCCAGAGCCGTGCACACGCGGGATCAAATCCACTTCAGCGGCCAGCGGGCGGATCGTGGTGTAGTCGCGCCCATCGGGCCGGACACCGTCCTCGATGATACGCCGGCGCACTTCCTTCCTCAGCGTGGCGTCGAGCGCCTCGCTGACACCCTTCACCGGAACCGGCTCTTCGTCGCTGGCGGGGCCAGCGGCCTCGTACTCGGCCAGCAGGCGCTCGCGCAGCCCGTCAATGGCCGCGTCGCGCTCAGGCCGCGCGGTAGTGCCGGTCAGGATGCGGCTGATGTCACCGGCGATCTTGCCCTCGACCTCGGCAGCCAGCGCCTCGTCCACGACAGACGGGATGTACTCGCGCTTAGGCTTGCCCATCTGCTCGCGCATCTGGTCCTGGACGGCGATCAAGCCCTGCATGGCTTCGTGGCCGAAGCTCAGCGCGCGGATCATCGTCTCTTCGTCTACCTCGTTGGCCCCGGCCTCGACCATGATGATCGCTTCGCTGGTGCCAGCCATGCGCAGGTCAAGCTGGCTGTTCTCCATCTCCGGGATGGTCGGGTTGAGCACAAGCTCACCGTCAACCAGGCCGACGCGCACCGCCCCGATCGGGCCGCCCCAGGGCACATCGGAGATGTGAAGCGCGGCGCTGGCAGCGATGATCGACAGCATGTCCGCGTGATTTTCCTGGTCATGGCTGAGCGGTGTGACGATGACCTGCACCTCGTTGCGCAGGTCTTTGGGGAAGAGCGGGCGCAGCGGGCGGTCGGTGACGCGGGCAATGAGGATGCTCGCCTCCGACGGACGCCCCTCGCGGCGCATGAAGCTGCCGGGGATGCGGCCCGCAGCGTAGAGCTTCTCCTCGTAGTCTACGCTGAGCGGGAAGAAGTCAATGCCTTCGCGGGGGGTGGCGCTCATGGTCGCTGTGGCGAAGACGACGGTGTCGCCCAGGCGGATGGTGACTGCGCCGCCGGCCTGCTCGGCCAGCTTGCCCGTCTCCAGGACGAACTCCTTGTCGCCGACCATGGCTGTGAAGCGTTGGTTGGCCGGCATTACTTGTGTGTTGGACATTACGGAAATCCTCCGATACTAATGCGCCCGGAGGTCAG
Source organism: Aggregatilineaceae bacterium (assembly GCA_040767545.1). GTDB lineage: Bacteria > Chloroflexota > Anaerolineae > Aggregatilineales > Aggregatilineaceae > UBA2029. Next base: position 14,570 of record JAXGOK010000037.1, on the reverse strand, counting down.
GGACTGGAACCTGGTGTCAAGCGCGCAGCACACCACAGAGACGCTGCTTGACCGCATGTTCCAATTCCTGCCGCTCCGGGCTGACTCAACGATCAGACAGGTTGTCGGCTAACGGCCAGGATCGACCCTGCTTGCGCAGAACCGCTGGCCGGCGGAACACTGATACTATCCATGCTCTCCTGTGCAGTCAGAGCGCGGACCGGTTGATCCACGCTCCAAACACTCTCGCTGCCTAGCGGCGCAGACCCAGCCGCTGGATAAGCTCGCGGTAGGAGTCGGGGTTCTTGCGGCTGAGGTACTTCAAGTGGCGGCGACGCAGGCCCACCAGCTTGAGCAGCCCCCGGCGGCTGTGCTCGTCGTGTTTGTGCACCTTCAGGTGCTCGGTGAGCTGCCCGATGCGCGTCGTCAGAATGGCGATTTGCACTTCGGGCGAGCCGGTGTCGGTTTCGTGCCGGCCATAGCTCTGGATGAGTTCTTCTTTGGCTTGCTTGGTGATTGACATGGCTGGCGTCCTTGTAACTACTGTCACCGGGCGAACCGGACGTTGGCCCGCCGGTCGGAAACGATACAGGTCTACAACGCGGCCCATTATACCATCGCCGGAGGGACTTGGGAAGTCTCAACCCGAAGTGAGGGGAGAGACATGATTACAGATTCCCCAATCGGCGTTCTAGGTCCGCTATTTGAGCCAGGAGCAGCTCAAACGGTCTCTGATTGTGGTATTGCTGTCTTCCTGCCTCAGCCAGAGTTTTGGCAGTGTATAGCCACTGTCTAGCCTCTCCATATCGCTGTTCCAATAGTGCCTTCTGTGCCGCATTGAATTCAATCTGGGCCCTGGCGTGTGCCAAGAAGGAGTCATTAACAGATCTATGCCGTTCTAGAAGCTTCCTGCCTTGCTCAGGAGCTTTCACCAGCGCTCTAGCTGTCAAGACGTCTTTTACAGCACTCTCTTGCTCAGTCTCAGGCATATACCCCTTCAAAACGTCCAGAGCTTGCTCATATTCCTCTCTGTCGATTCGTATGTGAGCAATTAACAGAAGCGCAGGTCTACTCCCTAGTTGCCGTGCTTTCTCGGCGTGCTCTAGGGCCTCAGATAATCTATTGAGATTGTCCTTGAGAATCTCTGCCAAACGGAAGTGTACACGCGAGTTGTCAGGCTGGAATTCAAGCAAATCCCTCAATTCTGCTATGGCTTCCTCTGCAGATATCTCGCCTGCCTGGAGACGAGCATAGACATATCGATCCGAATGCTCACTATCAAAACGCGGCACATACTCCCGTGCCTTTTCCAGCAGCATTGCCGCTTCTGAGAAGTTCTTGGCTCTTTGAGGATCCCCGTCCCATCTGTGGCTAGAATCGGCAATTAGTGCCTGGGCAAGATTAATAGAGACTTGGGGATAGAGCAAGGCCCCATCAGAGCGGGTGAACCGGGAGCCGATACGGAAAGCATGGATCGCTCCCTCCAGATCGCCTTGATTGTAGCATATGAGTCCTCGTTCGCGAGCGACCTTAGCTACCAGTCGGAGATCGCTCACCCTTTCTAGTTCGCTCAGAATTCGATTGGCGTTATCATAATCCTTCTGCCTACGATAGGCACGAGCCATGTACAATTTCACTTCCGTATCGTTTGGATCAAGCCTAAGCCATTGGCGAGCAAAATCGATACAGGATTTATAGTCCTTTATTTCCTGATACATTATGAAGACCATCTCGCGCAGATGTCCCCTCAAGGCCCAGGGCAGTTGCTCTGCTTTTTCCGACTGACCAGTAGCCAAGAGAAGCCGATGGGCAGGTTCTGCTATCAGGAGCAACCTTCTCTCTAGACGGATGAAGTCTAGATTATCGGCGGTTTTCTGAGATTGAGGGATTCTGCTCAAGATTTTGCTGACCTCGCGCGTTTCTTTCCAAGCAATTTCGGCCAATTGCTCAGCAATCTGTGAATAAGCACCTTCCTGGCGAGCGGTATCCACAAAGTATGCTGCGATATAGGGGTGTAACTTCATTATTTCGGCATCTTGTACCAATAACATTAGGCTCGTTAACTTTGCTAGAGAATTATGAATTTCCTCGAGTTCATAATGGTTGATTGTCTTTGTTTGACATAACTGCTCAGTTGTCATTCCTGTACCGTAAATCGCCAACGCAGACAATATCTGCTTGTCCAACGGGGCAAGGAGGCGAACGACCGTTTTGACCATGAACTCAGCGATCTGCAGTTGAAATCTCGAAAAAAAGTGGCGTCTAGCTAGCGACTTAGGACTTTCACCGAAAGTCAGGTAACCGGCAACCAGTTTTGCGGCAAGAGGATAACCTGCTAGTTTCTCTACCAGTTCGCTCAAGTCGGCATTGGCCGGGGGAGGAGTCCCCACTTGCATAAGAGAATGCCATTGCTGAATGGCACGTATCATGAACTCGTTGGTCAGCCCCTGCAGATGAAATGGTGTCGAAAACGATACTTCTTCAACCCGCAATTCACTTCTACGAATGCTAGCGACAAAGATAGGGAAACCCATTTCGATGGACATACATTCATTCAAAAAATCTCGAAGGAAAGGACGAAAGGCTCCTTCATCTGTCATGCAGTTCTCCGCGTTATTCAGGAAAAGCATGAGGTTTTGAGAAACCTGCATCCTGAGGCCCTCTATAGTTTTCTGCAGGAGTTCGCCCGTGGCCAGATTTCTCTCCGGTTGTGGTTGACCTAGCTGACCAAGAATCTGTCGGCACAATAGCTCGAGATCATGTCCAATGCGAAGATCAACTTGGATCAACCGACGCCCATAACGGCGAGCCACCTCCCTGACAAAAGAACTTTTCCCTATCCCTTGCATACCTATCAAATGGATTATCTTGTCACGGTTAATAGCTAACTCAATACGATCAAACTCGTTCCCTCTGTCAACAAACACCCTCCCCGCTCTTGGAGAGAGCCTTTCGTCTTTTCTGAGCAATTCAATCACTTGTTCGAATGTCTGATCCTGGTTAGTTGTTGCATCCAAGTATTTCCGACGTCTCAACTCAACATCAAGTTGTCTTGGAAACGTACAATTGTCTAGTTTTATTGTCAAAATCTGAAAATCTTCGCGCTCTATGGCTAGGAACGTAGCGAGTCGGGCCTCATAGGTAACCCAACGACTGGCCATTGAGGCCTTACTTGCGAGAAGAATGAACCAACCAGCTTTTTGGATAGCGTCAGAGATGGTAGCTACAAGTTCAACCGCACCGTCGAGGTCAAAGAAATCTACCCAGACCTCATCTTCACCGAAGTGATCGAGTATCTTTTCATACAACTTCAGAGCGACATTCTCATCATGGCTGCTATGTGAAATGAAAACGGATTTTCTACCTTCTGAGGTCATTGAGGCCTCCCACTGTGTGTTCAATGGGCCAAATATGATCGGGAAATACCAGTAGGCTGGTGAGCGTTAAGGCCAGCGATCCACGCCGTTCATTGGGAGAATGGCTCCTCTTGAGCCAGTTCATTTATTACGTCTTGCTTGAATATCATTCTACTACTGACTCTATCTTATCAACAATATCCGTCAGATAGATTGCCGGTGCTCTGTCCCGGAATGAACTGCCCCCGCTCTCACTCACAGCCCCAAGCGGCGCGCCGCCAGCAGCAGCCCGATCAGCGTCTTGCCGTCGCACAGGTCGCCGCGCTCGGCCCGGCGCAATGCCTCGGCCAGCGGCAGCCGCACCACCTCCAGGAACTCGTCCGCGTCGCCGTCCAGCCGCGATTCGACCAGCTCAGTCGCCAGATAGATGTGGATTAGCTCGGTCGTGTAGCCCGGCGCAGTGTATTCGCTGGCCAGCCGCTCCAGCTTGCCCGGCGAGTACCCGATCTCCTCCTGCAATTCACGCGCAGCGGCCTGCTCCGGGTCTTCGCCCGGCTCCAGCGTCCCCGCCGGAATCTCCAGCAGCAGGTCGCCCGCCGCGTGACGGTACTGGCGCACGAGCACCACGTCGCCGTCCGGCAGCAGCGGAACCATCGCCACCGCGCCAGGGTGCCGCACGATCTCGCGCACTGCCTGCGTGCCGTCTGGCAGCGCCACCGTCTCGACATAGAGCTTGACCAGGCGGCCCAGGTACGCCGGCTCCGACGCCAGCGTGGTCTCATACAGATCGCTCATCCTCACCAGTCCCTTGCACGCAAAAGGGGAGCGGCCCGGCGCTGCGAGTCGCTCCCCCGCCTCTCCTAATGGATCGCACCAGCCAGGCACATCCCAGGGGTCGAAGCGAAGTTCTTTGAACCGCAGAGACGCAGAGGACACAGAGAAGACTCTAAAGAGTCCTTACTACTCTTTCCTCTGCGCTCTCTGCGCCTCTGCGGTGGTCTTTCTGACAGAACGCTCTTGCTAGCCCGCGAAGCCAAGCGGCGTGGGCGTCGCCGTGATGACAATGTAGACCGGCGCGCCTGCCCCTGGCACTACCGTCGGCGTGGGCAGCGTGGCAGATGCCGGGATGACCAGCTCCTGCCCGACCGCCACGAAGTTCATCTGCGCCGGCGAGATGCCATTGACCGCCATCAGCTCGGCCATGGTCACGCCGAACTGGAGCGAGATGCGGTAGATGTTATCGCCCGGCTGGACGATGTAGACGCCCTGGCGACCGCCCTGCCCGTCCGGGACGAACGCCGTGCCGACTGGGGTGGGCGTGACTGGCACCACGCACGGCACAAGCAGTGTGTCACCCGCCTTGATCATGTCCGCGTTGACGATATTGTTCGCCTGGGCGAACTGGGCAACTGTCACCCCGTACTGCCGCGCCAGCCGGGAGAGCGTCTCGCCCGGCAGGACGAAGTGCTCGCCGCACACACCGCCCGCCAGCGCTGGCGTGGCTGTCACGTAGATCACCTGCTGGCCGGCAATGGGCGGTGTCGCCGTCACGTAGATCACGCCTGCGCCAGGCACGGCCTCCGGCGGCGCGACACCCATCGTCGCGGCAGCGGTCGCCGTCGCCTCGTAGACGATCTGCGTCGCGGTCATCTGCCCGCCGGTCAGCGTCGCCTGGTAAGCGACCTCACCCAGCGGTTGGGCTTCGGCGGGTGTCTCGGTGGGCACCTGCGCCACCGCAACCGCCGGTGCCTGCGTGGGCAGGACGACCGGCGCGGCAGCCGCGCTCGTCTCCGCCACAACTGCCGGGCGCTCGACCAGCGGCACCGGCTCGAACGGCGTGGGCGAGGGGAAGTAGGGCGTATAGGTAGCCGTCGCCGCGAAGATGCTGAACGGCACCGGCGTGAAGGTCAGCGTCGGCCCAACCGTCGGCGGCAGCGGCGTGTTGGTGGCCAGCACGCGCGTCGCAGTGGGCAGCGGCGAGGGCGTGGAGGTCGGGCTGGGCGTGCTCGTCGGCGGGAGCGGCGTCGCCGTGACGATCACCGCTACAGCCATCACCGCCGTCTCCGATGGCACAACCGCCCCGCCCTGCCCATCCAGGGGGCCGCCCAGCACATCCGTCGGCTGGACGATGACCGTATCAGTTGGCGCGGGCGTGTCGGTGGACGGGCCAAGCGTAGGGAACGGGGTAAGCGTGGGCGGCCCGGAAGGTTCTAGCTGTTCCTCAGTGGGAGCGCCTTCCAGGGGAGTGAAAGTCGGCTGGGGCAGCGGTGTGCTGGCCGTCTGTTGCTCGAAGCCCATCCCGCCCACCTGCGTCGGCTCCAGGCTGCCACCCAATGAGTGGTAGCAGCCCGTCAGGGCCAGCGGCAGCAGCAGCGCCAGCGCCACCCACCACGCGCGACGGCTCTTGATCGGCATACACCATCCCTCCCTGGGCCTGGTCCCACAGTGACAGTCTGCCCGCAGTTTACCATCAGCGCGCACAGCGCACAAGCGGAGGGCAGCGAGCGGGGCAGTGTATCCTTGTCGGTTGAGACTCGTCACACGGGGATAGCCCCCCATCCCCGGCCCTTCCCCCTCGGGGGGGAAGGGAGAAAAGCGGCGGGCCTGCTCCCTTCCCTCCGCGCAGCGCGGGGGAAGGGGCTGGGGGATGGGGGGCATTTGTGGGTAACGCATAGCCGCATCGGAGAGGGGGCTGGCCGAGCGAAGCGAGGCCGGGGTGAGGTAAAGCACTGCAAACCTCGGATGTCTCAAGCACACCCACTCGGCGCTGACTCGTCTACTCCAGCTCCACCGCCATCGCCACCGCCTCGCCGCCGCCCAGACACAGCCCGGCCAGCCCACGCTTCAGCCCGCGCTGCTTCAACGCATACAGCAGCGTGACCAGCACGCGCGCCCCCGACGCCCCGATGGGGTGGCCGATGGCAATCGCCCCGCCGTTGACGTTCAGCTTCTCCAGCGGAACCGGGTGCCCGTCCCGTTCAAGCCCTTTCAGGTCGGCCAACACCTGCGCGGCGAACGCCTCGTTTAGCTCGACCAAATCCACATCGGCCATCGTCCAGCCCGCCCGCGCCAGCGCGCGCGGCATGGCCTTGATCGGCGCGGCGAACAGCCACTTGGGTTCCAGCGCCGCCTGCCCGTACCCGGCAATGCGCGCCAGCGGCTGGTGCCCGTGCGCTTCGGCATACTCGCGGCTGGCAACGACCAGCGCCGCCGCCCCGTCGTTGAGGCCGGGGGAGTTGCCCGCCGTGACAATGCCATCGTCACGGAAAGCCGGGCGCAGCTTGGCCAGCGTGTCGAGCGTCGTGTCCGGGCGGATCGACTCGTCGCGGTCGAAGATCGTCACCTGGCCCCTGCGCCCCGGAATTTCGACCGGCACGATCTCCTCGGCGAAGCGACCGGCTCCGGTCGCCTCGTGGGCCAGTTGGTGGCTGCGCACGGCGAACTCGTCCATCTCCTGGCGGGTGATCTCGAACTCCTGGGCGATGAATTCCGCCGCCTCGCCCATGATCCAGCCGGCGATGTGATCCCACAGCCCGTCCCACATGATGGCGTCCACCATCTCGAAATGGCCGTATTTGTGCCCGACACGCGCCTTGAGGTCCATGAACGGCGCGTTGGTCATGCTCTCGATGCCGCCGGTCAGGTACAGGTCGCCGTCGCCAGCGCGGATCAGCCCCGCTGCCAGCATGGTCGCCTTCAGGCTGCTGCCGCAAATCTTGTTGATCAGCAGGCCACCGACGTGAGGAGGAATGCCCACGCCGATGGACACCTGGCGCGGGACGGCCTGCCCGGCTCCCGCCGGGATGACCTGGCCGAGGATCACCTCGTCAATGGCCGCCGGGTCTATGCCGCTGCGCTCAAGCGCTGCGCGCGCAGCCATCTGGCCAAGCTGCACGGCGGTGAAGGGCGTCAGCGCACCCAGCAGCTTGCCCTGGGGCAGCCGCGCCCCGCCGAGGATAACGGCATCGCGGGGAGATTTGTCGTTCGCTGGCATAAACTCCTATCCTTTCGCATTCAGATCGCCATCAAGAATTGAGCATTGATCAGCAGGAAATAAGCCGGTGATTGGCGGCCCGCTCAGTCCGTCGGCCAAGCAGCGCGCAGCCTGGCGTAGGTATCGCTGAGCAGCTCCGGAATGACGCGCGTCCCGCTGATGACGGTCAGATAATTCGTGTCGGCCTCCCAGCGCGGCACGATATGCACATGGAAATGGTCGGGGATGCCCGCCCCGGCGCTCGCCCCGATGTTGGCCCCGATGTTGAAGGCGTGCGGATTGTAGGCAGCACGCAGCGCGGCCAGCGCCTTGTTCGTGGTCAGCATCAGGTCGGCCAGCACCTCCGCCGGCAGATTCTCCAGCGACGGCACGTGCGCATAGGGGATGATCAACAGGTGCCCGTTGTTGTACGGATACATGTTCAGCGCCACGTACACGTGCATCGAGCGCGCGACCACGTACTCGCGCGCGTCGGCCTCGGACTGGCCCCCCGCCCCCTTGATGCAAAACACACAGCCGTCGTACTGTGCGCGGTCTTCGCCACGCAGGTAGGGCATTCGCCAGGGCGTCCACAGAAACGGATCGGTCATCAGCGGTCATCTCCACAGCCGGGCAAGGTCGCCTCAAGTCGCTGACCGCATTGTACGGCGCGGACGCCGCCCGCACAACCAGATACCCCCAGCCAGCCTCACCATACCCCGCCCAAGTTACGCGCAGGTTACAGCGAGGCGGGCGCTTTTGCGAGTATACTGAGGGAAAGTCACCATTTCCTGAGAGGACGCCATGCCCGACCGCCTGACTCCCAACGCCCTGCGCGCCGCCCTGGGCGAGCGCCCCTTCCACTGCTTCGACGAAGTGGGCAGCACGCAGGACATCGCCCGCGACTGGGCGCTGGCCGATCCGCCCGCCCCGGAAGGGGCCATCGTCATCACCGAGTCGCAAACCGCCGGGCGCGGACGCCAGGGCCGCCGCTGGTACTCTCCGCCGGGGAGCGCCCTGCTGGTCAGCGCCATTTACCGCCCCGCCCTGGCCCCCGAACACATGCAGCGCGTGACGATGGCCGCCGGACTCGCTCTCGCCGACGTGCTGAGTCCGCTGCTGGGTGACGCCTTCGCCCTCAAGTGGCCCAATGACGGACTGGTGCGCGGCAAGAAGCTATGCGGCATCCTCTGCGAAGCGACCTGGCTCGGCGACCGGCTGGCGGCGGTCGTGGTAGGAATCGGCCTCAACGTGCGCGCCGATTTCGGCAAGGGCGACCTGGCCTCCGCCGCCATCAGCCTGGAAACGGCGCTGGGCCGCCCGGTAGACCGGATCGCGCTGCTGGCCGCACTGCTGCCGCGCCTCGATCACTGGGTCGCTCGCGCCGCAGACCCGGCCATCGTCGCCGCCTGGCGGGCACGGCTGGGCACGCTCGGCAAGCGCGTGACGGTCTACACCATGCCGGGGCAGTTCCCCAGCCCGTCCTACAAAGGCATGGCCGAGGACGTGGACGAGGCGGGCGCGCTGCTCGTCCGGCTGGACTCCGGCGACGTGCGGCGCGTGCTGGCCGGGGATGTCGGGCTGGGCGAGGACGAGTGAGCGGCTGCGAATCAACACGCGCCGCTCATCCTGGGGATAAGCGGCGCGCGGAGTCAAGACAAGGGATGGCAGGCGGGGAGGATCAACAGAAAAAGCCTATGCGTGCGCTCCACAAGCGTGAAGCGCGGCGATAGGCTGGATGGCTCCGCAGCGTGTGCCTGGCGCGATCAGAAGCGACGCTCCTTCAGGCGGGTCGCTTTGCCGGTGAGAGCGCGCAGGTAATACAGCTTGGCGCGGCGCACTTTGGCGTTGCGCACGACTTCGATCTTGTCAATGCGCGGGCTGTGCAACAAGAAGGTACGCTCCACGCCAATGCCGTGACTGGCAATACGGCGCACGGTGAAGGTCGGGTTGGCGCCGCCGCCAATGCGAATCACCGTACCGTGAAACACCTGGATACGCTCGCGGTTGCCCTCAACAATGAGCAGGTGCACGCGCACCGAGTCGCCCGGCTGGACGCGCGGGTGCTGGCTTTTGACCGGCTGCAACGCTTTGATCAAGTCCGTCATCTGACGCCATCCTTCTACGTTCGCAAGATCGAGACGGCCTCGCCGAGCGCCGCCCGCTTTGTGCAACAGAAGGCGGCCCCTTGGGTGGTGCGGGCCGCCGAGGCGGGAAGCATTGTAGCATAGGCGCAGGGGTTTTTCAATGGCGGGATTGGCCCCCGCGTGGGACAGGCAGCAGCAATATGAGCTGATTGCCCGGTCTCCTATTGTTGCTTCTTCTTGGGCGTTATCCTGTCAAGAATCTCTTGGGGGTCAGACCAGTACCTGGTGAGGAACTCCATCACGTCTTCTACATCCGAAAACTCTTCATAGATCATGTTTCCAGTGTCAATCTGAAGCGCGATCTCAAGCCCGGAAATAGCCGGGTTGTCCGGCAACGGGGCCAGCAACTCGTCCACCGCCGCCTTAATTAGATCACTCCCTTTCAGCACAACACCATCGCTGCTCTGCAACCGGTCAAACTCCAGCCACGAGGCGGCAATAGCGTCGAATGTCCCAGTTTCTTCCAAGAGAATCGCCAGTTTGAGCAGGTCTCTTGGGCGCGGGTAGCTCTCGCGCATTGTCACCGCGTCCAGCGTGAACGTGTCCGCCCCGAACAACTCGTCTAAAGGGCCTTGCAGCGTGCCGTAAACTTGCTCGTCAGTGGCCACCAAAACCATCTTGATGCCGCCCTCGGACATCAGCATCACGCCCACGCCTTCAGTCCAATACCCACTCAAAATCGCCGCCGCTCCGCGAATCGTCGCATGTTTCTTGCGGACTTCGCGCAATTGTAGAATCCAGGCTCCTTTGTCATTATGATGCCGCCCATCCTTGAGCCACTTGGTCTCCAGCAGGGCCACAGGATCGTCCGAGTCTTTGGGGATCACCACATTGTCCATCTGTCTCTTTAACCCACCGGCCATATCGAGAGTGATGGTGTGTTTTCCCTCTTGCGGTTTCAGCAACTCGTAGTCGGGGTAGCTTTCTGCCAGATACCCCTCGATGAAATTGATCACCACATGCTCGAAAGCGTCACCTATGATCTGTCCAAAAAGACTCGCTGGACTCTTGGTATTGATATTGCGTTTCTTTGGTCTCTTGTTCGCCATAGACGCTCATTCTCTCATTTCTTGAGGATCACAATCCCCTCGCGCAGGGGGATGGAATGTCGCTGTGGGTTCTCCTTCCATTTTCCCCCTCGTGTCCGCAACTGATAGTAACTGTATTTGCTGAAGCCAAGACCTAGACCAAGCTGGCCGATCAGGTTATCGGTCTCAATATGCACACCGTAGGGTGCAGAGTCTCCCAGAACCAGGCAGAAATGGCCGCCCGGCTTCAGAACACGATGGGCCTCTCTCAACACCGCAAAGATATGGCTGAAATAAAGGGCAACCATCAGGTCGTAATCTTTCTTCCCCCCCTTAGTGAGTCGCAGTTCCGCGAGTCTGTTCACGGCTTCCTGTACTGTCCGGTAGACTTCCGGTGCAGCCTCCAGAATCTCTCGGCTTAGCGCAGTCTCCGGTGTATGGTGGTTTCTGACGACCTGCGTCGTGGCAGCAACCATCAAACGATCGCGGAATTTCTCGGTGATTTCGCCCCAACTGTTGGCGATACCCCAGAAGTAGGTTTCCAGCCTGGTCCGATCCGCATAGTCATAATTGTTGAGATACGGGGGGGAGGTCAGCGCCAACGACACTTGCCCGTCGTCAAGCTCCTGCTTACGCCGAGAATCGCCCAGAACATTCCGTGTCTCACAAGGAGGAAGGCTGCCAGACACCACTCTGAGGTCGTGGTACATCTGCCAGACTGTTTTCTCGAAGACAGCGAAAGCGTTCTTGGGAGACTGGTTGCCAGTATTCTTTCGCGGGGAGATGTAGGGCCAGCCTGTCCCAGCCGCCGCTGCACCACGCAGCGTGTCTGTCAGAGCCAACCTGAGGAAATCTCGGAAACGGCCATCCTCGATCTCGTTCGTCACCAACTCGCGTAATGTATACAGCTTCTCTAGGTCAGAGGGGTGATAGCATTTGTAGACTAGCTCAGGGAAGACCCCTTCGATAGTCGGTCTGCTCGCGGCGCTGGCAACGGCTTTTCGGGCTACCTTAAGAAAAGCATCAATCGCTCTCCCTAAGTGACGGTAGTCGTAATCCCAATAGAGCTTGACCTCGGCAACCCAGTGCACAAATGAGTGAGCTTCCACCCCGTAGCTGTTGATTCCTTTTTGCTTAGCGCATATCAGGGTGGTACCTGTCCCGGAGAATGGATCGTAGACCCATTCCCCCGGCGTGATGCCAAACAAGTCGAGACTCTCGTCAACGAATCTGAAGGAATATCCCGCCGGATAGCGGAACCAACGATGAATGGGCGCTCTGAGACTATCCTTAAAAGTCCCAAGCTCACGACCTGAGTAGGGTGTCTCAGCCTGCGTGCTCTGTGAGCCTGAGCCGAGGGGAAGGGAGAGTTGCCTGTAACCGGTCAAGAGTCGTATCCTTCCCAGTACCGCCGGGCAGGTGCGAGAAATCAGGCTATTTCATAGCAGCAGTATAAAACATACGTGCTAATCCTGCAATCCATTGACGCCACACCGCCACGCAACGCCGCCATTGACCCCTTTCCCCAGGGTCTTCAAGCACACTGTCATTTTCCGGCAGCAAGAGGATGATGCGAAACTTGTGAAGACGTTGTGGGCAGTATGGGTGTTATGGGCTGTGCGCAGCCGGCAATACGTGGAATATCTTGAAGGCAGCGACCTTTACATAGTCCAGCCCCACCATGTAGAACACAGCCGCCCAAAACAGGCCGATTACCAGAAGGGAACTGATCGAAGACATCAGCACGCCCTGCGTCGCCAACAGGCTAACCACCACGACATCTACGGCAGTGCTGAACATCAGCCAGCGGCTCGGTAGTGAACTCCAAAAATGCCGTCGTTCGCGAACCAGGTAGACATTCGCCTGACCACTAAACACCAGCATGACGAAAATCATCGTTTGCAGCCGGGCATGGTCCAGATCGAGCACGCTGTGCCCGGCAAACAAGACTCCGAAGGAGAATGCGAGCCAGGCCGAAGCCAGGATTAAGGCGCTGCTCGCCAGGGAGCGGATATTCCAGCGATCCGGCTTGGGCGAAAACGTGACCCGATCGGTGGCCAGCGCCATCGTCACAAAGTCGTTCGAAAAGAGCAGCAGCAGCACAAAGCGTGGCCGGGTGACCAGAATGCCGGTGAGCAGCAGGCCGAGCGACAGAAATAGCCCGATCTGGAACGTCTTGACGATTTTGTTGAGCGTATAGGTCAGCATACGCTGGTAAATGCGCCGTCCAACCTCGACGGCGGCCACCATGTCACTCAAGCCCGGATTGGTCAAAACCAGGCTGGCAGCAGCTTTAGCGACATCGGTTGCCTCGGCGACCGCTACTCCCACTTCGGCTTGTTTGAGGGCCGGAGCGTCGTTCACGCCGTCCCCTGTCATACCGACCACGTGCCCGGCTTCCTGAAGAGTCTGCACCAGCTTGAACTTGTCTTCCGGGAAAACCCCGGCGAAAACTTCACAGGGGGCTGCATCGTCGTGGTGTCCCTGGCGCAGGAGATCAGGCGAGCAGGCACCTCCCGCGATCCCAACCTGCCGGGCAATTGCCTGGGCTGTGGCGAGGCTATCCCCGGTGATCATCAACACCCGCACGCCCAAGTCGTGAAGACGCTGAATCACCGCTTTGGAATCTTCACGCGGAGGGTCTTGAAAGGCGAGCAAGCCCACCAAATGCAGGGCACCCTCCTGGCCCGCAGCGACCGCTAAGATGCGGTAGCCCTGCGCGGACAGGTCCTCCACATCTCCGGCAATCTCCGCTCCGCTGTGCACCATCGAGACAACCGTTGGTGGAAACCCCTTCACGATGTGGAGGTTCTGATTACCCTGGCGTACCAGGGCTTCGGTACGCTTGGTCAAGGGGTCAAACGGCGTAAACCGCACGCGCCGCGCCCAATCCACCGGCAGGCCCCGGCTGCGCGCCCGACTAAGGATGGCCAGATCAAGCGCGTCCTGAGTGGCATCGTCAGAAGCCAAAGCGGCCCACTGCAACAGTTCCGCCTCGCTGTAAGGCGCGTAGACGCGGCACTCCGCCAATGCTAGTCGGTTCTGAGTGATAGTCCCCGTCTTGTCGCTGCACAACACGTCCATCCCTGCCGCCTCTTCGACAGCCGACAGACGGGTGACAACCACACCGCGCCTGGATAATTCCAGCGAACCCAACGCAGTAGCCAGCGTGAAAGTCGCAGGGAGGGCAATGGGAATTGAGGCCACCAGCAGGATCAAGATGAACGGTAATAGCTCATCCAGGGGAAGGCCCTTAAGCAGGGTATACACCAGGATCGCCGCCGCCAGGATCACATTCATGGCCACCAGGTACTGCACAACGCTCTGGATGATCGTCTCAAGATGGCTCACTGTCTTGGCCGTGTGAACTAATTCAGCGGTCTTGCCGTAGTAGGTTTGGCGGCCTGTAGCCGTGACTTCGCCCGTGCCCTCGCCTCGTCTGACCATGCTGCCCGCATAAGCCGTGCTGTTGGCGTCCAGATCAACAGGGATGGACTCACCTGTCAGAGAGGACTGGTCGGCTGAAAGCTGCCCATCCAACAGGCGCAGGTCGGCGGGGATCAGGTCGCCGACGCGCAGGTGAATCAGATCGCCGGGGACTAATTCCTGGGCAGGCAGAAGCTGCCAGCGGCCATCGCGCATCACGCGGGCCTGGATTGACAACCGTTGGCGCAGCAAAGCTAACGCATTTTGCGCCCGGTTTTCCTGGACAAAGCTGAGCAGGGCATTGACGAGCAGGAGGGCAACGGTGATGATGACATTGATGTGTTTGCCGAGGACCAGTTGTAGGACGATGGTCACTTCGAGCATCCAGGGAATGGGCCCCCACAGTTTACGCAGAAAAGCCAATAAGCGATGAGGGTGTTCTTCGGGGGTTGAGTTCGGGCCGTACTGCTGCAAACGCTGTTGCGCTTCTTGGGTGCTCAGGCCATGTAAGCCAGGAGTGTCCGCGAACGCTGACATGATGGTGCCTGACTTTCTCGGCTCAATCCATACGAGTTCTGCCAGATCGAGATTATAAACGAAAGGGGACGCTGATGAGGTATCCGGCCCTACATTGCTTCAGAGACCATTTGAGAAGTTGTCT
>JAXGOK010000036.1:0-43659 GCA_040767545.1 Aggregatilineaceae bacterium | reverse complement strand
TGCCCCCTCTCCGCAACGGAGAGGAGGCGAGCCGAGCGTGGCGAGGCTGGGGGTGAGGTCAATGCCTCGCGTCCAGCGAGTCGCTGACAACCTTTGCACGCATCCGCATCCAACTGGGCATTGCTCCCCGCCCGCCGATTTGTTAGACTCTCCCGATGGCCTGCGTATCGTTCCGGGGCGGCGAGGATGTTGACATCCGGCGCGCCGGGAGCTACACTACAGAACAGGCGTTCCGACCATCCGTTCGTATCATGTTGCCTCTGAACGCCTCTTTCTGGCGCTCGACATCTCGATCATCTCTCGCTAGCGTTCGTTGTCCGCAAGCACAGTGCTGAGGATCAATCCACCCTATGGCCCAGAACCAGATCGTTGTGCGCGGCGCGCGCGAGCACAACCTGAAGAACATTGACGTGGTGATCCCCCGCGACAAGCTGGTGGTGATCACCGGGCTGAGCGGCTCCGGCAAAAGCTCGCTGGCCTTCGACACCATCTTCGCCGAGGGCCAGCGCCGCTATGTCGAGTCGCTGTCGGCATACGCCCGGCAGTTCCTCGGCCAGATGGAGAAGCCGGACGTTGACCAGATCGAGGGGCTGTCGCCATCCATCTCGATTGACCAGAAGAGCGTCAGCAACAACCCGCGCTCGACGGTGGGCACTGTCACCGAAATCTACGACTACCTGCGCCTGCTCTACGCGCGCATCGGCGTGCCCCACTGCCCCGTCTGCGGCCAGGAAGTCGTCGCCCAGTCCGCCCAGCAGATCGTCGAGGCGATTGAGGGCTGGGCGGACGGTACCCGCGTGCAAATCCTGGCCCCGGTGATCAAGGCGCGCAAGGGCCGCCATGAGAAGGTGATCGAGGACATCCGCAAGGCCGGCTTCGTCCGCGTGCGCGTCAACGGTGAGGTGCTGGATGTCAGCGAGGAGATCGCGCTGGAGCGCTACAAGGCGCACACCATCGAGGTCGTCGTGGACCGGCTGGTCGTGCGTCACTACGACGACCCCAACGGGGAGGAAGCCGCCGCCGCGCGCAGCCGCCTGACCGATTCCGTCGAGACGGCGATGGAAATGGGCGATGGCGTGGTCATCGTCAACGACGTGACCGACCCAGCCAACCCGACCGATCACCTGTTCAGCGAGCACCTGGCCTGCGTGTACGGCCACGTCAGCCTGCCGGAGATCGAGCCGCGCACCTTCTCGTTCAACAGCCCGCATGGGGCCTGCCCCACCTGCCAGGGCTTGGGCGTGCGCCGCGAGTTCGACCCTGACCTGATCGTGCCCAACCCGAATCTGTCGGTGCGCGACGGGGCGCTCGCACCCTGGGCGACCAGCAGCTTCGACAGTTGGACGCGCACAATCCTGCTCGAAGCCTGCCGCAGCTTCGGCATTCCGGCCAGCGTGCCCTGGCGCGAGCTAAGCGACAAGCAGCAGGGGATTCTGCTGTACGGCTCCGACAAATCCATTCTGGTTGAGCACCACCGCGACGACGGCAGCCACTTCTCGTTCACCACGCAGTTCGAGGGCGTGCTGAACAGCATCGCCCGCCGTCACCGCGAGACTACGTCCGACTACATGCGCGCCAAGTACGAGGAGTACATGAGCGAGCGCCCGTGCGACACGTGCAAAGGCAACCGTCTGCGCCCCGAAGCCCTGGCCGTGACCGTCGCCGGTCGCCCGATCCACGAGGTGACCGCGCTGCCGGTGAAGGACCTGCTGCGCTGGGTGCAGTCATTGCGCGGCACCGGCCCGGACGTGAACGGGCACCCGCTGCTCTCGCCGCGCGATCTGCACATCGCCCACCAGATTCTCAAGGAGATCGAGGCGCGGGCGCAGTTCATGGTCAACGTGGGGCTGGATTACCTGACGCTGGGGCGCACGGCGGGCACGCTCAGCGGCGGCGAAGCGCAGCGCATCCGCCTGGCGACGCAGATCGGCAGCCAGCTTACCGGCGTGCTCTACGTGCTGGACGAGCCGAGCATCGGCCTGCACCAGCGCGACAACGCCCGCCTGCTGGCGACGCTGGAGGGGATGCGCGACCTGGGCAATACCTTGCTCGTCGTCGAGCACGATCACGAGACGATGCTCGCCGCCGACTGGATCATTGACCTGGGGCCGGGCGCGGGCGAGCACGGCGGTGAGATCGTCGCCGAGGGGACGCCGGAAGAGATTATGCGCCACCCGACGAGCATCACCGGCAAGTACCTGTCCGGGCGCGAGTGCATCCCCCTGCCTCTGCTGCGCCGGCCCGGCAACGGGCAGTTCCTCACCATTCGCGGCGCGCGTGAGAACAACCTGAAGAACCTCGACGTGACCGTGCCGCTGAGCAAGCTGATCGTGATCACCGGCGTCAGCGGGTCGGGCAAGTCCACGCTGATGATCGAGGTGCTCTACAAGAAGCTGGCCCAGACCGTCTATGGCGCGAAGGAGCGCCCCGGCCTGCACGACGGCATTGACGGGCTGGAGCACGTGGACAAGGTGATCCACATTGACCAGTCGCCGATTGGCCGCACGCCGCGCAGCAACCCCGGCACCTACACCAAGCTCTTCGACCACATTCGCGGGCTGTTCGCCGAGCTGCCGGAGAGTAAGATTCGCGGCTACAAGGCCGGGCGCTTCTCGTTCAACGTCAAGGGCGGGCGCTGCGAGAACTGCGCGGGCGAAGGGCAGCTCAAGATCGAGATGCAATTCCTGCCGGACATCTACGTGCCGTGCGAAGTGTGCAAGGGCGCGCGCTACAACCGCGAGACGCTGCAAGTCAAGTACAAGGGCAAGAGCATCGCCGACGTGCTGGACATGACCGTCAGCGAGGGGCTGGACTACTTTGCCAACATCCCCAACATCCGCAATAAGCTGGAGACGCTGGCAGCGGTCGGCCTGGGCTACATCCGCATCGGCCAGCCCGCGCCGACGCTCTCCGGCGGCGAAGCACAGCGTGTCAAGCTGAGCCGCGAGCTATCCAAGCGGGCCACCGGCCAGACGCTCTACGTGCTGGACGAGCCGTCCACCGGCCTGCACACCGCCGATGTCGCCAAGCTGATCGAGGTGCTGCAATCGCTGGTGGACAAGGGCAACACCGTG
This sequence comes from Aggregatilineaceae bacterium, assembly GCA_040767545.1. Lineage (GTDB taxonomy): Bacteria > Chloroflexota > Anaerolineae > Aggregatilineales > Aggregatilineaceae > UBA2029. The sequence continues at coordinate 40,585 of JAXGOK010000036.1, read as the reverse complement.
GTGATCATCGAGCACAACCCGGACATCATCAAGGTGGCCGACCACATCATTGACCTGGGGCCGGAGGGCGGCGAAGACGGCGGCTATCTGATCGCCGAGGGCACGCCCGAAGAAGTGGCCCAGGTGACGGAAAGCCACACCGGGCGCTTCCTGGCGGACTATCTTGAGTGGGCGCGCTGCGGGGATTGACCTCACCCCGCCGCGCCCCTTCTCCGCCCATCTCCCCGCGCCGCCAGTGTATAATCTGGCTCACCAGGGCACAGCGCCGCGCCGACCCCGGCCTGCCGCGCCCTGCCAGGCGGTGCCCATGCGCTCATGGACATTATTCGCCCAACTGACGCCTTTCAGCGACAGCGACACGGCTGCGCCGATCTTCCTGCGCGAAGCGATGCACGTCCCTCCCTGGCGGGCGGCGCTGCGTATGGTGGGGCGCGGTGGAGCGCCAGTCTTCGCCGTCTTCGGAGTGGTAGCCGCCCTGGTCGTGCTGCGCGCGCCGCTACCGCTGGCGACGCGCTGTCTCACCGGCGGACTATCGTTGGTGGTGATGGTGCTGGCCTCGCTGGTGACGTGGGCGCTGCCGCTGGGCGTGGCCCTCGGCCCGGCGATTGTGCGCGAGCGCGAGCGCGCGACGTGGGACACGCTGCGCGCCACGCCTCCCGGCACCGCCGCCATCGTGCTCAGCAAGGCGCGCGGCGCGCTGTGGCAGATGCGCCTGGCGCTGGCTCTGGCACGCGGATCGCTGCTGGTCGCTTCGCTGGCGGCGGCGCTGCTCAGCCTGGGCGTGGTTGAGCACACACACCACCCCGACTTAACTACCCTCTCAGCCTATGCCGTGTGCGGCGTGGGGCTTGTGCTCATGGCCGCCGGCGGCGCGCTGTACCTGCTCGACCGCGCCCAGCAGTTCACCGTGATGGCAGTGGCAGCACTGGCCGTCAGCGCGTCAGCGCGCACGGTGCGCGCCGCTGTGCCGGGTGCCAACGCCGCCGCATTCATGGCCTGGCTGTGCGATGTAGCGCTTGCAGCCGCGCTGCTGGCCGTCCAGCCGGCTCCAGCGACCACTTTACAGGAGCGGATCATCACGCTAGCGCTGTTGGGGCCAATCCCGACTTATCTGGCCGAGCTATCGCTGGGAGCCGCTGCCGCTGCCGTCGCCCTCACCCTGCTGCTGCGCGAGGCCGCGGTTGCCCTGCTGTGGCGGATGACGCTCCGCGCCGCCTGCGATTGACGGGGCGGGAGACAAGACCTCCTGCTCCCTCCGGCGATCAAAATCCCCCTCTCTAACTCGGCTTGAGAGGGGAACTCAGGGGGTGAGGCGGGACGTACAGCAATACACCCCGCTAATCGGCGGGCTTGAGCGTGGCGCAGTCCGCGCCGCCGGTGATATTCAGTTTGAGCGTGACGGCCATCCCCGCCCGGTATTGCGCCCAGTCCGCCTCGTTATCGAAGCGGCAGGTGTGTGTGTCGCCATCCTCCAGCCGGATCACGACCGCATACTGCTCCTGCTGCGCACCGGCTCGCTCTCTGCCAAGCGTACCCGTGCCCAGGGCGAGCGTGTACGCGGGCCAGGCGGGTGAATCGCCGCCTGTGCCGCTGGCCGTCACCTCGCGGGCGTGCGCCCAGCGGTTGACCGTGAACCTGCACCGGTGGTCATAGACCGGCTCGTCGCGGTAATCCTGCACCGTCCGGCACTCGCGGCGGAAGCTGCCATCGCCCTGATCCACGTCGCTGCATTCCTCGTGCGACCCGTCGGGCACGCGGCGCGTGTCGCGCTGCTCGCGCTGGCACGAGATCGCGTAGGCGTCGCCGGGCACGTCGTCTTCCCAGGCGGAGCCGGGCACTGCCTGGAAGCTCTCAATGGCGATGGTGCGCTCCCAGCTTACGGCGCTCACCGTCGCCTCGGCGTCCGCGCGATAGGTGACGGCGTAGATGATGACGCCGCAGCAGATCGCCAGCAGCGCCACGATAGCGATGGCCAGCCACGTCCCCTTGCCCAGCCCAAGAAGCTTGCGTCCTGGCGATTTGGTCACGCCCACCCGTGCCATCTCCGCGTCGAACTTATCCTTGACGACATCGCGGCGCGTATCGGTCTCGGCGCGGCCCGTGCCAATGGCGCGCACGCCTTGCGTCGGGGCGACAATGCCTGTCGCCAGGTCAGCGCCGCACTCTGTGCAGTAGGTGCTGGCGGCGTTGTTGGGCTGCTGGCAGGCCGGGCAGATTTTGTCCGCGCCGACGTAGGGATGATCCTCCAGCGCGACCATGTCTTCTTCGGCGGGGAAGTAACGCTGCTCCGGGTCCTGGGCCGCACCACAGTTCGGGCAGTGGCGATGCGTCACACCCAGCAGCTTCTCCGTCCCGCAGAACTTGCAGTCCCATAGCATCTGGTAGGTGCCCGCGCCGTACCGCTCGCCGGGCGACTCCTGCGATCCTGCCATGCTCACACCGTCCTTGCACGCTGCGCCGCACTGCGCGGCGCGACCGGGGCGCGTGTTAGCTTACCTCAGGGGTTCGGCAGCGGGCAACCGAAGCGAGGGGAGTAACGCGCAACAACAGACTTCGGAAGTCTGCGGAGACTTCCGAAGTCGTCTGGCCCGCGCTCACCGCCCGGCCAGCGGCAGGCGGTGGGCGACCAGCGCCGACAGATCCAACTGGACGAACTGCTTGGGCTGCGGGGGACGTGCCTCCACCGGTCTCACGGGCAGGTGGATCGTGAACTCGCTGCCTACGTCGAGTACGCTCTGCACGCTCACGTAGCCCCCATGCGCCTCGGCGAAGGTCTTGACCAGGCTCAGGCCCAGGCCGGTGCCGTTGACGTGCGCCGTGCGCGGGTCTTTGACACGCACAAACGGCTCGAAGATCGCGTCCAGCCTGTCGGCGGGGATGCCATAGCCGGTGTCGCTGACGCGCACGATGGCGTGCTCGCCCTCTACACCCGTGCTGACCGCGATCTGCCCGCCGTCCGGCGTGTACTTGATCGCATTGCTGATCAGGTTGTCAATGGCCTGCATGATCAGCACGGCGTGGCCCATCAGCGTGGGCATGGGCGAGTCCGGCTGGGTGAGAGTCATGGAGATATGACGGCGGCGCGCTTCTTCGTCGCTGCGCACCACAGCCCGCTCGACCAGCGCGTCGAGCTTGTACGGGGACATTGTGTCGTACCCCAGCGAGGAGGCCATCTCCAGATCGGTCACGTCACGGACCAGGGCCTCCATGCGCTCCAGGCTGCTGATCAGCATCCGCTTGAGCATCAGGCGCTGCTCCGGCGTGATGTCCGGCTCGTCGAGAAGCTGGATCGGGTTGTGGGCCAGCATGAGCAGGTTGCCCAGGTCGTGGGTGAGCACGCGAGTGAGGTTGGCCTTCATGCGATCCACGCGGCGCAGCTCAGTCACGTCCTGGGCAACGCCAACGTACCCCTCAATAGCCCCCTCCGGCGTCTTGATCGAGGCGATTTGCAGCAGGTACTCACCCGCCCGCCCCAATGAGACCTCCACTGTGCGGTCGAGCGTGTCAATCAGGCTCTCCAGTGGCGGCGCTCCGGCGGGCAGCAAGCTTTGCACGATGTCGAGCACATGCTCGCCTTTGATGCTCTCGAACGACAGCCCCCAGCGGCCCAGCACGCGCTTGGCCTCGCGGTTGGCAAGCTGGGCACGCCCCTCAGCATCGCAGACCAGCACCAGGGCGGGCGTGTGGTTGAGCACGGCCTGCAAGTGCCGCTGCTCCTGGCGCACAATGGCGTGAAGCTGCGCTTTGGCGATGGCCGTCGCCGCCTGGGGGGCGAGCATCATCAGCACGTCCTGGATGTCCTGCACATCCACCAGCCCGCGCCGCTCGCGGATGACCTGCAGAACGCCCAGCACCATACCCCGGTAAAGCAGCGGCACGCCGAACCATACCGCATCGCTGGGCAGCAGGTCGTGCAGCAGCGCGCCCGTGCCGTCCCACTCATACGGCCCGGTGAGAATCTGCGGGCGACCGGTGGAGGCAATGCGCCCGGAATGCTCGCCCCCAAAGCCAACCGCCTGGCCGACCAGGTCATCGGGCAAGTTGTGCACCGCGCTGACTACCAGGCTGCGATTGGGCTGGACAAGCTGCACCATGCCCGCCAGCCCTTCCACGAGGCGTACCGCCTCTTCGACGATGCGCGCCAGCACGGTGTCAATGGACAGGTTGTCGGCGATCAGGCTCGCCACCTGGCTGACGGCTTTCTGGCGCTGCTCAGCACCGTGCAGGCGCAGGTAAAGCTGCATGTTGCGCACCGCCGCCGCAACCTGGGCCGCGAACAGGCGGCCAAGCTGCAAGTGCGCCCCGTTGAAGCGCCCCGGACGGTCGGCGAAGAAGGAGACAAAGCCGATCAAATGCTGGTCTACCGCCATCGGCACGCGCATGTACGACCACGCCTCGGCAGCGGCGGCCTCGCGCACGCGGATGGCCGCAGGCAGCATGTCGGGCATCCGCTCGCGCAGCAGCACTTCGTCCGACAGGTAGGCCATGCGCTCCTCTGGCGAGAGCGAAGCCAGAGTCGCGCGGCACACCTCCAGGTAAGCAGTCGGGACGCCAAGCTGCAACCCGTCGAACAGATCGGTGTAGTCCTCGCTGGCGATCAGCACGGCCACGTCATCGGCGTCCACCGCCGTCCGCCCGATCTCGCGCAGGTCGCCGACGATGGCGCGCACGTTGAGCGTGCCGGAGATGGCGAAGGACGCTTGCAGCAGCCCTTCGAGATGGCGCGCGCGCTGTTGCAGGGTGGGGTAGTCCCCGCCAGTCGTGTGGTAGACGGCGCGCTCGGCAAGGTAGGTCAGGACGGTGAGCAGTTCCTGCGGGGGCGTATCGCGCGGCAGGTAGCGGTCTACTTCAGGAAAGGGCACCACACCCAGCGCCGTTCCGTCCAGGTCCTCGCCGGTGACGATCAGACCGATGTGCGGCCAGCGGTGACGCACTTCGCGCAGCAGCGCGCCAATGTCCTCGTCGAGCAGCGCCGCGTCCACGACCAGGCAGCACGCAGCGCCGCGCTCCAGGGCATGAAGCGCTGCGCGGGCCGTCATCACGTGCAGCACGTCAGCATAGGGGACGAAGTCGCGCAGCAGCAGATCGTCCGGCCCTAGCCACACTACGGCGCAGGGATGCACGGCGGACTCGCTCTGCCGGTCGTCCATGAACGTTCGCCCTCAAAGTGACTCGCGTTTGATCCCCGGCCTGCCAATGCCGTTCAGCCGGGGATGGCGTTCCCCACCCGTCTGAGTCTCAGTATATCACGAACCCCAAATGGACAAAAACTCTCGGCCTCGTTCATATAAAGTGCTTATCCGGCATTAAGATTATCCGGTCACATGGCAACGGGTGTCCTCTCTGCCGCATCAGGGGCGATCTTACAGCAGTCTAACGTTCCCGCGCCCCAAATCAATCATTCTGCCTGTATAATAGATAGGTGAACGAAGTGACGCGCGTTGACACAACGGAGGACAAGTCATGGATATTTACCGCCCGCAGCCGCAGGCAACCGCGCTGGGCGTGCGCGTAGACATGCGCGCTGTGATGAAGGAAGTCTACCTGTGGATGACGCTGGGCCTGCTGACCAGCGCCGTTGTCGCCCTGGTCTTCGCTCTCAGCGGGCTGACGGAGGCGATCTTCCCTGTGCTGATCGTGGCCCCGTTCGCCCAGATCGGGCTGGTGTGGTACCTCAGCGCGCGCATCACGCGCATAGAAGCGGGCCGGGCGACCAACCTGTTCCTGCTCTTCGCCGCCTTGATGGGCGTGACGCTGTCCACCGTTTTCTACTGGGCCGCGCTGACCGACATCTACCTGGCGCTCTTCGCAACGAGTGCGATGTTCGCCGCGATGAGCATCGTCGGCTACACGACGCAGATGGACCTGTCGCGCCTGGGCGGGATGCTCTTCATGGCCCTGATCGGGCTGATCGTCGCCTCCGTCGTCAACCTGTTCCTGGCCAGCGAGGCGCTCTACTGGCTGGTCAGCTATGCGGGTGTGCTGATCTTCGTCGGGCTGACGGCCTACGACACGCAGTGGATCAAGCGCCAGGCGGCACAACTTGAGACGCAGGGCATCAACACGGGAGCAGCCGTCGTGCGCCAGGTGGCGATCATGGGCGCGCTGAAGCTCTACCTGGACTTCATCAACCTGTTCCTGTACATCCTGCGCATCGTCAGCCGCGACCGTTAGCGGCGCTGCGTAGCTGAATGACCCGTCACGCCCCGGCCTGCAACCGGGGCGTGCTCTTTGTTGGGAGACAGACGAACCTGCCTCGCCCGTTTTGTGCTACGATTGGCGCTGTCATCGCCCTCTCACTGCTAGCCACACGGAGCGCCCCATGACTCACGACGCCAAGGCCCTGACCCAGCAGCAGTTCGGCGCGCACGCGGCGGGCTACGTCGCCTCGCCGGGGCACCGCGCGGGCTACAGCCTCGACCGGCTGATCGAGTGGATCGCGCCCCGCCCCGGCCAGCGCATCCTCGACCTGGCGACCGGCGGCGGGCACACCGCCCTGGCCCTGGCCCGCGCCGGTGCCCGCATCGTCGCCGCTGACCTGACCGCGCCCATGCTGGATGCTGCCCGCGCTTATGTCACCGCCGAAATGGGCTACAGCGGCAGCGTAGCATTCGTCCGGCTGGATGCCGAGCAGCTTTCCTTCCCCGCCGCCTCGTTCGACGCAGTGACCTGCCGCATCGCTCCGCACCACTTCCCGGACGTGGCCCGGTTCGTGCGCGAATGCGCGCGCGCCGTGCGGCCCGGCGGCGTGGTCGGCGTGGTGGATCAGCTTGCCCCGCCCGACCCGCAGACGGCACGCTACGTCAACGCCTTCGAGCGGCTGCGCGACCCCAGCCACGTGTGGGCCTACAATCGCGCCGAGTGGCATGGCTTCTTCACTGCCGCTGGGCTGGACGTGGTGCACTATGAGGAATTCGACAAAGAGCAGATGCTCGTCGCCTGGGCCGAATTGATGGGCTGCGACGCGCCAACCATCGCCCGGCTGCGCGCCCTGCTCGTCCAGGCACCGGAGCCGGTTGCCGCCTGGCTGCGCCCGCAGTCGCCCGCGTCGGCGGCTGCGCGCTTCCGCATCCGGCAGTTTCTGCTGGTCGGGCGGAGGGTGGGCTAAGACGCCTACTCCCCCGCCGCCACCCCCGCGATCAGCTCCGCAGCGCGCGGCGGGCCGCCCAACGCGGCGAAATCCTGCGCCAACTGCCGGACTCTGTCCAGCACCCAGTCCGTAGACGTGATCGCGCGCACGGCAGGCTCTAGCTGTCCGCGTCGGATGTCGCGCGCGCTCAGCTCCAGCCCCACCTTCGCCTGGCGCGCGCGGCGCGCCTGCCCACGCTGGTCGGCGGCGTGCGGCGCGATGATCTGGGGGATGGCGTGGACGATAGCCGCGTGCGTGGTGCCCATCCCGCCGTGATGCACGATCACGCACAGGCGCGGCAAGACATGATCGTAGTCCACCCAGTCGAGCAGGCGCGTACCCCCCGGCAGGCGCGCCTTGAGCCACTCCTTCTTCTCCGGCACGATCGGGTTGGCCCCGATGACCACCAGCGGGATCATGCCCGCCCCGGCGATGGCCTGCGCGCCCTGGACGAAGAAGCCCAGGTCGCCGGTGAAGGTGCTGCCCAGCGTGACCATGCCCAGCGGCTGGTCGGCGGGAATATCCGCCAGCCACGCCGGGGGATCGCCCTGCGGCGGCGTGACCATCCCGCCAACGAACTCGGTCTGCGGCAGCACCGGCTCGCCCTGGTGCCAATAGGCATTGAAGTAGCTGATGTGCAGGCGCGGACTCTGCACGCTGGGCGCGGGGCCGTCGCTGAAGTTGGCCCCCGTCACGCCGAGCTGCGCGCACAGCCGCTCGATGCGCGCCGCCGCCTCGCCACCCAACTGGCGCTGGACGTAGAGCATCTCGTCCTCGTCCACCGGCGGGCCGGACGCCCACCCGCCGACCACCAGCGGCGCGCCGATCATCTCCGCAGCCAGCGCCGCCGCTGACAGGAAGGGATCGGTGACGATGACGGCGGGCGGATCGGCGCGCCCAGCCAGGTCATACAGCGCCGCCGCCCCCTCCGCGACCAGGTCTTCGCTCAGCCAGGTATCCAGCGCGCGGCGGTAGCGCAGCGTGACCATGTTCTCGTTGACGAAGCTGGCTGGAGAGGGCAACGGCGGAGGTGGCCACAGCCAGCCACTTTGCGCGATGGCGGCGAAGGGCACCCCCGCCCGCTCGACCAGCGCGCCGATACGCGCCTCGGAGACCCATAGCACGTCGTGCCCGGCGGCGCGCAGCGCCTGGGCCGTCTTGAGCAGCCCGCCCCAGTCCAGGTGACCGGGCAGCGGGGCAGAAGTAAACCAGATGCGAGCCATCGTCACCTCGCTCCAGGTAGTAAGCGCTGAAAAGCACACAATCCGCCGCACGCCTGACAATTCGCGTGCTTATCTGTTATAACCTAGTACCATGAGCATCGCCGACAGCACCAAATTGCTTGGTGAGGGTCTTTCAGAAGGAGAAACCGATGGCAGTCCAGATTCCCGCAGATTACAGAGACTTACTCGAAAGGCCGGTGTTCGTCACGCTGGTGACGGTCATGCCCGACGGCCAGCCCCAGGCGACGCCCGTCTGGTGCAGCGCCGATGGCGACCACGTCCTCATCAACAGCGCGCGAGGCCGCCAGAAAGACCGTAACATGGAGCGCGACCCTCGTGTGACGATCGTAGCCATAGACCCGAAGAATCCTTACCGCTGGATCGAGGTGCGCGGCAAGGTGGTCGAGATCACCGAGGAAGGCGCGCTAGAGCATATCAACGCGCTGTGCAAGCTCTACACGGGCATCGAAGACTACTACGACTTCGCTACCGGTGCCAAGGGCAAAGAAACGCGCGTGATGTACCGCATCGAGCCGCAGAAGATCAACGTGGGGGGCTAGACGCCCGCCAAGTCTCACCCCTGCCCAGTCATGACGCGCCGGGCAGGGGTGAGATTTTCCTCGCCGCTCCACTGACCGTCCTACGCTCCGCCAACGGCCTCTTGCGAGACCGCCGCACTCTGCGCTACGTTATAGAAGACCGAACGCATTTCCCACCGAGGCAGCCGCCATGAGCAAGGCAGCAATCATCCTTCCCCATCTCCGGCAGTGGTGCCATGTGGCCCTGGCTGTGACCCTCGCGGCGACGCTCGCGCTCAGCGCCGTCCCCGCGCCAGCCCGCGCCCAGAGCAACCCACCCTCGGCGCGGCTCAATGGGCTGACTCACCAGTACCAGACATGGAACAACTGTAGCGGCGCTAACCTGAGCATGGGCCTGTCGTATTTCGGCTGGGGCTTCGATCAGGACGTGGCTCGCCGCTGGCTGAAGCCCAACGTCGAGGACAAGAACGTCTCGCCCTGGGAGATGACCGATTACGTCAACCACGTGCAGACGACGCTGCCCACTGTGCGCGCCATCTGGCGCTTCGGCGGCAACCTGGACTTGATCAAGCGGCTGATCGCGGGCGGCTTCCCGGTCATCGTCGAGAGCGGCTTTGACGTGGAAGACCTGGGCTGGATGGGCCACTACGAGACGGTCGTCGCCTACGATGATCCCTCGCAGACGATCTGGGTCTTCGACAGCTACCTGGGGCCGGACGATGGCTGGGGACGTGCGCACAGCTACGCCGACTTCGACTATTGGTGGCGGCACTTCAACCGGGCGTTCATCGTCCTGTTCACGCTCGACCGCGAGGCCGACCTGTGGGCCGCCCTCGGCGATTACGGCTATCCCCAGAACGCAACCAACACCGCCCTGCGCACCGCCCGCCAGGAAGCGGCGGCCAACCCCGGCGATCCCTGGGCGTGGTTCACGATGGGCATGTCCTATGCCTGGCTGGGCGACTTCCACGACGCAGTGATCGCCTTCGACCAGGCATTCGCGCTGGGGATGCCCTACCGCATCACCTGGTACGTCTTCAGCCCCTTCGAGGCGTATTGGAACGTCGGGCGCTTCAACGACGTGATTGCCCTGGCGGAGAACACCCTGGCAACCACCGAGTACGTCGAGGAGCTGTACTACTGGCGCGGCATGGCCTACGCCGGACTGGGCCAGCGCAACGCGGCGCTCGACGAGTTCAGCAAGGCCATCTCCTACAACCCCAACTTCACCCTGGCCGCCGACATGCGCGCCCAGGTGGAAGCGGGCACCTTCTGGGCACCCGCCCCGGCCTAGCGCGACCAAGCACAGAAGAGCATCACCGCAGAGAGCGCAGAGAAAAGAGACGAAAAACTGCTTCATGTTCTTCTCTGCGTCCTCTGCGTCTTTGCGGTTCAGTGACTCACACCCGCCGGCGAAGCTGCACCAGCAGCGTGCCCGTCGCCGCCAGCGCCAGCCCACCGATCTCGCGGGCATTCAGCGCCTCGCCCAGGAATATCCAGGCCAGCACCGCGATCTGGATCAGCATCGTGTTATTGATGATGCTCGTCTCGACGGCGGGCAGCGTGCGCTGGGTGTGGTTCCACAGGGTGAAGGCGAAGGCCGTGTTGACCAGCGCCAGCCAGACGACGATCAGCCAGCCGCTCGCACTGAGCGCGGGCAGTCCCTGGGTGGCGATCCCTGCGCCCAGCAGCACGACCGACCCCACGCCCATACTGGCGACTGTCACCGCCAGCGCGGGCAGCGTCGCCGCGCGGTTGACATCGCGCCCCAGCACCGCCGAGAGCGCGTTCGCCAGCACGCCGCCCAGCATGATCAGCAAGCCCACCACTTGCTCGCGCGGGAGCGTCACCGGGTAGAAATACACGAGCGCGCCCAGCAGGTAGACGGCGATGCCGCCCCACTGCCCGCGCGTGGGGCGCTCGCCCAGCAGGGGCACGCCCAGCAAGGCAACAACCACCGTCGTGAAGCTGAACAACAGGCTGGTCATCGTGGCGGGCAGGCGCTCCAGGCCGAGGAATTGCGCGCCCTGCGTCACCGTGTAGTACAGCAGGCCGAGCACGACCAGCCGCCCCCAGTCGGCGCGCGGCAGGCGGCGCAGCGCGGCCAGTTGCCCGGATCGCCAGGCGAGCGGCAGCAGGCACAGAAAGGCCAGGACGTAGCGCAGCCCGGCGAAGGTCAGCGCGGGGATGTCATCCAGGCCGATCTTGATCAGCACCCAGGACGTAGACCACAGCAGCGTGACAAACAGGGCTTGCAGGGCAGCGCGAGTATGGGCGGTCATGCGGGACTGTCTCCTGGGAGCGAGAAGGGCCAGCGGCGACTGTGAGGCGTAGGCTGCCTCAGGATAGGCGAACGCGCCAGGAGAAGGAAAGCGGGGCGGTTCTGGGACTCCGCACCTGGCGCACGAGGAGACCCTCCCTTGTCTTTCTGCGACGAAAGCGGGTAAACTGGCCTGGCGAGCGCCGAGCTTACCACACGCCCGGCGAATCGTCACACGGCCTCCGCTCGACGGGGTCCACGAATGAGTTGTCAGGCAGTTGTCGAAGGCCCCCATCCCCCGACCCCTTCCCCCAGCAAAGCTAGGGGAAGGGGCGAGCGGCTTGCTGGATCGTCCCCCCTCTAGCTTCGCTGAAGGGGGGATTGAGGGGGGAGGCGTTCAGCGAGCATTCCCGAACTTCCCCTGGCGACAGGTTGTTCGTGCACCCCGCTCAGCAAGAGCGTGGAAGACCCATCAGCAGACAGGGCGCAGAGCAGCGCCCTACGCGCCGCCTATGACCATGCCCTTCTCCGCCGCGCAGACCCGCCAGCAGGCCACCGCCCTCGGCTTCACGGAGGCCGGGATCATCCCCGCCGCGCCGTCGCCGCGCCTGGACGCCTACCTGCGCTGGATCGAGGCGGGGATGCACGGGACGATGGGCTACCTGGCCCGGCCCGATCGCCTGGCCCGCCGCCGCGACCTCAACGCCATCCTGCCCGGCGCGCGCTCGCTGGTGGTCGTCGCGCTCACCTACGCGACGAACGCCGTCCCGCCATCCATGCTGGGCGATCCCCGGCGGGGGCGCATCTCCACCTACGCCTGGGGCGCGGACTATCACGCGATCATGACGCCGCGCCTGGAGGCGCTTGCCGCCTGGCTGCGCGACCAATCCGGGCAGGAGGTCGCCAGCCGCGTCTACGTGGACACGGGCGCGATTCTGGAGCGCGATCACGCTCAGGGGGCCGGGCTGGGCTTCACCGGCAAGAACACGCTGTTGATCCATCCCCGTCGTGGCTCGTACCTGTTCCTGGGCGAAGTGCTGACCACCCTGCCCTTCGACGCCTACGACGCGCCGGGCCGCGAGACGCTCTGTGGGACGTGCGCGCGCTGCCTGGCCGCCTGCCCAACGGGAGCGTTCCCGCGCCCCTACGTGCTCGACGCGCGGCGCTGCATCAGCTACCTGACCATTGAGCTAAAAGGGGCCATTCCCGAAGACCTGCGCCCGCTGCTGGGCAACTGGGTCTACGGCTGCGACATCTGCCAGGAAGCGTGCCCCTTCACACGCAAGTTCTCCGCGCCAACGAGCGAGCGGGCCTTCTGGCCGCTCACCCCCGAACGGGCCGCGCCGCCGTTGGCTGACCTGCTGGCGCTGGACGAGGAGGGCTTCCGCGCTCGCTTTCGCGACTCGGCCATCTGGCGGATCGGGCGCGAGCGATTGGTGCGCAATGCCTGCGTCGCAGCGGGCAACAGCGGCCTGGCGGAATTCGCCCCGTCGCTGGATCACCTGGCGCGGCAAGACGAGTCTGGCCTGGTGCGCGAGCACGCAGCCTGGGCGCTGGCCCGCCTGCGGTTCTGACGGTTCGTGCGGGTGAGGTGCCGCTGACAAAAGCTCAGCGCACGACGTTGGGACGCCGTGCGCTGAAGCACAAGGAGGAAAACATTGGCGCAACTCTGCGCAAGAGGGGTTAGGTTCTGATCAACTCTCTCTGTGCAATGGTGTCTCCATCATACTCCAAGACCCGGCAGATGGCTTGTGACAAGCTGCGCATAGAATTCAGATAGCTGTCACAAGTGGTTTACCCGGCTCCCCAAAAAGGAAATGCCGCACCCAGACTCCCCAGCCAGGCGCGGCGCTCCCTGAAGAACAATAAGTTTGAGGAGGCAGAAGAGAAACACCATCCCAGCTAATGAGAACGATCCCCAGAGATCGTCACACCAGCCTGCTGTCACACACTTCTAGCATACTCTGCCGCCTGCGCGCCAAATAGGGAACAAAGGCGTCATTAGCTGTGACATTTGTCACAATTGAGCGCGCTCGGCGGAAGACGTGGCTATTGGTTGCTGGTAACTGGTCCGTGATTGCTGGGGAGGCGCAGGCGCGTCGAAGCGGACCTCGCCAGTCCCCAAGAGCCAATCACCAAAAACCAACAACCATTTGCCCTCATCCCCCCGCTCCGGGCGCGTAGGGTAGCTCGGCCAGCGAATACGGCGTAGACGGGCTGATCAGCAGCGTGCTGATCCAGGCGCGCACACCGTCGCCCGTCTCCACGTAGAGCCACTGGCCGTCCGCGCTCCGCCCGTAGAGGGCCAGGTCTGTCCAGAAGGGAACGGTCGCCACCATCTCGTACTCCTGCCCCGGCCCTGCGCGCAGGATGTTGCGCTCGGCATCCGTCTTGACGGTGCCCTGCATAGACCCAAACGGGCGGACGGGGAACGGCGGTGCTTCGTCGTAAACCGGCATCTCGCCCGGCACGCGCACGTCGAGCGCGGCCAACGGCACCCAGCCGATCTGCCCGTCGTAGGTGCGCACGTGCAGCCATTGCCCGTCGCTGCTGCGCCCCAGCACACCGACCGGCAGCCCCGCCCGCACCTGGGCGTTGGTGGTAGCGGCTGGCATGGGCCGGCTGAACAGGGGCGTTGGCTGGATCACTTCGGCGCTGCCGGGCAGCGCCACGACTTCGATGACGGGCAGCACTTCGGTGGGCAGGTGAGCGACCAGCGCCGGATCGTAGGGAGCGGCGGGCGTGACACCGCCCGCACTCACCGTGACGCTGTGCCCGGCGAAGATCACGGCCCCGCTCTGGGCCAAGACGGTCTCGCGCGTCAGCGCGCTGACGATCAGCGCGTCGCCGTCCACGCTGAGCAGAGCCAAGCCGTTCACGGCCATGACGTACCCGTTGGCGCGCAGCAGAGTGAGCGCGTTGGGCGGCGACTGGATCAGCACGCCGGGCCGCGCGACTCCGTCGCAGGGGAACGGCTCCGCCGACGCTTGCAGGGTGAACGCTGCCCCCGGCTGCATGTCCGGCGACTCATCGAAGACCAGCTCCGCCGGGCCGAGCACGATCAGCGTGGCCGCTTGCTGGCTGCTGACTAGGTCGGGCACGGTCAGGCTGGCCAGGCTCCACGCCGTACTGTCGCCGGGCAGGGCGCGCAGCGCCGCCACACCGCCAAGCCGCGCCCGGCTACCCGCGCCCGTCACCGTCTGCCCGGACTGCATCTCAATGGTCACGTCTCCGGCAGCGATGCACGCGGTTTCGAGGGGAGCCGCGAAGCAGTGTTCCATCAAGCTCACAGTCGCCGCCTGGTAAATGGCCGCACATTGGTCGGACTCCTGGGCGTGGATTGTCCCCGGCACGGAGACGAGCAAGCCCAGCACAAGGGACAGGGCAGCGGCGAGCGGTGGCAGGCGTCGGATCATAGGGTTGTCCTCGTTCACTCTCGCGATCGTCACGAGCGCCCAATTATAGCGGGCGGCGGCATTTGCGCACGGCCCGCGTGCAGAGACTTCCGCAGTCCGCGCCGAAAGAGCTTACCGCTGAGACGCAGAGGGCACAGAGGAGAGATAATGCAACCTTGATCGCCAGTTGTTTACCTCACCCCCTGGCCTCGCTGCGCTCGGCCTTTCCCCCTCTCCGCTGCGGCTATCCATTACCCACATCTTTGGCTGTGCCTGTCCCCCCATCCCCGGCCCTTCCCCCACGAGGGGGGAAGGGAGAAAAGCGGCGGGCCTGCTCCCCTTCCCTCCGCGCAGCGCGGGGGAAGGGGCTGGGGGATGGGGGGCATTTGTGGGTAACGCATAGCCACAGCGGAGAGGGAGCGGCGAAGCGCGCCAGCGCCGAGCGGGGGTGAGGTAAACCGGGGCACGGCAGAACAGTGTGATGTCCCCCTCGCCCACAGCGAGTCGCGGGGCGCTGGGCCGCACAGTATACTTGGGCGTGCAACGTCAGGTTGGCGAGCTATAGAGAGGACTCTTCCCCGTGAGCGACACTCAGGCAAAGCCCCTTCGCGTGATCAACAGCGTCGCCCCGATTCGCATCTGCGATAACGGCGGCTGGACTGATACGTGGTTTTCGGGGCATGGCGAAATCTTCAACATCGGCGTCTACCCCTATGTTGAGGTGCAGATCAGGGTCTACCCGATCGGGGCGCGCCAGCACCGCATCATCCTCTTCGCGGAGAATTACGGCGATGTGTACCCGATTGCGCCGGGCCACAGCGAATGGGATCGTCACCCGCTGCTCGAAGCGGCGATTGAGTACATGCGCGTGCCGGACGACATCGCCCTGCACATCACCGTCTATTCCGAAGTGCCCGCTGGCTGCTCAACCGGCACCTCGGCCTCGATCACGGTGGCCCTGATCGGCGCGCTGGATCGCCTGACGCCGGGTACCATGACGCCGCACGAGGTCGCCTACGCCGCGCACCGCGTCGAGACGGAAATGCTCGGCCTGCAGAGCGGCATCCAGGATCAGCTTTGCGCGGCCTATGGCGGGGTGAGCTTCATCGAGATGTTCAACTACCCCTACGCCACCGTCTCCAGCATCCAGGTGCCCAATTCAATCTGGTGGGAGCTGGAACGGCGCTTGGTGCTGGTCTTCGTGGGCAAGGCGCACCAGTCATCGGCGGTGCACGAGCAGGTGATCAAGCGGCTGGAAGCGGGCGGGCCGGAGCACCAGGCGCTCGACAAGCTGCGCAAGACGGCGGAGATGGCCCGCGACGCGGTCTACGCGGGCGATTGGATCGGGCTGGGCCGCTCGATGAGCTTCAACACGGAGGCGCAGGGCGAGCTACACCCCGCCCTGATCAGTGAGGACGCGCACCGCATCATCGAGGTCGCCAAGGCCAACGGCGCGATTGGCTGGAAGGTCAACGGGGCGGGCGGCGACGGCGGCTCGATCACCCTGCTGTGCGGCCCCACCTCCAGCGAGAAGCGGCAGATGATCCAGGCCATCGAGGAAGCCAACCCGATGTACAAGAGCCTGCCGATCTACCTCAGCCGCTATGGGCTGCGCACCTGGGAATGAGCGGGAGGGGGCGCGCTCAGTTCCCCGCCGGAACTGGCGCGCCGTCCGGGTCGAGCAACAGCACCTTCATGCCGTTGAAGGTCTGAATCTCCAGCACCTGGGGGCGGTACGCGCTCAGCCACTCGCCCATCGCGGACAGGCGCGGGTCGAACGGGTCGAAGTCGGGCATCAGGCCCAGGCGGTGCACGTCCTCGTTCGGGTTGCGATAGACCACCCACAGCCGGTCGGCGGTTTGCTCTAGCGCGCTGTTATCGGCTATCTCCGGCAGGAGGATGATGGCGGCGTCTTCGACCTCGTCCTCGCCCGCCAGGTACGGCTCGGACTGCTGGTAATAGCGCGTGAAGGCTTCGAACGTGTTATCGCGCTCCAGCACGATGGCGTCGTCGTCCTCGACGCGCTCGGCCACGTAAGCCGCCGCATCGCGCCAGTCGTCGCGGTGATAGCTGCCGTCCACAAACGAGAACAGAACGGAATACAGGCAGGTGAGGATGATCGCGCCCAGCGCAATGCGCCACAGGCGCGGCGAGAAGCGCGCCCACGCCTGGATCATGAGCAGCAGCAGCGCCGGCAGCATGACCATGAAGTAGCGATCCACGTAGATGGAGACGATGAGCGTTGACAGCAGGAAGGTAAACGCCAGCGGCCCGACGATCAGCCACATCCAGAAGAAGCTGCGCTCGTCGCGCTGGCGGTCACCCAGCGCGTAGCCCAGCCCGAAGATGAGGCCCAGCGTGACGATCATCAGCCCCGGCACCATCGCCCACTTGAACACGCCATCGTAGCCGAGCGTCATGTTCCACAGCGTGAGCGGGATGTCGCGTAACTCCGGGCGCGGAATCCAGTAGGAGGCCACCGTCGGCGGGTCGCGCAGCACCAGGTACGTCCAGGTGAGCGCCGGGATAGCAGCGAGTGCTTGAGCGGCCAGCCAATGGCGGAACCAGCGCGAGTGCGTCCGCCAGCCGAAGACGAAGATCATCGCCTGCGCGCCCAACAGGCCCACTACCGTGAAATGCGTGGCATAGGCGATGGCGCTGGCTGCGGTGAACACCCCCCACACCAGCCGCGAGCGGTTGCCGCGCGCCAGTTGCAGGAAGGTGTAGGCGATGAGCAGGGACAGCACAAATACCAGCGAATAGGGCCGCGCTGTGCGCGACAGCCAGACGTGGAACGGGTTGACGGCCAGCAGCGCGCCCGCCCACAAAGCCATCTCCGGGTCGCGGTACAGGCGCAGCACCACAGCCATGAACAGGGCCACGCCCAGCAAGCCGAGCAGCGCCGATGGCAGGCGCAGCAGCGCCTCAGTCGTGTTGGGGAAGAGACGCAGCGACAGGAAATAGATCGGCGTCTGGTTGCCCGCCGACATGATGGACTTGATCGACTCGCGGAAGGGAGCCTGAGCGCGGATCGCCGTCATCACTTCATCGGTCCACAGGCTGGCCCCGCCCAGGTTCCACAGGCGCAAGACCAGGCCGATGACCATGATCAACAGCGCCCCGGCCAGAGAATAACGAGGCCCTACCGTCACCTGGCGTCCGAAGCGCGTATCGGTCTCGTAGACTCTCCGCGCACCGGCAACTGCCTGGCCGACTTCGACCGCGTACGAACGCATAGCTCCCCCGTTAGTGCGAACGATGGTCCTACCCACTGTTACGCATCCGCGCGAGCAGAGTTGCTCGCTGCGCTGCGCACACGGCCTGTGATCATTGTACCACGCGTTCTGCCGTGCTCAGCTTGCGCTCCTTAACCGGCCTGCTAAGGCCAGTATGGGCAGCTTGAGCGGCTATTGTGCCTGAATTGCAGGGCTTGTCAAGTCACAGTCCGCGCTTATCATCGGAGGCGGCACATGCTATAATCTCGCACGTGGCACGGCGGCAGGGCCTCAGGCTTGCTCGCCGGGCGGGACAGGGCATGGCTGGCAGCAGCACGGCCTCCCACTATCATTGATACCCTGGCGCACCAGCGACCGACGGAGGAGTTGATGAACGACTATCTTGTGGTATTGGTGGCGGCTGAGTCCGAGGCACAAGCGCGGCGTATCGCGCGCCGCTTGCTGCAGAACAAGCTGGCCGCGTGCGTCAACTTCGTGCCCATGGAGTCCATGTTCCTGTGGCAAGGCGCGATCCAGGAAGAGGAAGAGGTCTTGATGCTCATCAAGACGCGCACCGAGACCTTCGACGAGCTAATGTCGGCGGTCAAGATGACTCACTCCTATGATACGCCGGAGATCATCGGCCTGCCGGTCGCCATCGGCTCGCGTCCTTACTTAAAGTGGGTAGATGATGAGGTCACCGGCTAACCCCCACCCCTCGCGCGACGGGCGGCGTATGCTGCTGGCCTTCGCCCATCCGGACGACGAGTCGTTCGGCATGGGCGGCACCATTGCCTACTACGCGCAGCGCGGCGTGACCATCAGCCTGATCTGCTCGACCAACGGCGATGTCGGCTCGGTGGACGACGAGCATCTGTCCGGCCACGACTCGGTTGCCGCGCTGCGCCTGGCCGAGCTTGAGTGCGCGGCGGGCGCGCTGGGCATTCAGGAGGTGATCACGTTCGGCTACCGGGACAGCGGCATGATGGGCACGCCGGACAACGAGCACCCGGAGTGCCTGTGGCAGGCCGACGAAGCGGTGGTAGCCGGGCGCATCGTCCGCGAGATACGCCGGCTGCGCCCGCAGGTCGTCGTCACCTTCGATCCTTACGGGGGGTACGGGCACCCGGACCACATCTTCATGCACCGCGCCACAACGCGCGCCTTTCACCAGGCGGGCGACCCGGCAGCCTACCCGGAGCACGCCGCCGAGGGCCTGGCCCCCTACCGCCCGGCCAAGCTCTACTACACCGCGTTCCCCCGTATGCCGCTGCGCCTGATGATCTGGCAGATGCGCCTGCGCGGCCAGAACCCGCGTCGTGTGGGCAAAAACAGCGACCTCGATTTCCAGGCAGTGCTGGAGAACCAGCTTCCCACGCACGCACGCATCCCTGTCGGGCGCTACCGGGCAGCGTGGGATGCCGCTGCTGGCTGCCATGCCAGCCAGCAGAATCTGCGCCAGTCGCGCAGCCCGGCGGAGATAATCAGCCGGCTTGTCTTCCGCCACCAGGATTTCACCCGCGCCTGGCCCGAACCGGCGCGCGGCGAGCGCCGCGAGCGCGATCTGTTCGCGGGCGTTGGCTGATCTGCTACCCGTTTGCAGCGAGTCATGAGTCTGGAGTCTGGCGTTCGGCACGGAGATTGTCCCAGTAAGCTCAGAGAAGTTTTGCGAGATTCGGTGGTTTACCTCACCCCCAGCCTGCTGCGCTCGGTTGCCCCTTCCAGCATGTTCACGCACCGACACTTTTTGTGGAGAGAGAAGAGTAGACTCATCGGTCATCGCCCACTGAGCAAGAAGGATGACACGATGAGTCAGAATTGTACCACTGGCTGAACATATGCGGCGTGTTTCCGGCATTTGAAGTTTTGGCAAGCGACCGTGATCGGGCTGATAGCTACGGACGTGCAAGCGCGGCACTGTGCGCCGAGCCGGGTAGCGGAGAAGCTGGGGCTGGTGGGCAAAGCAGAAGCCCCAACGACGCTTGGTTATCTGGCCAACGACCGCATCTGGAAATTGTAGTCAGGCCGGGCACGTTGTTGATCCGCTACCACGGAGAGCGACTGATTCGTGGGATGAGACCAAGCAGGGGTATTGAGGTGGGTGGTGTAGCCTATCGAGTGCCGCCTGCCGCGTTTGGCCATCGGCCTGATGCGGCCGATGAGCCAGGGGCCTGATCACCACCCTGCTGGGTGGATCGCCCCGCACCGCCAGGGTCATCCCGTTGGCAGGCGGACGGCTGGCACGTCGCCCGACTGATACGGGAGATTGCTGACCACTTCCACTGGCACTACCTCTTCCGCGTGCAGAAGCAGACCGTTTCCGCTTCAGTCCCACACTCGCGTGCCTGAGGACTGTTGCCCCAGCACGGCAGTGTGGCATGGGCGAGGAAGCTGAAAGCGGGGTGGCTGCGGAGGTTCATCTCTGGGGACCGGCATCGAGAAGCCTGGTGTCTGGTCACCAACTGTCCCGCATCGACGGCGGCCGTGCGCTATGCAGGAAGGCAGCTCGTGACCGAAGTCCATGGCTGGTGCGACCCGCACACCACCCCAGCCGCCAATCGCCTCCTGCTGGTCATGGTTCTGGCCTATGCCTGGGTGCTCTCTCTCGGCAGCCTGGCCTTCGATGACCCTGATTTACGCGGTCAGGTGGTCTCCGCCGATGTCACCCGCTATTCATTATTCCGTCTGGGCTTCCGCCTTTGAGCGCTTCGCAGGGCGTTCAGGCGCTCATCCTGACCCGTTTCCGCGATTTGCCGTCTTCTTCGACGGCCCGACCCCTCAAGGGTTAAATGTGTCGGTGCGATCCATGCATGGGGGCGGCGAGGCCAGCGCGAGCGGGGTGAGGTAAACCAGGGCACGGCAACTCACTTCTTCAATTCTTTGCCTGAGCTTACTCCTGTCCTGCACTCATCACTCACGACTCATGACCCAGGGAGGTCTGCGATGCGCAAGTTTCTGTTGGTTCTGATCGGTCTGCCGGTGCTGGCGGCGGCGGTGGTCATCCTGTGGGTGGCGCACGGCCCGCAGCCGACCGAAGCGCGCACAACCGGCGGTCTCCTCTTCACCCAGGCCGAAGTCGCGGCGCAGAGTCTGGCTGCGTCCGGCGCTGCCCCGCAACTGGACGCCATCACCGACACAACCGCTGGCGCGATGGCCGTCCCGGTGCAGCCGCAGTTCTCCAGTGAAGCTGTCGCCGATCTCGCTCTGAGCGCGCCGTCGGGGATGGGCGCGGCGTCTCCGGCTGGGGGCGTGGTGCTCGATAACGCGACGGATGTCACCGTGGCTCCGCTGGGCACGGCGGCGGGCGTTCCCGCGCCCGACGGCAGCGGCGGCATGGCGGCTGTGGCGACCGGCTACGAGCAGCGCGTCGTCGAGCTGGAATGGCCGTCCCAGTTCCAGGTGGGGCGTGCGAGCGCGCTGCGCGTCACGCTGAAGATGCTGGAAGGCGGGGCGCTCCAGCCGGTGGCGGAGATCGGCGGCAACGAGGTGGTCGCCACGCCCATCCTGCTCACCGACCGCTACGCTACGCACGATGCTTTTGTGACGATGACTCTGTCCGCGCCGGACTTCGCGGTGAGCACCGTCACCCAGGCGACCCAGCCATTGCAGCGCGGCGGCGAGGTCACCTGGCGCTGGACGCTCAGCGCCGACCGCGCGCAGAAGGCGATCATCGTCCTGGGGCTGTCCGTCACCTGGCAGCCCAAGCCCGGCCAGCCGCCCGGCCCCACCAACGTTGCGCTGTGGAGCCAGGCAGTGCAGGTGGACGTTGAGCACGTGTTCGGGCAGCTCACTGTGCCCCAGGCCACTGTCGCCGGAACGGTGTTGGGTGTGCTGGGCTTCGTGGCGGAAATGCCGCTGGCGGGCGTCTTCCTGCGCCTGTCCTGGCGCATTCTCTTTGGGCGGCGGCGCTCATCGCGGGACAATCGCCGCAGCCGCCGTTAGCGGGGCGCGCGCCAATCCGGGGTAGGCAGCGGTCTGCTGCGCGGGTATACTGGGCGCTCGCGCCGCTCCTGGCGCGTCTCGGAACAAGCTGGTTGAGGATAGTCACCTGATGCGACGACTGGCGCTCATCATGCTCCTGAGCGGGGCGCTCATTGCTTCCCTGGTGGGCAGCACGGCCCTCGGCGCGCCGCGCCCGGCGGCTGGGCAGAGCGCGCCCACCCTCCCGCCGACCAACACGCCCCGCCCCACAGCGACGGCCAGTGCCACGCCGCTGCCGACCAATACACCGCGCCCCACCTTCACACCGACCGCGACTCCTTCGCCGACGGCCAGCTTCACCCCGACGGCGACGGCGACCCATACGCCCACCGTGACCCCAACGGCGACCGTCGTCGGGCCGAGCGAGTACCCGGACAACTTCAACCCCCTCACCGGCCTGCCCTACCCGAACGAGGAAGCCCGCAACCGCCGCAACCTGATCGTCAAGGTCTCCAACTTCCCGGAGCTTGTGCGCCCGCAGAGCGGCCTGGACAAGGCGGACATCGTCTTCGAGTACGAGGTCGAGGGCGCGGTGACGCGCTTCGCGGCGATCTACCGCAGCCAGGGCGCGGAGAAGGTGGGCAGCATTCGCAGCGCGCGCCTGCTCGACCTGGAGCTGGTAGATATGTTCCAGGCATTGCTGGCCTACAGCGGTGCGAATGACTGGATTTACAACTACATTCTCGCTTCCGATTGGAAGTGGCGCGCCCTCACCCCGCAGATGGGCGTTAACTGCCCGCCGTTTTGCCGCGTCCCGGAGGAGGGCAAGGCGTTCGAGCACACCCTGTTCGGCAACACGTTCGAGATGTGGGACGTGGCCGAGCAGCGCCAGGTTAACGAGGGGCTGCTCGTGCGCGGCCTGGCCTTCTCCGACGTGCCCGACTCCGGCGGCAAGCCCGCCCAGGACATCTTCGTGGACTACTGGAGTCCGCGCCAGGACACGCGCTGGCAGTACAACCCCGCCGACGGGCGCTACTACCGCTGGAACAACGGCCTGCCCCATGTGGATGCCATCACCGGCGCACAGCTTGCCGCCGATAACGTGGTCATCCTCGAAGCCGAGCACATTGACCGGCCCGACATCCTGGACAGCGAAGTGAGCGGCGTGGTGATCGAGACGGTGCTGTGGGGGCGCGGGCGAGCCTGGCTCTTCCGCGACGGGCAGTGGTTCGAGGGCATCTGGGCACATAGCCAGGGCAAGGCCGGGCTGTGGCTGCTCTATGCGGACGGGCAGACGCCGATGCACCTCAAGCCGGGGCAGACGTGGCTCAACGTCGTCCGCCCGGTGATGTACGGCGTGGAGATCAGCGAGCAGCCCGTAGACGCGCAGGCGACCGCTGAGGCGATCTACGCCACAGCGACACAGTCCGCCGCGCAGACGGCGACAGCCATCGCGCCGTATGTCACGCCATCGCCAACGGTCGCCACGCCGACGGCGGAATGGCTGCCGTGAAGAACGGGTGATCAGTGGTCAGTTTTCGGTGATCAGTGATCAGTTGTCAGCCTGGCACGACCGAGGCTGCACCGGATGGGCGGCGCGGCGACTGGCCGTCAGTTCACAACAGCGAGTCCCTGAGGGCCTGTTTGCAGGCCGTTCCGCCGCTCACCGACGACTGATTACTGATCACTGACAACTGATCACTCATCACTCGCCGTAGGGGGACCCATGTGGGGCACGCTGCTCAACGCGCTCACCGTACTGCTCGGCAGCTCGACCGGCCTGCTGATCGGCAACCGCCTCTCGCAGCGCATCCAGGAGTCGGTGATGACCGGCCTGGGGCTGGTGACGCTGGTCGTCGGGTTCTCCAACGCGAGCGAGACGGGCAACATCATCCTGCCGCTGCTCAGCCTGGTCATCGGCGCGATTCTCGGCGAATTGCTGGGCCTCGACCTGCGGGTGGAGCAGTTTGCCGGCTGGCTGCAAGGGCGCGTGCAGCGCGAGACGGCGGGCGCTGCCTCCGGCGTTGCCCACGAGCGCCGGGCGCGCTTCATCGAGGGCTTCGTCACGGCGTCGCTGGTCTTCTGCGTGGGGCCGCTGGCCTTCGTCGGCTCGATCCAGGACGGCATGGGGCTGGATAGCGGCTTCGAGCAGCTTGCCATCAAGAGTATGCTGGACGCTTTCGCCTCGATGGCCTTCGCTGCCAGCCTGGGTATCGGCGTGCTGTTCAGCGTGTTCACGGTGCTGGGCGTGCAGGGTGGGCTGGCCTTGCTGGGCGCGCTGGCCGGGGAGTTCATGAGCGACCCGATGATCAACGAGATGACGGCGGTCGGCGGGCTGATCCTGATCGGGCTGAGCCTGATTCTGCTCGACATCAAGAAGCCGCGCATGGTCAACTTCCTGCCAGGGCTGATCGTCGCGCCCGTGCTGGTCGCACTGGCGACGGCCTTGGGGATCAACATCTACCCGCTGTGAGGGCTGTCGCGCGGCGCAACTGCTATTGCGCACTGCGGCACAAAGCAGTATTATCTGGCCGTTTGCTGGCCCATATCTCGTGCTACGCGTAGCCGATCAAGAGGGGAGTTACACAATATGTCGAAGCGGTTTGGTCTTCTGGCGGCCCTGCTTGCCGTCTCGCTGCTACTGGCCGCCTGCGGCTCGGACTCGACGGAAACGGCCAAGGACTATATGGAAGCCCTGCTCAAGGGCAATACCGGGGCAGCGCAAAAGGTCGCCTGCGACTCGTACCAGGAAGGCACGGAGGTGCTGGTTGCCGAGATGGCTGCCCTGGCCGAGGAATCGCGTGGCGTGCGCAACATTGACCTGAAGTACGACCTGGGCAAGGGTAACAACGCCAAGGAGATTATCGTCACCGGCTCGTATGACATCGTCCAGCTCAGCGCAGCGGGCAAGGTGGTTGCCGGTTCCGCCCAGGAACACGAGCTGGCCGCAGTAGTGCGCGACAAACACGACGTGGACGGCGACGGTGACTACGACAACCGCATCAACACGCGCATTGTGCTGACCATGGAAAAGGACGGCGGTGATTGGTGCGTGGCCAACCTGCACGGCGGCTATTTCTCGCCGGAAGAAGTAGAAGAAGCGACCGAGTAGCCCTGGCGTCACCTGTGTGATCGCTGGATGATCAGCGCCCGGCCCCGCAAGGTCGGGCGCTTTGCGTTCCGCGCACACAAGCAGCGAGGACGCCCTGGGGCGTCCTCGTGTCATGATCGGCATCCAGCGGGTTTACCTCACCCCCAGCCTCGCTGCGCTCGGCTCGCCCCCTCTCCGCGTCGGAGAGGGGGCTGGCCGAGCGAAGCAAGGCCGGGGGTGAGGTAAACGAAGCAAGCCGATCTTAATGCTTTCCGGATGCCTGTCCGCCCACGAACTCCGCAACGGAGAGGGGAAAAGCCGAGCGCAACGAGGCCAGACGGCGAGGCGCGTCAGCGCCGCTTGCGCCCCAACAGGCCGCCCAGCAGCCGCGCGCCCACGAACAGCGCGCCTCCCGCTGCCACCGCGCCCGCCACAGCGAGCTTCTGCACCTCGTCAGGGTCTACACCGGCCATGACCACCTTCCCGTCGCCGTACTGCGCGAACAGGCGGCCCCACTTGGTGTCGAGCGCCGCCTCGACGCGCTTGCGCCCGACGAACGGGTACCAGTAGTAGTTGTGGTAGATGTTGCTGGCCCAGTAGCTCCAGGGGACGAGCGGCGAGCGCAGCAGAATATCCTCAAACCCCTTGAGCCAGCCGTGATAGATCATCTTCTGGCCCTTGCTGGCGAAGGTGTCCGTCTGGATGAAGCCATAGCGCGGCAGGTCTTTCTTGTCCATGCCAACGATCTCGATCTCGTCCGGGTCGCCGACGCCCAGCCCGCGCTCGTGTCCCAGCCGGATGAAGTCCAGCGTCATCGGGTCGAAGCCCTGCAGATAGGCGCTCATGGCGTCAATCGCCACCTGGTCAGCGGAGGCGAGCAGGATGTCCTTCTCGTGCCAGTGCATGGCGCGTGGCCCCGGCCCGTCCCCGGCGAAGGTGCCGTCCATCACGGCGAAGATGCCGGTGTGGATGTCCTGCTGAATCTGCAACAGGTCTACCACCGTCTCGTGGATCACGGCGTGAGTCCAGTGACGCTTGCGGCCCAGCAGCCCGCCGAAGGCATTCTTCATCGCGCCGGTGATGGTGGTGAAGACGTGCGTCTTGACGGTGGGAAGCTGGATGATGTTGCGCCCGTAGAAGTCCTTGGGAATGTAGATGCCTTCGGGATACACGCGGTCGAGCACGAGCAGCGGCTCTTTCGGCTCGTAGCGCACCCACTCGAACTGCGGCTCGTAGAGGTGCCAGTTCTCGATGCCGTACCTGTCGGTGACGAAGCGGTGCTTGTTGTTCGTCTCGCCGGCGCGCGCATCCACAACGACCGTATCGTTGTGCCCGGCAATCAGGCGCGGGTAGCCTGCCGCCTGCAATTCCTGGATGACGCCCTCGATCTGCCAGGGCGTGCTGGAACAGGCCGGGTACCAGGTGTCCCACGAGATGTTGATTTTGAGGATCGTGTCTTTGTCTTTGGGCAGCGCCTCCTGGTAGCCCGCCAGGCGCATGACCTGGCGCACATCGTCGAGCACCGTCTCCGGCGTCGTCTTGAGGATGGCGACCTTACCCTTGCCGGGGAATTCGGCCATGAGACTCTGTCTCCTTGTGCATGATCGTTGCACGGCGATTGTAACACAGTCACGCGGCTTTGCCTGGTGCGAGGATGGCGGGTAGTGTATCGAATTCGGTTGAAATGGAGTGGGGACTGGCTGCCGTGTGACCCCCCATCCCCCACGCTGCGCGGAGGGAAGGGGAGCAGGCCCGCCACTTTTCTCCCTTCCCCCCTCGTGGGGGAAGGGCCGGGGATGGGGGGCCATTCCTGTGTGACGAGTTTCAACCGACAAGGATACACTACCAGATGGCGGGGAAGTCCTTCACACCCTGGGCGAGATTCTCTGAGGCGCAGAGGCACAGAGGACGCAGAGAAGAACATGAGGCTACTTTCTCTCCGCGCTCTTTGCGCCTCCGAGGTGATGCCTAACCAGCGCCCGTGCGCAAGCTGTCAGGCGGCAGTCGCCGGAGGAAGGTACTTGATGGCCCCGGCGATGATGCTCGCTGCTGCATCCAGGTTGAGCAGTCCGGTGTTCAGGATCATGTGATACTGCGCCGGGTCGTCCCAGGAGATGCCGAAGAACCGCTTGAGGTACTCGGCGCTGGCCCGGTCGCTGTCGGCGATGTTCACCTTTAACTGGCTCACGCCGATGACGCCCTGCTCGCGCAGCCGCAGGATGCGCTCTTCCAGCGGGGCGATGATGCGCACGTGCAGCACGCCCGGCTTGTTGTGCAGCACAGCCTGACCGCCGCGCCCGACAATGACGATATCGCCCTGCTCGTAGGAGCTACTTATGGCGTAGCGGACCAGGTCTGCGCACCGCGCCTCGTCCATGTCGTGGGCGGTCAGCGTGTCAATAAGCTTGTGCTCTTCCTCGCGGAACAATACCTGGCGCACAGTGCGCGGGCGGCTGCGCAGCAGGCGCGACAGGAAGTCCCGCACCTTGTAGTGGTCTTCCGAGAAATCCACGACCTCCGCCTCGCACAGACCAGCAGCGGCGGCGGCTTCGAGCATCACCTGCTTGTCGAAGTAACGGTAGCCCAGCAGGTCGCAGACGCGCGCGGCGATCTCGTCGCCGCCGCTCCCTGTCTGACGGGAAATGGTGATCACAGCCATCTCACACCTCCTGCACGCCTGGAACGAACGCTCCTCAAAGGCACAGCGGAATCCCTGGCGCGGGGTGGGCGGTGAAGCGCCCCCAGCTTACAGTGATTCCGTGTGTGGCTTCCCCGCGCTGCGAACGGCGCTTTCTCTCAGTATACGGGGAATCGGCGTGCGTTGTCGAGAGGGATGGGCATGGGGGTAGTGTATCGAATTCGGTTGAAATGGAGTGGGTACTGGCTGCCGTGTGACCCCCCATCCCCCCGCCCCTTCCCCCACGCTGCGCGGAGGGAAGGGGGCAGGCCCGCCGCTCCTCTCCCTTCCCCCCCTCGCGGGGGAAGGGCCGGGGATGGGGGGCCATTCCTGTGTGACGAGTTTCAACCGACAAGGATACACTGCCGGCATGGGCAGCTCATCTGCGGGGCGTGCGGGGAGCCAGATCACCCATCTTGCCCTTCGCGGTAGCTGACTTCATCGTCCGGGCCGCGCTCCACGACCATCTCGCCGTCGTCCGCCAGCCGGACTTCCTGGTTGCCGCGCTTGGCCTTTTCCCCAGGCAGCCCGTAGAGCGCCAGCCGCTCATATTCCTTCTGAACGGCCCGGTCGGTGGCCTTCCGCGCAGAATAGTCGGCCACCATGAAGATGGATCCCACTCCAAACAGCAGCGCGACAACGAGTGAAATCCCTCCCAGCGTCTTGCTGCCGGTGCTCAGCAGGGCAAGGGCAATGACCCCCACAATCACTCCTGTGACCAGGCAGGCCCAGATCATCGCGCGCAGCTCGAATAGCTCATGAATCTGCTTCTCACGCCGCGCCAGGTAGTCGTCATCGAACGGTTGCATACGTCCCTCCCGTCGCCAAATGCGATCTAAACGTTCTATACGCGCCGTGTGGAAATGAGTTGCAGCCCCCCACGAAAAACCCCCGCGCAGAGGCGGGGGCATGGTGATCAAACGAGTGCGCAGGCGCTCAGTCAATCGGCTCCTTGAAGACGTAATAGCGCCCTATGTCGTCGCCCTTGGCGATGCACGTCGCCAGGTCTACCTTGAACTCGTGCCCGCCGGACACCCAGCGCAGCCCTTCTTGCAGCAAGCCCTGCCCGACATAGCACACCGGGCGGTCGGCCTTGCGGTTCCAGCACATCGGGCAGCGTTCCAGCGTGTAGATGTACTTGTCGCCGTCGTCGTGCACGTTGGAGACCTGGTCGGAGAACTGGTTGAAGATGTTGGCCATGGCCGGCAGGCCGATGCGCAGCTTGGCCGCCAGCGGCAGCACCTTGAAGGCCAGGTCACCTACACCGGCCAGCGCCCCAAAGCCGCGCAGCGCGTCGGCAAAGGTCGCCCGGCCCGCGCGCAGAGCCAGCCCGCGCCCGCCGCGCGGCCCGTACATCTCCTCCAGCGCCACGCACAGCGCGGTGAAGTAGGCGAAATCGAACTGCTTGTCCAGGTTCTCAGGTGGATAATTGTTGATGTATTGAGGCAAGTCCGCCAGGTGCAGAATGGCGTTGAAGCCATTCTTGCCCATCACCTCTTCGAGCGCCTTGAAGATGATGCGGGCGAACTTGTTGGGGTAGTTGAAGCCGCTTGGTTCCGGTGGCATGGTGCCTGACCCTCCGCGAAATGTGCCGGTCTGGGCGGCGCCGCTGAGTGGCGCTGCGGATGCCCGGCTCTGGACAGCCGCAGCTTCAGTATACGTCAATTCTGCGATAGTGCCAGAAACAACGGCAGCGTATCTCGCGGCTCAGGGAAGCCTACCCCTGTAGACGGGATGCGTGTTCTGAGCAGATTGTCCCGATGATCGAAATTACATTAAGATAGGGTGACTCTGCTTTCTGATGCCAGGTGTTAATCGCCACCCCTGATCGGCAACAGACTGCCCATGCACATCCGTGACTACCGGCCCGAAGACGACCCCGCGCTAATGATTCTGGAGCGCCTCAGCCCGCGCGGGCTGCCAGAGCCGTTCGTCCATTACCGCCAGCGGTTCATTGACCGCGCGGCGCTTTTCGCCGAGCATCACCTGCTGGTCGCTGAAGACAATGGCGAGGTGATCGGCTGTGTGGCAGCCGGCCTCAAGCAGACGCACGTCGGCGGGCGGGCGGTGCGCCTCGGCTATGTCTTCGACGCGCGCACGCATCCGGCCTGGCGGCGGCGAGGCGTGGCGTCGGTGCTGGTCACCGCCCTCGACGACTGGCTGCGGGCGCGCGGTGCCGATGGCGTCTACGGGCATGTCGTCGCCTCGAACGTGGCCTCGCTGCACCTGTTCGCCAAGTGCGGCTACCAGCGGCTGCGCCAGTTGATCATGCTCACCTTCCAACCGGTTCCGGCGGTGACCCTGCCGGACTGGATGCCGCGTCACCTGGCTGACCCGCTGGCCGACCGGGAGCACGTGCGTGCCGCCCATGCCGTGCGCGATCTGTACGTGCCGGATGTCGCCGCGCGCGTGGAGGGCTACGGCTTCGAGCGGTGGAGCATTGATCTGGGCGATGGGCACTGCGCCGGGCTGAGCGTCTTCGACCAGAGCTACGTCTTCCAGCAGTGGCCCGCCGACCTGCCCTTCCCCTCGCCGGAAGAGATGCGAGCGCGACGGCAGGCCAGCCTGCGCCTCTTCGACCAGGTTGGCGTGCAACACCCGGCCCTGCTGCGGGCTATCTTCGACACGCTACGCGACCAGGCGGTGGGCGGGCACGTGAGCAAGCTGTCGCTGCTGCTCGACCGCACGGATCGCGTGCCCGCGTTCCTGTTCGCCGAGGCAGTAACGCAGATGGACTACTGGATGGTCTTCAAGCGCCTGAACCCGACCTGGATTCCCGACTGGCAGGACGCCCCGATCTACATTGACACGCGCGAGCTATAGGGCGGCGGCTGCGCGCCAAAAACAACGCGACTCCCGTGTGGGAGCCGCGCCCATTCTTCAGCAAGACATCTCAGCGCGTCGCCCGCGCGCCGACCTCGCCCGCCTCTAGCGAGGCGACCTCGCCCGGCGCGCGACCGGCCTCCGCCAGCCGCGCCTGCATACTCCAGGGGCCGGTCCACGTCACCTGGACGCGGGCAAGCTGCCCGCGCCAGTCGCGCCCGTCGTCGCTGAAGAAGACCAGCTTGTTCTGCGGCGTGCGCCCGCGCCACTTGCCCTTGACCTGATCCTCGACCAGCACCTCGACCATCTGCCCCAAATACTGCCCATTGATCTCGGCGACGACCTGCTCTTGCAGCGTTTCCAGCGCGGCGAGACGGCGCTTCTTCTCCTCGGCGGGCACGTCGTCGGGCATGGTGCGCGCGCTGACCGTGTGCGGGCGCGGGCTGTAGCGGGCCAGGTGCACCTTGTCCAGCTTGAGATCGGCCAGCAGGTCGTAGGTCTCCTGGAACTGCGCGTCCGTCTCGCCGGGGAAGCCGACGATCACATCGCAGTGAATGGCTACGCCGGGAATGCGCGCCCGGATGCGGGCCACCAGGTCGCGGTACTGCGCCGCCGTATAGCCGCGCCGCATCCGCGCCAGCACCTCGTCGCTGCCCGCCTGCACGGGCACCTCAATCTGCGGCATGACGCGCGGCAGCTCGGCCACCGTGTCCAGCAATTCATCGGTCATCCAGTTGGGGTGACTGGTCAGGAAGCGAATGCGCTGAATGCCCTCCTGCCCGGCTACCTCGTGGACAAGGCGCAGCAGCGCAGAGAGGTTCGGGCCGTCGGGCACGTCCTTGCCGTAGCGATCCACGAT
This sequence comes from Aggregatilineaceae bacterium, assembly GCA_040767545.1. Classification (GTDB taxonomy): domain Bacteria; phylum Chloroflexota; class Anaerolineae; order Aggregatilineales; family Aggregatilineaceae; genus UBA2029. The sequence continues at coordinate 9,453 of JAXGOK010000036.1, read as the reverse complement.
CTGCCCCAGCAACGTCACCTCGCGCACGCCCTGCCGGGCCAGGCTGCGCACATGCCCGACGATCTCGCCGACCGGACGCGACTTCTCGACGCCGCGCCGGTAGGGGATGATGCAGAAGGCGCAGGCGTGCGAGCAGCCGTAGACGACCGGCACATGGGCGCTGACCAGCGTCCCGCGCTCTGCCTCCGGCAGCAGGATCGCGCCGGGCGCTTCCCCGGCGAAGTCTTGCAGATGGTCGCGGGCGGCACGGGCGGCGGCATCCTGCGCGCGCGCTTCGCCCTCGGCGGCGCGCTCGCCCAGGAAGGCGACCATCGGCGCGGGGTCGGACGGCGGCAGGAAGACATCCACGTGCGGCAGCTTTTCGCGCAGGCGCAGCGGGTCTTTCACTCCGACCAGGCAGCCCATCAGTCCGATGACCTTGCCCGGATCGTCGCGCTTGACCTGGGCAAGCTCGCGCAGCCGCCCATACGCCTTGTCCTCGGCGGACTGGCGTACCACGCACGTGTTGATCACCAGGATATCGGCGTCGCCGGGGCTGGCGGCGGCATGATGCCCCAGCCGCTCTAGCTCGGAGGCGAGCCGCTGCGTGTCGGCCACGTTCATTTGGCAGCCCAGAGTCCAGATGTGATAGCGCATTGTCTCCCTCGATGTATCCGCCAGGGATACGGGTGCAGCACTAGAGCCGGGCGCGCAGGTAATCGCGCAGCGCGACGGCATTGCTGTGCTCGGCGTCGCGCGCGGCGAAGACCAGGGTGATCGTCCCGCTGCGCGCCGCCCGCAGCAACGGCTCCCACACTTCCGGCCTGGCGTCAAGCTCGGCCCAGTAGCGGCGGCGGAACTCGTCCCAGCGGGCCGGGTCGTGGCCGAACCACGTCCGTAGCTCCGCGCTGGGCGCAGCCTCGCGCACCCACGCCGCCAGTTGCGGCGCGTCTTTCGCCACGCCGCGCGGCCACAGCCCATCCACCAGGTAACGCGCGCCGTCGTCCGGCTCCGGCTGCTCGTAGACACGCTTGAGCTTGATCACGGTGCACCTCGCTGCACTCTGGCTCCGGCGAGCCAATAATGTGCAGGGATTTTAGACAAATTCGCCGCATAAAACCAGGGGCGATTCTGCGCGGGGGAGCCTGACCGGCGTATAATCAGGCTGTTGAGGGACAGAATGATGGCCCAGGCCACGTTTCGCTTCTACGCCGAGCTGAACGATTTCCTGCCGCCCAGCCGCCGCCAGGTGTCCTTCGCGCACCACTTCAACGGGCGCGTTTCGGTCAAGGACATGATCGAGTCGCTGGGCGCGCCGCACACCGAAGTTGACCTGATCCTGGTCAACGGCGAGTCGGTGGATTTTCACTATCTCGTGCAGGATGGCGACCGGATCAGCGTGTACCCCGTCTTCGAGTCGTTCGACATCACGCCGTTGCTGCGCGTCCGATCTCGCCCGCTGCGCCAGCCGCGCTTCGTGCTGGACGTTCATCTGGGACGGCTGGCGGCGTACCTGCGCCTGCTGGGTTTCGACGCGCTCTACTCCTCGGACTGCGACGATGCGACGCTGGCCGCCCTCTCGCGCGACGAGCGCCGCACGCTGCTCACGCGCGATCGCGGCCTGCTCAAGCGCCGCCAGGTGACGCACGGCTACTGCGTGCGCACCACCAACCCGCGCGAGCAGGTGCGCGAAGTGCTGCGCCGCTTCGATCTCTTCCGCTCGGTTGCGCCCTTCTCGCGCTGTATCCGCTGCAATGGGGCGCTGGAGCCTGTCGCCAAGCAGGTCGTCGAGGATCGTCTGCCGCCGCACGTCCGCCAGCAGTACGACGAATTTCGCATCTGCAAGGCGTGCGGGCAGGTCTATTGGCGCGGGTCGCACTACGACCGGCTGCGGGCGCTGATTGCCTGTTGGCTGCAAGACTCGCGGGGCGAGGGCTGAGCGGGCCGCTCAGCGGCGCTGCTGGTTGCGCATCACCACGTCGGTGACTTTACAGTGCTGGGCGAAGATCACCACCGTGTCGCCCGTCCGGACAACTGTCTGCGGCAGGGGGTGCACGGCGACTGCCCCGTCCTGGCTGTGCAGCACGATGTCCATGTCCTCGGCGTCTTGCAGCGCGCCGACCGTCTGCCCGTCCAGGAAGGAGCCGGGCGTCACTTGCAGGCGGATCATGCTGTATTCGGTCCCGCCGACGGTCAGCGTCTGGGTGATCTCAATGCCGAGCGCGGCTGAGGCGAACGCCGGAGCCGCCAGATCGGTCGCGCTGAGCACCGCCTCGACGTTCATGAAGTGGCGAATCTGCGCGGCGAAGCGATCCTCCCACATGCGCACGACGATGCGAATGTCCGGGTTGAGATCGCGGGCGCGCATGGTCACTTCCAGATTCATATGGTCATTCGACGTGCAGACGATGAGCGACTGCGCCTGGCGGATGCCCGCTGTTTCCAGCGTCGCGGGCAGCCGTCCGTCGCCGGTGACCAGCGGCACGCCCAGCCGGCCCAGCTCGTCCCGTTTCTCCTGCTCGATCTGGCGATCAATGGCGACCACTTCAAAGCCCATCATCACCAGCGAGCGAACGACGCGCGTGCCCAGGTGCCCCACGCCAAGCACAATCACATGGTTGCTGTAAGTGGATGCCACAGCTTCCTCCCAGGAATTGCCATCCTCGCCGCCGAAGAACAGACTGACGAAGTTGAACACGCCGCGTGCAGCGACATAAGCTCCGATCAGCGGCATGGCGTACCAGAAAGCGACAAGGTACGCTTCGCGCGGGATCTCGCCCGGCGTCTCGACGATCATCAGCGCCAGCATGGTGTAGGGCAGGTCTACGTAGGGGATGCGCTCGTAGCCAGCATGTACCCATAGCTCGCCGTACAGCCAGCCCCCGGCGAGAACAGCCGCCAGCAGCACGCCGATCGGCATCCGAAACTCGCGCAGGATCACGCGCAGGTTGCGCCACGCAGCGCGGGCCAGACGTGCCCGGCGACTCACCCGCCGCGCGCGGATTTGAGGGATTACGAACTGGGAGCGCGGCACGAGATGTGATCCTCCACCGCACTGGCAGGTGCATCTACGGCCAGGGTTCCAGCCAGTACTCGCCCGGCTTGCCCTCGGCCACCCAGCCTTCCAGCCGCTCCGTGCGCACCAGCCACCAGCGCCACTGGCGCGCCGTATCGCACACCGGCCCCGATACCACCGTGAACTGTCCCCCCGGCTGAATCATGCCGATGACATTGCCCGACTCCACGCGCGGCGCGCTGCGCACGCGGCTGGGATCGGGCGGCGCGTAGGTGATGCGCCCCGTCTTGCCGGGCACCAGGCGCGGTGCCAACGCCCCAGGGCACGAGGCTGGCCCCGTCTCGAACGGCTCGATCCAATACGTGCCGTTCTGCCCCTCACCGATCCAGCCCGTCCACAGCCCGCTGTGGTCGTACACCTTGATCTCCCACCAGGCGATGCTGCTGGCGCATTGCGGCCCGCTGATGACCTCGAACAGCTGCCCCGGCGGAATCTGGCGCAGGAGCGGGCCGTCCATGCCGGGCGCGCTGCGCACGTTAGTATCCAGCTTCGGGTAGAGCGTCGTGCGCCCGCCTTCGCCCACTTCCATGCGAAAAGGCATCTGGTTACACAGCGCCGGGCCGGTCGGCGTCGGCGAGAACGTGGGGCGCGACGTGTGCGAAGGTGGAGGCGTCAGCGTGGGGCTGGGCGTGCGGGTAGCGGTCGCTGTGAGCGAGGGCGTCGCCGACGGCGTGAGCGTGGGCGTGACGGTCGGCGTGTCCGTCCAGCTTGCGGCGGTTTGCGTCAGGCGCAGAGCGAGCAGCGCCTCGGCGGTCGCGTCGAGATCAGGCGTGGGCGTGTCCGTCCAGCTTTGGGCGGTCTGCGTCAGGCGCAGGGCCAGCAGCGCTTCCGCCGTCGCGTTGAGATCGGGCGTCGCCGACGGCGTGAGCGTCGCAGTGGGAGTATCGGTCGGGCGCGCGGTCTTGGTGGGCGTCGCCGTAGGAGTACCGGTCGGGCGCACAGTCTCGGTGAGCGACGGCGTGGCGGTAGACGAGGGGGCGGGCGTATCCGTTGCCGTCGGAGACTGCGTGCTGTCCGGCGTATAGACGACCAGCCCGCCCGCCCGCGTGGGCGACGGCAGAACGGCGAGGGCCGCCGCCGTCTGCGTGCCTTCCGCGTCACGCTGCGGCACGCGCTTGCCGTCACCGCCGCCGGGCGCAGTGAGCGCAAGGATCACCCCCGCGACAACGGCCAGCGCCAGCAGCACGCCCGCGACCAGCCAGCCGCGCCCACGCCCGCGCACCTGTCCGCCGCGCGGTGCAGTCATGTCACCGGCCCACGAGCGGTCGCCCGGCAGGTAAGTGGGCGGCATCGGCGGCGGGACTGCGCCCGCCTGCGTTCCGGCGGGCGGCGTCGCCCGCTCCATCTGCTCTGGCGTGGCGCGCGGCAGCGGCTCGTCACTCACTGTGGACGGCAGCGCGGCCACGACCGCCGCGAGACTGTCTGCCATCTGCCGGGCGGACTGGAAGCGCTCGGCGGGCAGCTTGGCCAGCGCGCGCAGCACGATCTGTTCCAGGGAGGGCGGCAGGGCGGGATTGATCACACCGGGCAGGGGCGGGGGCGTATCGAAATGCTTGTACATCATGCCGAAAGGCGTCTCGGCCTGGAAGGGCAACGCGCCCATCAGCATCTCGTAGAGGATCACGCCCAGGGCGTAGATGTCGGTGCGCGCGTCCACTGGCTCGCTGCGCCACTGCTCCGGAGCCATGTACGCGGGCGTGCCCATCACGCTGCCGGTCGCTGTCAGGCTGTGCGCGCTGGTAGTCGTGCCAGCCAGCATCTTGGCAATGCCGAAATCGGTCAGGTAGACGTTGTCCATCTCGTCGAGCAGGACGTTGTTGGGCTTGAGGTCGCGGTGAATCACGCCGCGCTGGTGCGCGTACTCCAGCGCCGAGGCGATCTGAGCCAGGAAGCGGTTGGTCTGGCTGATGGACAGCGTGGTGGCGCGCAGGCGGTCGCTGAGGATGCCGCCCTCGACATAGCGCATGACCAGGTAGATGTGCTCGTCGCTGCGCCCGAAGTCAATCACGGGCAGAATGTGCGGGTGCTGTAGCCGGGCGATGACCCGCGCCTCGCGCTCGAAGCGGGCGACGAACTCGGCGTTGTGACTCAGCGCCGCCGACATCACCTTGACGGCGACATCGCGATCCATAGATACCTGGCGCGCGCGATAGACACTAGCCATCCCGCCCCGGCCAATCAGCTCGCCGAGGTGGTACTGGCCCAGCATTTGGCCACTCAGTTCTGCCATAAGGCTCGCTCCGGTGGGCACAGTGGACGTGCGCATAGCATAGCGACATGGCCGGGCAGGGGCAAATCAGGGGAGCGGGTCGCCGCTTGACCTCACCCCCAGCCTCGCTTGGCTCGGCTAGCTCCCTCTCCGACGCGGAGAGGGGGCAGCGAGGCCCACGTCAGTGGGCCGAGCGGGGGTGAGGTCAGTCGGGTGCCGATTCGCCGGGCGTGTGGTAAGCTCGGCGCTGGTCAAGTCACCCGACCTCGCTCTGGTCGCAGAAAGACAATGGAGGGTTCCCCATGCGCCAGGTGTGGATTCCCAAGTCTGGCCCGCCGGAAGTGCTGCAAATGCGCGATGTGCCGGAGCCGCAGCCCGGCCCCGGCGAAGTGCGCGTCGCCGTCGAAGCGATTGGCGTCAACTTCGCCGACATCGTCGGGCGGCTGGGCATGTACGCTGACGCGCCGCGCCCTCCCTTCGTGCCCGGCTTCGAGGTCGCCGGGCGGATTGATGCGCTCGGCGAGGGCGTGGACGCGAGTCGGCTCGGCCAGGACGTGATCGGGCTGACGCGCTTCGGCGGCTACAGCGAGCAGGTGTGCGTCCCGGCGGAGCACGCCCTGCCCCGCCCTGCGACCATGACCGTCGAGCAGGGGGCGGCCTTCCTCGTGTCCGCGCTGACGGCTTATGCCGGGCTGGTCGCGCTGGGCGGCATCAAGCGCGGCGAGCGCGTGCTGATCCAGGCGGCGGCGGGGGGCGTCGGCCTGATGGCGGTGGACATTGCCCGGCTACACGAAGCGACGATCTTCGGCACGGCGTCGGCGGGCAAGCATGACTTTCTGCGCGAGCGGGGCGTGCAGCACCCGATTGACTACCGCCAGCATGACTTCGTGCGCGAGATCGAGCGGCTGACGGACGGCGCGGGCGTGCACATCGCCCTGGATTCCATCGGCGGGCGCTCGTGGATGCGCAGCTACCGGACGTTGGCCCCTGGGGGACGGCTGGTGATCTGCGGAGTGACCGCCCTGACGCCGGGGCTGCGGCGCTCGCTGTGGGGGCTGGTCAAGTTCGCGCTGGGCGTGCCCTGGCTGGCGCTCAACCCGGTGCGCCTGGCTAACGACACGCGCGGCGTGCTGGGCGTGAACCTGGGCCGCCTGTGGGATCAGGACGCGCTGCTGCGCGGCTGGGCCGGGCAAATGCTCGCCTACCACGCCGCCGGGCAAGTGCGCGTGCACGTGGATCGCGTCTTCCCGCTAGCGGATGCCGCCGCCGCGCATCGCTACATTCAGGAGCGGCGCAGCGTGGGCAAGGTCGTGCTGCGCCCGTGAGCGCGCCGCCCTACTCCGGCTCCGACTGGCGCAGCAATTCCTCGACGCGGGCGACGAGCGTGGCGACCTCCACTGGCTTTTGCAGCACATCGTCAGCGCCAAGCTGTTCGGCCAACTGGTAGGCCGTCGGCAGCGCGGAGACGATCAGCACGCGCGTGCCGCGCAGGTCGTGCGTGGCCCGGATATGCTCCAGCACAGCCTCGCCCGAAGCCAGTGGTATCATCAGGTCCAGGATGATCAATGCTGGGCGGTGAGCGTTGATCCGGTAGAGTGCCTCGACGCCATTTTCCGCCGAGTAGACCTCGTGGCCGCGCTTCTCCAGCACCAGCGCGATCATGCGCTGCAGCTCGGTATCGTCTTCAATCACGAGTATGACCGCCATCGGCCCCACTTCCTATCTGCACGTGCCTCACGCGCCCCACCCCCATTTCCTCATTGTACGGTCGCTGGCATACGCTGGCAAGCGCCCAGCGGTACAGGACACTCGCTCCCCATCTGAAACGCCCTCTCCCGTGAGCGTTTTGCCTGCGCCCCAAGTTGCATTACAATGCAGATGAACATGGAAATCCCGCCCAGCAGCGCGCCGCATGGCGGCGCTTGAGGAGCGTGCTATGCACAGCCGGACACCCCTATTTCGCGCAGCCTGGGCGATCATCGCCCTGACCCTGGCGGCGCTGGCCTGCACCCTGCAAATTGGCGGCGAGGGAGCCGCTGGCGTGACGGCCAGCCCGCCGCTGCAACGCCCGTCCGTCGAGATTCTACAGCCGGCTGAAGGGCAGACGCTTGCCGTCGGCCAGACGGTATCGGTGCAGGCGCGGGCGACCAGTCCCTCCGGCGTGACGCTCGTCGAGCTGCTGGTCAACAACGTGCGCGTCAACAGCCAGCGCCCCGCCGAGGCGCTCAGCCCGACGGTGGTCGAAGTGGTGATGGACTACACGCCAGACCGCCCCGGCACGGTTGTGCTGGCCGTGCAAGCGTACAGCGGCCAGGTCGTGGGCGTCCCGGCCCTGCGCACGATCACCGTCCTGCCGTCCCTATCGCCCGGCATAGGCACGCCGCAGACGATCCCGCAAGCGACAGCTACCATCTTCAACCCGGTTTGCCGGGCGCGCGTCAATGTGGGTGGCCTGCGGCTGCGCACCGGCCCCGGCACCGAGTACGACATCTTGCGCAACTTCAACGCGGGGGACGAGCCGCTGATCGCCGGCTATGCTGATCGCAGCGATGGCCGCTGGTGGCAGGTCTCGTGGCTGGGAACCATCGGCTGGACGGCAGCCGCCTACACCAGCCAACTGGGCGATTGCAGCGCGGTCCGGCCCGCTGTGGTGCCGGCCTCGCCCACGCCCGTGCCCAGCGTCACGCCGCCGCCGACCCAGCCCGGCACGACAGCTACGCCCACCCTGCCCGACCTGTTCCTGACGCTGCTGGAAGGCGTCTCCGAGATACAGCTTGGCGCGAGCGGCACCGCGCAGGCTAACTTCGCCATGCAGGTGCGCAACGGCGGCGGCCAGGCTGCCGGGCCGTTCCGCGTGGCCGTGCTCAAGCCCGACGGAACGGTGGACTACTTCAACGTGCCGGGGCTGTCCCCCGGCCAGACGGTTGACGTGCCCGCGCCGGGCGGCTTCATCGTCGTCTTCAACACGCCCGGCGTGGCCCGCATTCTGGTGACAGTGGACGATCAGAACGCCGTCGGCGAGAGCAACGAGGCCAACAACCAGGCCTACCGCGACGTGGTGGTGAACCCCGGCCCGGCGACCATCACCCCGCCGCCCACCGCAGAGCTACCCAGCACGTCCGGTGAAGTCAGCGCCCCACTCGCCGCGCCCGCCGAAAGCGTCAGCCCGCTTGTCGCTGAGCCGGAGACTCTGCCACAGGCCCAGCCCGTCGCTGCCCTCGGCCCGATCAGCCCGGCCAACGCGGGCCGGGTGACCGAGATCGCGGCCATGCTGGGGCACGGGGGCACCATCACCGGCCTGGACTTCAACGCGGCGGGGACGCTGCTGGCCTCGTCCAGCCGCGACGGGACGGCCCGCCTGTGGGACGTTTACCTGCAGAGCGAGGTGCTCATCCTGGCCGGGCACAACGACCGCGTGCAGGATGTCGCCTTCAGCCCGCTGGGTGACCAGATCGCTTCGGCCAGTCTGGATGGGACGGTGCGCCTGTGGGATGCGGCCAGCGGCGCGTCGCTGCTGGCGCTGGCGCACGGCGCGCCGGTGGAGCGCACCGCCTTCAGCCCCGACGGCTCGCGGGTGGCCTCTGCTGGCGAGAACCCGGACGCCGGGGGCGGCCTGAGCGGGCTGACCCGCGTCTGGGATGCGCGCACGGGCGCTGAGATCGGCTCGATCCAGACCTTCGGCCTGGTGACGGGCGTCGGCTTCCTGAGCAACAGCACCCTGGTGATCGCCACTGCTGCCAGGGATTGCAGCCTGGGCGGGGGCGAGGTGGCGCTTTACGACGTTGGCGCGCCGGAGGCGGCCCTGCTCACCCTGGCCGAAGGGCCAACCTTCGACCGGCTGACCGTTGACGCGGCGACCGGCCTGATCGCGGCCAGCAGCCAGCAGGACATCTGCGCGGGCAACGCTGTCGCGCGGGTGTGGACGAGCGGCGGGGCGCTGACGGCGGCGCTCGATCACGGCTCCAACGCGGTGACCGGACTCGCCTTCAACCCAGGGGGCACCCTGCTCGCTACCACGACGATAGACGGATCGGTGCGGCTGTGGGATCTCGGCACGAGCACCCAGGTCGCCGCGCTGAGCGCGGGCGGCACGGTGGAGGCCGTCGCTTTCAGCCCGGACGGGATGCGCCTCGCCTCCGGTGGCGCTGCCGATGCTGTGCTGCTGTGGGGCGTGGGGTAAGGGGCGTTA
>JAXGOK010000035.1:0-43829 GCA_040767545.1 Aggregatilineaceae bacterium | reverse complement strand
CGCGTGGGCTGCGAGCCGGTGAGGCCCGCCCCTCCGGAACACACCCCGTAATGAAGGAAAAGATGGAGTCCGGCGTACCTATTCCGGCAGGTCGGGTGGGGCGGGCGGGTTGTCGTCCGGGCCGGGCGCGGGCTGCCGTTCGCGGCGCAGGCGCATGGTCTCGCCCATGCCCGGCTGCCACTCGTCGGGCAATGCCCCGGCCACGCGCGTTAGCTCCAGCCCGCCCAGGTTGCGCGCGATCACTTCCAGCAGGCGCGGCTGCACCCAGGTCGCCGTGTCCACCTGCACGGCGACTGCGCCCGCTTCCAGGAAATCGCGGGCATCGGCGGCGGAGTGAATCCCCCCGCAGCCAATCACCGGCACATCCACGACCCGCGCGATCTGCCCGACGGCGCGCAGCGCCTGCGCCTTGAGCCAGGGGCCATAGAGCCGCCCGCCGACCAACTGGCCGCTTTCCGGGTCGCGAGCCGTGCCGCGCGGTGGAGCCGCCACAACCAGCCCGCCTGCCCCCGCTTGGGCGGCAGCGCGCGCCGACTCGACGGCGCTGTACAGCGGCACGCATACCAATGCGGGCAGAGTGCTCTCGTGCGCCGCGTCCAGAATCGCCGCGATGTCGTCCGGCGTGGCCTGATCGTGCAGTCCGATCTCGATGCCCGCCACCCCCTCGCAGCCCTCCAACGCGGCGGCGCAGCGGGCAACCTCAGCGGGCGAAGTGGCCACCACGTGCACGATCACCGGGGCCAGGCTGTGCGCCCAGCTCGCGCGGTAGCGGGCAATGGTGCGTCTCATGCCGGGGTTGGGCAGGCCGGTGTGCACCAGCACGCCCGCTGGCAGCGGCACGACGCGCGTCCCGCCTGCCACGCGGCGGGGCCGCCAGGTGACCGGGTTGGTGACGATCGCGCCCAGCTTGGTCAGGTCGAGCAGGTCGCGGTAGGCCGCGCCGTCAAAGCCGAAGGTGCCGGCGGCGGGCATGACCGGATTCTCTATGACGAGTGGAGTCTTGCCGGTGCGCGTTAGCTCGATCATGGCGCTACTTCCCCCACGCCTGGGCTTTCAGGTTAGTCTGTGATCTGGAGCAACTCGCCACTTTACCTCACCCTGCGCGCGCCTGGACTGCCATCCCCAATCCGCAATTCGCAATTCGCAGTTCGCAATCCGGACTCACCGGAACACGACTCGCTTCAGGTCAATGGCCGGGCCGTCGGTGCAGGCCAGCAGCGGCGTATCGCGGACACGCACCTCGCACGCGCCGCACGCGCCCGTGCCGCAGGCCAGCCGGTCATAGAACAGCCCGCAGGCGTAGTGATCGGGCAGGTCGTGGGTGCGAATCTGGCGCACGCGGTCGAGCAGCCGCCCGTAGGCCTCGGCCTGGCGGTAGCCCGGCGCGAGGATGAGCACCTGATCCGCCCACTGGAAGGTCGCCACCTGGTCGGGCCACGACCAGTCGGCGTCGCCGCGCACGATCTCCACTTCGGGCGAGAGCAATTCCAGCGGGTAGCGCGCAGCCAGCCCGTTGAGCACCAGCGTTATCGCCACGCCGCCGCCGGTCAGCGTGCGCGCCAGGAAGACGAACGGCGTGGGCAAGGCGTCGTCAGCGATCAGCAGCAGGTGTTGGATGCGCGGGCGCACGGGGATGGGGCGTCCCACCGGGCTGAGCACGTCCACGATCTCGTTAGGGGCGACGTGGGGGTTGCTGGCGACCTCGACGGTGAGCTGCCCTGGGCGCATGTCCACCGGAATCCAAAGCTCGCGCAGGTACGGCTCCCAACCGGGCTGGTCGTGTGGACGCACGAAGAGCGCCTGGCCGGGCTTAAGCTGCATGAGGGCCGGGTCAACGGCCAGGTCAATCTGCTGCACGTCCGCCGAGACGCGGCGAACCCGCTCGATGAGGGCCTGAGTTTCGCGCATGGGGCCAAGCGTACATCGTCCGCCGGAGATGTGCAAGGGAGGGGCAAGGCACGGGTGTATCTCGTTTCTGGGGCAAGAGAGCACCGCTGAGGCGCAGAGAGCGCAGAAAAGATGGTATTAGTTCTTCTCCGCGTCCCCTGTGTCTCAGTAAGCTCAGGAAAGTCTTTCGTAATCCGGGGGTTTACCTCACCCCCAGCCTCACTTCGCTCGGCTTGCCCCCTCCATGCATGGAGAGGGGGCGGCAGGCGCGTCAGCGCCGAGCGGGGGTGGGTAAACCGGGGCACGGCAACTCGCCTCTTCAATTCCTTACCTGGGCTTACTTCTGCGGTTCAAGTATTTCGCCCCCAAATCCGAATGCACCCGCAAGGCACGGGTGTATGCAAAACCTGTCAGGTAGGGGTGCTACTCTGCTGCGCCCGCCCCACCTAGACTTCCGAAGTTTCCAAAACTTCGGAAGTCTGGCCGTAGCTGCGCGCCTCTGTGCCCTCACTCCCTATGGGAGCCACGCCGGGAGAAACGCATTCTGCGCCAGCAGTCGCGCCTCGCCCGTGTGCGTATCCAGCACCCACACCTCCGGCTGCGCGTCCGCCTCGGCCAGGGCGAAGCGTTGGTAGAGCACGAAGCGCCCCGTCGCGTCCCATTGCGGCGCAGCGTGTGTGTAAGCGGCGTCCACCAGCAACGGCGTGGCCTCCCCCGTTGCCACGTCCAGCGTGTAAAGCTGCTTCCCCGGTGTGTAGCGTTCGTCCAGGTAGCGCCGCGCCACGACCAGCCGCGTCCCGTCCGGCGACCACGCCGCGAAGCCGTCATCTAGCGGCGCGTCCGGCTCCCCGCTCAAGGAGACTTCCGTCTGCGCGGACAGGTCGGCCAGCATCAGGTGCGCGTAGAATTCCTGGCCCAGCGCCCCACGTACCAGCACCGGATAAACCAGGCGCTCCCCGTCCGGCGCGAAGAGTCCAGTCTCGCCCGGCTCGCTGCCCAGCAGCACAGAGGAGCCGTCCAGCAGATTGTGCACGCGGATGCCGCCCGCCCGCGCGTCGTAGACGGCGACGCGCCGCCCGTCCGGTGACCAGGCTGGGTCTGCGCCGAGAAGCTGCGCGTCGGCGAAGAGCAGCGCGCTCTGCGCCGTGCTCACGTCCACTACCCAGGCGCGCGTGGCGCGGGCAGCGTCGCCGGGCGTGGCGCTGAACTCCTGGCGCTGGTAGGCGATGCGCGTCCCGTCGGGGTGCCAGGCGGGAGCCGTGCACAGCGCGCGCACGCAGCGCGTCAGCGGGCGTGCCTTTCCACTCGCTACATCCACGACCCAGATGTCCGCCGTGCCGCCGTCGTTGTTCTGCGTATAGGCGATTTGCGCCCCGTCCGGGGCTGGGCGCGAAGTCCTCGACGCCGTGCGCGGCATCGGTCAGCGGGGTGACGGCCCCCGTTTCCAGGTCGGCCACGACCACGTTGCGTGGGTAGGCGTCTGCCGGGCTGAGGAAGACGGCGCGGAGGGCACGGGCGCGGGGCTGCTCGGCCTCGTCCGCGCCAACAATCACCCCGGCCAGCCCGCTGATCAGCAGAGTCAGCGCGAGCAGGGCGAAGACGGCCCGCCGTCGCAGGATGCTGAGCAGCAGGATAGTTGCCGGTGTCCAGGTCAAGCATGGCCCCGCCAGCCCGGAAATGCCAGCTTCCACGCGCGAACGATCCCGGTCAGGTCGCGCGCGGCGAAGGCGTCCGCCGGGGTGCCGGTCGGCAGCGCGAAGGCGCGCGCTCCCAGGGCCAGCACCGCGCCAGCCCGCCTCCGCCAAAGCGACTCGAAGTCGCCCGGCGCGAGGATCATGCAGCACCCGCCGCCAGCGAGCGCCGCGTCGGCGGAATAGCGGCCCAGCAGGGCGATCTCGCGCCCGCTGGCGGCTAGCGCGTCCGGTGCGGGGGGAGCCGGACGGGGCCAGCGTTCGCGCCCCGGCGCGAAGGCAGCCAGCAGCCCGATCAACACGGCGCTGATCAGGGCGGCAGCGGCGCGCAACGCCAGCAGCGAGAGGTCATGGTCGCGCAGCGCGACATACGTCCCGGCCAGGGCGATCGGGTTGATCACCGGCCCGGCCAGCAGGAAAGCGACCGCCGCCGGGAGCGGCATCCCCTTGCGCAGCAGGGCGCGCGCAACGGGGATGACGCCGTATTCGCCGACCGGCAGGATCAGGCCCAGGACGCTCCCCGCCAGCGCCGCCGGCAGAGTCCGGCGCGGGATCAGGCGGGCCAGGTCGTCGCGGCTGAGAAAGACCTCGATCAGCCCCGCTGCCAGCGCCCCAAACAGCAGGAACGGCGCTGCCCCCACCAAAACGTCGAGGAAGCGCGCGGCAAATTGCGTGAGCGGTTCGGCCAGGTTCACGAGACGCCCTCCGGTGCGCACTGTGCGCGCCGATTATAGCGAGTCGTGGCCGCTGGCTGGTGAGCGTTTGCTGAGAAGTGGGCGGGGGATGGGGAGGCGAGCTTCCTTCTGCCTGGGCAGTGGTCGCCGATCGTCCGTAGGGGCGTATCGCACACGCCCCCACCAATCCTATCACGGGATGGCACGTCTCGTTGATGCTCAGTCGGCGGCGGCGGGCGACTGGGCGCGGGCAGGCGACGGCGCGCTCTCACGCGGGTTGGGCAGCATCAGCGAGCTAAGCGCTCCCACTCCCACGAAGATCGCCGCTACCAGCGCCGCGTAGGACATGGCCTCGGTGCGCGCATCCAGCACCAGGCGGCCCACTTCCGCGCCCTGGGCGCGCAGGTCGAGTCCGCTGGCGTCAGCACCCGTGTCACTCTCTTCCGCCATGCCTGGCGGCGGGCCGCCCGCTTCGCTCATCCCGGCCATCCCTGGCGGCGGCCCGGCGCTGAGCATCTCGCCGAAATCGAAGTTGACCGGCTGCTTGGCCATCTCGATGAAGACGTCTTCCATCGCCAGGACGGGCGGGGTCAGCGTCGCGCTGGACGTGAAGGAATCGGTCAGTCGGGACTCGGTCGTGGTGGTCAGGGCCGTGCCGATGATGGCGATGCCCAGCGCCGCCCCCACCTGGCGAATCGTGCTGTTGCCGCCGGAGGCGATGCCCGCCTTCGGGCTGGGGATGTCGTAGAGCACCAGGCTGGTGAGCTGGGCGATGGCCAGCCCCAGCCCCAGCCCGTACAGGCCCAGGATCAGGGCGATGGTCGTCGTCGAGATGGCCGGGTCTATGACGGCGAACAGGATCAGCAGGGCGATGACTTCGAGGGTCATGCCCGTCGTGACGATCCACTTGGGGCCGCTGCGCGCCGAGAACGCCCCGGCCACCGGCGCGCCGATGAAGGCCATGAACGCCAGGGGCAGCAGGGCCAGACCCGTCTCGAAGGCGCTCAGCCCCCTGGTGCCCTGCAGATAGAGCGACACGGCGAAGAGCAGACCGATCTCACCCAGGTTGACGATCAATCCGGTGATCATGCCGTACTTGTAGCTGCGATAGCGCAGCAGGCCGAACTCGAACAGCGGCTCGCTGCCCCGCCGCTCCAGGAGGCGCTCGTACCGGGTGAAGATCGCCAGCAGCACGACACCCAGCGCGATGGACACCGGTACGATGGAAATCGCCTCTGACGGCCATTCCCAGCCGAGCAGGGTGAATTGTCTGGTGGGCTTCCACCAGCCGTAGCCCTGCCCCTCGATGATGCCGAAGACCAGCGCGCCCAGTCCCAGCCCGCCGAGCAGCGTGCCGGGCACGTCGAAGTAGCGGCGCGTGTGCGGATCGCGCGATTCCCGGATCGCCCACAGCGCCCCGGCGAAGGCTGCCGCTACGACCGGGATGTTGATGTAGAACGCCCAGCGCCACGACGCATGGTCAATCACCCAGCCGCCCACCAGCGGGCCGAGCGCCGCTGCGACGCCCGCCGTCGCACCCCAGAGGCCGAAGGCGATGCCGCGCTCCTTGCCCCTGAACGTCGTGGTGATAATAGAGAGCGTGCTGGGGCTGAGGATGGCCGCGCCGATGCCTTGCAGGGCGCGCATGGCGACCAGCATCTTGATGGAGCTTGACGCGCCGACCAGCGCCGATCCCACGCCGAAAATGACCACGCCGATCAGGAACAGCAAGCGCCGCCCGTACTGGTCGCCGATCTTGCCCCACAGGATGAGCGTGGCCGCGTAGACCAGCGAGTAGATCGTGTTGACCCATTCCACGTCGCGGAACGATGCGCCGAAGTCGCGGGTGATGGACGGGATCGCCACATTGACGATGGTGCCGTCCATGATCACCAGGGTCAGGCTCAGGCTGAGAATGAGCAGGGCGATCCAGCGGCGGCGATGATGCTCGGAACCCTCTTGAACGAGTGATGCGTCGTGATCGTGAGGTGCGGGAGGCATAGGTGAGTTGTCCTTGTAGGTTGGAAGTGCTTGGTTGCCGGTAGTCAGTCTCCGGTCTTCGGTGATCTCATCCGGCGCAGTCCGGGGGGCGCAGCCCCCGCGCGAACAGGCGGAGCATCTGCTCGGCGTAGGCGTCCGCGCTCAGCGTGCCGTCAAGCTGGGCGAACGCCGGAGCCTGGCGCGGGGCCAGGTTGCTGAGCGCCCACATCGCCGCGATAACCGCCTGTGGCGCGAGATCGGCGGCGATGCTCCCCTGTGCCTGGCCCTGACGGACGATCTCGGCCAGCAAGCCGAGCGCCCGCGTATGACCGGCCAGCAGCGCCGGATCGCCCTGGAAGACGGGCTGCACCTCTTCGCGGTCGAGGGTCATCAATTCACGCAGCGCCACGAACTGGCCGGACATCAGGTAGCGCATGGTGGCGCACAGCCGCTCGACCGGCGGCTGGCCTGCGGTGGACTCCAGCCAGGCGGCGAACTGGGCGTAGTGCCCCGTCAAGAGGTGGGCGAGCATGGCGTCCTTGCTGGCGAAATGCTGGTAGAGCGTCGCCTTGCTGATGCCCACTGTTCCGGCCAGGTCGTCCATGGTCACGCTGGCTGTGCCGCGCTCGCCGCAAAGCTGCTCCAGCGCCTCCAGAATGGCCTCCTGGCGGGCGTCCCACTGCTTCTGTTGGTAGCGTCCACGCGCCATCTTCGCTCCTTTCAAAACTGTACAGTTTAGAATACAACCAATCAGTTTTGTTGTCAAGACACGCCGGGGTAGTGTATCGAGTTCAGTTGAAATGGAGTGGGTACTGGCTGCCGTGTGACCCCCCATCCCCCAGCCCCTTCCCCCACGCTGCGCGGAGGGAAGGGGAGCAGGCCCGCCGCTTCTCTCCCTTCCCCCACGCCGCGCTTGGTGAATGTTTCATTTTGGTATATGCTGGGGGGAGATCGCACGCCGCACAGATCGCACAGATGTTCCACTATGATATAATCGAAATAGCAACGGTGCCTCCTGGCCTGCCTCGAACGCGCGGGCAGCGGCATCGCTGAGAGCATAGGGATCACACATGGCCAACCTATTTCGCAGAGGGGCCAAAGACGACGACGAGCGCCGCCCCGATCCTCGTGATCGCGGGCGCAGCGCCGAACGCGACCGCGCCCAGCCGGGCCTGCGGAGCCAGTTCCCGTATGGCGGGGTTGGCGATGATCCGCGCCGTCAGCCGGAGCCTGAAGACAAGTCCGGGGGACGGTTCGGCTTTCTGCGGCGTGGCGGCGACGAAGACGACTCGCCGGAGCCGCTCGCCCGCCCAACTGGGCGCTATGGCGCGCCGCCGGTGGATCGCCGCGCCAGCGCGCGCGGGGGGGACGAGAAAAAGGGGCGGCTGGGCTTCTTGCGGCGTGGCAGCAAGGGCAAAGAAGACCAGGTCGAGCGGCGCGGCCCCTTCCTGCCGGGGAGCACCGGCGCGGGCCTTGACCGCTCTCGCGGCGGTGTGGTAGACCCCCGCGACGCCCAGCGTGGCGGCGTGGGTACTTTCGGGCGACGCGACCGCGACGATGAGCTACCGCGCACCTTCGGCGGGACAGACCCGCGCGAGCGGGGCGGACTCTCGCCAGCCAGCCCCTACGCCGGGCGGCGCGACCGTGAGGACGAGCCGCCGCGCACCTTCGGCGGGACAGACCCGCGCGAGCGGGGCGGACTCTCGCCAGCCAGCCCCTACGCCGGGCGGCGCGACCGTGAGGACGAGCCGCCGCGCACCTTCGGCGGGACAGACCCGCGCGAGCGGAGTGGCCTTTCGCCAGCCAGCCCCTTCGCCGGGCGGCACGACCGTGAGGACGAGCCGCCGCGCACGCTCGGCGGGACAGACCCGCGCGAGCGGAGTGGCCTGTCTCCGACCAGCCCCGTCGCCCCGCGCGACCGGGGGGCCGTGCCGACCGACGCTTCACGCGAAGGGCGATTTGGGGCCGCGCCGCGTACCCCGACGCCACTTGACGAGCGGAGTATGGGTGGGCGAGCGCCTGCGCCCTCGCGCCCGCTGGCGATGCGCTCGCCTGTTGAGCCAGCCAAGAAGAAGGACAAGGAAAGCAAGTCGCGCTTCCCGTTCGGGCGGCGCGGCAGCAAAGACGCCGGCAAGAAGAAGGACGATAAGTCGGCGCGCGCGTTCGGCGCGTCGGCGACCAGCCGCGCCAGCCGGGGCGGGGCCGCCGTCCCTCTGCCTGGCGCGCGCCGTTCGCCTGCCGAGCCGCAGAGACCGTCTGTGGGACGGGGGCGCGAGCCGATGCCGCCCGCTCAAGGGGCTGGCCGGACGCGCGCCACGCCTGCGCCCGCCGAGCCGCTCCGCCGCTCGCGGGCGGCGACGCCTGAGCCTCGCGCTGCGGCCCGGCCACTGCCGGGCGGGCGCGACAAGGGTGCTTTCACCATTCACCAGGGCCTTGACTTCGACCGCAAGCTTGACCTGATCGGCGTGGCGCTGGTCGGGTTTGCCCTGGTCGCCTTCTTCTCGGTCATTCCTTCCGTGTCGTTCGGGCTGCTGCCAGAGCCACATTCAGGACTCACCGGCGCGCTGAACAGGCTGCTGGGGCAGTTGTTCGGGTGGGGCAAGCTGGCCTGGCCGGTCATCGCTTTCGCGACCGGCGTCTGGCTGATGGTGCGCAGCTTCGAGCATTCGGGCATCGAGCTACACTTCATACGTGTGGTCGGCGGTGTGATGCTCTACGCCTGCGTGCTGACCTGGCTGCACATGCTGTTCCTCGTAGACGACACGGCCCCCTCGGTGGAGGCGTTCCGCCCCATCTCCTACAACCTGGCGATGGAGCAGCAGAGTGGCGGCGGGTGGTTCGGCCACCAGATTTACGTGTTCCTGCTCGGCCAACTCCTGGACTGGGGCACGCTGTCCGTGCTGATCGCCTGGCTGATCATGAGCCTGATGCTCGCCTTCGACCTGTCGGTGGTCGAGTTATGGGCGCGAGCGTCGCTTGCTCTCGACACCATGCGCTTGAGTCCGGAGGAGCGCGCGCGCAAGCGCGAAGCGCGCGCCATGCTCAAGGCGTCGCGCGTTGAGGCGCTGCGTCCCGGCGCTGAGGGAGCGGCCCTGGCAGCGGGTGCAGCCGCAGGGGCAGCAGTCGCTGGCACGGCCAGTGGCGGGCGTGTGGGCGAAGCAGCCCCCGCCGCCGACGCTTCGGCGCGCCCCGCGCCGCGCATCACGCGGCGGGGCATGATGGCCGGTGACGAGATCGCCGAGACGCCCGGCCCGCCAGGCGGTGAGAGACGTGCTCCGCTTCCGGGAATACTGGATCAGGCCGCTCCAGCCGGGGGCGCGACGCCGGATCAGACGCCGCGCCAACCCTCGCGGCGACCGCTGCCGCACATGAGCGGGCCGGGGATCGCTGCCCCGGCGGATCAGCCCGCTGGCGAAGGAGCCGAGCGGCCCCGCCGCCCGCTGCCCGCCGCTGACGTGGCACCCTTGCCGGGCGCAGACATGGCGGGCGCTGACGCGGCGCGCCGTCCGTTCCGGGCGTTTGGTCGTGGTGAGCCGCCCGCTGACCGCAAGCCCGGCGACGAGCTGCCGGATCGCCTCAGCGCGCGCACTACGTCCCCCGGCAGCCCGGAGCGTACGCCGTTCGCGCGACCCGTAGCCGAGGGCGAGGACGGCGCGGATCGCCCGGTGCTCCCGCTGCCTGTGCGCCGCCGTCCGCTGGAGTCGGCGGGGGGTGCGCCAGGGGAAGAGAGCGCCGAGCCGGAAGCCAGGCCAGGGCGCGGCGGGCGATTCGGCAGATTCCTGCGGCGCGGGCGGGGCGCTGAAGGCGAGGAAGAGAGCGCGCCCGCAGGCGAAGCCGCGCTCGCCGCCGAGACGCCTGCCAGCGAAGCCAGCGCCACTGAGTCACCGGCTGTGCCGCGCCGCCGTTTCGGGCTGCTCGGACGGCGCGCGCCGGAGGGTGAGGAAACCCCGCCCGCCGACGTGCAAACAGACGCCCCCACTGCCACGCCGGATGACCAGTCACCGGCGCGCAGACACCTGCCTTTCGGACGTGCTCCGCGTGTCGCCGAGGACATTGCCGGGGGCGGGCCGGAGCAGAAGGCCGCCGAGTCGCCGGACGCGCCCACCGAGCGCGAGCCTTTGCCCTTTGCGCGGAGTCCGCTGGAGCGTGCCCCGCGTGCCGTCGAAGACATCGCGGGGAGCGCGCCGGAGCAGAAAGCCGCCGACTCCCCGGACGCGCCCGCCGAGCGTATGCGCTCCTTCTTTGATCGGGGAGCGCCGCCGCCAGCCAGCCCGGTTGAGCCGCGCCGCGCGCCCTCCGAACCCGCCCCGGTCACACCGCCCGCGCAGGACGGGGAGCGCCGCTCTGAGCGCGGCGGGCTAGGCGATGCGGCTGCCGCTGCGGGAGCGTTAGGGGCCGCTGCTTTGTTGGGCCGCGCCCTGGGCCGCGACCTGCCCAGCGGCGACGAGCCGGTGCGCCTGTCGCCGGCGGGGGAAGGGGACGCCGCAGATAAGACCGTCCCTCGCGCCCCGCTGCACAGCGCGACTCCGCCCGCTGCACAGCGCGAGGGTGGGCCGCGCCTGCCCCGCGACATTCCTACGGCGGCGGATGAAGCGCCCACGAGCGAACAGCCGCCATCCGGCGATGACTCGCCCCTGCCGTTCACCGAGCGCATGGCGCGTCCAGCGCACCCTGAGCTGCTGCGCCGCCGCGAGCAGTTGGAGGGGCGCAGCCTGCGGCCCATGCCCGTCGCGCCTGCGTCAGAGCCGAAGCCACCCGTCGAAGAACCCGCTCCTACGCGCCGCGCCGAGCCGGTGCCAGAGGCCATGCTGGAGCCGGAAGCCGATCCCGGCCCGACCAAGAAGGCGGAACCAGCCAACCTCACCGACTCCAAGCCCGTCGAGGCGACGCCGCGCGACGCAGAGAAGGCCGAGCAGCGCCAGGCAGAGCGCGCTGCGCCACCCGTTGTGCGCCGTCCCCCGCCGCGCCGCCCCTCACAACCGGCGGCAGCCGTAGGGACGGGCAGCAGCGCCCCGGAGCGGCGCGCTGCCGCGCCCGCCCCGCGCCACATCGCCTATGAGCTGCCCGACTTCCGGCGGCTGCTCAAGCGGGGCGAGGAGCGGCGCGTCAACGACGACGTGCTGCTCGACAAGGCGCGCGTCATCGAGGACACGCTGGCCAGCTTCAGCGCGCCCGGCAAGGTCGTCGAGGTCAATCCCGGCCCGGTCATCACCCAGTTCGGCATCGAGCCGGATTACCTGATCACGCGCAGCGGCAAGAAGCAGCGCGTCAAAGTGGGGGCCATCGCCCGCCTGGACGCTGACCTGGCCCTGGCCCTGGCCGCCAGGTCCATCCGTATCGAAGCGCCGGTGCCGGGCAAGAGCATGGTCGGCATCGAGGTGCCCAACGACGAGGTGGCCCTGGTCAGCCTGCTGGACATCATGGAAGCGCCGGAGTTCACGCGCATTGACTCCAAGCTGCGCCTGGCCCTGGGGCTGGGTGTGGACGGGACGCCGGTTGCCGCCGACCTGACGGCTATGCCGCACCTGCTCATCGCGGGTACGACTGGCTCCGGCAAGTCAGTGTGCGTCAACGCCATCATCGCCTGCCTGCTGTTGCAGAACACGCCGGACGATGTGCAGTTCATCATGGTAGACCCCAAGCGCGTCGAGCTAACGGGCTACAACGGCATCCCGCACCTGGTCGCGCCGGTCGTCGTAGACCTGGAGCGCATTGTCGGGGTGTTGCAGTGGGTGCAGCGCGAAATGGAGTCGCGCTACCACAAGTTCGCGGCCATCGGCGCGCGCAACATCCTCGATTACAACAAGAAGATCGGCCCTGACCAGCGGCGGATGCCCTACTACGTGGTGGTCATTGACGAGCTGGCCGACCTGATGATGCTGGCTCCCGACGAGACCGAGCGGCTGCTGGCCCGCCTGGCGCAGATGGCTCGCGCGACCGGCATTCACCTGATCATCAGCACGCAGCGGCCCAGCGTGGACATCATCACCGGGCTGATCAAGGCCAACTTCCCGGCGCGCATCGCCTTCATGGTCGCCTCGTCGGTGGACTCGCGGGTCATTCTTGACCAGCCGGGCGCGGAGAAGCTGTTGGGGCGCGGTGACATGCTCTTCCAGTCACCGGAAGCCGTTGCCCCGCAGCGTATGCAGGGCGTCTACGTCTCCGACGAGGAGATCACACGCATCACCAGCTTCTGGCGCACGCAGCTTAGCCAGAAGGCCGGTTCCGACGCGCTGGCCTCGGTGGGCCGCGAGATTGCGCTCGGCGCTGAGGAAGGGCGTGGGGCGCGCGTGGGCCGCCGCTCCAGCCAGCCTCCCGCTCAGCAGGCGGCGCTGTGGGACACGGAGGAGATGGAGGACGGCGACGGCAGCGGCGAAGACGAGCTATACGGCCAGGCCGTTGAGTTGGTGCAAAGTCTGCGCAAGGCGTCTATCTCGCTGTTGCAGCGCCAGTTACGCATCGGCTATACGCGCGCGGCGCGGCTGATTGACCGCATGGAGGAGGACGGCATCATCGGCCCGGCGCAGGAGGGCAGCAAGCCGCGCGAGGTGATTAAGTACGATTGAGGGGTGAGTCATGAGTCTTGAGTTCTGAGTCTGGCGTCCATACGCGAGACTCATGACTCCGGACTCAACACCCGTGTTGTGCAGCCCAGCCCCTGAAGGCCGCCCATTCCCCCATGCAGCTTCTTTTCCTCGAACCCTACGACACTGGCTCGCACGCCGTCTGGCTGCGCGGCTACGCGGCGCACAGCGCCCACGACGTGCACCTGCTCACGCTGGAGGGGCAGTTCTGGCAGTGGCGCATGTTGGGCGGGGCGGTGACGCTGGCCGAGCGGTTCCGCGCCCTGGACGCGCCCCCCGATCTGATCGTCGCCTCGGACATGCTCGACCTGGCGACGTTCCTGGCGCTCACCCGCCCGCTGACGGCGCGCATCCCGGCGGCGCTCTACTTCCACGAGAACCAGCTTACCTACCCGCGCGGGCCGCGCCAGAAGCTCCAGCAGCACTACGCCTTCATCAACTACGCCAGCGCCCTTGCCGCCGACGCCGTATTCTTCAACAGCGCCTTTCACCGCGACGCCTTCCTGGGCGAGCTACCGCGCTTGCTCAAACACTACCCCGACCACACCGGCCTGCACACGGTAGAGGCCATCCGCGCGCGCAGCAGCGTGCTGCCCATCGGCCTCGACCTGCGTCGCTACGACGCGCACCGTCCCGCCGCCCCGCGCGACCCGGCCCGCCCGCCGCTGATTCTCTGGAATCACCGCTGGGAATACGACAAGAATCCGGCCCCGTTCTTCGCCGCGCTCGACGCGCTGGCGGCGGAGGGCGTCCCCTTTGAGGTGGCCATCGTCGGGGAGAACACGCGCCAGGACCCGGCGGAGTTCGGCGCGGCGCGCGAGCGGCTGGGCGCGCGCGTGGTGCGCTTCGGCTACGTGGACTCTTTCGCCGAGTACGCGCGGCTGCTGTGGGAGGCCGATGTCGCCGTCAGCACGGCGAACCAGGACTTCTTCGGGATCAGCGTGGTGGAGGCGATTTACTGCGGGTGCTGGCCAGTGTTGCCGCGCCGCCTGAATTACCCGGCGCTGGTGCCGGAGGCGTGGCACGCCGAGACGATCTACGCGACGGACGGCGATCTGCTGCCGCTGCTACGCACCCGCCTGCGCGACCGGCACCCGGCTCCGCCCGATCTGCGCGCGCACGTGACACAGTTCGACTGGGCGCAGATGGCCCCGCTGTACGATCAGGCGTTCGCGGCGCTGGTCAGCGGGCGATGAGCCGCACGCCAGCGAACAGCGCAAGACACGGCAGGTATCTAGGCTTCTCCGCCATGTAGCTCGGCCAGCCGCTTGACCAGGCCGAGGGTCATTTGCGCGTCGCCCAGGGCGCTGTGTGCGCCCGTCGTGGCAACGCCCATCCTCGCGCAGGCCGCGCTGAGCCTCTGCCAGGCGAACGATTGGCGCGCATGGTTCCACTGGCCGTGATACTCGGCAAAGCGCAGCATGGCGCAGTGCCAGGGCGCTGCCGGGAATCGCGGCAGTTGGTAAGCCGCGCAGGTCTGGTTGAGCATCTTGCGGTCGAAGTCGGCGTTGTAGGCGATGATCGCCCGATCCTTGAGCACGGCGGTCAGTTCGGCGTAGACTTCCGGGAAGGCTGGCGCGTCCCTGACCATGTCCGCCGTGATGCCATGCACGCGGCTGGCGTCTCGCTCAATAGGCACGGTGGGCCTGACCAGATGCAGCAGCAACGGCTCTCCCGTCTGGTCAATGACGGCAACCTGCACGATCTGGTCGCGCTGGCCGAGGCCGGTTGTCTCGGTGTCCAGCACCACCAACGGCTTCTGTAGCACCTCGTAAGCCCAGCGCAGCGCGCGGGCGCGGTAGTCGGCCAGTGTTCTCTGATCCATAGCCTGGTCTCCTGGCGATCCCGCGAGGACTGCCAGAGACGGCAGCCAGCGGGTAGGGGCGCGGCAGAGCAGCGCCCAATGGATGCTCACTCTTCCATCGGCTTGAGGAAATCGGCGACGATGGTCTTCTGCCCGACATCGCCAGGGAAGAGCACGTCCACCTGTTCCATCTCGCCGCTGGCCCGCGCGCTGATGACCACGCCCTCCCCGTAGCGGGCGTGCCAGACGAGGTCGCCACCCCTGAAGCGCGACGGCGGCGCGGGGCGCTCGGCCTTCTCTGTCGCGCGGTCTTCGATGCTGGCGCTGCGATCCCAGCGGATGAGCGCCTGGAAGCTCTCGCGGTCGAGGTCGGCTTGGACGCGGGGGCTGAGCGGCGAGCCTTCGCGCGCGCTTTCGGGGATGTCGTACAGGAAGCGCGAGGGTAGGTTAGCCCGGCTGTCGCCGTAAAGCGAGCGGATGGAGGCGAAGACCAGGTAGAGCCGCTCTTCGGCGCGGGTGATGCCCACGTAGAGCAGGCGGCGCTCCTCCTCGACGGCGCGGCGGGCCTCGTCCTTCTCTTCCGGCGAGGCGCTGGGATTGCGCTCCGGGCCAATCGAGCGGGCGTGGGGCAGGATGTTCTCCTCCAGCCCGACGATGAACACCACCGGAAACTCCAGTCCCTTGGCCGAGTGCAGGGTCATCAGGCTGGGGCGGTTCTCGTCGTCGTCGCGCGTGTCCACGTCGGAAACGAGCGACACTTCTTCCAGGAAGGTGGCCAGTGGCAGCCCGGCGTATTGCTCGGCGTAGCCGCGTAGCTCCAGCACGTTCTCGATGCGGCTGTCGCCCTGCTCGGTGCGGTCGTCGAGATAGCTGAGGTAGCCGGTGTCGTTGAGCACACGGGTCATTAGCTCGTCGGGGGCAAGCTGGTCTTTGAGCGCACGCCACTCCGCCACTTGCGCGGCGAAGGCGGACAGCGCGTTGCGGGCGCGCCCCGTGAAGGGGCTATCACTCTGCGCGTCGGGCAGCAGCATGAGCGCCTGCGGCGCGGTCGTGCCTAGCTCGTCCGCCCACGTGTCGAGCGTCTCCAGCGTCTTCATGCCGATGCCGCGCGTGGGCACGTTGATGATACGCTGCAAGCTGACGTTGTCGTCCGGGTTGTGCACCAGGCGCAGGTAGGCGATCACGTCCCTGATCTCTTTGCGCCCGAAGAACGCCGTCGCGCCGACGACGCGGTAGGGCATATTCGCCCGGCGGAAGCCCTCTTCCAGCGCGCGGGACTGGGCGTTGGTGCGGTACATGATGGCGAAGTCACCCGGCGCGTACTCGCCGCTGGCGACTAGCTCGGCGATGGTCTCCACCACGAAGCGGGCCTCGTCGTCCTCGTTGTACGCCTCGTAGACGTAGGCCAGCGGCCCCTGCTTGCGCTCGCTGAACAGGGCCTTGCGCGCGCGGTCGGTGTTCTGGTCAATGACGCCCATCGCCGCGTTGAGAATCGCCTGGTGCGAGCGGTAATTCTGCTCCAGCAGGATCACCTGCGCATCCGGGTAATCTTCGCGGAAGCGTAGCACGTTGCGGTAGTCCGCGCCGCGAAAGGCGTAGATGCTCTGGTCGGGGTCACCGACGGCGAACAGGTTGCGCCGCTCGCCGGCCAGCAGGCGTACCAGCACGTACTGGGCCATGTTCGTATCCTGGAATTCGTCCACCAGGATATGCTGATAACGCTGCCGGTAGCGCGCCAGCACGTCGGGCTGGTCACGGAAGAGCAGGGCCGTGTGCATCAGCAAGTCGTCGAAGTCGCGGGCGTTGTTCTCGCGCAGCAACTCGTCGTAACGCAGGTAAGCGCGGCGCACTTTCTCGTCGCTGTAGTCACGCGGCTGGTACTTGGTCGGCCCGATTAGCTCGTTCTTGGCCGCCGAGATGCCGTTGAGCAGGGCGCGCGGGGCCACTTTCTTGGGGTCGAGGTTTAGCTCGGCAATGACCTGGCGCATGACGCTGAGCTGATCGTCGGTGTCGAAGATCACGTAGTCGCGGCTGAACGGCGTGTAGTCCGCCTCGATGCGCAGAACGCGCGCGCAGATAGAGTGGAAGGTGCCGATGCTCAGCCCGTCCAACTGGCCGGAGCCGCCGAGCAGCCCAACGACGCGATTCTCCATCTCGCGGGCGGCCTTGTTGGTAAAGGTCACAGCCAGAATGTGCCAGGCGCGCACCCCCCGCTCCTGCACCAGGTAGGCGATGCGGTGGGTCAGGACGCGCGTTTTGCCGCTGCCCGGCCCGGCCAGCACGAGCACGGGGCCGTCGCCCGCGCTCACCGCCTGGCGCTGCTGAGAATTCATGCCGCTGAAGATTTTTGAGGGGGTCACCCGGCTCGCTCCTATGGTCGATTCGCCGGAGCTATTGTAGCCGGGGGCGGGGGCAGTTGCCAGACGGAATCGGAGGGCTGTACATGCCTCTCCCCTCAGTCCCCCTTCCAGCTTCTGTATAGACCGGAGAGATAGCTGACACTCGTTCGGAGAGATAGCTGACACTTTCTGGGGGATAATGAGGGCATCGTGACGGGCTGAGTAGAAAGAGCCGGACGATGCCTTGGAAAGTGGGAACAGCGATGTCTCTACGAGAGAGATTTGTGAGCCAGGTGCGACAGGGAGGGGTGCAGGTGAGTACCCTGTGCCGGGAGTTCGGCATCAGCCGCCAGACGGGCTACAAATGGCTGAAACGCTATGACGAAGCGGGGGTAGCTGGACTGGCGGACCAGTCGCGCCGCCCTCAACACAGCCCGCGCCAGACGGGAACAGTCATGGAGAAGGTCATCATCGCGGCGCGTCAGGCGCATCCGGCCTGGGGCGGACGCAAGCTGAAGCGCTGGCTGGAAAACAAGGGCTATAGCAGTCTGCCAGCCCCCAGCACCATCACCGCCATTCTGCGGCGAGAGGGGTTGCTGGACCCCGCCGAGAGCCTCAAGCATCAGGCAGGGCAGCGCTTTGAGATGGGCAGCGCCAACGAGTTGTGGCAAATGGATTTCAAGGGGCACTTCCAGATGGGTGATGGTCAGGCTTGTCACCCACTGACGGTGTTGGATGACTATTCGCGTTTCCTGGTCGGCTTGCGCGCCTGCCCAGATGAGACCCGCCGCACCGTGCAGCAGCACTTGACCGACTTGTTCCGCTGCTACGGACTGCCGCAACGGATGCTGATGGACAACGGCTCGCCCTGGGGCGATGCCGCGCAGTCCCCCTATACTCGCCTGACTGTCTGGTTGTTGCACCTGGACATTGCGGTCAGTCATGGCCGCGCCTATCATCCCCAGACCCAGGGCAAAGACGAGCGCCTGCATCGCACCCTCCAAGCCGAACTGCTCGCCCACCACGTCCTGACTGACTTGCCCGCCTGCCAGCTTGCCTTTGACACCTGGCGCGAGCTGTACAACCTCGAACGGCCCCATGAAGCGCTGGGCCTCCAGCCGCCCATCGTCCGCTTCCAGCCCTCTGACCGCCCTTTTCCTGAGACGCTGCCGCCCCTGCTCTATCCCAGCGACGCCTTCGTCCGGAAGGTCGATGTCACGGGCCGCATTTCGTTCCGTAACCGTCCCGTCCGCATTGGCAAGGCCTTCCAGGGCTACCCGGTGGCCCTCTCGCCCGATCCGCTGACCGATGGCTTGTTTCATGTGTTCTTCGGTCGCTTCGAAATCCGCACCCTAGACCTGCGGAGCCCTTGATGGTACGCTTGCTATGTGTCAACCATGTCCCCGAACACCTGTCAACCATGTCTCCGGTCTGTACAAGCTTCGCCGGAGAGGGGGCCTTTCGACGGTGGGTGCGGCATTTCCCCTTCCCCTAGCCTGGCTGGGGGACGGGGGCCTTCCGACAACTGCCTGATGGCTTGTTTGTGGACCCATCACTGTGGCTTCTTCCCCCCGCGCCTGGAATGGGCTACACTTGAGAGCATGGGCGCGCCGCTTGCGCCCCGGCGCGCGCGGGCTATGATCGCTGGTGCAGGGAGGAGCACGGCATGGGCATCATTCTTCTGGCGCTATTCGCCGCCACGCTGTTTATCTTGTACATCGCCATTCGCCGCGCCTGGGGCGAGACGCTGACCGTCGGGGGCATTGGCGCCATCCTCAGCCTGCTGTGGGTTGTGCTCTACGCCCTGCTGGTAGAGGAAACGTCCCTGGGCCAGGCCATCTTCGGCGGAGTTGTGGTGGGGCTGGGCTTCGCCGCCGTCGTGGTGATCATCGCCGTCTTCTTCCGCGCCAACCAGCCGTCTCCGGACATTACGCTCGTTTCTCAACCCGATCAGGAGGAACAACCCCGTGACCGACGAGATGCTAATTCTCAAGAGACAGAGTAAGCGTCGCCCGCAGTTCTGGCTGAAGACCATCTTCAGCCTGGGCCTCTGGTTGCTGTGGTGGCGTCAGGACTACCTGGGGCTGACCCGCCGATCGGTCGTGCGGCGGACGGGCGTCTTCACCAAAGAGGAGCGTGCCGTCCCGCTCAACCAGGTGCAGGATATTTCGATCAGCTACGGCATTGTCCGCCGCTTGCTCGGTCATGGCGACATCCGCATCGAGACAGCGGGCAGCGGCAATGTCGAGATCGTCATGAAGAATGTGGACAAGCCGGAGGAATTCCGCGCGCGCATCTTCGAGATGATTGACCAGTTCTACGATAACGACAGCGCCCCGCCCAAACCCAAGACTGACCAGGGCTAAGCCTCTGGTCTATGCCCTCGGCAATCTTGCGCACCCGCTATGCCGCCGCGCAAACGCCCGTTGGACGTAGGCAAGGGGCATAGCGGGCGCGCCTTTTGGCGTGTTAGAATCGGGGCGTCTGTGAGCAAGCGCAGTCTCCCGACTCCCAACCCGTTGTTCCCGACTCCCGACCTACAAGAGCGATCTGCTAATGAGTTACCCGCCCCAGAAGCCTTATCCGCCCTACCAGGCCCCACCTCCCCAGGGGCCTCCGCCGCCGCAGCACAACCGGCGCAGCAAGCGCGGCGCTCGCCAGCGACGGCCCGCCACACCCTCGCCGGGCTACACCATGCCGCCGGTCATGCCCGGCCAGCCGCCCTACGGCAGCCCGGATCGCGCTCGCCGTCGGCGGCGGCGCGGGATCGCGCTGGGGCCGGGGATCATCCTGGGGTGCGTGGGCATCGTCGGCGTGCTGATGCTCACTGCGCTGCTCACCCTGTTCCTGGTCTATAACCACTACAGCAACCGGCTCGAAGGCGAAATTGACCGGCTGGAAGAGCTAACCAACTACCAGTCGTTTGAGACGACGGTCATCTACGACGACGAGGGAACCGAGCTATACCAGGTCATCGGTGAGGGACGCCGCACGCGCATCTCGCTCGACCAGATTCCGGAGAACATGATCGAGGCGACCATCGCCATCGAGGACGACACCTTCTACGAGAACCGGGGCGTTGATCTCCCCAGCATCGCCCGCGCGGCGTGGCAGTACGTGCGCTATGGCTACATCGTCTCCGGCGGCAGCACGATCACCCAGCAGTTGATCCGCAATGTGCTCTTCACCGACGAGTACAAGTACGAGCAGTCGCTCAACCGCAAGATGGACGAGGCGCTGCTGGCCGTGATCCTCACCCAGCGTATGAGCAAGGACGAGATTCTGGAGCTTTATCTCAACGAGATTCCCTACGGCAACCTGGCCTATGGGGTAGAAGCCGCCGCGCAGACCTACTTCGGCAAGCCCGCCTCCGCCCTGACGCTCGGTGAGGCGGCGCTGCTGGCCAGCCTGCCCCAGGCCCCCGCCGATCTCGACCCGCTCAACCCCGATGCGAACGTGCAGCGACGGGTGATGGAGCGCCGCCGCCTGGTGCTCGACCGTATGGTAGACGAGGGCTATATCTCGCGCCGGGAGGCCGACACCGCCTTCGCCGAGCCGCTCAACTTTGTCAGCCCGGACATCGCCCTGGACTCCGCGCCGCACTTCGTCGTCTACGTGCAGAGCCAGCTTGCCAGCCTGCCCGACCGCGTGCCGCAGCTTGATGCTGACGCCTTCCGTCGCGAGCTGGCGCGCGGTGGCCTGCAGGTCTACACCACCGTCAACATGGACATTCAGCGCCTGGCGGAGAGCATCGCCAGCACCCAGGTCGCCCAGCTCAAAGCGGCGCACAACATGAACAACGCCGCTGTGGTGGTCATCCGCCCCGACACGGGCGAGATTCTGGCGATGGTCGGCAGCGTGGACTTCGACGACGAGACGATTGACGGGCAGGTGAACGTCACCACTGCCCGCCGACAGCCCGGCAGCGCCATGAAGCCGTTCACCTATGCCGCTGCCTTCGAGCACGGCTGGAACGCGGCGACGGTCATCTGGGATACCGAGACGCGCATTCCCATCGCCGGCCAGCCGGACTACGTGCCGATCAACTACGACCGCACCTTTCACGGGCCGGTGCGCCTGCGCGAGGCGCTGGCGAACTCGTACAACATCCCCGCCGTGCAGACGCTGCGCCAGGTAGGAGTGGAATACCTGATCTGGCTGCTCAACCGCGTCGGCGTGACCAGCCTCTCCAGCGAGCCGGGGCGCTACGGCCTGTCGCTGACGCTGGGCGGTGGCGAGGTGTCGCCGCTGGAATTGACCACTGCCTTCGCTACGCTGGCGAACGGCGGTGTCCATGTGCCAACCCAGGCCATCGCCTGCGTGACCAACTCCAGCGGCGAAGTCCTGTACGAGTACCAGCGGCGCTGCCCGGCGAACACGCGCCTGACCGACCGCTCGGTGAGCGTGCTGGCCGAGGGGCAGCAGGTGCTCGATCCGCGCATCGCCTTCATCATCAGCCACATCCTGGCCGACAACGACGCTCGCTCCCCGGCGATGGGCGCAAACAGCCCGCTCTACACGCCGGGCATTCCCACCTCGGTCAAGACAGGCACGACCAACGACTTCCGCGACAACTGGACGGTCGGCTTCACGCGCAACATCGCCGTTGGCGTGTGGGCGGGCAACACCGACAACGCGGAGATGTTCAATATCTCCGGGCTGGACGGCGCGGCACCGATCTGGAATGGGGTGATGACCGGCATCTACAACACGCCGGGCCTGCTCGACCAGTTAGGATCGCGCCTCCCCGACGACGCGCACCTCCAGCCGCCCGGCGGCGTTCACCAGCGGCAAATCTGCAACATCTCGCGCACGGCCCTGCGCGACCCGGCTACGACCTGCCAGCCGGGCATCTTCGAATGGTTCCTGGACGGCCCGGCGGCCCTCCCCGACGTGAGCGGCAACCTGGTTGCGCCCGCGCCGACCAGCCCGCCGCAGCCCTCGGCCAACGGCCCGCAGCCGGTTGAGGTGGAGCCAGGGCTGATCCGCGTGCACGCCTTCCCGGTGGAAACCAATCTGGCGAACGCCATCGCCGCCGCCGACTCGTCGGGCAAGACGGTGCCGCCGCGCTACTGCCAGGTGCCGATCGAGATCGCCAGTGCCATTCCCGGCGTCAGCGAGCAGTTGTTCATCGTCCCGCCGCCCGTGCCAGAGGACGCCTTCTACGCGCGGCTGTGGGCGCAATCCAACGGCGTGGCTATCCTGCCCCAGTACGCCTGCAACGAGCAGATGCTCGCCGCCCAGCCGCAGCAGGCCAGCGGCGCACCCGGCGTGACCGCTTACATCAGCGCGCCCGTGCCAGGGCAGACTTACCCCGCCGGGCAGCAGATAGACATCATCGGCACGGCAGCGTTCAGCCCCGGCGCGGCAATGTTCTACAAGGTCGAGATTCGCGGCGGGCCGTTCGGCGACTGGACGACGCTGGGCGACGTGAACAACTGGCGCAACCGCAACGGCGTCACCGATGGCGTGCTGGAGAGCATCATGGGCGGGGGGGTGCCGCCGGGCGGCTACCAGGTGCAGCTTGTCATCGTCGGCCCGGACAGTAACATCCTGGCCACCGTCGGATCGTCGTTCAACGTGGGGTGAGAGGGCAGCAGTGTGATGAGAGCGAACATCCTCGTTGACCACGAACGGCCAACAGCCTTCTGCCAGCGGAATCACATCCGGCGGCTGGGGTTCTTCGGCTCAGTACTGCGGGCGGATTTTGGCCCGGAAAGCGATGTGGACGTGCTGGTGGAATTTGAGCCAGACCATGTGCCGGGCTTGCTGGGGATCGCGCGCATGGAGCGCGAATTGTCCGCCATGCTGGGCGGTCGCCCGGTTGACCTGCGCACTGCCGAAGACCTCAGCCGGTACTTTCGCCAGGATGTGCTCCGAGAGGCGGAGTTCGTGTATGAGCAAGGATGATCGGATTCGTCTGCTGCACATGCTGGATGCGGCGCAGGAAGTGGGTACGTGCGCTGTCTGTCAGGTAGGGCGCAGCAGAGCAGCGCCCTGGTTTACCTCACCCCCGCTCGGCGCTAACGCGCCTCGCCGCCCCCTCCCATGCATGGAGAGGGGGCAGCCGAGCGCAGCGAGGCCGGGAGTGAGGTCAATGCCCTTGTGTCCGGCGAGCAGCAAGACTTCCGAAGTCTGCCAGACTTCGGAAGTCTTGTATTTGGGCACGCCCCCAATACGCGTACTCTCACTTCGCCGCGAGCAATTCGCCCGCCCGCTCGATGTACTCCAGGCTCTGGTGGCGGAAGTAGGTGTTGTATAGCTCGGCGTAGTGCCCGCCCTGGGCCAGCAGCGCCTCGTGATCCCCCTCCTCAATGATCGTCCCCTCGCGCAGCACAATGATGCGGTCGGCGTTGCGGATCGTCGAGAGACGGTGCGCGATGACGATGGAGGTGCGGTTAGCCAGCACCGCCTCCAATCCCTCCTGGATCAGTGCCTCGGTTAGCGGGTCTACGCTGGCCGTCGCCTCGTCCAGGATGAAGATGGACGGGTTCTGCAGCAGGACGCGGGCCAGGGCCACCAACTGGCGCTGCCCCATTGAGAGACTCGCCCCGCGCTCGCCAACTTCGGTGTGCAGGCCGTTGGGCAGCACGTCCACCCAGTCGCCGCCAGCGACCTGCTGCGCGGCGCGCAGTGCCTCTTCGTCGCTGGCGTCCTGCCGCCCATAGCGGATGTTGTCCAGCACCGTGCCGTCGAAGAGGAACGGCATCTGGGTGACGATGCCCAGGTGATCGCGGTAATCGTCCAGGCTCAGGCGGCGGATGTCGTGCCCATCCACCAGGATGCGCCCGCCCTGGAATTCGTAGAAGCGCGCGATCAGCCGGGCGATGCTCGACTTGCCGGAGCCGGTATGCCCGACCAGGGCCAGCGTCTCGCCGGCGTGAATGCTCAGCGAGAAGTCATGCAGCACCGGCTCATTCTCGTTGTAGGCGAAGTCCACGCCCTCAAAGCGGATCTCGCCGCGCATAGCTGGCAGCGGCTCGTTCCCCGTCTGCGCGACCTTCGGCTCGGCGTCAATCAGGGCGAAGACGCGCTCTCCGGCGGCCAGCCCAAGCTGGAACTGGCTCCAGAACGAGGCGATGCTGGTCAACGGGTACCAGAACATGGCCATGCCCTGCACGAACAGGTACCAGTCGCCGGTGCTCAGCGACCCGCCCCTGGCCGACAGTCCGGCAAAGTAGACAATCGCCGCCGTGCCGATGGCCGAGATGATGCTCAGCAGCGGGAAGATCGAGACGAACACGTAGCCGGTGCGCAGGTTGATGCGGTACGACTGGGCGTTGACATCCAGAAACTCGTCGTAGATGGTGTGCTCCTGGCGGAAGGACTTGGCTACGCCGATGCCGCTGACCGTTTCCTGAATGTGCGCGCTGACCTCGGCCAGCACGCGCCGCGACTGGGTCACCGTGCGCCGGGCGATGGTGCGGAAGCCAAGCGCCACGCCGACCACCACCGGTGCAACCGCCAGCAGGACGAGCGTCAGGCGGGCGTTCACGCTGAACAGGTAGCCGATCAGCAGCACGACGAGCAACACCTGGCTCAGTAGCTCAGTGCTCAGGGCCACGACTTGCGAGAATGCCTGTGTATCCGAGGTGACGCGGCTGACGATCTTGCCGGAGGGGTACTGGTCATAGAAGGACAGGTCGCGCCTGAGCACCGCGTCGAAGGCGTCTTCGCGCAGGTCGAGCACCACATTGCCAATGGCCTGTGAGGACAGAGCGCGGCGCACGGCGTTGAAGGCCCAGCCCAGGCTGCCCAGGACGATGGTCACGGCGGTGATGAACAGCAGCGTGCGCGTGCTGGTGTCCTCCTGCAGGCGGTCAATGCTCCACGAGATGAAGATCGGCAGGCCCGTCTGGGTCAGCGAGGTGAGCACAATGGTGACGGCAACCGCGATCATGCGCCCTGCCTGCGGGCGGAAGTAGCGCAGGATGCGCGCGACAAGCTGGCGGTCGCTGTACTGGCGGTCGTAGTCCTCGGCGTCGAGGCCGTCCATGATGAAGCCCATGACAGACGCTCCGTGTTTGTGCTTGTGGGTGATCGGTGATCAGTTTTCAGAGCGTGTTTGTAAAAGCCCCCATCCCCCGGCCCCTTCCCCCAAAATGAGGGAAGGGGAGCAGAGCTGCCGGAATGTTCCCCTCCCTCCGCGTAGCGTGGGGGAGGGGTTAGGGGTGGGGGGAACGACTTAACAAACACGCTCTCAGTTCTCAGTGATCGGTTGTTGGTTCTTGGTGACTGGTTATCAGCAGTGACCCCTCATCGTCGCCGGCAACGGACTACCGATAACTGACGACTGATCACTGATCACTGACCACTTCCAACGGCGGAAGCTCGACATCGTAACGGGCGAAGATACGCCGGTAGTGCGGCGACGTGCGCAGCAGGTCTTCGTGCGATCCCACCGCCATCAGCCGCCCCTGATCCAGCACCAGGATCACGTCCGCCCAGCGAATCTGCGACAGGCGGTGCGTGATCAGGATGGTTGTGCGCCCCTGCTGCGCGCGGCGAATCGCCTTCTGAATCTCGTCCTCGGTCGCGCTGTCAATGGCGCTGGTCGAGTCGTCAAGGATCAGGATGCGCGGGTCGCTGAGGAAGGCGCGGGCCAGGGCGATGCGCTGGCGCTGCCCGCCGCTGAGCGTCACGCCGCGCTCGCCGACCTTCGTCTGGTAGCCGTCCTGGAAGGTGAGGATGAAGTCGTGCGCCTGCGCTTCGTGGGCCGCCCGCTCGATCTGATCCTGGGGCGTGCCCGGCGCGCCGAAAGCGATGTTCTCGGCGACGGTGCGCGTGAAGAGGAACACGTCCTGCTCGATCTTCGAGATCTGTGAGCGCAGCACGTCCAGGTTCCACTCGCGCACGTCCACGCCGTCCACCAGCACGCGCCCTGCCGAGACATCATAGGTGCGGTTGATCAGCATCGAGAGCGTGCTCTTGCCCGACCCGGTCTGCCCGACGACGGCCACCGTCTGCCCGGCCTGGATGTGGAAAGAAACGCCCTCAATGACGGCGGCCTCGCAGCCATCGCCTGCGTAGCAGAAGCTGACGTTCTCGAAGGTGATGTCGCCGCGTATGGATGCCCCATAGCCGCTGACGTTCTCGTCTAGCTCGGTCTCGGCAGTGATGATCTGTAGCAGGCGCTCCGCCCCGGCCAAGCCCAACTGCACCAGCGAGAACGAGAAGATCGAGCTGAACACAGGGAAGCGCAGCACGTTCATCAGCCCCATTACGGCGATGATCTCGGCCAGGCTGACGCTCCCTACCCGGTAGAGCACGATGGCGTGCAGCAGGGTCAGGCCCAACGCGATTCCAAAGAGCAGCAGCGGCAGGTAGCGGGCCTCGATCATCCCCTGCTCCACGAAATAGTCGCGGTACAGGCGGGCGTTGCGCCGGAAGCGCCCCCGCTCGTGGGACTCCTGCACGCTGGCCTTGACGACCTCGATGCCGGACAGCACTTCCTCCAGCCCGGCATTGAGCTTGCCGAACTGCTCGCGCTGGCGGGTCATCACCGGGTTGAGGCGGCGCGTGTAGCGGCGCACGGTGATGGTATAGGCGGCCACGAAGAGCAGCGGCACCAGCAGCAGGTTCGTGTTAATCGTGGCGATCAGGATGATCGGAACGGTGATGCCCAGCACCATCTCGTAGATGAAGCGCAGGCCGGGGCTGATCATCGCGTTAAGCTGGCGCACGTCGTCAGTGGCGCGGGCCATGATGTCGCCGACGCGCTGCCGGTCGTGGAAGGTCTGGCTCTTGCCCAGCAGGCTGATGTACAACTCCTGGCGGGCGCTGACTTCGAGGCGCTGGGCCAGCGTCTCGATCAGCAGGCCGCCGGTCCAGAAGGCGGCGCTGCTGACCATCAGCGCGCCGAAGATCATCAGGGAGAGGGTGAGCAGCGCGCCATCCTTCGTAGGCGACAATAGCTCGCCAGCGACCTTGCCGATCAAGATCGGGTTCTGCGAGAAGGCGAAGTAGTCAATGACGCTGCACAGCAACGCGCCGAAGAACAGCCACTTGGTGCGCCAGATATGCGAGACGAGCCACCAGGCCGCGCTGCTCTGGTTGCTGCGGAAAGCATCCTGGACGGTGAACTCGCTCTTGCCGTTGGTTCCCATATCCCTTCACCTCGCCACAGCGAGCGCGGGCGCAGCGAACAAGCGTTCTAATGAGTATAGCACAAGTGCGGAGATTCTTACACAAACTGGGGCCGGTGTCACGGGGCAAGTTGCCCAGGGGGTGTCTCACGATGGGAGCGAAATCGCTGAACTGCTGAGGCGCAGAGGGCGCAGAAGTAAGATCGGGTAAAGAGTTGAAGAAACGAGTTGCCGCGCTCCGGTTGACCTCACCCCCGTTGCGGAGCGGGGGTGAGGTAAGCCAGGGCAGCGCCCGTTTTTTCAGGCGGAATTCACGCCCTGTCGCTTGGAGCAACCTTCGCCCGCGCATACAATCTAGGTAGCAGCCGCTGGCAACCAATAACCAATAACCCAACAACCAACCAGCACCGCCATGATCGAGACCTGCGAGCTATCCAAGGACTTCAAAGACTTCCGCGCCGTTGACCGGGTCACGTTCACCGTCGCGCCGGGGAGATCTTCGCCATGCTGGGGCCGAACGGCGCGGGCAAGACCACGACCGTGCGGATGCTCACCTCGATCCTCAAGCCGACGGCGGGCTGGGCGCGCGTAGCCGGTTACGATGTGGTCGCCCAGCCGACGGCGGTGCGTGCGTCGGTGGGCGTGCTCACCGAGCAGCACGGTCTCTACGAGCGCATGAAGGGCGAGGAGTACCTCGATTTCTTCGCGCGCATCTACGATCTGCCCCCTGAAGTCCGGAGGCGGCGTCCGCGCCAGCTTATGGAGCACTTCGGGCTGGGCGACGCGCTCAACAAGCGGCTGGGCGAATACTCGAAGGGCATGAAGCAGAAGCTGGCCCTGGTGCGGGCCATGCTGCATGACCCGCCTGTGCTGCTGCTCGACGAGCCGACCTCGGCGATGGACCCGCAGAGCGCCAAGCTGGTGCGCGAGGCGATCAAAGAGCTACGCCGCGAGGAGCGCACCATCGCCATCACCACGCACAACCTGATCGAAGCCGAAGACCTGGCCGATCATATCGCTGTCATCCGCCAGGGGCGGATCATCGCGCACGGCACCTTTGCCGAGCTTTCGGGGCGCTTCGTCGGCGCGCCGCTGATGGAGCTACGCCTGGCGCGGCACCTCAACGGGGCGATTGACACCCTGCGCGAGATGGTCGCCATCGTCGAGACGGGCGACTGCTGGCTGCGCTACCGCGCGCCCGACCCGGCGCTGACCAACCCCCAGGTGATCCGCCGCCTGACCGGAGCGGGACTGGACATCGTCACGCTGAGCGAGGTCTCGCGCACGCTCGAAGACGTGTACTTGCAGATCGTCGCCGAGGACGAAGGGACGGCCTCCCATGATCAGCCTGGGTGAGCGCATCGGGCAGGGCAGAGTCCCGCTCGCCGAGCCGGACGGCCAGTGGAGCCGGGCGACGGTCGCCCGCACGCTGCGCCACGCCCTGATCGTCACCCGCCGCGAGGTGCGCGACAGCCTGCGCGACTGGCGGATCATGGCCCCCATCTTCCTGCTGACGCTCATCTTCCCCCTGCTGGCTAACGAGATGACGCGCGTCTTCACCGGCTTCTTCGAAGACAACGGCGCGGAAGACCTGCTGCCGTCGCTGCTGCCGCTCATGCCGATGATCGTCGGCTTCTTCCCCGTGTCCATCTCGCTGGTCATCGCCCTGGAGACGTTTGTCGGCGAGAAGGAGCGGCGCAGCCTGGAACCGCTGCTCTCCACCCCCCTGACCAACACCGAGCTTTACCTGGGCAAGTCGTTCGCGGCCATGCTGCCGCCGCTGCTGGCTAGTTACAGCGGCATGGCCATCTACATGGGCGCGCTGATCCTGGGCGAGCAGCAGTGGCGTCCGGCCCCGCTGCTCGTCGTGCAGATCGTGCTGCTGACCACGTCCCAGGCGTTGATGATGGTCACCGGGGCGGTCGTCGTTTCCAGCCAGACCACCTCGACGCGCGCCGCCAACCTGCTGGCCAGCTTCATCATCATCCCCATGTCCCTGCTGGTCATGCTCGAAGCGACGATCATGGTGCAGCCGCACCGCCGCTATTTGCTGTGGGTGATCATGGCCGGCGTGCTGGTTGCGGTGATTCTGCTGGTGCGCATGGGCGCACGTCTCTTCAACCGCGAGGAATTGCTGGGCCGCGCGCTGGATCAGCTTAACCTGCGCTGGATCGGGCGCACCTTCTGGCGGGGCGTGCGCGGCCCAGCGGGGGAAGCTTTCTCGCTGCGGCGCTGGTACCGGCTGAGCGTCTTCCCCGCCGCGCGGGGTCTGCGCGGGAGCGCCGCTGTCGTGCTGATCTGCGTGATCGGCGCGTTCGCGGGCGGGTGGATCGCGGCGGGGCAGTGGCGCATCCCGCTCGACCAGTTCGCCGCCAACGACGAGACGCTGCTGGATAACCTGCGCTCGTGGTTCGACCTGGGCCAGGATAACCCGCACCTGATCGTCATGGCGCTGGTGCAGAATGCCCGCGTGCTGCTGGCGGCCACGCTGCTGGGTGTGTTCACCTTCGGGGTGATCGGGCTGGTGCTGGTCTCCGTGCCGTTCGGCATTCTGGGCTTCATCCTGGGCCAGGTGACGATGGCCGGACTCAGCCCGCTGCCGTTCCTGCTGGCCGTGATCCCGCATGGCACGCTGGAAATCCCGGCGATTGTGCTGGCTGGGGCGGCGGCGCTGCGCCTGGGCAGCGTGGTCACGCGCCCGCCCGCTGACCTGACCGCCAGCGAAGCGTGGCTGGCGGCGGCAGCAGATGTGGTCAAGGTCGGCGTGGGGCTGGTGCTGCCGCTGCTGCTGCTGGCGGCGCTGCTGGAAGTGACGCTCACGCCGCGCGTCGTCGAATTTGTGTTAACGCTGTGATCCGTGCTATACAGGGGAGCGTCTTGCCGTACGCACCTTTTGGGCACGGGTACATTCCAGCCTGAAGCTGTTGGCGAAATGGCTTCGTGGGGGCGTATTGCGATACGCCCCTACCAGAGCAGCACCCCGGCACCGGATTCTCGCTGGCGGCTGAGGGCACCTCCACAGGACACGCGATGGCCCGTCTGATCATCCTCGGCTCGGCAGCGGCTCTCTCCGACACCGGGCACGATAACACGCATTTTGTGCTGCAAGGCGATCACGACCGGGCCGTGCTGGTGGACTGCGGCTCGAATCCACTGAGCAAGCTGGCTCAGCACGGCATCGGCCCTGACGACCTGACCGACCTGATCCTCACGCACTTCCACCCCGATCACGTCTACGGCGTGCCCATCCTGCTCATGCAGTTGTGGCTGGTGGGGCGGCGTAGGCCGCTGGATGTCTACGGGCTGCACCACAGTATGCAGCGCTTCGAAGCCATGCTCGACGCCTTCATGGTCAACACGTGGCCCAATTTCTTTGAGGTGCGCGTCCATCGCCTGGCCGAGCAGCCCGATACGCCCCTGCTGGACAGCGACGATTTCCGCATCCGCGCCTGGCCGACCAAGCACTTCATCCCGACGATCGGGCTGCGCGTGGAAGTCAAGTCCTCCGGCCAGGTGATCAGCTATTCGGGCGACACCGAGCCGATTCCCCACATCATCGCCCTGGCCCGCGACGCCGACCTGCTGCTGCACGAGGCGGCGGGCGAAGGCGCTGGCCATTCCAGCGCGGCGCAGGCGGGCGAGGTAGCGACGCTGGCTGGCGCGCGGCGGCTGGTGCTGGTTCACTATCCGGTGGGCAACGCTGATACCGAGGCGCTCATTGCCGGGGCGCGCACGACGTTCGCCGGCCCGGTGACGCTGGCCAAAGACCACGACGTGTACGCGATTTGAGGCGCGGGACGCCTTGCCCCCTGGCTCCCTTGTAGAGACTTCCGAAGTTTTCGAAAATTTCGGAAGTCTGGGCGCTTCCCATCGCCCCCCGGAAGCCGCCCCGTCACCCCTCCTCCAGAATTGCCGCGCTGACATCGCACGCATAGGCGAAGTGCGCCTGGCAGCGCTCCGGCACGTCCGCGCGCGCCTCAATGCCCAACTGGCGCAGGACGCGCAGCAAGTGGCACAGCGGCAGCCCGACCACGTTGGCGAAGCAGCCACTCGTCAGAACGGCAGGGCGGAAGCCCGCGTGCTGGATGGCGTAGCCGCCCGCCTTGTCGAAGGGATCGCCGCTGGCGATGTAGGCGGCGATCTCCGCATCGCTGTACTGGCGCATGGGCACGTCGGTCACGGCGATGTCGGTGATTGCCCGCCCGGTTGCCACCTCGATCACGGTCAGCGCCGTGTACACCTGGTGCGCCCGCCCGCGCAGTTGACGCAGCATGGCCCATGCCTCGTCCGTGTTGGCGGGCTTGCCCAGGATGGCGTCACCATCGGCGACGGTCGTATCGGCGGCCAGCACCAGCGCGTGCCCGGCAGCAGCAGCGAGCGCCGCGAGCGCCTTGTCCTGGCTGAGCCGGACGGTGTAGGCGCGCGCCGTCTCGCCAGGGAGCAGCGTCTCGTCAATGTCGGCGCTGGTCGTGGCGAAGCTCAGCCCGGTCAGGCGCAGCAGCTCACGGCGGCGGGGCGACCCGGAAGCGAGCAGGAGAGTGGGGAGCAGTGTCACTGGGCGATCCTGAGTGTGGGGTGAGACACAGTGCGCCGTCAGCGGTTCTGGAACATCAGGCCGAAGCCGCGCCGCGTGATGATATAGTCGTGATCCGGGTCGGCCTCCAGCAGCCGCCGCCGCAGCCGGCTGACCAGCGCATCAATGGTCTGGTCGCTGACCTCGACGCCCGCGCCCCACACCGCGCTCACTACCTCGTCGCGGGTGACGATGCGCCCGGCGTTGCCGGCTAGCAGCGCCAGCAGCGCAAACTGGTTGGGACTGAGCGGTGGGTAGAGCAGTGCCCCGCCGACCATCACCCGCGCCGCCGCCTCGTCAATTTCCAGGCCGGGCCGGGGCAGCTTGACCGGTGCGATCCGTGCGGTCGTGGCCGGGTCGTCGAAGACCCACACGCAAGCCTGCCCAAAGGTGACTTCGTCGCCCGCGCGCAGCCGGTACTGCTCGCCGGGGGCCAGCCGCCGCCCGTTGACGAACGTGCCGTTGGTGCTGCCGGGGTCTTCCAGGTAGATGCTCAGATGGTCGCTGGTGCAGCGGGCGTGCAGCCGCGAGATGGCCGTCGAGTCCAGCACGTAATCGCAGTCGCGGGCGCGCCCGATCGTGAACGGGAAATGGGCCAGCTCTACGGTCTTGCCCGCGTTCGCGCCTTCTTTGATCAGGAATCGCTGGATGGATGGCATGGTCTTCCCTGCCTGCTCATGCTGATCGCGCCGTCCCCAGTATGGGATGCGCTGCTACCCCCATCATGACGCTCACCCGATAGCTCCCCCACGCGCACCCGGCGCACATTCTCCGTAGGGGCGGGTTTCAAAAACCGCCCCTACGCTCCCCGATTCGTTACAACTCCGGGGTGCGTCGGGTGTCAGGCGCGGCGCTAGGCCGGGTCTTCGTCTTCGTCGAAACCGGTCTCCGCGCTGCCGAAGGTCGTCGCCTCCAGACCGATACGCTGCTCGAAGTCGGCCAGCGCCGCCTGAAGCGCTTTCTGGCGCACGCTGCTGGTCACGTCGCCGCGCGTGCGCTCCAGCACGGCGCGCAGCGCGTCCACGCGGCGGCGCAGCCCGCCGGTGATCGCGTCGTGGAAGTCGAAGCCGATCAGCACGCCGTAGATGGTGTCCATCGCCGCCAGCAGGCGCTCGGCGTCGTCGGAGTGCCCCCGGCGCAGGATGTCGAGAATCTGCCGGCGCAATTCGCTGGCCGCCTCACACAGCCCGTTGAGGTAGGTGGACGGCTCCACGCCGAGCGACTGCGGCGTGGGCAGGGCTTCGTCGCGGGCCAGGGCGTAGATCGCAACCGCTTCGACGTACT
This sequence comes from Aggregatilineaceae bacterium, assembly GCA_040767545.1. GTDB lineage: Bacteria > Chloroflexota > Anaerolineae > Aggregatilineales > Aggregatilineaceae > UBA2029. The sequence goes on along the minus strand of JAXGOK010000035.1, from coordinate 10,928 downwards.
CTTTGAGCGCGTCCTGGGTGTAGCCGCTGTGATACAGGTCGGCGTAGTCGGCCACGACCGCGCGGATGGCGTTGGCGGCGTCGCGGGCCGTGTCCAGGCGGGCGCGCGCGGTGTCCCACTCGTGGCGGTGCACGGCGCGGATGGCGTTGGCGCAGTGCTGGATCAGCCCGCGTGACTGGTTGATCGCCGCGTCGCGGGCGGCGTTCTTGGCCTCGAACTGGGCGCGGATGTCCTCGGCAATGACATCCAGGATGTCCAGGTTATTCATGGGGGGAGTCCTTGTCCTCTGGCTCACTCTCGCCCTCGCTCTCGTCCGGCGGGCGGATCGCGCCGAAAAGCTGGTCGGCGAGCGTCTGCGGGCGCGGCGGCACCTTGATCTCGCCGTGCTGCTCCTCGTAGCGCGCGATGTTGTCTTGCAGGGCGGTGAGCAGCATCTTGGCGTTGGTCGGCGTGAGCACCAGGCGCGCCTGCACGCGCGCTTTGGGCACGTTGGGCAGAATCTGGGCGAAGTCGAGGAAGACCTCCCAGGGCGAATGGGTGATGATGGCGAAGTTGGCGTAGGTGGCAGCGAGGTCGGCGGGGATTTCCAGGTTGAGCCGTCGCGCGACGGGCTGCTGCGGTTCGGCCATGTCAGGCGATCCTCCTTGTGGGGTACCTATCCCCAGGTGGGTTAGCGTTGCGCACAAGAGACAACCGCGAGCGCAACCTCGATCCGGCTGTTCTCATGCGTATTCTACATTGGCGCGATGCGCAGAGACATCAGCGGGCGCATGGCACCCTCCGGGCGAGCCAGGTTACATAGGGGAGGGTTTCCAAACCCATCGCACTAAGTTAAGGCATCTGGAGAGAGCGCTCAGGCGGAACGCCCCTCCCCCTGGCCCCCTCCCCGGCAGAGCCAGGAGGGGGAAAGTGTCGCGCCAGCCGGTCGAAGTCCCCCTCTCTAGCTCGGCTGGAGAGGGGGATTTAGGGGGTGAGGCGGCTTAGCTTAATGCCTATGCCAAACCCTCCCCTACGGCGGATCATCGCGCCTCAAATCCGAATTGCCCCCGGCGTTCCGCGCGCTAGAAGGGCAGATCGTCGGGTTCCGCTGGAGCTTCGCCGGCGGTTTCTTCCACCTCGCCGCGCCGCCCCAGGAATTGGATGTCGCGGGCGGTCAGTTCGAGCGTGGCGCGCGGCGTGCCATCCTGGCCCATGTAGGCCGAGACATCCACCTCACCGGCGACCATGATCTGCATGCCCTTGCGCACGTACTGGTTGACCGTCTCCGCCAACTGCCGCCAGGCTGAGATGCGGAACCACGTAGTTTTTTCGCGCTGCTCGTTGGAGTTGCGGTCCGTCCAGCGGCGGCTGACTGCCACGCTGAAGTCGCACACCGCGACGCCTGACTGCGTGTAGCGCATCTCCGGGTCGCGCCCCACGTTACCGATGATCACTGTGTACTGATAACCTGCCATGATGACCTCCTGGGAAGCCGCATTCTTGCCTTGCTTGTGGCGAGAGATTGCACAGATTATAGCAGAAATAGAACGCCTGTTCCAGTCATCATTCGCCCCGCCGCCGCTCAAGCTGCTCGGCGAGCAGCCGCGCCACGACCTGGGCATCGGCCTGGCCACGCATCTCGCGCATGACCATGCCCATCAGGAACTTGAGCAGCTTCTCCTCGCCACCCAGGTAACGCGCCACTTCACCGGGGTGCGCGTCCAGCACGCGGGCGACGGCCTCGCCCAGCACGCCCGCGTCGCTGACCTGGGCCAGCCCGCGCGCCGCGACCAGGGCTGCCGGGTCGCCGCCCTCCGCGTAGAGCGTTTCCACAAGCTGCTTGGCTACCCCGTGAGTGATCGTCCCCCGCTGCACCAGCGTCACCAGCGCGGCCAGGGCCTCCGGCGTCAGCTTGATCGCGCCGATGTCCTGGCGGTCGCGGCTCTCGCTGTTCATCAGGCGGAAGACCTCGCCGGTCAGGTAGTTGGCGACCTGCTTGGGATCGCCGCCCGCCGTCACCGCCGCTTCGAAGTAAGCGGCGACGGCCTGCTCGGCGACCAGCACCGAGGCATCGTAGCGGCTCAGCCCGAACTGCTCCATGAAGCGGTCGCGCTTGGCGTCAGGTAGCTCCGGCAGGCCCGCGCGCGCCTCTTCCACCCACGCCGGGCTGATCTCCAGCACGGGCAGGTCTGGCTCCGGGAAGTAGCGGTAATCGTCGGCGCTCTCTTTGACGCGCTGCACGACGGTGACCTGGCGCGCTTCGTCCCAGCCCATCGTCGCCTGCTGCACCTGGCCGCCGGATTCCCAGACGGCGATCTGGCGCTCGATCTCGTAGGCGGAGGCGCGGGCCAGGCTGCGAATGCTGTTGAGGTTCTTGATCTCGGTGCGCGTGCGAAGCTCAGCGGAACCGACCGGGCGCACGCTGATATTCGGCTCGATGCGCAGCACGCCCTTGCTCATGTCGCCGCTGTTGACGCCCAAATAGCGTAGGATGGCAACCAGCTTGCGCGCGTAGATTTCGGCTTCTTCGGCGCTGCGGATGTCCGCCTCAGACACGATTTCCAGCAGCGGCACTCCGGCGCGGTTGAGGTCTACCAGGCTGTGCCCATCGGTATGCGTGAGCTTGCCGGTGTCTTCTTCCAGGTGAGCGCGCTTGATGCGCACGCGCTTGGTCGCGCCATCGGGCAGGTCAATCTCCAGCCAGCCGTTGACCGCCAGCGGGTACTCGTACTGGCTGATCTGGTAGCCTTTGGGCAGGTCGGGGTAGAAGTAGCTCTTGCGCGCGAACTGGCTGAATGGCGGGATGGTGCAGTTGAGCGCCAGCCCCACGCGCAGCCCCATCTCCACCGCCCGCTGGTTGACCACCGGCAGCACGCCGGGCATTCCCAGGCAGACCGGGCAGACGACCGTGTTAGGCTCGGCGGACGTGCTGTCTACCACCGCGCAGGCGCAGAACATCTTGGAGGCGGTTTCTAGCTCGGCGTGGACTTCCAGGCCGAGCACAGCTTCGTAGGCGGGCATGAGGTCTCTCGCTGATCGCGGTGCACAGGTTACCAGCGCCTAGAGGATAGCGCACAGCGGGGGACGCTGCCAGCTTCGGGGGGCCGGGTAATCGCATCAAAATCCGCCGTGCGTTAGCCTGCTCGCAGGGGCGTATGGGCCATACGCCCCTACGGACCTCACCCCCGCTCGGCCTACTGACGCGGGCCTCGCTGCCCCCTCTCCGCGTTGGAGGGACGGACAAATAAGATTGCATTGACGGTTAACGATAGGTTACGGAAGATCAACTCAAGGGAAGAAACGAACGAAGAAGGCAACTTCGGGGAACCGGCTGTAGGGGCGGGTTTGCAAACCCGCCCCTACAGGCCCTACGAGACATCCGAGCTTCTCCTCAAGCCGCCCGCCTCTTCCGTTGATTATGATCGCTCGTCGTTACGCTAAATCAACACCGTCTAATTTGTCCGACCCTCCACGTTGGAGAGGGGGCGAGCCGAGCGCAGCGGGGGTGAGGTGGAACAATGCGCACGTTTGATGCAATCGCCCTGGGGCTGGGCACGCGCCTACTTCCTCTGGCGCGCAAAGTGTCCCATAATTAGGGTACAGGTTCGAATGAATCAGGAGGCTTGGTTGATGTCCGACCGCAAGAAGATTACGCTGCCGTACCTGTACGACAAGCACCAGCGGGGCGAGCCGATCACCATGCTCACCTGCTACGACTTCCCCACCGCCACTTTTCAGGAACAGGCGGGCGTGGAGATGATCCTCGTCGGCGACAGCCTGGGCATGACCATCCTCGGCTACGAGAGCACGCTGCCGGTGACGATGGCCGATATGATCCGCCATGCCCAGGCTGTGCGGCGTGGCGCGCCGACCGCCTGGCTGATCGGCGACATGCCCTACATGACCTACCAGGCGTCGGTCGAGGACGCCATCCGCAACGCCGGGCGCTTCATGGCCGAAGCGAGTTGTGACGCGGTCAAGCTGGAGGGCGGGCGCGAGATGGCCGACCGCGTCGCGGGCATTGTCGCCGCAGGCATCCCCTGCATGGGTCACCTGGGGCTGACTCCGCAAAGCGCCTCCAGCCTGGGTGGGTTCAAGGTGCAGGGGCGCGATGCCGGGCGCGCGCTGCGCATCATCGAGGACGCGGCCATTCTGGAAGAGGCGGGCGCGTTTTCGATCCTGCTGGAGATGGTGCCGGATCGTGTCTGCCAGATCATCACCGAGCGGGCCAGCATCCCGATCATCAGCCTCGGCTCCGGCCCGCACGCCAGCGGCCAACTGCTGATCTTCCACGACATGTTCGGGCTGTACCCGCGCTTCCAGCCCAAGATGGCGAAGGTCTACGGCAACGCCGGGGAGGTCATCCTCAACGGCCTGAAGCAGTACGTGGCCGAAGTGCAGGACAAGACGTTCCCGCAGCCGGAGCATTGGTTCGGTCTCAAGGACGACACCTTCGCCGAGCTTGTGGCGCTGCTGAAAGAGAAAGATGAGGACTGAGCGACCTGTCCGAATTCTGAGATAGCGCACGGGGAGGGGTTGGCTATGGCATGGCGGGATCAACTCAACGGCGACTCGCTGGAATGGTTGTTGGAGCCGGATGACCCCGGCGTTCGCTACCTGGCGCTGCGCGACCTGCTCGACCGCCCGCCGCACGACCCTGAGCTGCGCGCAGCCCAGGCGGAGGCGCACGCCCAGGGGCCGATTGCCGCGACCCTGGACGGCATGAACGAGGCGGGCTACTGGGTCGAGCCAGGCCCCGGCTACAACCCCAAGTATCGCTCCACCATCTGGGCGATCATCCTGCTCGCCCAGTTGGGCGCATCCGCCCGCCTGGATGGGCGCGTCGCCCAGGGGTGCGCCTACCTGCTCGATCACTCCCTCGCAGCGGGTGGGCAGTTCACCATCACGGGCGCGCCGTCGGGCACGGTGGACTGTCTGCAGGGCAACCTGTGCGCTGCGCTGCTCGACCTGGGCTACGACGATCCGCGCCTGGAAGGTGCCTTCGACTGGATGGCGCGCACTGTCACCGGCGAGGGAATCGCGCCCGCCGAAGAACGGCGCGCTGCCGTCCGCTACTACGCAGGCAAGTGCGGGCCTGGCTTCGCCTGTGGAGCCAACAACAAGCTGGCCTGCGCGTGGGGTGCGGTCAAGGTGATGCTGGCCTTCGGCAAGCTGCCTCCGCAGCGCCGCACCCCTCTGATTGAGCGGGCCATCGCGCAGGGCGCGGCCTTTCTGCTGGGCACCGATCCGGCGCGGGCCGAGTACCCAACGGGCTACAGCGACAAGCCCAGCGGCAACTGGTGGAAGTTCGGCTTCCCCGTGTTCTATGTCACCGACCTGCTGCAGAATGTCGAGGCGCTGGTGGGCCTGGGCTACCAGGACGATCCGCGCCTGGCCGGTGCCCTGGCTCTCATCCGCGCCAAGCAGGACGCCCAGGGCCGCTGGGCGCTGGACTATGATTACACGGGCAAGACCTGGGCGGAATTCGGTGGCAAGAAACAGCCCAACAAATGGGTGACGCTGCGCGCGCTGCGCGTGCTGAAGGCGGCGGGATGACAGGCTGCCTGAGCAGTCGTAGACCGGTTCAGTGACCAGGACATCTTTTGCAAGTAGAGCTTTTGGAGGAGAAAGCACTTATGCGAAACCTAAATGACGTGCGCGCCATGATGGAGGCGGTCGGCATCCCTGGCCGCGACGCCTATCACCTGCCCACTTCGGGCCATGTCTTCCCCGATGGCGGCCACTACCGCATGGAGATCTCCGGCATTGAGCGTCCCCAGGTGTTGGCCGCCCTCATTGACGAGATGCACAAGCGGCAGATCGCCATTCACCGCCTGATCTCAGTGGTCATGGGGTCGTCGCTGCTGGACGATGCCGAGCTGCGTGACTTCGCTCAGATGGCTGCTGCCGCCCAGCTTGAAGTGATTATGACGCCCGGCCCGCGCTCTGGCTGGGACGTGGGCCGCCAGCTTGTCACGCCCGAAGGCGGGCTGTCCGGGCTGCGCTTTCGCGGCTCGGATCAGCTCAGCTACGTCATCGCCGAGATTCTGCGCCTGGTAGACCTGGGCTTTCGCGGCTTCCTGGCCATTGACGAGGGGCTGCTCTGGCTGCTCAACGAGCTACGCAAGCGCGGGCACCTGCCCGCCGACGTGACGATCAAGGTCAGCATCTTCGCCGGGCATGGGTCGGCGGCGGGCGGGCGCGTGCTGCAATCGCTCGGCGCGGGTACCTTCAACCCGCTCGGCGACCTGTCGCTGCCGCAGCTTGCCAGCATCCGCCAGGCGGTAGACCTGCCGCTTGACCTGCACATCATGCTCTCGGACTCGTTCGGCGGCTTCAACCGCTTCTATGAAGGGGCGGAGATGGCGCGGGTCTGCTCGCCCTGCTACTTCAAGATCGAGCCGGGGCCGGCGCTGGTTGCCGGGCCGGGCGCGCTGTACAAGCCCTGGGTGGGCGCGGACTCGCTGGCCCAGTTCGCCCGCGAGAAGGTCAAGTACGCGCAGATCATCCACGAGCTAATCCAGGCGACGCAGCCCGATCTCAAGCTCTCGCCGCCCGGCTCGCCTGACCTGGCGATTCCCAAGCCGTGAAGGGGGCGTGACCTGAGACGCTGCTTGAGAGCCTCACCCCCCGGCCCCCTCTCCATCACATGGAGAGGAGGGACGAATCCGGCAAGCGATTCTCCCCCTTCCCCTAGCTTTGCTGGGGGAAGGGGCCAGGGGATGGGGGCGTTCTGACAACCGCCTAATGACCTGTTCGCGCACCCCTGCTCGCTCAGACCCTTGCCAGTGCCCGGCCCGGCGAGTATACTAGCGCCTGTGATGCGGGGTGTAGCGCAGTTGGCCAGCGCGCTGCGTTTGGGACGCAGAGGTCCCGGGTTCGAGTCCCGGCACCCCGACAATCCCTGTGATTAAGCGCCCGAACTTTGAGTTCGGGTGGTCTTATTTTAGGGGGCAGATGCGAGATGCCCCCGCCCGGACTTTGGCAGCCCGCACGACTTCCGAGGTCTGGTGAAAGCCTCGTTCGCCCGCAACGTTCAGCCCGCTCCGGCGTATAGTGTTATGGTGCGGTTTCCCCGCAGCCATACGGCATACCTCCAGTCCGAGCACCTGCCGTGCCGCCAAGCACCGTGTACCACACTGAGACATCAGAAAGCGAATCCATCATGACTCAAACAGCAGCCAACCACTATGTTGTGCGCACCGAGAGCTTGCGCAAAGACCTGAAGATGGGCGAGGTCGTCGTGCACGCCGTGCGCGGCGTCTCGCTGAACGTCTCTCCCGGCGAGTTCCTGGGCATCATCGGGCCGTCGGGCAGCGGCAAGTCCACCCTGCTGGGCATGATCGGCGGGCTGGATTCGCCCACTGACGGGCGCATCATCATTGACGGGCAGGACATCACCGACCTCGACGAGCGCGCCCTCACCCGCGTGCGCAATGAGAAGATCGGCTTCGTCTTCCAGTTCTTCAACCTGATCCCGACTCTGTCGGCGCTGGAGAATGTGGCCCTGCCGGTGCAGTTTGCCCACCAGCGCAAGCACAACCCGACCAAGCGCGCCAAAGAGCTACTGACCCTGCTCGGCCTGGGCGACCGGCTTGGTCACCGCCCGTCGCAGCTTTCGGGCGGGCAGCAGCAGCGCGTGGCCCTGGCTCGCGCGCTGGCTAACGAGCCGCCGCTGCTGCTCTGCGACGAGCCGACCGGCAACCTGGATACCGAATCGAGCGAGGTGGTGCTCCAGGCGCTGTGCGACGTGCGGCAGCAGCTTGGCACGACGATCATCGTCGTCACCCACGACATGGAAGTGGCCTCGCAGTGCGACCGCGTCATTGCCCTGGTGGACGGCAAGATCGCCCAGGACGTTGACGCGCGCTCCACCGCGCAGATGCAGGCGATCCGGATGCTGAAGGACAAGCGTTCCACCGGCGAGATCAAGCCCATCACTGTCAACGGGCGTTAGCGAGGGCGCAGCCATGATCGAACAACTCAGGTTCTACTTTCGCCACTCGCTCAACGATCTGCGCGTCAACAAACAGCGCACGCTGTTCGCCCTGCTGTGCATCGCGGCGGGCGTGGCGGCCATTGTCAGCCTGCAAACGCTCGGCGTGATGATCGAAGATTCGCTGACCGGCAGCCTGCAAGAGAGCAACAAGGGCGACATCCGCCTCAGCGTGTCCTACGGCGAGCTTTCTGGCCGCTTGCAGCGCGGTGAAGAGGAGGGCGTGATCGCGTCGGGCGGCATGTTCGGCGGCAATATCTTCACCCCCGAGGGCGTGCAGATCGTCGGCGACTGGCTCGCCGAGCACTACCCTGGCACCACCATCACCTATCTCCAGGCGCTTGGCGGCCCTTCTTCCGGCATGACGATCAGCAATCCGCGCAACGACAGCGAGCAGACGTTCGTCTCGCCCTTCATCGTCGAAGTGGATCGCTACCCGCTCTATGGCGCGCGCAAAACCGAGGACGGCACGCCACTCAGCGAGCTAATTCAGGCCCCGACCGACATCGTGATCAGCCGCAACCTGGCCGACACACTCGATGCCCAGGTCGGCGATACGCTGGCGCTGGCCGGGGCCAATGAGCAGTTCACACTGCGCGGTATCGTGCCTACCTCTGAAGAAGGCGGCTTCGAGAACATCACCGGCAACCTGATCGGCTACTACTTCCTCGACGTGTCCGCCGTGCCGCTGTTCAATGGCGGCCTCTCGGAGGGGGCCGCTCAAATCTACGTGCGCCTGGGCGACCCGGAACAGGTCAAGTCGGCGACGCGCACCTTGCAAGTGCGCTTCCCCTACGTGGACTCGACCAACACCGCCGACCTGCAGGAGATGAACAGCGACATCGCCGACGCCATCAACCAACTGGTGGTGATCATGGGGCTGGTCTCGTTGCTGATCGGCGGCATCGGCATCGTCAATACCATGCTGGTCATCGTCAGCCGGCGCACGACCGAAGTGGCCGTGCTGAAGACCATCGGCCTGGAGGCCGAGCAGATCACGGCCCTGTTCCTGGCCGAAGCAGTGCTGATGGGCATCTTCGGCAGCCTGCTCGGGATCGTGCTGGGCTGGGTGGCCGCTTATACGATCAAGGGCGTGGCCGAGAACTTCTTGGCCCAGGCCCTCACCTTCCGCATCACGCTCATCCCGCCGCTGACCGGCTTCGTCGTCGGCGTCATCGTCACGACGATCTTCGGCTTCCTGCCGACGCTGGCCGCCGGGCAGGTGCGCCCTAACCTGGTGCTGCGCCCGGCGGACACGGTGGTGCCGCGTGCCGGGCGCGCTCGCTCGTTCGCCGCGTTGCTGTTCGTCATGCTGGCCATCAGCCTGGTCGCCCAGCCGCTGATCAGCGACCTGCTCTCGGAGCAGACGATTCGCGCGGCGGCGATGGGCGTGGGCGGGTTCCTGGGCTTGCTGATGGGCCTGACCATGCTGGCGGGCGGCATCTTCTCTGGCTGGACGCGGCGCAAGCTCTGGCGGCGCATGGTGCGCTGGGCGCTGATGGTGCCCGGCCTGCCGCTGCTGGGGGCCGCCTTCGGCTATGCCGTGCCCGCCCTGCTGATCCTCTTCGCCACCTTCATCAATGTTGCCGTGCTGTACGCCGTGCTGTGGGTGATCATCTGGCTGGTGGGGCGCTTCCTGCCCACCTGGCGCTTCGTAGACCTCAAGCTGGCGCTGCGGGCGATGCTGGTCAACAAGGGGCGCGCGGCTTCCACGCTGCTGGCGCTGGTCGTGGGCGTGTTCACGCTCAGCCTGATCACCATGCTGGCGACGGCGATCACCAACCGCTTCGAGCAGGTGCTCGAAAACGAGGTGGGTGGCAACGTGATCATCTTCGCCGCTGGCGCTGGCGACACGCTCAACGCCGTCGAATCCAGACTGGAGGAAACGGAGGGCGTGCGCAGCTACTCGGCGCTGGGCACCTACAGCGTCAACCTGGTCTCGGCGACCGATGTCAGCACCAACCGTGTGCTGACTCTCAGCCAGCTCATAGCCCGCGCCCGCCAGGAAAACCGCGACTTTGCCGATACGCTGAACTGGACGTTCACTGGCATTGACGCGCGCAGCGTGCAGTCGAACCTGCCCGATGTTCAGTTCTACCAGGGCCGCCAGCTCAACGCTGCTGATACAGGCCCCTGGGATCGCGACGCGGGCGAGTACCCGCCCATCGTCATCTCGGCTACCGAGGCGGTGATTGCCAGCGGCCTGGAAGTGGGCGACCAACTGCTGTTCGAGTTCATGCCGCAGGGGGCGGGCCGGCTCACCAGCAGCCAGGAGCGCCAGCTCATCCGCTTCGAGATCGTGGGCATGGTAGACCGGCGCGTGAGCGGGGTGCAGGTCAACTTCGGCTCGTACAACTACGCGCCGAGCAGCGCGTTCCCGCCCGGCCTGCGCCCGGACTCGGTCAGCGCCATCGTGGACATCGAGGAGACGCAAGTCCGCGCCCTGCGCCGGAGCATCAACGAGATTCCGCTGGCCTTCGTCATGGAGACGAAGATGCTCAATGACCTGCTGAATCGCATCCTCGACCAGTTCACGTCGTTCCCCATCCTGGTGGCGGCGCTGGCCCTGGTGGTGGGCGGCATCGTCATCGCCAACTCGGTGGCGCTGGCCACCCTGGAGCGCCGCCGCGAGATCGCCATCATGAAGGCGGTCGGCTTGCAGCGCGAGCGTGTGCTGGGCATGTTGCTGCTGGAATATGGGCTGATGGGGCTGATCGGCGGGCTGATCGGCGTCGGCCTGGGCGGGATCGGCCTGCTGTTCCTGCTGATCCAGGCGTTCGGCGGCGACCTGGGCCGCTCGATCCCCTATGTGACGGCGCTGGAGCTGATGGCGCTGTGCGTGCTGATTGCGTTGGGCGCGGCCATCCTGACGGCGTGGCGCGCTTCGGGCGAGAAGCCGCTCAACGTCCTGCGCTACGAGTGACGCTCTGACGGGACTGGAGTCGCCGCCAAA
>JAXGOK010000034.1:0-45053 GCA_040767545.1 Aggregatilineaceae bacterium | reverse complement strand
AGGCCGAGTGCAGTGAGGCCGGGGGATGAGGTAGATCAGGCCGCGTTGTGGAAACGGGCCGTTCGGTGTATGCTGGATGGGGACTCGGCCAGGGAAAAGGCGGATCGCCTGGTATCTCCGGTGAGGTTGAGGAGAGGTGGCGTGATGAGCAGAAAGTCTGAGAAGTCTCGTGTGCTGCTGGCAGGTGTGCTGGTGCTGGTGGCGCTGGTCTTCACCGCCTGCTACAAAGACGCGGGCGAGAATGTAGCGCCTACCTCGCGGCAGGTGACTATCGGCGACATCACCCCGACCACGCCCGCCCCGCCAACCCAGGCGTCTACGGCCACGCCCAGCGAAGAACTGCTGGCGACGCCTACGCGCGGCCTGGTGCCCACGACCACCCCCTCCGATTCCGTGCAGGGCGAGCTACCGGCCACGGCTGCGCTGCGCGAGGGCGACCTGGCGGAGATGCCAGCGACGCCGACCGATCTGCCTATGTTCCAGCCCAGCTTCACGCCGGTGGGTGCGGCAGGCACGCCCACTGAAGAGGCCACGCGCACGACGATCACCACGCCCATCATGAGCGACATCCGGCCTTCGTCCACACCGTCGCCGACGATTGATCCGTCCAAGATGCCCACGCCGACGGACATTCCCATCGAGCTTAACCCGTGCATTCACGTCGTCACCTTCGGCGACACGCTCTATTCGATTGCCAGAGACAGTGAAGTGACGCTGGAGGCGCTGGTCGCGGCGAACTCCACGCTGCTGGGCGGCAACCCGAACGCCATCCTGCAGGTTGGCTGGCAGCTCAGGCTGCCCGGCTGCGCGGGTGAAGAGGAGGAGCCTGTGGCCGAGGGCACGCCCTCCGTGACACCGGCTGGCACTCCGTCCGGGCCGGTAGTGCACATCGTCCAGGCGGGCGAGGGCATTTACAGCATCGCGCGCAAGTACGGCGTGACCTACGAGGCGATTGTCGCCGCCAACAATCTGGCTAACCCGAACCTGATCTATCCCGGCCAGGAGTTAATCATCCCCTCCGGCCAGTAAGCCAGCAGACAGGCAAGGAGCTACCCAGGCACGCCGCAACCGGCGTGCCTGTTGGTGTCTGTCAGGCGAGGATCACTTGCCGCCGTACTTGTTGCTCAGCAGGTTGAGCAGGGTGCTGGCGTCGAGGGCTGCATCTTTGCCGCTCATGAGCGAGAAGGCTCCCATGAAGCCACTCTTCGACTGGCGATTCTCCAGGTCCATCGTCAGCTTGTCGAAAGCATCGGCGGGCAGGTTGCGCAGCGCCTTCTCTTCGGCTTCTTCCAGTTCATACCCGGCCAGCGCCGTATCCGGGTCCGACAGCAGCAAGGCGCGGAATTCCTCGTCAGTTAGGGCGCGGCTGATGATGGTGGTGAGGTCTTGCTTGGCCATGTGGCTTCTCCTTGTCTACAACGCGGTACGGGCACCGGGCACGAGCGGTGGTGATGGTGCTTGAGAGCGGTGCGCTACTCTTAGCCTGATTATAGTATTACCTGGATGCGCGGCCAAGACATGGCGAGTCCGGCTTTTTTGCAGGCTCGCTACACGATTTTGCAGCCCTGCAATGGTTGCCAGGCGTGGCGTATGGACATGCGGACAGCGCCTATGGTACACTACCCGTAATACGCGACTATAGATGGTTTCTTCTGCAGTGGGGGGCATCGCCGGGCGTTCGCTGCAAGAGCGGAGCGCCGGTTTCCTTTGGAGTAGGCACGATGGTAGACGAATCCAAGCCTGTCCGCATCCTGTGTATTGAAGATGATCCGGAGATGATCGAGTTAGTCCGGCTCATTCTCGCCCGGCACAGCTATGAGGTCATCGGCGCGGCGGGAGGGGAAGCGGGCCTGGCTGCTATCGAGCGCGAGAAGCCAGCCCTGGTGCTGCTCGACCTGATGATGCCGGAGATGGACGGCTGGGAGGTCTTCCAGCGGATGCGCTCGGACGAGCGTATGCGGGATATTCCCGTCATCGTCGTGACGGCCAAGGCGCAGAGCATTGACAAGGTGCTGGGGCTGCACATCGCCAAAGTGAACGATTACATCACCAAGCCGTTCGGCCCCTCGGAACTGCTCTCCAGCGTGATTCGGGTGCTGCAAGAAGCCGGGATTGAGGTCGAGGAAGCCAGCTAACGCGCTCTCGCTCATAAGTATTCCGTGCCAGAGGTGCCGCCCGCCAGGGTGCGCACTTTTTTGTGATGGGGCAGATGAAGCTCTTTGCTGCGTCCCGCCCGAAAGCAGACTTCCGAAGTTTCCAAAACCTCGGAAGTCTCCTGCGGCTTGTTCTGTTCGCGCAGGGCAGCATCTTCCAGTAGAATACGGGCCAGTTGCACCGTGACGTTGAGGGAAAGACAACCATGCGAATAACCTGGCAAGCCCTGCTCGCGGCAGGGCAACCGATCGTCGCTGACGGCGGCATGGGCACCATGCTGATCGCGCGCGGACTGCAACGCGGCGCCGCGCCAGAACTGTGGAACGTCGAGCGCCCGGACGACGTGCGGGCCATTCACCGCGCCTACATCCAGGCGGGCGCGCAGATCATCCTCACCAACAGCTTTGGGGGCAACCGGCTGCGGCTGGAGATGGGCGGCCTGGCGGATCGCGCCGCCGAGCTGAATCGCGCCGCCGCTCGCCTGGCGCGGGCGGAGGCCGATGCTGCCTCGCAGCCGGTCATTGTCGCTGGCTCGCTTGGCCCGACGGGGCAAATGCTGGCTCCGATGGGCACACTGCCGCCCGAAGACGCTGCCGCCGCGTTCGCTGAGCAGGCGGAGGCGCTGGTCGCGGGTGGCGCAGACGTGTTGTGGATCGAGACCATGTCCGACCTGGAAGAAGTGCGCGCGGCGGTTGCTGGCTGCCGCCAGGTCGCGCCGGAGGTGCCGGTCATCGCCACGATGACCTTCGACACGCGCGGGCGCACGATGATGGGCACCACGCCGGAACAGGCCGCCTTCGCCCTGAGCGAGCTGGGCGTCGTGGCGCTGGGGGCCAACTGCGGCAAGGGGCCGGACGAGCTTGAAGTAGCGATTGGCCGGATGCAGGACGCCGGGCCGGGTCTGCCCCTGGTGGCCAAGGCCAATGCCGGAGCGCCGCGCCTGGAAGGAGGCGTCGCCGTTTACGACGCCACGCCTGATGTGATGGGCGCTTATGCGCTGCGCGTGTGCGCTCGCGGCGCGCGCATCATCGGAGCCTGCTGCGGCAGCACGCCGGATCACGTCCGTGCCATTGCCAGGGCATTGGGGGCAGGGGACTCGTAGTCACGTGGGGGCGTATGGCAATGGCAATACGCCCCTACGAGGGCGCAGCAGAGCAGCGCCCCTACCTGACAGGTCTTGTATGCACCCCGCCGCCTGTCTGGTTTGACAAATCATGCTACACTAAACGGCGCTGTACTCACGACCTGCGGCAGACGTTGGAGCAAGGGGGCTTTTGATGCGACAAGTCAACAGAGTACGTGCTTATCGTGTGATTGGCGCGCTCTTGGCCGGCGTCTGGGCGATTATCGGGCTGGCCGGGCCGGCGCGCGATCCGGCGCTGGCCTTCCAGGGCCACAATCTGCTGCAGAACCCAAGCTTTGAGGAGCCATACATCACCATTGATGAGAACCCGGCGCTGCGTGTGGCCTCAAGCTGGCAACCCTGGCATGTGCCCACCTTGCCGGGGGAATCGAGCGCGATCAATGCCCGCCCAGAGTACAAGCCCGCTCCGCCTACGCGCGTCCGGTCTGGCGGCGCGGCTCAGGAATACAACACGTTCTTTGCCACGCACACGGCGGGTGTCTACCAGCGCGTGCCTGTGACGCCCGACACCGATCTGCGCTTCAGCGTCTATGTCTACGTTTGGTCATCGGCCACCTTTGCCAACCCCGACCTCAGCGAGCAGCCGAACCAGGTGATCATCAACGTCGGCCTCGATCCGACCGGCGGCACCGACCCGGCCAGCAAGAACATCGTCTGGTCGGCGGACGCCGAGTACTATGACCAGTACCGCGAGGTATCGGTGACGGCCCGCTCGAAGGGCACGGCGGTTACTGTTTTTGTGCGCACGGCCCCGCAGAATTTCGTGGGGGTGAACAACATCTATCTCGATGACGCTGCCCTGGTGCCGCTGAGCGAAGTTCCGCCACAGACCGGCACAGTTGAGGTGCCCACTGCCACGCCAAGCCCGGTGATTATCGTGCCCACGCAGGAAGGGACGATCACGCTGGTGCCCACGACGCCGGTTGCGCCGCCTACGTTCACGCCGAATGTGCCGACGGCTGTCCGCCCGACGGTTACGCCGGTCATCCCGCCTGAATTCACCGGCACCATCCTCTATACGGTTAAGGCGGGCGATACGGTATGGGGCATTGCCCGCCAGTTCAACAGCACGGTTGCGGCGATCATCCAGGTGAACAACCTGCCGTCCAGCGGGCTGATCAACATCGGCCAGGTGCTCGTCGTGCCCGTGCGCGACCAGGTCCCCGCGCCGCCTACGTTCACGCCGGTGCCCCAGCTTCCAACGGCTGCGCCCACGCAGGTTCCAGATGGCTCCGGCGGGACAGGCGGCGTGCCCACCTACGGGACGTACACGGTCGTGCGGGGTGACACGCTCTCGACCATCGCCGCCCGCTTCAACACGACGGTCGCTGCGCTAGCCCAGTTGAACAACATCCTGAACCCGAACCTGATCTACGCGGGGCAGGTCTTGCGCGTGCCGGGCGCAGCGGTGCCCGTTCCCACCCAGCCAGCGCCGCTCCCGACTCAAGCGCCGGAGCCTGCGCACCCCGCCACACACGTGGTGCAGCCGGGCGAGAATCTGTTCCGCATTGCGCTGCGCTACGGTCTGACGGTAGACCAGTTGGCGCACTACAACGGCATCTACAACCCCAACCTGATCTTTGCGGGGCAGGTGCTGCGCCTGCCGCAGTGAGATGAGTCAGGTGCGCGTTATCCGGCGGGCCAGCACGGGCGAAGTGGTGCTGGCCCGCGCCCGCTGGTGCCAGAGCTTCTGGTGCCATTTCCGCGGCCTGATGTTCCGGCGGCATCTGCCGGACGATGAGGGGCTGCTCTTCGTGTATCGCCGCGCTTCTATCCGCGACGCGGCGATACACATGTTTTTCGTCTTCTTCCCCATTGCAGCGGTGTGGCTGGACGATGAAGGCCGCGTGGTCAGCGCGACGCTGGCGCGCCCCTGGCGGCCCTACTACGCGCCAGCCCAGCCCGCGCGCTACCTGATCGAGGCGCACTCGTCGCTGCTCGATCGGGTGGCGGTTGGCGATCAGTTGACCTTCAGCGAGCAGGTGTAGTTGAGCGGGGCCGCGCGAGGGCGATCACAGCGGCTCGCGGGGAGCCTGCTTCGACGCCAGCGGCAGTGACACCGTGACCGTGGTGCCCCGGCCCTCTTCGCTCTCCAGCGTCAGCACGCCGCGATAGCGATCCACCAGCGTCTTGACCGTCGAAAGGCCGATGCCCGTGCCAGTGACCTGGGTCTCTTTGGCGTTGCGCGCGCGGAAGAACTCGCTGAAGATGCTGGACATGTCGGCGGCGGGGATGCCAATGCCGCTGTCGGCGATGGTGACTTCGACGGTGTGCGCCGGGCGGCTGACCCTGTACGTGATCCGCACGTCGCCGCCTTCAGGCGTGTACTTGATGGCGTTGTTGAGCAGGTTGCCCAGGATGACTTGCAGCCCGATCGGCCCGGCCATGATTACGCCCGGATCGTCGCTCAGGTCGCTGTGCAGCGTGATCCGCTTGTGATCGGCGTTGGGCGTCTCGCGCTCGATGATCTTGACGAGCACGGCCCGCACGCTGTCCGGCTCCAGGGGGGCATGGGCGACGGTCGCTTCACGGCTACGCGCCAGGGTGAGCAGGTCGTCAATGAGCGTGCGCAGCCCTTCCAGGCGGTTGGTGACGCGCATGATGAGCGCCATCTGCTGCTCGCTTAGCTCGCCAGCGTAGCCCTGCTCGATGTTCTTCATCAGCGACAGCCCGGCGGCCAGGGGCGCGCGTAGCTCGTGCGTGGCGACGCGCACGAACGTCGAGCGCGCCTCAAACAGTTGGCGGATGTGCTCCTCGCGCTGGCGCAACCGCTGGACGATGCGCGTGACCAGTTCCGACAGCACGAACACCGTCGAGCCGAAGAAGAACATGACGGCGGCGATATAGGTAGTGTTCTTGTGCAGGTTGTTGTGCAGGTCAAGCTCGGCAATGGCCACGTGGGGCAGCCAGCCGGTGCGTTCTAGCCAGGCCAGCCCGCCGACGATGAGAATCGCCAGGACGGTCAGTCGGCGCACCTGCCAGGGCAGCAGAATCATGCCCGACAGCGCGGCGTGCAGCACGAAGTAGATCAGGGCCGGGCTGGTGATGCCGCCCGTGAAGTGCACCAGCGCGATCATCGCCACCCAGTCCAGCAGAATCTGGCCCCAGGCGATGCGCTCGAATCCCTCGCGCGGTATGTCGTTGTGGGTAAGGAAG
Organism: Aggregatilineaceae bacterium; assembly: GCA_040767545.1. Taxonomy (GTDB): domain Bacteria; phylum Chloroflexota; class Anaerolineae; order Aggregatilineales; family Aggregatilineaceae; genus UBA2029. The sequence continues at coordinate 38,599 of JAXGOK010000034.1, read as the reverse complement.
AAGAGGGCTGTGTTGTAGGCCAGCACGCCCAGGCCGATCACCAACAGCGGTGCAATCTGCAGATCGAGGCCCAGCGCGGCACTGGCGAAGACTGTCCCGATCAGAATGCCAAACCCGGCTACCCATCGCAGACGGATGAGCAGCCGGGCATTCTGGCTGAGCTCTTCCAGGGTGGGCTGGAGAGCCTGGCGCGGCTCTTTGCTCTCCGGTTGGGGTTCCGTCGTGATCTTCATCCGACGCCTCGCGTGACCTTTCCCCAGCAGTGGGTGAGGAGGCGGCGCGCGTGCCCGATGCCCCTATGACTCTGCGCCCCAGCAAGGCGCGAGCCAGGTCACGGAGCCGGGCGGCGCGCCGCTCGCGCCAGAGTACGCCGCGTTTATTTCTGGAGCAGCTTCTTGATCTCGGTGATCAGTCTCTTCGGGTCAACGGGCTTCTCGATGAAGCCATCTACCGGCAAGTAGTCTTCGTCGGGCGAGAAGCGCAGCGGCGTCGTCTGGTGCACGGCGGTCAGCATGAGGATGGGGATCGCCTTGTGCTCCTCCTTCGCGCCGGGGCCGTGCAGCTTCTGCGCAAGCTGAAAGCCCGCCGTGTGAGTGTCCATCATCACGTCGAGAATGATCAGGTCGGGCTTGATCTGGTCAACTGCCTTCAGCCCGCTCTCCTGCGAGTGCGCATCGGTGACAGCGTATCCCGCGCTCTCCAGCGGCATACGCAGTGCCAGCACTACATCGGGATCATCGTCAATAATCAGAACCTTGTGGGCCATAGTCGTCCTAGCTCCTGACCTCGGTTAAGAGGGCATCTATCAAACCCGGTAAGGCACGCGCGACAACTTCACTGAGTGGCTGCTCCCAGTCCGTGTGCTGGGGCTGCACGCCGAATACGATCACCTCCGGTGGCAGGCAGCCGAGCGCTTCGGCCAGTGCCAGCGCATCCGCCAGGTCGCTCTGGTGCAGCGACAGAGGCTGCTCGTGCCCGGCAACGCTCGCCTCTTGCCACTTGAAGCGGCGCACCGTGCCTGGTGCTTCGCCCATCAGCACGGCGTCCACCAGCACGACGCGGCGGTAGCCCTCGATGAGCGGGATCAACCCCAGCCCGGCAGTGCCGCCGTCCATCACGATCACGCCCGGCGGCAGGTCGGGCCGCGCCAGCAGGCGCTCAACAGCCAGCACGCCGACGCCGTCATCGCCCATCAGGGGGTTACCGACGCCCAAGATCAGCGTGTCGCCCTGCGCGCCTGCGGCCATTGCCCGCAACTGTCCTCGTGTCGGGCGTCGCGCGGTGCGGGGAGACACCCAACCAGGCGCGTCTCCCTTGCTCCCGCGCAAGACCGCGTCACTTGCCGATAAACTCGACGTTCAGGAAGTGCGTCGAGCACGAAATGCACGGGTCGTAGGCGCGCACCAGCATCTCCATTGTCAGCCGGATTTTGTCTTCCGGCTCGGTCAGCAGCGTGGGCACCAGCGCCCGCATGTCGCGGTCCACGTTGCCCAGGTTCTGGCCGGTGGGGATGATGCAGTTCGCCTCTTCGATCAGCCCGTTCTCGTCAATCTGGTACTCGTGGAACAGGATACCACGCGGCACGTCGCACGCGCCAACGCCGCGCGCGCCTGGCTTCAGGGTGACCGGTGCCGGTTCTTCCCACTCGATGCCGCGCTTGAGCACCTCGTCCAGCAGCAGGATCACGTCGTCCACACAGTGCGTGATCTCGACGACCTGCGCGGCGCTGTTGCAGAACGGCTTGTAGCACGGCGCACTCAGCCCCAGGTGCTTGGCGGCGGCTTTGGCGCGCGGGTGCAGGTGTTGCTGCTTCAAGTTGAAGCGGGCCAGCGCGCCGACCATATAGCTGTCGCGGTTGAAGGCGGTGTGCTTGGCCGTTGAGTGCGCGGCCAGGCGCTCGTTGGTGACCTCACGATACCGCTCAATGGGCAGCGTGTAGCCGTCCGTGCTGCCGATCTCGCCGTCAATGAAGCCGTAGTAGTCGGGGTGGACGAGCGCCACGTATTCCGTCTCGCGCTCGAACGACGGCCAGGGCAGCGAGCCGAACAGCTCCACTGTCGCGTCCACATCGGCCCGCAGCGCCTCGGCGCGCTCGCGTAGCTCTTCCACTTTGCTCAGCGTCGGGAACTGGGTGAAGCCGCCGACGGTCATGGCGATGGGGTGTGTGTGCCGCCCGGCGAAGGCCGCGCACAGGTCACCGGCGAACTGCTTCATGCGCAGCGCACGCTTGACGACCTCTGGATGGCTCGTTGCCAGCGGGATGACACTGCCCACGCCCAGGAAGTCCGGAGCGACCAGCATGTAGACATGCAGGAGATGGCTGTCCATCAACTCGCCGTGAAAGACGAGCTTGCGCAGACGGACTGTCTGCTCGCTCAGCTTGACCTGCAAAGCGCGCTCGGTGGCGCGCAGGCTGGTGGTGGCGTGCCCGCAGGCGCAGATGCCGCAGATGCGGCTGGTGATGTGCGCCGCCTGGGAGTAGGGCCGCCCGCACAGCATGGCCTCGAAGAAGCGTGGCGTCTCGATGATCTCTAGCTCGCACTTCTCGATGGTACCGGCGCGCACGTCAACGACAATGTTGCCGTGACCCTCGACGCGGGTCACATGGTGCACGTTGACTTTGATGTTTTCGGTCATTGTCGTCAGTCCTCCTTCGGCGCGGCGAATGCTGACGTGGGGAGGGGAGCAGTCTTGTCGGGGGCAATGGCGGTCGTGACCGGCGCTGGCTCGCCCATCTGCTGCAACTGGTAGTGGTTGAACATGGTGAAGCGGGCGTCAATGTCGGCGTCGGACAGGCCGTTCTCGCGCAGGACTTCGCGCATGTAGGCGAAGTTCGCCTCCGGTGCCCAGCCCCGGCAGCCTTCGCAGCCGTCGCCGTAGGTGGGGCAGATGGCTCCGCAGCCAGCGCGGGTGATCGGCCCCAGGCAGGGCTTGCCCAGCTTGTTCAGGCAGGCGTTTTCCTGGAGCTTGCACTCGACGCACAGCGGGTAGTCGGGTAGGTGCGGCTGGCGACCCTGGAGCAAGTACTGCACGATGCGCAGGAATTCGAAGCGGTCAATCGGGCAGCCGGGGATCACAGCGTCCACCTTGATCACTGCCGAGATGGGCCGCGCCGGGTAGCTCTCGTAAGCGTCCTTGCCATTCTTGCCGTAGACGTAAGTCTGGACAGCCTCGAGGGGCCAGTAATTCTTCAGGGCGTTGACGCCGCCCAGGTGGGCGCAAGCGCCCAGCGCGACGACGACCGCAGCCTGCTCGCGGATCTTCTGCAGGCGCGCCTCGTCACTCTTGCGCGTGCACGAGCCTTCGATGAAAGCGACCTGGTAGTTGTCGTCGCGCTCGGTCATCGCTTCGCGAAACTGGACGATCTCCACCAGATCGAGCAGGCCGAGATGCGTCTGCAGCAGGTCAATGACCGTGAGCTGGCAGCCTTCGCAGCTTGTGAAGTCAAAGAAGGCGATTTTAGGTTTCGTCGCCATTAGAGCGCCTCCTCAAAAGCCAGTGCTTCCGCATAAGTCCACGACGGCCCTTCCTGGCAGCTATAGCGATGGTTGACCTGGCAGTGACCGCACTTGCCGATGCCGCACTTCATGCGGCGCTCGAAGCTCATCCAGATTTGCTCAGGGGTGAGGCCCTTGCCCAGCAGTTCCATGGTGACGAAACGGTACATGACCGGCGGCCCCACTGTGACGGCAATCGTCTTGTAGGGGTTGATGTCAACATGCTCGAACAGGGTCGTGATCACCCCGACATGCCCGGACCATGTCTCGTCAGGGCGGTCTACGGTGACCATGAACTCGACATCGTCGCGTCCTTCCCACTCGGCCAGCACGTCGCGGAACAGGATTTCGCCCGGATTCTTCGCCCCGTAGAGGATGACCAGCCGCCCGAAGTCGGCGCGGTTGTCCAGCACCTCGTCAATCAGCGAGCGCGCCGGGGCCAGCCCCAGGCCGCCCGCCGCGATGAGAATATCCTTGCCGCGAAACTGGGCGACGGGGAAGCCGCGCCCGAACGGGCCGCGAATGCCGATCTCGTCGCCCGCCTGGAGCCGGTGAATGACACTGGTCAGGTCGCCGGCGTTGCGGATGCACAGCTTGAACGTCTCCCCCGTGCGGCTGGGCGACGACATGACGCTGATCGGCGCTTCGCCCACGCCGGGGATGGACACCATCACAAACTGGCCCGGCTCGTGGCCGAGGTTCTGGCCGTCCGGCAGGCGCAGGGTGTAGATTTTCTCCAGCGCCGTCTCCGTTTTGATGTCCTCGATGGTGGCGACGGCGGGCAGGAAGACCGATGTATGCCCGTCGTGGCGCAGAGGGGTGGTCGTGGTTGTCAGATTCTGGTGGGTGTGCAGCATCGCGCGCTTCTCCTATATGCCCGGTTCGAGCTGCATCTCTTCGTGCAGCGCGTTCAGCGTGCCGGGGATGGTGATGTTCACCAGGCAGGCCCGCTCGCAGCGCCCGCAGCCGGTGCAGCCGATCAGGCCGTGCACCTGCTTGATATACTTGCCCTTGCGCATCAAGCGGTGACGGACGCGAGACCCCTTGCTCTCGCGGAAGTTGTGGCCCCCGGCCACCAACGCGAACTCGCGAAGCTGGCACGAGTCCCACACGCGCACGCGCTCGCCACCCTGCATGGTGATGTCGTTCTCGTCGCGCACGTCGAAGCAGAAACAGGTGGGGCAGACATTCGTGCACGAGCCGCAGGCCAGGCAGCGCTCGCCAAGCTCCTGCCACAGCTTGGCCTGGTAGCCCAGCGTCAGCAGCGACGGCGTCTGGTCGCGGCTCATCTTCAGGCGCATACGGAAGTGCGGCCACTTGGCCGAGAGCACGTGACCTAGCCGCTGGATGTCTTCCTTCTCGGCCATCTTCACGTAGGCGTTATCGAGCAGCAGGCGCTCGCCCTTCTCGGTGCCCGTGTCCACGAAATAGTGGTCGCCAGCGTCGGTCATGTGCAGGTCGTAGATGGGCGGGGCGGTGAGGGTGCCCATGTCCTTGCAGAACGACGCTTCGTCGCACGGGCGCAGGCACTCGATGCCGACGATGTAGATTTGCTCGCGCCGCTCCATGTAGTGCTCATCGCGAAAGCCCTCGGAGAAGACCTTGTCGTAGAGCATGACGCCGTTCATGTCGCAGGTATGCACGCCGAAGATGACCGTCGGCTGGACATCCTGGTACACTGGGCGCATCTCAAGGTGCTGAGGGCCGCCATTCCCTTTCTCGGTGTGATAGGAGAATAGCGCTTCGCGCTGAGGAAGGAAGTACTTCTTGGGGGGCAGAATGGTTGTCGTGTAGTCCATCTGGAGCTGCGCGGGGTCGCTGATGTCGTCGAAAGCATAGCCGGTCTCCGTCTTGACCGGCCCGACGACGCGGAATTCCCCTTGCAGCGCCTTGACGAACTGCGGCAGCCGTTCCTTTGACAGTATGTAAAGGCTCATGTGTGACTCCGCCAAGGCTCCGATGCGGGTAAACGTTTAAATGCCGCTGCGCGTGACCCTCGCACCGATCGCACGCATCGGCTGCTTCTAACCGCTTCTTGCACTCTAGGGTAGCAAGCCGTGCGTTCGCCCCACAGTGGCGCTTGACCATGTTTGGTATGACGTAAATCACTTCTGTGAGGGGCGGCACAAGCGGGAGGGGGCATTGGCCTCACCCCCGCTCGGCGCTGAGGCGGGGGGTGAGGTAGACCGGGGCACGGGAAACTGCCTGACAGACCTTCGCGCACCTGAGTTGCCGGGACGCGCAACGTCCCGCTAAGATTGATGGGTATCTGGCAGAACACGTGGAGACGGGAATGATGGGCGAGTCATGGGTGAGACGGGCGGCGGTGTTGGCGATAGTCATGGTCCTGGCGGTGACGGCGACCGGGGCGCTCATCGTCTGGCAGTCCGACGCCGGACGTGCAGACGGTGCTGGCGAGATGCAGGAAGTACCCTACCAGTTGGTGCCGGTGGCCAGCGGCTTCTCGCGCCCGCTGTATGTTACTCACGCCGGAGACGGATCGAGCCGCCTGTTCGTGGTCGAGCAGGGCGGCGCGATTCGTGTGATCAAGGACGGCGTCGTGCTCGCCCAGCCCTTCCTGGACGTGTCCGGGTTGATCAGCCGGGAGGCCCTCGAAGATGGCTACACGGAGCGCGGGCTGCTTGGGCTGGCGTTCCACCCCGGCTACGCCGACAACGGGTGGCTCTACATCAACTACACGGACGTGAACGGCCACACGGTCGTGGCGCGCTACACTGTCTCGGCGGATGATCCCGACCGCGCCGACCCGGCCAGCGCCGCGCCGCTGCTCTACGTCCAGCAGCCCTATGCCAACCACAACGGCGGGCACATGGCCTTTGGCCCGGACGGGTATCTCTACGTCTCGCTGGGTGATGGTGGGTCGGGCGGCGACCCGGATGGCAACGGGCAGAATCTCGCCACGCTGCTGGGGTCTATCCTGCGCCTCGACGTGAATGTGGCTGACGGCTACGCGATCCCGGCGGACAACCCCTTCGTGGATCGCGAGGGCGCGCACCCGGAGATTTGGGCGTGGGGGCTGCGCAACGTCTGGCGCTTCAGCTTTGACCGCGCGACCGGCGATCTCTACCTGGCCGATGTGGGGCAGAACCAGTGGGAGGAGATCAACTTCCAGCCGGTGAGTAGTGCGGGCGGCGAGAACTACGGCTGGAACGCTTTCGAAGGGACGCACGTCTATTCGGGGCAGCCGGCGGCGTCCGCTGTGGTGGCTCCTGTGCTGGAATACGCACACAGCAATGGCCGGTGCTCGGTGACCGGCGGCTACGTCTATCGCGGCGAGCGCATCCCCGCGCTGCAAGGCGTCTACCTGTACGGCGACTGGTGCACTGGCACGATCTGGTCTGTTCAGCGAGATGCAGGCGGTCTCTGGCAGGCGGTTGTGTCGCTGGAGTCCGGGCGGAGTATTAGCTCGTTCGGCGAGGACGAGGCGGGCGAGCTGTACCTGGTGGACTACGGCGGCGAGGTGCTGCGCTTCGAGCCGGTCACGGGCGAGTGAGCGCCCCTCAAAGCAAACAGAAGCCCCCGCCAGCCCAGGACTGCCGGGGGCTTTTCGCCACTCTAGCGGGTGTTGCGCACTGTGTTGCGCAGCGTGCCGATCCCCTCAATCGTGATCTCAACGGTGTCACCATCAGCCAGTGGGCTGACGCCGGATGGCGTGCCGGTCAGCAGCACGTCGCCGGGCAGCAGAGTCATCACCCCGCTGACGAAGGAGACCAGCGTTGCCACGTCGAAGATCATGTCGGACGTGCGGGCGCTCTGGCGCTGCGCGCCGTTGACGTGGCAGGCAATCGCCAGGTCGGATGGGTCGAGGCCGGTGACGATCCAGGGGCCAAGCGGGCAGAACGTGTCGAAGCCTTTGGCGCGGCCCCACTGCCCATCTTTCTTCTGGTAATCGCGCGCGCTCACGTCGTTGGCGCAGGTGTAGCCGAACACGTAGCGCAGCGCGTCCTCGCGGCTGACGTGTGATGCGCGTCGCCCGATGATCACTGCCAGCTCCGCTTCATGATCCACCCGTCCGGCCCTGGAGGGCAGGGCGATCTCCCCGCCGTGCCCGATCAGCGCGCTGGGCGGCTTGAGGAACAGCACCGGCTCGTCGGGGACGGACACGCCATGCTCGGCAGCGTGCGCGGCGTAGTTGCGCCCGATGCACGCGATCTTGCCTGGCATAACCGGCGGCAGCAGCGGAATCGCGTCGGCGGGGCCGATGCGCTCGCCCGGCGCGAGGTCAGCGCCGCCGAAGAGGTCAGTCTGCGCAGGCCCAGCCAGGGCGTAGAGGACACTGTCCAGGATCAGCCCGAAGCGCGGGCCTGCGGGTGTGGAGAAGCGCGCGATGTGGATCATGGGTGCTCCGTTTGAGTAGGCGAGGCGCTGCGGGCGATCATGGCGCAAGTTTGCCTGCGCCGCAAAGGATTGAGCGAGGTTGGGTCCACGAGCGAATCATCGGCACCTGTCGGCAGGCCCCTATCCCCCCAGCCAAGCTAGGGGAAGGGGAGAGCGGCCAGCCGGTGTCCCTCCAACTAAGTCGCAGACTCCATCCGTTCCCTGGCTGTCGCGCGCAGGCACCGGCGGACAGTCTGGAAAATGACAAATGGCACGACTGCGTATTGAGTCCGGTACTAAGCGGGATTCTGCGCATACTGTAAAATGATGGTTCAGTTGACACAGTCAATACCGTGTCAGACCTCATTCGTGCCGGGGCGCAGGCACCCGGTCTAGTGATGGTTGTTGGAAGTAGGATCGAAAGACGGCTCGCCGCGCTCGCGGCGCGATTTCTCCCAGCGGTCAATGAGAATGCCCAAGGTGACGAGCAGGATGACCGGCAAGCCGACACGCAGCAGGAAGAAACCCATTACGTTCAGGATAGCGCCGAGATCCATAATCACATCCTCCATAGAGCGAATAGCATTAGCATACCAGAAGGAACGCTTCCGCGTATAGGGAGTTTTGTCAGGTTACTGGTTGGGCGATCATCCTAAACCCCAAGCCGTTTGTCGCACAAAGTGCGTGGGGCTGTGAGCCACACTTAGGAGAAGTTCTATGTTGCGCAGAATACACAGTCGTTTGCGTCTCCTGGGCCTGTTGACTGTGGGGATCGCACTGTTGGTGCTCGGCGTGACTCTCTGGGCTTCGGGCCAGACAGGGGTCGTCCACGCCATGCCGGGCAAGCAGGAAGCTCCTCCCAATCTCGGCGCAGACTACAAGGGGACCCAGTTCTGCACGATGTGCCACACCCAAAGCAAAGCGTGGCACACGACCTGGCACGCGCAGATGGTGCGCCCCGGCGCGCCGGAAAATATCGCCGGTGACCTGTCGGCGGGGGCCAGCCCCACCATTCAATGGCCGGACGGCACCGAGCGCCCGCTGCGCGCCGAAGACATCAGCTATGTGCTCGGTGGGCGCTACATTGAGCGGTACATCAGCGTGCTGACGCGCGAAGACGGCAGCGACGGCTTCTATGTACTGCCGGTGACCTGGAATGTGCCGCAGAGCGAGGAGCAGCAGGGCACCTGGTCGGTGGAAGAGGGCGACGCCTGGCAAGCGCCTGAGCGGGATTGGCGCGTGGCCTGCGCAGGCTGCCACACCACCGGCCTGGATGGTGCCCAGGCTGCCGAGCAGACACAGTTCGCCTTCGCCGAGGATTGGGCCGCCGGGGACGTTGAGTTCAATGTCGGCTGCGAGTCGTGTCACGGCCCTGGCGGAGCGCACATGGGCACGGCGGGCACCATCTACCAGGGCGTGGATGCCGAGGTGTGCGGCCAGTGCCACGCTCAGGGAGCCAGTCCCGACGGCGTGCACGGCTACCCGGTCGGGTACCAGCCGGGGCTGCCGCTTGATGAGAGCGTCTTCATGCTGGCCGCCGAAGACGATACCAGCGTGTGGTGGGGAACCGGCCACGCAAAAGCCTACAACCAGTACGGGGAATGGCTCAAGAGCGGCCATGCCCAGAGCAAGGGGGCGCTGCCCGGCGAGTGCGCGCGCTGCCACGTCACGGCGAGCGCGGACGGCGCGATTGTGCTGGGCGGTGTGACCTGTGTGGCCTGCCACGAGCCGCACGGAGAGAGCCAGCGCCCGTACCAGTTGGTGGCCAGCGAGTACGAGCTATGCGTGTCGTGCCACAACAGCACAGGCTCCGACGGTGAGCCGATGCTGATCGCCGGCAAGCTGCACTTCCCGTCGCAGGAGATGTACGAGGGCCGGCAGATTGTCGAGGTTGTGCAGGGCATCCCGTCGGGGCACTTCAGCACTGAGGGCGGCCCGTATTGTGAGACCTGCCACATGCCCAAGACCACGTATGTCGGCCAGTATGGGCGCGCGGGCAGCCATCTCATGTCTACGGCGCTGTGCACCGAGCTAACCGAGTGCTTCCCGGATTCGTGCACGGACTGCCACACCGACCTGAGCCGCGACTACCTCAAGACCTTCGTCGAAAAGACGCAGAGCGGCATCGCCACGCGGCTGGCGCAGGCACAGGAACGATTGGCCCAGCGCACGGACGCGCCCGCCTGGGTTAGCACCGTGCTCACCTTTGTGACTAACGACGGTAGCCTGGGCGTCCACAACTACGCTTACACCGATGCGCTGCTCCACGCGGTTGAGGTCGAGCTAGGGCTGCTCAAAGTGATCACGCCGGAGACGGCAGCGACCATGTTCCAGACGGTTGACCCGGAGACATGCGCTGGCTGCCACCGCGACGAGTTCCGCCGCTGGCAGGAGTCGCCCCATGCTCTGGCCTCGCAGAATGACACATTCCTGCAGGAATACGCCAGCCAGGGTCGCCCGACTTACTGTATGAGCTGCCATGCGTCCGGCTTTAATCCGGCGACCGGTGCTTACCAGTTTGAGGGCGTGGTGTGCAGCAATTGCCACTCGGTGCCAAACGACGTTCAGCATCCACCGGCGGCGGTGGACATCGCCAACCAGCCTTCTGACTGCGCGCGCTGCCACAGCGGAGCGCACGCGCCGACCTATGACGAGTGGCTGGTCAGCGCCCACAAGACAGCAGGCATTGGCTGTGTGGACTGCCACACTCCGCACGAGAACGGCCTGATCCTGGACGATGTCAATACCACGTGCGGGGCCTGCCATCAGGAGGCGCTGGTGGACGAGATTCACATGGGCGGCGACATGACCTGTGTGGACTGCCACATGCAGCGTAAGGTGACGACCAACGGCAGCCAGGTTCGGATCACGGGCCACACGATGGCCATTGACCCCAGCGTGTGCGCCGAGTGTCATGGCAATACACACCTGCTGAGCGTGCGCGAGGCCAGCGGCATGACCGAAGAAGAGTTCAGCCGTGTCCACGAGCTAGAGGCAGAAGTTGCGCGGCTCCAGAGCAAGACGGACGACAAGCGCACTGCCGATCTGGTAGGCGGCGCGCTAGGAGCACTGGTCGTCGTCTTCATCCTGTTCCTGCTAGCGCGGCTGAAATCGTTGTTGGGATGACACGGCAGGAGGAAGCGTCATGAGCGAGCATACCCGCAAGCTAGACCGGCGCGAGTTCGTCAAGCTGGTGGGCGCGCTGGGCATCAGCGTCGCGGCGGGGGGCTGGGTGTGGAACGAGTTCTGGGCGCACGACAACCCGGTTGGTGAGGCCAACGGGCACGGTGGCAGCGGCCCTTATTGGGCGATGGTCATTGACCTGGGGGGCTGCATCGGCTGCGAGCGCTGTGTCTTCGCCTGCCAGGCGACCAACGACACACAGACCGGTCACTTGTGGAATATCGTGCTGCGCGACGGAGAGACCTTCGGCACGCCTGTGTTCTTGCCCCGCCCGTGTATGCACTGCGAGCACGCGCCCTGCGTGGAAGTGTGCCCGGTGAAGGCCACCTACCATCGCGAAGACGGGATCGTGGTCATGGACTACCAGCGCTGCATCGGCTGCCGCTACTGCATGGTGGCCTGTCCCTATGGGGCGCGCGTCTTCAACTGGGAAGAGTCCGGCGCCGAGAACCCGATGGTTCCCATCTGGGGGAAGGTCGAGAATCCTCGCCGTCCGCGTGGCGTGGCTGAGAAGTGCACCTTCTGCTCGCACCGCATTGACGCCGGGCTGGAGCGCGGCATCCGCCCCGGTTATGACCGGGCGGCGACTCCGGCCTGCTGCGTGATCTGCCCGACAGAGGCGCGCGTCTTCGGCGACCTGCGCGATCCCAACAGTCCCGCCTCGCGCAAGATGGCAGGGCGGCAGGCGGTGGTGCTCCGCTCGGAGCTGGGCACCAAGCCTCGCGTCTACTACCTGCTGCCAACGTAAGAGGGAAAGGTGCCATGCTGAGCCAGCTAAGACAGCTAAGACAGCGAGTTGACCTGTTCTGGGTGTGGATCGGCGCCCTGTTGGCCGTGATTGCCGTCGGGGCTTATGCCGTGTTTCTCATCATGTACAAGGGTCTGGTTGTCACCAACCTGACCGACGGCTCGCCCTGGGGCTTGTGGATCATCGTCGATCTATCGTGCATTGGGGTGGCCGCCGGTGCGTTCTCGCTCTCGGCCCTCACGTACCTGCTGGGCCAGGAGATGTACCGGCCCCTGGCGCGGGTAGCCGTGTTTGTGGGCATCCTCGCTTACAGTGGCGCGTTGATGTCGCTTATCCTGGACATCGGGCGGCCCGACCGTTTCTGGCATGGCTGGGTCTTCTGGAACGTCCACTCCATGCTCTGGGAAGTGACGATGTGCATCACGCTCTACTTCCTGGTGCTGGCGCTGGAAGTGTTCCCGATGGTGGTCGAGCTATCCCTGTTTGACCGTTTCCCCTGGCTGCGCGACCTGGGGCACCGCGTGCACCGCTTAGCGCCGACGCTGGCTATCGTCGGGATGGGCCTGTCGCTGCTCCACCAGTCCAGCCTGGGCGGGACGTATGGCGTGGTCGTCGGGCGCGCCGCGCTGTTCCGCCCGACCATGCCGCTGCTGTTCATCGTCTCGGCGGTGGCGGGCGGCATCGCCTTCAGCGTGCACATCACGCTGATCGTGCAATGGATCACCGGTCGCCTGCTGGTACCGGCGCGGGTGCTGTTGCAGGCCGGGCAGATGTCTGGCGCTGTCCTGCTTGTTTACCTGTACATGCGCTTCTGGGACACGACGGCGGGCAACTACGGCTATGTGCCGGGGCGCACCGAAGCGTTCACCACGCTCTCGGCGGGGCCGTTCGCCCTCACGTTCTGGACCTGGGAGATCTTCCTGGGGGGCCTGGTGGCGGCCATTCTGATCATTCGCGCCCGGTTCACCGGCAGCATCGCCATGCTGCTGATCGGCAGTGGGCTGACGGTGGCGGGCATGGTGTTCAACCGCTACCACACGACGCTGCTTGCCTTTACCGAGCCGCTGTCGGTGAATCCGCCGGTGACCGATCCGCTGGTCACGGACTACACACCAGCCTGGACGGAGTGGGCGTCGGCGTTCATGATCGTCGCTCTGCTGACGATGCTCTTCAGCCTGGGGGTGCGCTATCTTCCGGCGTTCAAGGGCATCCAGGTAGACAGGCCGCTGGAAGAGCGCGTGCCCCGGCTGGTGCAGGGGCGTTAGCAGGGCCGTTCCGTTCCAGAGTCGCTCTGATACAGACTTCCGAAGTTTTCGGAAACTTCGGAAGTCTTGTTTGGGGCGATGCTTCATCGCGGGTGGCGCGCCTCAGTTGTGGGGCAGAGCATCACCGCAGAGGCGCAGAGAGCGCAGAGAAGAGCAAATAATCTTCATCGTTCTTCTCTGCGTCCTCCGCGTCTCTGCGGTTTCAAGGATACCGTCGCGTCCCGGGTAGTGTATCGAATTCGGTTGAAATGGCGTGGGTACTGGCTGCCGTGTGACCCCCCATCCCCCAGCCCCTTCCCCCACGCTGCGCGGAGGGAAGGGGAGCAGGCCCGCCGCTTCTCTCCCTTCCCCCCTCGTGGGGGAAGGGCCGGGGATGGGGGGCCATCCCTGTGTGACGAGTTTCAACCGACAAGGATACACTGCCCGCCTCCCGTGTGCTGTGCGTTTTGTGCCAGCGCGCTCTATAATCGAAACGACAGGCTGGCGAATCCCCCACACAGGAAGGCCCATGACCTCACTGCGCGACCTGCCCAGCATTGACGCGCTGCTGCGCGCCAGTACCGCCCTGGTGGATTGCTACGGTCACGCCCAGGTGACCGAGGCGCTGCGTCGCGCCGTAGATGGCGCGCGCGGGGCTGCGCTGGAGGGTGCGCCTGTGCCGTCCGAGGCTGAGCTAATCACGCGCGCGGCGGACGCGTTGGCGCGCGCGGCGCGGCCCACGCTGCGCCCGGTGATCAACGCGACGGGCGTGATCCTGCACACCAACCTGGGGCGCGCCCCGCTGTCGGATGAGGCGCTGGCGGCGCTGGCGGCGGTAGGCGGCAGTTACAGCACGCTCGAATACGACTTGGAGCCAGGGGTGCGTGGCAAGCGCGACCGCCACATTGAGCGCATCCTCACGGCGGTCACCGGTGCCGAGGCCGGGATGGTCGTCAACAACAACGCGGCGGGCGTGCTCCTCGCGCTGACGGCGCTGGCCCAGGGCCGCGCGGCGATCATCAGCCGGGGGCAGCTTGTCGAGATTGGCGGGTCGTTCCGCGTGCCCGACGTGATGGCCCAGAGCGGGGCGATCATGGTCGAGGTGGGCACGACCAACCGCACGCACTTGCGTGATTACGCCGCTGCCGTTGACGAGCGGGCGGCCTGTATCGTGCGCGCGCACGCTTCCAACTTCAAGGTCGTCGGCTTCACCGAGTCCGCGCCGTTGGCCGATCTCGCCGCGCTCGCCCACCAACACGGGCTGCTGCTGCTGGACGACATTGGCAGTGGAGCGCTGCTCGACACGGCGGCGTTCGGCCTGTCCCACGAGCCGACCGCCCAGGAGAGCCTGGCCGCCGGCGCCGACCTGGTCATGTTCAGCGGTGACAAGCTGCTCGGCGGGCCGCAGGCGGGGATCATCATTGGGCGTGCCGATCTGATCGAGACGCTCAAGCGCCACCCGCTGGCCCGCGCCATTCGCGCCGACAAGCTGGCCCTGGCCGCGCTGGCGGCGACGCTGGAGCATTACCGGCGCGGTGAGGCCCTGGAGAAAATCCCTGTCTGGCGCATGATCAGCATGACGCCGGATGCCATTCGCGCGCGCGCCGAGGCGTGGGCCGGTGCTGTGCCCGGTGAGGTCGTGCCCGCCGAGTCAGCCGTCGGCGGGGGGAGTCTGCCGGGCGACACGCTGCCCACCTGGGCGTTTGCGCCCCGTGTGGCTCAGCCCAACACAGCGGCGGCGCGGCTGCGCGCCAGCGATCCACCAGTCATCGCCCGCGTGAGCGAGGATCGCCTGCTGCTCGACCCGCGCACCGTCCTGCCGGAGCAGGATGCCCTCGTCGTCGCTGCCCTGAGAGAGCACTAGCCCATGCATGTCATCGGCACTGCCGGACACGTGGATCACGGCAAGTCCACGCTCACCCAGGCCCTGACCGGCATCAATCCGGATCGCCTGGCTGAAGAACAGCGCCGCGAGATGACCATTGACATCGGCTTCGCCTGGCTTGACCTGCCGGGCGGCGAGCGCGTGGGTATCGTGGACGTGCCGGGGCACCGCGACTTCATCGAGAACATGCTGGCCGGGGTGGGGGGCATTGACGCGGCGCTGCTGGTCATCGCCGCCGACGAGGGCGTGATGCCGCAGACGCGCGAGCACCTGGCCATCCTCGATCTGCTGGCCGTCCCGGCCGGCCTGGTCGCCCTGACCAAGATTGACCTGATCAGCGACCCGGACTGGCTGGAGCTGGTGCAGCTTGACATCATGGAGCTGGTGCACGGCACCGTGCTCGACGGCCAGCCGATCATCCCCGTGTCCGCGCGCACGGGCGAGGGGCTGGGCGACCTGATGGCCGCCCTGACCGATCTGCTGGCCCACCAACCTTTGCGCCCTGACCTGGGCAACCCGCGCCTGCCCATTGACCGCGTCTTCACCATCAGCGGGTTCGGCGTCGTGGTGACCGGCACGCTGCTCGACGGGACGCTGGCCGCCGGGCAGGAGGTCGAGATACAGCCAGCCAATGTGCGGGCGCGCGTGCGCGGGATGCAGTCGCACGGCCAGAGCATCGAGCGAGCGACGCCGGGCCGCCGCCTGGCGGTCAACCTGCGCGGCGTGGACAGGGACGCGCTCAAGCGCGGCGATGTGCTGGGATTGCCCGGTGCCTGGCAGCCAACGACGCTGCTCGATGCGCGGCTGCGCTACCTGCCGGACGCGCATTTGCCGCTGGAGCACGACGATCCGGTCAAGTTCTTCACCGGCGCGGCGGAGGTGATGGGCCGCGCTCGTCTGCTGGACAAGGAGCGCGTCCTGCCCGGCGAAGAAGCATGGATCCAACTGCGGCTGGATGCGCCGGTCGTGGCCGCGCGCGGCGACCGCTTCATCCTGCGCCGCGCATCGCCAGCCGAGACGGTCGGCGGTGGCGTAGTGCTCGACGCCGCGCCCGGACGCCGCTGGAAGCGCTTCCGCCCGGAAGTGATCGCCCGGCTGGAGGCGCTGCGCGGCGGCGATCCGTCGCAGATTGCGCTGGTGGCGCTTGCCGGGCAGCCGGGGCCGGTGCCGCTGAGTGAGGCCGCGCTCACCCCCGCTCAACTGGAGGTGGCGCGGGCGGCAGGCTCAGTCCGCGTGCTGAGCGGGCAGTGGGTGATTCACGCGGCAAGCTGGGATCGCCTGGCGGAGCGGGCGCGGCGCGCGCTGGAACGCCTGCACAGCGCCGAGCCGCTGCGCGCCGGGCTGCCCCGCGACGCCTTGCGCGGCCAGATGCGCCTGGGCCTGGACGTGTTCGAGAGTGTGCTGGCGGCGATGATCGCTGAGGGCGTGGTGAGGCTGGCGGCCAATGGGACGGTCTGCCTGCCCGATCACGAAGTGCGCTACACGGCGGCGCAACAGGAGGGCATCGCCCGTCTGCGGCGCGAGTTCGCCCGCGCGCCGTACCTGCCGCCAACGGTCGGCCAGGCCCTTGAGATCGTGACCGGCGACGTGCTCAACAGCCTGATCGAGGGCGGCGACCTGGTGCGCATCAGCGACGACGTGCTGCTGGCCCCGGACGTGCTACGCGAGTGGATCGCCTTCGCCCGCGAGACGTTGGAGCGCGGCGGGACGCTGACCGTCGCCGTGCTACGCGACCGCTTCCAGACGACGCGCCGCTACGCGCTCGATTTTCTAGAGCGGCTCGACGCGCTGGGCATCACCCGGCGCAAGGGCGACGAGCGCGTGTTAGGTTCCGGGCAGTGGGAGCGGCTGCTCTAGCCAGGACAAGAACAAGAGTCACAGCTGAGGCGCAGAGAGCGCAGAGGAAAGGCGAAGAATCTCTGAGTTCTTCTCTGCGTCCTCTGCGTCTCGGCGGTTCGATGTACCTGCTTGGCCAATGGCTCGCCCCTGCGCTATAGTCTTGCTGGGAGTGTATGAGTCCCGGTGGGCTTCCCGGTCTTCAAAATCGGCGGCGGGCCGCTCAGCGCGGGCCGCGGTGGGTTCGACTCCCATACACTCCCGCCTCTCTTCCCTGACGGGATTTGCCATTCAAGCCAGGTAGCGCACATGGTGTTTCGTGGGGGCGGGTTTCGAAACCCACCCCTACACGTGACTGCCAATGGCGCTCAGTCCTCGTCGTCCCCCTGCTTCTTGCGCGGCATGGTCAGGAAGCCGCCCATTGAGGCGAGCAGGCCGGGCAGCCTCTCAATCTCCGGGGCCTCGTTCCACTTGCCGCTGTGACGCCTGCCGTCCCAGTTCTCCCATTGCCTGCCGACTAGCAACAGGAACGCCTCCAGTTTGTCGCTGTCGCCAGCCGCAAGCGCGGCGCGTAGCTCGCTCAGCACGCTGATCATCCCGTCCAGGTGACGGGCAAGGTTGGTGCGGTTATGGGTGAAGACTGTGTGCAGGTCGTCGGGTGTCTGCGTGCGCAGCGACTGGAAGGCCAGGGCGAGCGTCGGATTGACCATACGACGCAGGTCGGGCCAGCCCTCGGACTGCTGGAGCGCGTAGAAGAGCGCCGCGCCCAGCAATGCGGGCAACTGCTCGGTGGCGGCAGTGAGCGCGTCGTGCTCGGCGGGGTCCATGAAGCGGGGGACGCCGCCCGTCAGCCGGATCACATCTTCGGCCAGGCGGATCGCCTCGCTGGGACACTGCGTGTCGGGCATCACCAGGCATTCCGTGCCGTCGAACAGGTCGGCGCTGGCCGCCTCTGGCCCGGTCTCGCCCGCGTACAGTCCGCTTGCGCTGACAATGGGTGTCACGCCGACGATGTAGGCCAGGCTCGCCCCGCGCTCGTTGGCGGGGAAGTGCTTGCGGGCCAGGGCGATGACCGGCTCCTTGAGATCGCTCAGGTCGAGCACGACTGCACCCGGCTTGAGCGCCGGGCCGAACTGCGCGTAGCTGTCCGCCAGTCTGCCGGGTGGACACTTGACGATGACCAGGTCGGCGTTCGCGACGGCCTTGGACGGCTTGCGGTCGGAGCTGTCAATTGCGCCGAGCTTCTGCGCGGCCTTCACCGCCTGGGGGCTGGGGTCGCTGCCGGTGATGGCGAACGTATGCTGGGCTTTGGACTGGCTCTGATAACGCTTGAGCGCCAGCGCGAACGATGTGCTGATGCGGTCGAGTCCGATAACGCTAAGGGTGACGTGCATGGTTGTATCCTCGGTAGTCTCAGGGTGGAAGGGTTTCTGGTTATTGGTTATTGGTGGAAGCGACTTCGTTTCGCGTATGATCCGCCCGCAAGCAGCAACCAATCGCCGATAAATGCTCCCATACGCAGATTCGCAGTCAATTCCGGTCGTCGAACGCCTGCAATGCCAGCAGCAGCCGCTCCGTCTCGTCGCGCGGCGGATCGGGCGGCGGATCGGCGTGACGGCGGATCAGCGCGACGGTCAGCGGCGATGCGCCCGCTCGCTCGGCCATCTCCGCGCCCCAGGCCGGGTGCTGCCCGCCGACGGCAAAGGGCAGCCGCCAGCCGGTCGCCTGACCGCTGCTCCAGGCCCGGTAACGCCCCGGCGCGAACGCCTTGACCAGCACGACCAGCACCTTGTCCGGCAGCGAGAAGCGCACGCCGCTCTTGCCCACGTCGTGCAGCAGGGCCGCCGCCAGCAAGTCCTGATGCGTGTGCCCGGCGGCCAGCAGGTCGCGCAGCACACGCAGGCTGTGCTGCCGCTCCGAGCGGCGCATACGGCGGTACAGCGCGTAGAGCGGCGGGGCCAGGTGCGCGCAGGCCAGCGCGTCGTCTACAGGGCGCGCCCAGGCGACCAACGCCCGCACGCCCTGCCGGAAGCGGTACGCGGCGCTCATCCGGCTAGAACACGGGGTAGAACCCGGCGAATAGCTCATACAGGAAGCGCAGCGGCGGGCCGAGAATGGCCCACAGCGGGTTGAAGCGCCCGCTGGACATTGCCCCCAGCAGAATGAGCAGCATCAGGGCCAGCGTTGTCTTGCGCTCGTAGCGGATCAGTGTGCCCGCCTGCTGCTGTGGCAGCGTGCCCGCCGCGATCTTGTAGCCATCCAGCGGGGCCAGCGGGATCAGGTTGAACAGGCACAGCACCAGGTTGAACAGCACCACCGTGCCGAGCACGTTGTAGACGAAGGTGAGCGCGCCCGCCGTGCCGATGCCTTTCTGGATCAACTCGCCGCTGCTGACCAGGATGCGCGGCTGGCCCTCGAACAGGCCGCCGACCGTCAGCAGGCGGATCAGCACGCCGACGGCCAGCGCGACAAACAGGTTCATCAGCGGCCCGGCCAGCGAGACGATGACCAGGCCGCGTTTCTCGTTGGGATAGAAGGCGCGCGGGTTGACCGGCACCGGCCTGGCCCAGCCGAAGCCGGCGATCAGCGCCAGGATGATGCCCATCGGCTCGATGTGCGCGCGTGGGCTGAGCGTCAGCCGGCCCTGGTAGTAGGCTGTGTTATCGCCCAGCCGGTAGGCCGTCCAGGCGTGCGCCCACTCGTGCAGCGTGAAGCCGATCACCAGGCCGATCACGCGCCCGATGAGGACTTCAGGCGAAAAGAAATTCACCGGCGGTCTCCTGTGTTCAAGCCCGGCGCTGTGCTGCGCGCGCGGTCACGGGCAATCCGCGCCATCTAGCGCCTGCCCCACGACGACGCCCGCTAGCGCCTCCAGCACAGTGATCACGGCACTGTTGTCAAGCTCGCCGTTGCCCATGCCGACCATCGCCTCGTAAAGCTGGTGCGCGACGGCGGTCAGCGGCATGGCGACATGAAAGGTGCGGCCTGTATCCACGACGATCTTGAGGTCTTTGGCCTGCATGTAGGCTTTGAAGCCGGGCGACAGGTCGCGCTTGAGCAGCTTGGGCGGCTTGTTGTCCAGCGCCCAGCACTGCGCCGCGCCGCGACTGATCGCCTGGACGACGCGCGCCGGATCGACTCCGGCTTTCTGGGCGAGCACCAGCGCCTCAGCCATAGCCACCATCGTCCCGGCGACGACAATCTGGTTGGCGGCCTTGGCAATCTGGCCCGCGCCGCTCTCGCCGACCCAGATGATCGTCTTGCCCATCGCCTCGAAGAGGGGCAGGGCGCGGTCGAACGCTTCGCGCGGGCCGCCGACCATGATGCTCAGTGTGCCGGCGCGCGCGCCGATGTCGCCGCCGCTGACCGGCGCATCCAGCGCCAGCACGCCCACTTTGGCGAGCTCGGCGGCGATATGCCGCGCCGTCTCCGGCTTGATCGTGCTGTGATCAATGAAGATCAGGCCGGGGTGCGCGCCCTCGATGATGCCGTCCGGCCCCAGGGCGACCTGCTCGACATCGGGCGAATCGGGCAGGTTGGTGCAGACAAAATCGCACTGCTCGGCCACTTCGCGCGGCGAGGTCGCGGCGATTGCGCCCTCGCTGGCAAGCTGCTCGACAATAGCCCGGCTGCGGTTGTGGACGACGAGCGTGTGCCCTGCTTTGAGCAGGTTGCGAGCCATGCCCGATCCCATCAACCCCAGGCCGATATATCCTACACGTGCCATCAGACTAGTGCCTCCTCAAGGATGCAGTGAGCTGCGCGAGCGAGCCACCCGGCTCACTCCTCCCACTCGGTGTGAAATGTGCCCGCCCGGTCTATGCGGCGGTAGGTGTGCGCGCCGAAGTAGTCGCGCTGCGCCTGGGTCAGGTTGGCGGGCAGCCGCCCACTGCGATAGGCGTCGAAGTAGGCCAGCGCCGCCGCCATCCCCGGCACGGGGATGCCCAGCCCTACCGCCGTCGCCACGACCTGCCGCCACGCCGCCCCCCGCTCAATGATCTGCGCGCGGAACGGCTCGGCCAGCAGCATGTTGGGCAGGTCTGGCCGGGCCGTATACGCCCGGCGGATGTCTTCGAGCAGCGCGGCGCGGATGATGCAGCCGCCGCGCCAGATGCGGGCGATGGTCTCCAGGTTCAGGCCGTAGCCGTATTCGCGGCTCGCTTCCTGCATCAGCGCCAGACCTTGCGCGTAGGCGGTCAGGATGGAGGCGTACAGCGCCGCGCGCACGCCCTCGATCAGCGCGGCCCGGTCGCCCCGGTAGGCGGGATCGGGGCCGGGGAACACGCGCTCAGCGGTGACGCGCTCCGCTTTCAGCGCGGAGATGATGCGCGCTTCGACGGCGGCGTTGATCGTGTGCGTTGGCACGCCCAGGTCGAGCGCGTTCTGGCTTGTCCACTTGCCGGTGCCCTTCTGCTGCGCCTCGTCGAGAATCTGCTCGACGAGCGGCTCGCCGGTCTCTGCGTCGCGCCGGGCGAAGATCGCCGCTGTGATCTCAATCAGGTAGGCGTTTAGCTCGGCGCGATTCCACGCCGCGAACAGGCCGTGCAGCTCGTCCGCCGATGCGCCCGCGCCCCGCCGCAGCAGGTCGTAGGCTTCGGCGATCACCTGCATCATCCCGTACTCGATGCCGTTGTGCACCATCTTGACGTAGTGCCCGGCGCCGCGCGGCCCCATGTACGCCGCGCACGGCTCGCCGTTCACCTGCGCGGCGATGGACTCGAATGCCTCCTGTACCAGGGCGTAAGCTTCGGGTTGGCCGCCCGGCATCAGCGAGGGGCCGCGCAGCGCGCCCTTCGCCCCGCCGGAGACGCCGCTGCCCAGGAACAGGAATCCAGCCCGCTCCAGGTCCGCCGAGCGGCGCTCGGTGTCGGCGAAGAAGCTGTTGCCCAGGTCAATGAGCAGATCGCCGCGCGCCAGGTGCGGGGTCAGCGCGGCAATGGCGCCGTCCACCGCGCCCGACGGCACGAGCAGGATGACACGGCGCGGAGCTTCCAGCGCGGTGAGGAAAGCTGCGACCTCGGCGAAGCTCTTGAGCGCGCCATCCGGCGCGCCCTGGTCGAACGCGGCGCGCTGCTGGGCGTTGAGATCATACCCGGCCACATGGTACCCGTGCGCGGCCAGGTTGCGCGCCAGGTTGGCGCCCATCACGCCCAGCCCCACCATTCCGAACTGGTAGCCGCTCATCTGTACCCTTTCCTCTGCGACAAAGCTGCGCCCGGCTCCGTTGCCAGTAGAGGGATTATAAGCGCGGACGCTTGTGGTCTTCAAGTTTGTTTGCCCAAGCGGGTATAATGAGGCGCACGCGCTCCGCCGCGCGCATCGGCGACTCTGCTGGCGGGCATTGGGGGACTCATGCCGTTGGACATCCAGATTGGGGACATCGTGCGCACGCGCAAGCCGCACGCTTGCGGCGGCGACCGCTGGCGCATCTACCGTGTCGGGGCCGATATCGGGCTGCGCTGCCTGACCTGCGACCGCCGGATCATGCTCCCCCGGCGCAAGTTCGAGCGCGCGGTGAAGTCCATCCTGCGCGGCGAGGACGAGGCGGGGGGCGGATGATGGCAGGCCGCTCGATTGCGCTGGCGCTCTGGAGGGGC
The DNA here is from genome assembly GCA_040767545.1 of Aggregatilineaceae bacterium. Taxonomy (GTDB): domain Bacteria; phylum Chloroflexota; class Anaerolineae; order Aggregatilineales; family Aggregatilineaceae; genus UBA2029. The sequence continues at coordinate 16,271 of JAXGOK010000034.1, read as the reverse complement.
GCGAGCCATGCGCCCTAAGCGCGTTGTCTTCCTCATGTCCGACACCGGCGCAGGCCATCGCTCGGCGGCTAATGCCATCCGCGCCGGGCTGGAACGGCGCTATCCCGGCGAGTATCTGTGCGAGCTGGTGGATGTCTACCGGCGCTACACGCCGTTCCCCTTCAGGTACCTGCCGGAGCTATACCCGCGCTGGGTCAACTGGGCGCGGCGCAGTTGGGGGCTGGGCTACCGACTGGCCGACGCACCGGATCGCTCGCGGCTGGTGATGGCCGTCCTGGGGCGTCTGTGGGGCAGGGGACTGCGGCGGATGCTAGCCGAGCATCCCGGCGATGTGTTTGTCTGCGTGCACGCGTTGTTCTCGCGCCCGGCCATGCGCGCGCTGCGAGCGCAGCCCGGCCCGCGCCCGCCCTTCGTGACTGTGATCACTGACCTGGTGACGGCGCACGCCTTCTGGTACGAGCCGGAGGTAGATCGCTGCCTGGCACCCACGCCCGAAGCCTACGCGCGCGGGCTGGCGTTCGGGCTGTCGCCCGCGCAGTTGCGCATGACGGGCCTGCCGGTGCACCCACGCTTCCTCAACGGGCTGCCGGGCAGACCTGAGGCGCGGCAAGCACTAGGGTTGCATCCGGCGCTTCCGGCGGTTGTCCTGGTCGGCGGGGGCGACGGTATGGGGCCGGTCTATCGCATCGCCAGGGCGCTCAACGAGCGCCGCCTGGACATGCAGCTTGTCGTCGTCGCCGGGCGCAACCGTGTATTGCAGCGGCGGTTGGAGAAAGTACCCTGGCGTCAGCCGACGCTGATCACCCCGTTCGTGCACACCATGCCCGAACTGATGGCTGCTGCCGATATCCTGGTGACGAAGGCCGGCCCGGCGACCATCGGCGAGGCGTGCGCTGTGGGGCTGCCGGTCGTGCTCAGCGGGGCGGTGCCCGGCCAGGAAGAGGGGAATGTCGCCTTCGTGCTGCGCCACCAGCTTGGCGCGTATGCGCCAAGCCCCAGGGCGGTGGCGGATACCGTTGCGGCGTGGCTGGCCGAGGGCGCAGCGGGATTGGCGCGCCGGGCAGCCGCCGTGCGCCAGTTCGGGCCGCCCGACGCCGTGTGGACTATCGCCGACGAGATCCACCAGCAGGCTACGCGCACCAGTAAGCCCGCCGCTCAGCCGCTCCAATCGCGCAGGTAGAGAAAGTCGTGGCCGATGCTGCGCGTGCTCAGCTTAGCCACATTGGGCATGGTGCGCTTGTAATGGTTGAGGCGCACTTGCCGCCAGATGCGCGCCACGAACTCGCGCTCGAACCCCTCGGCGGCTGCCTCGTCCACCGTGTAGCGCTCGTCCACCAGCAGGTAGAGCACCTGGTCGGCCAGGTCGTAGGTGAAGCCTAGCTCGTCTTCGTCGGTTTGGCCCGCCCACAGGTCTGCCGAAGGGGGCTTGGTCAGGATGGACGGCGGCAGGTCGAGGGCCGCCGCAAGCTGGCGCACCTGGGCCTTATACAGGTCGGCGATGGGCTGGACGGCAGCAGCGTTGTCGCCATAGATCGTGGAATAGCCGAGCAGCGTCTCGGTCTTGTTACTCGTGCCGATCACCAGCCCGCCGGACGCCGCCGACTGGTCGTAGAGCACGACCATACGCATCCGCGCCATGATATTGCCCCGGCGCAGGGTGCTCGCATCCGGGAAGCGGGCCAGCAGCGGGTCTACCATCGGCGTGATGTCCACCGTATCGCAGCGCACGCCCAATGCGTCCACCACTGCCTGAGCATCGGCCAGGCTGTCTGGCGACGAGGTCTTGTAGGGCATACGGATCGCCAGGACGTTCTCCGGCCCGATCGCCTCGGCGATCAGGTAGGCCACCAGTGCCGAGTCAAGGCCGCCGCTCAGGGCGATGATGGCGCGCTCAAAGCCGACCTTGTGCACGGCGTCGCGCAGGAACTTGACCAGGATGGTATGCGCCAGGCCGGTGTTGATCGCCAGACGAGGCAGGATGTGCGTGGGAGGCATGGGCAGTCCTTTCGCAGGGTTCCCGAATCAGTTATCAGGCAGTTGTCGGAACGCCCCTATCCCCCGGCCAATTCCCCAGCCAGACTAGGGGAAGGGGGAGAGTCGCCTGCCGGATCGTCCCCTCTCTAGCTGGGCTGGCGGGGGATTGAGGGGGGAGGCGTTCGGCGACATCTTCGGTCATGGCTGAGAGCCGCGCCTCCAGGGTGCGATCTGCATCTGCAAGCCTCGATCTGGCCAGCCATATGCAGGATGACCCCGGCCAGATTGACGCCCAACTCCTGGGTCAGGCGGCTGATCTTGCGCAGCAGCTCCACCTCGGCGGCGGAGTACAGGCGGCGGTTGCCCTTGGTGCGCTGCGGCACGACCAGGCCAAGCTGCTCGTAGTTGCGCAGCGTTTGCGGGTGCAAGTCCACCATCTGCGCCACCACGCTGATCGAGTAGCACGGCTCGTCAGGCGGGATGCTCATTGAGCGCCTCCTCGCATCAGGGCCGGACTCCCAGCGTCACATCCAGGTCTAGCGTCTGCCCGGCGCGCACAATGGTCAGTGTGATGGTGTCGCCCGGCGAGGTGTTCTCCACCAGGAAGGCGACCAGGCTGTCAATGTCGCGGATCATCTGCCCATTGACGGCTACGATGATGTCGGAATCGACCGGGATGGGCACGCCGCGTATGGTGGTTGTCTGCGTCCCGGCCTTCAAGCCCGCGCGGGCGGCGGGCGAGCCGGGCGTGACTTCGCTGATCAAGATGCCGTTGCGCACGGGGAAATCTAGCTCGTCGGCCAGCGCCGCCACGCTGTAGCCCCCTTCGGCTGCCGGGCTGGTGATGCCCAGCCACGAATATTGGACGCTGCCCTCCTCGATCAGTTGGGGCACGATGCGCTTCATGGTGTTGACCGGCACCGCGAAGGCGATACCCTGGAAACCGCCATTCTCGGTGCGGATGGCCGTGTTGATGCCAATGACCTGCCCGTAGGAGTCCAGCAGCGGGCCGCCGGAGTTGCCGGGGTTGACCGCCGCATCTACCTGGATGATCGAGGGGTTGCTGTACTGGTCATAGGCCGGGTCGAGCAGCCGCGCCGAGGGCAGTGAGCGGCCCAGGGCGCGACAATGCCCACCGTCATGCTGCCGTCCAGCCCGAAGGGGTTGCCGATGGCAATCACGCGCTGGCCGACCTGTAACTGGTTGCTATCGCCCAGCAGCACGGGCACCAGCGGGGCCTGTGCAGGGTCTACGCGGATCACGGCCAGGTCGCTGTAGTCGTCAACGGCGACCAGCTCGGCGTTGAGCACATGCCCGTCGGAGAACGTGACCAGAATCTCCTCAGCATCCCGCACGACGTGGGCGTTGGTCACGATGTGGCCATCGGCGTCATACACGAAGCCGGAGCCGCTGCTGTCCACAATGTCAATGGTGCTGTGGTAGCCGGAGACAATCTCGATATTGACTACTGACGGGTTGACCCGCAGGTAAATGTTGGTCAGCAGGGCGTGCTCGGCGTCGGCCTGGGCGATCAGCTCCGGCGGAAGCGGGGTGGGGGTGATCTCCTGGCGCGTGTCCACCTCAATCCAATCGCTGGGGCGGTAGTTCGCCGCACGCAGATCTGCCTCCGAAGGAGACGCCACGCTGCGTATGGAAGAGCGTGCCGGTGTGGTGTTTTCGCGCAGGAAATAGGTGCCCACTGTGGTCACGACCAGCGCGGCGATAAGCACCAGCGTCAGCGCGCCCACTGCCAGCCCGACGAGGAAGCCCGTCAGGCGATCTCGTGCGCTGCCCGGCGCGTCCTGCTCGTCGTTCGGATTGAAGTCAAAGTCATCGTGAGTCCAGCCCATTGCTCCCCGTCCTTGTCACAAGCCTATCCCGGCCCGCCGCACAAACCGGGCGCGGCACAATGATCGGCGCGCCGGATTAGCGTGGCTGTAGGGCGCGCAGCCGCTCGAACAACGCCCGCTCCTCGTCGCTCAGATGCGCGGGCACCTGGATCAGCACGCGGGCAAACAGATCGCCATAGTCGCCACTCTGACGCAAATGCGGCATCCCCTTGCCCCGCAGCCGGATCGTCTGGCCGGACTGCATGCCGGGTCTGATCTTGAGCGTGACCTCGCCATCCAGGGTCGGCACGAGCACCGTCCCGCCGAGCACTGCCGTGAGCAGCGGCACCTTGAGATCAACGAACAGGTCATCGCCGTCGCGCTTGAAGACCGGGTGATCGCTCACCCGCACGATTATGTCCAGGTCGCCCGGCTGTCCCCCGGCATAGCCGCGCTCGCCCTGCCCGCGCAGGCGGACGCGGGTGCCTTCGCGCGCGCCGCGCGGAATCTTCACGTTAAGCTGGCGGCGGCCTGCCTGCACCAGGCGCTCGACGCCGCGATAGGCGTCTTCCAGCGAGACGTGGGCCACCACTTCAAGGTCTTGGCCGCGCGCAGCCCCACGCGAAGCGCGGTGCTGCCCGGTCTGCGGCTGGCCCATGCCTCCGAAGATGCTGCGGAAGAAGTCCGAGAACAGGTCGGCGGCCCCGGCATCAGTGTCGGTGAACTCGACGCGAAAGCCGCCGGGCTGCCCGCCGGCCCAGTTTCCCCAGTCGAAGCCGCCGGGCTGCCCGCCCATCCGCTGCCACTGCTGGTAGCTCTGGCCTAGCTCGTCGTATTTGCGCCGTTTCTCTGCGTCGGACAGCACTTCGTGGGCTTCGTTGATCTGCTTGAACTTGGCCTCGGCCTGCTTGTCGCCGGGGTTCACGTCCGGGTGATACTGGCGAGCCAGGCGGCGGTACGCCTTGCGGATGTCCTTGGCCGAGGCGTTGCGATCCACGCCGAGAATGCGATAGTAGTCAGGGTAATCCATACGCCGTCAGGAGCCTCGTTATTGTAGAATGTACACCACCGTGCCGATTACCACCATTGGCGCTGGCGGAGGGTAGTGTATCCTTGTCGGTTGAAACTCGTCACACAGGAATGGCCTCCCATCCCCGGCCCTTCCCCCACGAGGGGGGAAGGGAGAAAAGCGGCGAGCCTGCTCCCCTTCCCTCCGCACAGCGTGGGGGAAGGGGCTGGGGGATGGGGGGGTCACACGGCAGCCAGTACCCACGCCATTTCAACCGAATTCGATACACTACCCTGGCGGAGCCTCACCTCTAGTCTCGCTGCGCTTTTGATCTGTTGGCATTGTAGAGGGTTCAGTCTCCTCTTGTCAAGATTGCTAAGTCTATTCTTATGCGGATTTAGCGTAGCGGGTCATTGGGGTGCGGGCCATCAGCGCCCGTCTGCCTGGGCGCGTCATGTGCTGCCGGGCTGAATCGCTACCTTCCCGGCCAGATGGTAGCGGAGTCGCGCGGGTGCGATTGGCTTAGGGTCGCGTGCGCGGCTGAGGGGATTGCGCTAGAATCAAACGTTGACGCTCGGCTAGACGCAGAAGAACCGGAGCAGAAGCCATGAGACGATCTGCCATCCAGGTGCTTTTCATCGCAGGCTTCATCCTCTTTGGCAACGTGATCGCTGGGGCAGCGCCGTCTGTACAAGCGCAGTCTAGCGACGGGCGCAGCCTGCGCTGGGATCGCTACGACGTGGCTATCGAGGACATAGACACAGCGGCCAACCACTTCCAGGTCACTGAGTTCTACACGATCACCGTCGAAACTGGCCCGTTCCGCTATGGCTTCGCCGAGATTCCCCAGGATCGCCTGGAGCGTATCTCCAATGTGCTTGTCTACGAGAACCGCTCGCCGCTGACTTCTTCGTGCAGCGGCTCCGCTGGCACGTACTGCGCCCGCGACGAGGGCGACGTTTACAGCATCGAGTACAACTTCACCCGCCCGATCCAGTCTGGGGAGAGCCGCGAGATCGCCATCCGCTACGTGGTGTATGGGGGGCTGCGCTCCTACAGCGGGGGCGATCAGCTTTACTGGATGGCTGTGCCCGGTGACCGCGCTTTCCCCGTCATGTCCTCGACGGTGAAGGTCACCATGCCCGCCGACCGCCGACCGCTGGTGACGGCGAGCTATCCCGATACGTGGCAAGAGACTATCGAGGATAATGTCATCACCTGGCGGTCGCCCGGCAGGATGGGCAAGGGCGTCTCGGTTGAGGTGCGCGTGCAGTACGCGCATGACGCGCGCATGAAGAAACCGTCGTGGCAGGCTGGCTATGACCGCGAGCGCGCGTACCTTGATCACTGGCAGCCGATTGTGTCGCTGCTGTTGCTGGCGATCACCGTGCTGTTCACGGTGGGTGGCGTGCTGTTCGTCGTGCTGCGCTACCTGAGTCATGGGCGCGATCCGCAGGCGCTGGTCGTGCCCACATATCTCAGCGAGCCGCCCTCGGACGAGCGGCCTGGCGTCGTCGGCCTGCTGCTCGACGAGAAGGCGGATATGCAGGACATCATGGCCACGCTGCTGGACCTGGCGCGGCGCGGCTTGCTGGTCATCGAGCAGGAGGAGAAGGGCGGAATCGCTGGCCTGTTCACCAGCATGGAGTTCACTTTCCACCGCACCGAAGCCGGTGCCGGCGACCTGCGCCCGTATGAGCAATCGTTGCTGAGGGGTCTCTTCCCCAAAGGGCGCGATACCACGACGCTGAGCCAACTGCGCACCAAGTTCTACACTCACGTACCGGTGATCAAGCGCGAGCTATACGATGATCTGGTGAGGCAGGGCTATTTCACGCGGTCACCGGAGACGACGCGCCAGTTGTGGACGTGGGGCGGCGTCGCCGTGATGGCGCTCGCGGTGGGGGCCTTCTGGCTGCTGCGCCAGGCGACGCTGATCTCGCCGCTGATCATCGTCCCGCCGATTGGCCTGGGCATCGTCGGGCTGGCCTCGGCCATTAGCGGGGCGTTCATGCCGGCCAAGACGGAGAAGGGCGCGCAGGATGCGGCTCGCTGGCGTGCCTTCAAGCGTTACCTGGCCAATATCGAGAGTTACGGCGACCTCGCCAGCGCAGCGGCGAAATTCGAGGAGTTCCTGCCCTACGCCATCGCCTTCGGTATGGAGAAAGACTTGGTGCGCCAGGTAGTGCCCGCCATGACCGCCATGCCGGGCTGGTACTTCCCGACGTACCTGGGCGGCCCCTGGAACGGCGGCTACCGGCGTGAGCAGCCCGTGCGACCCGTGTCAATGGGCGGGCCGGGGGGACTGGGCGATTTCTCGCTCGGCGGGCCGGGCGGACTCACTGGCATGAGTCGCTCGCTCACCGACGGGCTGAACGCCATGAACAGCGGCCTGACGCGGATGCTCAACGATGCGTCGAGCGCGATGACCAGCCGCCCGCAGAGTTCCGGACGGGGCGGCGGGTTCAGCGGCGGGGGGTTCGGTGGCGGCGGCGGTGGTGGCGGAGGCAGTCGTGGGTTCGGCTAATCTCGGCAGGCGAAAGGGTTGGCAATGAATCAGAACCGGCTGGTGGGCGTGATGCTGGTTGTAGTGGGGCTGGCCGTCGGTGCGCTGGCTGCCGCCTGGTTGTTCGGCAACAAAGACCTGGAGGGGCCGGCGCGCATCCTGGGGCTGGCTATCGTCCTGCTGGTGCTGGTGGCCCCGCTGGTCGGCGGCGGCGTGTATATGCTGGCCTTTGGCGGTCAGCAGGCGCGCCAGGAGGCCGAAGCCGCCCGGCAGCGCAAGCTGTTGAACGTGGTGCAGACGCGCGGGCAGGTGCGGCTGGACGAGCTGGCCGTCGAGCTACAGCTTCCCCGCGACCGCATCAAGGACATGGTGCACGATCTGGTGGGGCTGGGTGTCTTCAGCGGCTACGTGAAGTGGGACGAGGGAGTGCTCTATTCGAGCGACGCGCAGCACCTTCGCGACCTGAAGCAGTGTCCCAATTGCGGCGGCGAGATCACGCTCAGCGGCAAGGGCATCGCTACCTGCAAGTTCTGCGGCACGGAGTTCTTCCTGTCGTGAGCGCGCCTCATGCGCCCGGCTCGACCTCGTCGGCGCGCTCCATGACGATGGCGATCACGCTGATGTTGTCTTCGCCCCCGCGCTCGTTAGCCAGGGCAACCAGGCGATGCGTGACCTCATCGGGGGCTGCGCTCGCCCGCACGATCTCGGCGATCTCCGCCCCTGTGACGTGGCGGGTCAGGCCGTCCGAGCAAAGCACCAGCCAGTCACCGGCGCTGAGCGGGCGCACGTAGAGATCGGCTTCGGTGTCGTCTACCTGGCCGAGCGCACGGTACAGCACGTTGCGCATGGGGTGCACGGCGGCCTGCTCCGGCGTGATGTGCCCGGCGGCCATCAGCGCCTCGACGAAGCTGTGATCGTCGGTGATCTGGTTGATCCATCCCCCGCTGCTGCTGATCAGGTAGGCGCGGCTGTCGCCGATGTGGGCGACCATCACCTGCCCGCCGCGCACGAAGGCCAGCGTCACCGTCGTGCCCATGCCCTGGAATTCGCGATTCCCTGCCGCGCGGCGCATGACGGCGCGGTTAGCCCGGCGGATGGCCGCGCGCAGCTTGCAGGCTACCTCGTCGGCGGGCAGGTCGTGCAGACCTTCGCTGCCGTGTGCCTCCCCCAGAAAGTCCGCCTGGATGGTCTCCAGCGTCAGGCGGCTGGCTTCTTCTCCGGCGAGCGCGCCGCCCATGCCGTCGGCGACAAGCGCCAGCACCACGCCCTGGCGTGCCCACAGCCCGATGCGATCCTCGTTGTTGCCGCGCACCTTGCCAATGCTGCTGAGGGCGGCAGCGCGCGGGATCAGATCGGCGGGAGCGGCGTCGTCTGGCAGGGCGAGCGTCGCGCCACAGGCGGTACAGGTGTTGGCCGGGGGCGTGTTGTGCGTGCCGCAGCGCAGACAGGTGATCGGGGTGCTGTCAATGACCGGGCCGGGGTCGGTCTTGGCGTCGCGCAGGCGTTGGCTGAGCGACGAGTCCGCCGCTTCTTCGGGGTGGTGCAGGGAGCGCACGGCCTCTTCAGCCGGGCGGTGACGGCGGTGAATGCCGCGCTGAGCCGGTGAGTTGTCGAGGCTGGCCCCGCACTGAAAGCAGAACACAGCCCGCCTGACGTTTTCGTGCCCACACTGTGGGCACGTGCGCTTGTCCATTATCTTGCCTCTTGTCCCTTACAATCCTGTCCAGATTGTACTGATCCGGAGCGACGGTGCAAATTGGTCAGGTTGGGGATTATCTCATGCTGAGGCAGGTATCGGCGCGCTCATGCCCTCACCGCCGCGTGCCGGGCGGGACGCGTTCCAGGGGCAGTTGGAAGACGAACGTGCTGCCGGGCAGCCGCTGCGGGTCGCAGCCCTCGCTCTCTACCCAGATTCGCCCGCCGTGCGCCTCGACGATCCCGCGACAGATCGCCAGCCCCAGCCCCAGCCCCCCGCCGCGAAACGCCGTCTTGCTGGTCGTGTGAAGCTGGGTATCGCCGGCGGTGTAGAAGCGGTCGAAGATTTGCTCCTGCTCGTCCGGGTCAATGCCAATGCCGGTATCTTGAATGCTGACCGTCACCGTCTTGCCGCTGGTCTCGCCGTAGATGGCGATTGTCCCTCCATCCGGCGTGTACTTGATGGCATTGCCCAGCAGATTGCCGAGGGCTAGCTCCAGCAGGTCGGCGTCAGCGAAGAAGAGTTTGGAGGCGCGGTCGAGGTGCGAGCGCAGCGTGAGCCGCCGCTGTCCCGCGACTCCGGCGTAGTCCTGCAAGACGCGCTCAACCAGGCGGGCCAGGGCGGTGGGACTCCGCTTGAGGTCGAGGTTGCCGGAGGCGATCCGCGAGACGACGATGATCTCGTCAATGGCGCGGTGAAAGCGCTCAATCGAGTCAATCAATCCGTTCAGGCAGGCGTGAACTTCGGCGTCGCGGGCCATTAGCTCCTGGACGGCGGGCAAGGTCTGCACCAGGCGGCTGTAGCCATAGACGGTGGTCAGCGGCGTGCGCAGCTCGTGGGCGGTCAGTTGGATGAAGTCTTCTTTGATGCGATCCAGGCGGCGCAGCGCGCGGTTGCTGGCTTCAAGCTCGCGCAGACTGTCTTCCAGGTGGGCCAGCGTGTCCTGGGGCGTATACGGCGCGGTGTCCGCCAGCGCGCCGCCGTCTGCGTAAAGCTCGGCCAGGAATCCCTCGACGCGCTGCACCAGCGTCCGGTCATCGGTCGAGTCGGCGATCCACCCGTCGAGTCCGGCGGCGGAGGCTGCCTCGCGGCGGGGAGTGCGTCCGGGGGCGGTCAGAGCCACGATGGGCACGCCGCCCAGACTGGGGGCGGTGCTCAGCCGCGCGGCAAGATGGTGTGCGCGCGCATCGCGCAGATCGCCTTCGACCAGGATCAGATCGGGACGCGCGCGCCGGGCCTGCTCCAGCCCATCGAGCGCGGTAATGGCGAGCGTGACCTGGTACCCGGCGTGAGACAGCGCGTGCCAGATGCGCGCCCGGCGCGCGTCATCGCGGTCAATGTAAAGGATGGTAGGTGGTGCGGACATGGGCGGCCTCAGTGTGTTCGAGGGACACGCACCCGACTATTGTACAGCGTTAATGCTTTTCGCGGAATTTGGCTCAGCGCGCCTCGTCCGGCGGGGTGGGCGTCTCGCCGCTGACCTCTGTAGGACTGGCAGGCGGTGTGCGCCGGGCGCGGCGCGTCGCGCGGCGGTGCGGCGAATCCGGGTCTTGGGGCAGCACAAGCTGCTTCATGCGCGGGATGTCGGCGGGTTCGGGCGGGGCAGGCGGCGCTTCGTCCGGCGGAGCCTGGGCTTCCCAGGCGTCCACGAACTGGCTCATCCAGGCCAGCTCAGCGGCGAGCATCGCCGCGCGGTGACCGAGCATCGCCGCGACATGAAAGGGCGCGCCGCTGTTTTGCAGGGCCTCCTGCCGCTCGCGGGCCTGGGCCAGCCGCGCCCCAAGCTCCTGCCGGTATGCGGCGAAGGCGGCGCGAATCTGATTCGGGCGCAGGACGTGCAGATTGGCGAGGCCCAGCTCGAACTCGTCGGCGTGCTCGCGCGGCGTGCTGATCAGGTCGGCGACGGCGGTTTGCAGCACGCCGAATCCCGCTGCGGTGATGCGATACTGGCGGCGGGCCGTCTCGTCAGCGCCCGGCGTTCCACTGGCCTCGACCAGGCCCTGACGCGCCAGCTTCTCCAGCACGTAGTACATGGACGAGACGCCGATCTGCGTCCAGGCGCGCAGCCCGCGCTGGGCGATGACGGTCTGCAAGTCGTAGCCGTAGATCGGGCCTTCGGCGATGATGCTCAGCACAGCAAGCTCGGCGTCAGTCATGGCAGCGTCACCTGTGGGCAGGGATGGGTGGCCGGTGCGCCGGAATCGGCGCGCGCAAAGTCGGATACAATACACGTGTGTAGCGTACACAAGGGCGGCCCCGGAGTCAATTGGCCGACGGGTCGGGTGCGGAGAAAGGCTTCAGCGGATGGGACGGAACCTTCACGCGAACATGGGGTGGGGGCTGCGCGGGCTGGTGCTCGTGCTGGCGGCGACTCTGTCCGCCTGCGGGGGCGGCACATCACATGACAAGAACCAGCCGACCGCCACTCCTGCGCCGCTGATCATCCCCTGGCAGCCGGCCCAGGCGGTCATTGGCGCGGATAACCCCGTCGTCGGGGTGAGCGGCGTTCTGCGGCTGCACCAGGGCACGGTGAACGAGCTGGCGCTTTCGGCGAGCGGCACGCGCTTGGCAACCGCTGCCGCTGACGACGTGGTTGCCGTGTGGAACCTCGCGGACGGCGAAGCCTTGTTCTTCCGGGAAGACTTGCCAGCGCGCCACGTGTTCTTTGGCCCCGGCGACGAGACGCTGATCACGGTGGATCGGCATGGCCTGACCCGCGTCTGGTCGCTGGCCGTCACCCCGCCGCCAGACGAAGCTGAGCCGCTGGCCGAGTTCAGTGGGTACCGCACGGCGAGCGCAGGCCCGGTTACCCAGTCGCCGGATAGGGCGCTGCTGGCCTTCGGGTCGGAGAATGGCGGCGTCAAGCTGTGGCGCGTGCCGCAGGGGGAAGAAGTCGCCAACTTCCAGGCGCACCGCGCCGCCGTCGGCTTCCTGGCATTCTCCCCGGACGGGCAATATCTGGTCACCATCGGCGCTGAGCGTGGCGTGCGCGTGTGGGCGGTGCCGTCCGGCGACCTGGTGCGCGCGGTGATTGACGCCGACCGTATCGAAGTGGAGGTGGTCTCCTCGCGGGCGGCCTTCTCGCCGGATTCCCGCCTGCTGGCCGTAGCCACTGACAGCGGAATTCAGGTCTGGACGTTGCCAGCGGGTGAGCCGTTCGCGTCAATCCCGATCGCGCGGCAGCAGGCATCGCACCAGATCGCCTTCTCACCTGACGGGCGCTGGCTGGCAGGCTGCGGCGCGCAGCCAACCATCGGCCTGTGGGAAGTGGCGACAAGGCAGCAGGTGGCGCTGCTGCCGCTGCCAGGGCAGGGCTGCCGCAATGCAGCCTTCTCGCCGGACGGCACGCTGCTGCTGACGCTGCCCGCGCCAGGGCGCGATCTGTTCCTGTGGAATCTTGCCCATCTGCGCGACGACCAGCCGGGCGGCGAGCCGGTGCTGGAGCGCGCCGACCGCCGGGGGATGGGCCTGCCCGACGGCGCAGCCTTCTTTGACATCGCCTGGTCGGGTGATGGGCGCTTCATCTTCGTGCTGGACGAAGCCGGGCCGATCTACGCCCTGACCGCGCGGGCACCCTGAGCTAGCCGCAGGGCACGGCGATTCGGGAGGCGTCCGGGCGCACAACGTCCGGCACGCCGTCCCACTGCGTTAGCTCGAAGCGGAATTCCGTCCACTGAGTCTGGTCGCGCCTGATCGTCGTGCTGTGCAGGCGCAGCAGCGCGCCCGTTGCATCGTCGAAGGCGACTTCGCCGGAGAACGCGACCGTTTCCGCCACCGCGACCGCCTGCCGCAGCGCCTCGTCGCCGCCGTATGTATCCAGGATGTGCAGGGCATCCGCGACGCGCGAGACGATGGTGTGCTGCGTCGCTTCGCGGCTGGCGACCGTCGCCTCCTCCGGCTCGGCGATGACGGCCAGCGCTTGGGGGGCGGCGGCGAGCGCGTCATGGGCGGCGATCAGCCCGGCGAGGCCCGCGCTTAGCCCCGCCGCCGGATCGTCGCTGGCGCAGGCGTAGCTGCCCGCCGTGACGCGGTAAACCGGTGCGGGGGACGGCTGGTCGCCCGGCACGACATAGGTGCCTGGCGCGTCACTTCCGGCGAGCGCGGCCTGCAGATCGCCCTCGGCATCAACCCGCAGCACGTAGCTCCACTCGCTGGCAGCGGCTGTATCCGGCGCGCCGTCCGCATTGAGGCGGCCCTGGCGCACGACGACCGTTGCCTCATACCCCACGCCCGCTGCGCCGAGATCGTCCACGCCCTCGCTGACGCGCGCGGCGGCCCCGCGCTTGTCCACCGCCTGCATCAGCGCCACTGCGTCATCAACCGTGTCCGCCGTCTCGCGCGTCTCGTCGAAGGTGGCACAGGCCGCCAGGAATAGCACCAGCAGCGCCAATACCAGCCCGATTCGCCCAGGGAAGCCCATCAGCAGCGTCCTTTCCGTCGCTTGTGCGTTGCCCGTGTAACTGTATAGTCCCAGCCGCCGCTTGACAAATTCCGGGGGATGACTCGGTGGCGAGGATGCTCCGCTTGCACTGCATCCTTACGGGCGCGGCAGAGCACCGCCCCTGCGATCTCTGGCGGGCTTGCACACACGCCCGACTACCGAAGTCAAGTTGCAGAGATGCCCGCAGGTTTGTACACTGTCCCCGACTGAGCAGAAAAGGAAGTGCGCCGCACATGATCGGGCAATTGCTGGGCAACCGCTACGAGATTCAGGAGCGTATCGGCGAGGGCGCAACCGCCGTCGTCTATCGCGGGCTGGACACACGCTTGCAGCGCACGGTGGCGATCAAGATGCTGCTGCCCCATGTGGACAGCACGACGCGCAAGCGCTTCGAGCGCGAGGCGCTGGCCTCTGCCCGGCTCAACCATCCGGGCATCATGGCTATCTACGACGTGAGCCAGGAGGGCGACCAGCCCTACCTGGTTGTGGAGCACGTCGAGGGCCGCCCGCTGTCCGACTTCGTCCCCTCGCCACCGGACGTGGTCGCCGAGTATGGCCGCCAAATCTGCCTGGCGCTGGATTACGCGCACCGGCGCGGCCTGATTCACCGTGACATCAAGCCGGCCAATATCCACATCACGCCGGACAATGTGGTGAAGATCATGGACTTCGGGCTGGCTATCTCCGGCGAATCGAAGCGGCTCACGGCCTTGGGCCGTATCATCGGCACGCCCGCGTACCTGTCGCCGGAGCAGGCGCAGGGCTTCCCGCTGACGTTCCACACCGACATCTACTCGACCGGCGTCGTGCTCTACGAGCTGGTGACGGGGGTGCTCCCCTTTGACGCCGACGACATCGGTGCTCTGCTGATGCAGCAGGTCAAGAAAGCGCCCAGGCCGCCGCGCGAGGTGAATCCGGCAATAGGCCCCGCGCTGGAGAACGCCATCCTCAAGGCGCTGGCCAAGCAGCCCGAAGACCGCTTCGACACGGCACGGGCGATGGCGGATGCGCTGGCGGCGGCAGGCCCCTGTGGGGAGCGCACCATCAGCGCGGCGGCGGTGACGGTTGAGGAGCTAGAGTCGCAGGAGGATGCACACGCCGCGCGCGGCAAGCTGCGCGTGGCCCTGGCCGACGATCACCGCGTGCTGCGCATGGGGCTGGCCATGATGCTGTCGGCGACCGACGAATTCGAGGTTGTGGGCGAGGCTGACGACGGGGAGCAGACTCTTGATCTGGTGCGCACGGCCCAGCCGGACGTGCTGCTGCTCGACCTGAACATGCCCAAAGTCAGTGGCCTGGACATTCTGCCCCAGATTCGCCAAACCTGGCCGGACATCAAGGTACTCGTGCTGACGGGGCGCACCGAAGACCAGTACATCATGCACGCGCTGCGCGCCGGAGCGCATGGCTACGTGCTGAAGACGACCGCCGAAGACGAGCTGATCCGCGCGGTGCACGATGTCGCGGCGGGGCGGCTGGTGCTGGGGCAGGGGGTGGCCGAGCGCGTGGTCGAAGGCTACACGTCGCGCCCTGCCGCTGACGGCGAACAGCCGGGCGAGCTAGACCGGGCCATCCTGACCGGCGTCGCCGCCGGCAAGACCAACGACCAGATTGCCGAGCGACTGGGCCTCGACCCGCAGATCATAGACCAGCAGCTTGCCCAGCTTATCGCTCAGCTTGGCGCACGCTCGCGCGTGGAGACGGGGCTGATCGCGCTGCGCCGGGGGCTGGTCTCGCTCCAGGACTTGCAGCGCGGCTGATCTGCGCGCAGCAGGTCAGCCGGTCGCCAGCGTGCCGACCGCTAGCTCAGCGAGCGGCTCCCCTCTCAACGGCTCAGCATCTCCGTAGATCATGCGCGTGCACTGCCGCACCCGGCTCAGGTTGTGGTCGCTGGCCAGGATCAGGCTGCGCCCGTTGTCGTCAGGGAGATTCATCACGACATGCTGGCCCTGAAGCTGTTCCAGGGCGACCAGCAGCAGCCGCTTTGCTGAGGTGATGGTCCGGCTCATCCAGGGGCCGAGAAAGACGCTGTCGCCGCGCCGGTGAGCGAGCAGATACCCCTCTAGCGCGCTACCCTGGTAATCCACCCAGGCCAGATCAGCGAATTCGTCCATCAGGCGGCCCAGGACATGGCTCCGGTCTACCCCAAACGCTGCCCGGTCGAAGGCGAAGACGGCCTCCCGATCCGCCGGAGCCATTCGCTGGGCGCGCGGCCCCAGGTAGGTGCTGGCCCGTCCCTCCCACCGCTCGATCTTGCTCACCGCGCGGAAGCCCAAGCTCTGGTAGAGGCGGCGACCGGCGTCGGTCGAATCGAGCATGATCCGCTCGGTGTTCCTGGCGATCAGGTGATCGAGCGCGGCGCGCATCAACTGCTTGCCCAGGCCCAGCCGTTGGCGTTCCGGCGCGACCAGAAGCATGCCGATCCAGGCCAGGGCGGTGCCGTAGGAGGTGGTGGTCACCGTGCCGGTGATGCCGCTCCCCTCCTCGTCTAGCACGAAGCAGCCGTCAGGCGACCAGTGCAGCAGCCGCTCCCAGTCCGCCGCGTTGTGCTGCCAGCCGATGCGTTGGGTGAGGGCGAGCGCGCCGGGGATGTCGTCCAGCGTCATGCGGCGCAGCACGCGGTCTGGCTCGCGGCTGGGCTGGTAGCGCCCCTGCCAGGTCAGGCTCATGGGTGTACTCTCGGTCGCGCAGTGGTGAAGGGTGGATAGTTGTTGGTTATCGGTTGTCAGTTTCCTGAGGCCGTTTCAGAAGTCTTGCGCCTGCCGCTGCCCCCCATCCCTGGCCCTTCCTCCACGAGGGGGGAAGGGAGAAAAGCA
>JAXGOK010000033.1:0-45488 GCA_040767545.1 Aggregatilineaceae bacterium | reverse complement strand
AAACCAGACCGCGCCGACCTTGACGGCGTGCTGCGCGGCATGGTACAATGCCCGCCGTGTTAGGCCCCCATCGTCTAGGGGACCAGGACGTGGCCCTTTCAAGGCCAAGACGGGAGTTCGAATCTCCCTGGGGGCACACAGCCAGCGACGAACGGTCGCTGGTTTTTTTGTTGGGGCGAGCGCACGACTCTGGGCGCGCGCCGCAAATCATGATACACTAATAGTGCGCATGAGTGAGTTTACCGCCTCTATGCTTTCCAGGGCATTGGCGCTTCGAGCGCGTACTCAGCACTTCGGTGCATGCGGACTCTCACTCATGCCTTTGTTTTCCGCGCCTGTGTCCCCTTCTTTCGCTGCTCGCAAAGCTCACCGGTTTTCGCCCCACTCGCTGGCTGTGTTATAGTCTGGGCCGGTAATCTGGCACGATCTGCACAGCAAAGGCACAGTGACATCTTATGACGACGAACTTCGCCACCCAACTGGCAAAAATCCTGACCGAGTACAGCTCCCCGGTGCAGCCGGGCGAGTACATCACCATCGCCGGCAACAGCTTGACCGCCGGCCCGCTGATCGCGGCGCTGGCCGAGGCGATCCTGCGGCGGGGCGCGTATCCCAACATCCAGGCTGCCGCGCCCCTCTCGCCCGACTACAGCGACTACTTCGAGCTATTCATGCGCCTGGCTGATGACCAGCAGCTTGACCGCTTGGACTCGACGGTGATGCACTGGGTCGAGGCGTCCGACGCCATCTTCTTCATCAAGGCGTCGGCCAACACCAAGGCGCTCTCCGAAATAGACCCGGCGCGCATCAGCCGCTGGCGCAAGGCGACCAGCGCCGTCAGCGAGCGTTACCTGCGCCGCTACGCTGAGGGGTCGCTGCGCTGGACGGTCGTCGGCTGGCCGACGCAGGCGCTCGCCCAGGCAGCGGAGATGGGCTTGCTCGATTACCAGGAATTCGTCTACAAGGCGTGCGGCCTCGACCAGCCAGACCCAGTCGCCCACTGGCAAGCCTTCCGCGACCGCCAGACCCGGCTGGTGGACTGGCTGAGCGGCAAGCAGCACGCCGAAGTCAAAGGCCCCGGCATTGACCTCTCCTTCGACTTCGGCGGGCGGCCCTGGCGAAGCTCGCACGGCCAGGAGAACTTCCCCGACGGCGAAATCTTCACCAGCCCGATCGAGGACTCGGTGAATGGAACGGTGGCCTTCAACTTCCCGTGCATCTACCTGGGCAATGAGGTCGAAGGGGTGCGCCTGCGCTTCGAGAATGGCGTGGCCGTCGAAGCGAAAGCCTCCAAGGGCGAAGACTACCTGGTGCGCACGCTGGATACCGACCCCGGCGCACGGCGGCTGGGCGAGTTCGCCATCGGCACGAACATGGGCATTCAGCGCATGACGCGCAGCATCCTCTTCGACGAAAAGATCGGCGGCTCGATCCACATGGCCCTGGGGCGCAGCTACGAGGAGACGAAGGGTCTCAACCAGAGCGCCATTCACTGGGACATGATCCACAACATGAAAGACGGCGGCGAAATCTGGATTGACGGGACACTGTTCTACCGGGCGGGGGAGTTCATGGTCGGCTGAGCCGGGCCGACGTGGGGGCCTCTCAGGTCAGGGGCAGAGTATCACCGCTGAGGCGCAGAGAGCGCGGGCGGAGCCAGACTTCCGAAGTTTTCGAAACTTCGGAAGTCTCTTTCTCTGCGTGTCAGGAATCTCGCCCCCATCGTGAAATCCCCCCAAACACAGACGAACAGTGCCGTCTCCAGAACTGTGCTATCATGGGAAGAGCATTCACGGTTAGCCTGAGGAGGCTCTCATGTCCATGAAGCAGATCCCATACGCCCTGATCGTCTTGGGAATCGCTGCCGTGCTGCTGGCGATCCTGATTGACCCGATCCGGGGTCTCGATATCTACCTGGCGACCAGCCAGATCATCGTGCTGGTCATCGGCG
This sequence comes from Aggregatilineaceae bacterium, assembly GCA_040767545.1. Classification (GTDB taxonomy): domain Bacteria; phylum Chloroflexota; class Anaerolineae; order Aggregatilineales; family Aggregatilineaceae; genus UBA2029. The sequence continues at coordinate 43,537 of JAXGOK010000033.1, read as the reverse complement.
TGATCGTGGCGCTGGTCGGGGCGTACCTCGCCTTTATCCGCAAGCCCGTACCCTGACCGCTGAGGACTCTACCCCTGGCTCCCTCTGCGTGGGTGGTTCAGGAGCGGATAGGTACTGAGGTCGGCCTGTGGTCTGGGGCGACTCCTTACTTTACCTCACCCCCGCTCGGCGCTGACGCGCCTCGCTGCCCCCTCTCCATGCATGGAGAGGGGGCAAGCCGAGCGCAGCGAGGCTGGGGGTGAGGTAAACCCGCAGATCGAGCCTTCTCGACCGGCCCCCGAACCAGCAAGACTTTGACGGGACACTTCCGCGTGGAGGCGTCCCGAATTTCGTGTGAAATCGGGCACGCAACGCCCCCGAAACGGGACTACAATACAGGCACGTGTGCGTCATAGCAACACTTTAAGGAGAGTGGACTCATGAAGCATCGTTGGGCGCTGCTGTTGGTGATCGTGTTGGCTGGCTTGTGGGGCGTGGGAACGGCCTCGGCGCAGGACGGTGACGAGCTGATAGTCAATGGCGACTTCGCCGGGGGAGGGGCGGGCTGGACGTTCAGCATCGCCAGTACGTGCGGCAACTGCTGGATTGACGTGGTGGGCGACGACTCCGGCCCGGAGCGCAATATGCTGATGTGGGAGCGCACCGGCAGCGGCGCGAGCGGCAGCGCCCTGTCGGCGCAGCAGCGCGTAGACGCCGACGTGAGCCAGTACGGGAGCCTGTGGCTGGCCCTGGAATTGCGCGTGATCCAGCACAGCCTGCCTAACAGCAGTTGGTGGAGCGACAGTAACAACGGCAACGGCGAGTACCCCGTTCAGGTGACGCTGAGCTTCACCGACATGGCGGGCCAGCCCTTCACCTGGAGCAGCGGCTTCCTGGCTAACCACGACGGCAGCACCGCCCTGCGCAACTATACGCTGGTGCCCCTCGGTCAGTGGACGGAGCAGGCCGTAGACCTCTTCCTGCCCGCCGCATGGACAGACCCGCGTGGCAATGCCCTGCCCAGGGCCGCTCGCCTGGTAGATGTGATCGTCGGCGGCAGCGGGTGGGACTTCAGCGGCGCGATCGCGTCTATCGGCATCGTGGGCACGCCGTCGCAGATGGGCGGTGGTACTACCGGCGAGGGCGAAGGCACCGGCTCCGGCGGACAGACCACCGGCTCGTCCGGCCTGATCATTGAGGAATACCCGCTCGTCTCGGCGGCGGAAGACCAGCCAACTCACTTCGAGTTCCGCGACCGGGTGACGCAGGCCATCCTCGACGTGCGCCGTGCCTGGCGCGAGCCAGACCTGATGGCCCAGGTCGCGGACATCAACGAGATCATCGGCCAGTGGGGGTACGCACTGCGCCCGTTCGATGAAACCTCACCGGGCGGGCCTTCCTACCGGCTGCTGCACCTGGGCGATGTCCTGCTTTCCGACGTGACGCATGTCTGGCCCGTCGCCGCCAACAGCGACCGCACCGACTTCCGCCTGCTGCTGGAATCGATGAACGAGTCGCTGCTGGTCGTCACGCCGGACACCATCGGGCAGATGGACACCGCGAGTTTCGTGTACATCGCGCCGGTGTACGTGGGCAGCGATCTCTATGAAGTGGTGGCGGATTGGAGCACGTCCCAGTTCCACGTCACGCGCAACGGGGAGATCGTCTACACGGTGACGCCAGTCAGCTCCTTCGTCGAGCCGCCGGTCAAGGCGCTGTGGGCGTGGGAATGGCACTGGGTGCTGGAGTCCGAGGGCCAGGTGATCATTGACGGGACGATTCTCAACCAGCAGCTTGGCTTCGACGAGATTTTCGGCTGGCGCTTGATCGCCGGGCAGCCGTTCTTCTTCTTCAAGCGCGGCGGGCAAATCGGTCTCTACTACGGCGGGCAGATCGTCGAGCCGTACCGCTACGACGAGGTCGTGCACTACCAGTGCTGCGAGCCGTCCATGTTCAACGTCAGCGGCAACGAGACGATGGTCTGGTTCTACGCCCTGCGCGACGGGGTGTGGAACTACGTCGAAGCGGGGGTGTACGAGTAACCTCACCCCGTTTCGCTTCGCTCAACCTCCCCCTCTCCGCAACGGAGAGGGGGTTAGGGGGTGAGGTTGTGTAGGCAGGAAGAGACGATCTGGCGATCAGGGTGACCTCACCGCCCGTTGACGCGCCTCATGCCCCGCCCTCAATCCGCAATCCGCAATCCGCAATCCGCAATCCTCTCACCGCCCGTTGACGCGCCTCATGCCCCCACCCTCAATCCGCAATTCGCAATCCGCAATCCGCAATCCTCTCACCGCCCGTTGATGCGCTTCATGCCTTCCATGAGCACCTGGCTCACTTCTGGCCGGGTGAACTCGACGGGCAGCATCTCGCCACGCGCCAGCATCTCGCGCACCTGCGTGCCGCTGAGGAAGACCCATGACTCGCGCCCGTGCGGGCACGTCTTGGCCGTGACAACAGCCTCGCAGCGGCGGCAATAGAAAGCGTGCTCGAAGAACAGCGGGGTAATGCCCAGCGCCGCCGGATCGAACTCGTCAAAGATCAGGTGCGCATCGTAGGTGCCGTAGTACTTGCCCACGCCCGCGTGATCGCGCCCGACGATGAAGTGCGAGCAGCCGTAGTTCTTGCGCGCGATGGCGTGGAAGATCGCCTCGCGCGGGCCAGCGTAGCGCATCGCCGCCGGGAAGACGTTGAGCAGCACGCGGTCGAGCGGGTAGTACGTGCTGAGGATGGCCTGGTAGCTGGCGATGCGCACGTCGGCGGGGATGTCGTCAGACTTCGTCTCGCCGACCAGCGGGTGCAGCATCAGCCCGTCCACCACTTCCAGCGCCACTTTCTGCAGGTACTCGTGGGCGCGGTGAATCGGGTTGCGCGTCTGGAAAGCGACCACGCGCCGCCAGCCGCGCTCGGCGAAGAGGCGGCGTGTCTCAGCGGGCGTCAGGCGGATGTCGCCGAAGGTGGTCACCACCTCTTTAGGGCGATCGAAGAGCCAGATGTCTCCGGCCAGGCACACGTCGCCCTGCTCGTAGATGCGCGCGACGCCGGGGTGCGCATCCTCGGTCGTGCGGTAGACTTCCTGCGCCTCCACCGCCTTGTCATAGCGGAATTTCTCGCTGACGGCCAGCACGCCGAGCAGCCGCTCACCGCCGGGGGCGTCGGGGTCCGGCTCGGCCAGGGCCACCGTCTCGCCGATGGCGATGCGTCCGGCCAGCTCATCCTCGACGGCCAGCGTCAGCGGCACCGTCCAGGGCAGACCATTGTCCAGGTGCATGTCGTGAACAACCGCGCGGTAGTCCGCCTGGCCCATGAAGCCGGTCAGCGGGCTGTAGACGCCGGTGGCGATACACTCGATGTCGGCGGTGTTGAGCGGGCTGAGCGGCACGCGCGTCATACTCTGGGCGCGCTCGCGCATCACGTCGCGCAGCGCACCGTCCAGCAGGCGGTTGACGAGCACGCCGCCATGCGGGGGAATCAGTCGGAACGAGTTACTCTGTGCAATCATTTCCAGGCCCTTCATGAGATCGCTGCACGAGAACAGCGCGCATTCCAGCGGCGCATTGTACCGTGCCAGATGCGGATTGGCTATGCTGCGCTTGGCGTGGCAACGCACCTTGAGACTTCCGAAGTTCGCCAAACTTCGGAAGTCTGCTCCGCCGCCGCGCGCAAAACCGTCCCCGGCATCTTGCGCTGCCAGTGGAACGGGGGCACACTGAAAGGGTGGAGCATACGACGCAAGCCTTGCGAAGTCTATCCGGGCGCGGCAGAGCAGCGCCCCTACCAACTCACGACCCATGACTCTTAACCCCCTACTCTCAGAGCAGCACCTGGCCCGCCCGCCAATTGCCCGCGCGCAATGGCGGCGCTTGCTCGGCTACGTGCGCCCGTACAAGAACTTGCTGGGCATTGCGCTGCTGGCGCGGATGATCGCCAGCGGCGTATTCCTGGCGCTACCGGCGCTCATCCAGCGCGTGGTGGACTCGGCGCTGAGTTCCGGCGACATGGCCCGCCTGAACGCGAGCATTCTGCTCATGCTGGCCCTGTTCGCGCTTATTGCGGTCGCTTCGATGGCGGGCAACTACTACACGAATGTCGCCGGAGAGCGCGTGGTCAACGACCTGCGCCGCCAGCTTTACGCCCACCTGCAAAGCCTGTCGCTGCGCTTCTTCAGTGAGCAGCGCATCGGCAACCTGGTCAGCCGCCTGACCAGTGACGTGACCACCGTCCGCCGCCTGCTGACCGGCGACCTGGTGCGCCTGACGCGCCACGTGCTGACCATTGCGGGCGGCGTGCTGGTCATGCTGTTGCTCAACTGGCGGCTGACACTGTTCATCATCGCGGGCGTGCCGGTGATGATCGTCGTGGCGCTGATCATCAGCCGGTTAGCGCGGCGCGGCGGGCGGCGTGTGCAAGACCAGGTGGCGGAGACGGCCAGCATCGCCGCCGAAGTCTTCCAGAACGTGCGCAGCGTCAAGGGCTTCGTGCGCGAGGACTACGAGACGGCCCGTTACACCCAGGCGACGGAGAATGTGCTGGGGGCGGCGCTGCGCCAGGCGCGCCTCCACGCGCTGCTCAACCCGCTGGTGGATTTCTTATTCCTGGTGACCATCGCGCTGATCGTGTGGTACGGCGGGCGCGAGGTCATGGCCGGGCGGCTGAGCAGCGGCGAGCTGGTCGCTTTCCTGGTCTATGCGGCTGTCATCGGGCAGATGTTCGCTGAGCTGGCGGGGATGGCCGCCCAGTTCCAGGAGACGCTGGGCGCGACCGAGCGCGTCTTCGAGCTGCTGGACACTGCCCCGGACGTGCAGGACGCGCCCGGCGCGGCCACGCTGGATGACGTGGACGGGCGCATCACCTTTGAGCATGTCTCGTTCACCTACGACGAGCGCCAGCAAGTGCTGCGCGACATTACCCTTGACATCGCGCCGGGCGAGGTTCTGGCGCTGGTCGGGCCGAGCGGCTCCGGCAAGAGCACGCTGTTCAACCTGATCCCGCGCTTCTACGACGTGACTTCCGGCGCAGTGCGCATTGACGGGCGCGACGTGCGCGCCGTGACGCAGGCCAGCCTGCGCGCGCAGATCGCCATCGTTCCCCAGGAGACGCTGCTCTTCGGCGGCAGCATCCGCGAGAACATCCTCTACGGGCGGCTCGACGCCAGCGAAGCCGATCTAATCGCCGCCGCCAGAGCCGCCAACGCCCACGACTTCATCAGCGGTCTGCCGGACGGCTACGAGACGACCGTCGGCGAGCGCGGCGTGCGGCTGAGCGGCGGGCAGCGCCAGCGCATCGCCATTGCGCGGGCCATCCTCAAAGACCCGCGCATCCTGCTGCTTGACGAGGCAACTTCCAGCCTGGACAGCGAGAGCGAGCAGCTTGTGCAAGAGGCGTTGGAGCGGCTGATGCAGGGGCGCACGACCGTGATCATCGCTCACCGGCTGAGCACGATCCGCGTGGCGCACCGCATCGCCGTGCTGCAGCGCGGGCAGATCGTGGAGTTGGGGCCGCACGACGAGCTTATGGCGCGTGGCGGGCTGTACGCGCGGCTGTACGAGATGCAGTTCCGCGAGACGGATTTGCTGGCCGACGGCGGGCGCTGAAAGACAAACCTCACCCCCTGGCCTCGCTACGCTCGGCCTTTCCCCCTCTCCGCGTCGGAGAGGGGGCGGCGAGGCGCATCAGTGCTGAGTGGGGGTGAGGTCAACTATCGGGCGCGTGGCTGGCAATGAGACTTTCGAAGTTTTCGGAAACTTCGGAAGTCTGATCTACACCCCCCCTCACACGCCCAGTTCCTTGCGATCCACCAGCCACCACGCCAGCGCGAAGTAGGCCAGCGCGGTGACCGCCATCACCGCCCAGTCGCCGAATTGCGCGCCTTCGCGGATGACCGCGCCCATGTTGAAGTAGTGTGGCAGCAGCAATGGCTGGAGCGGCTCCAGCGCCTTCACTGCGGCGGAGAGGCCGTAAACCAGGAACGAGCCGATCAGCAGCAGGTAAGCGATGGCCCCGGCGAAGCGGCGGCTGGACGGCACCACAACCGCCAGCAGGTAGGTGTAGCCCGCCACGACCATCAGATACAGGAACGCCCCGATCATGCTCAGCGCCAGGTTGGTGACCGGCGGATCAAACGCCGGCCAGAGGAGCATGGACACCAGGAAGCCAGCCAGACATGCCCCCAGCACCAGGGCCATGACCGCCGCCGTGTTGAGCAGCCGTCCCAGCAGGTAATGGCGGCGCGAGACCGGCAGGCTGAGCAGCATGTCCATCGTATAGTCGCGCTCGGCATTGCTGAAGGCGTTGAACGCCTGGCTGATGACGATCGCGCCCAGGATAAGCACGCTGTAGCTGGCGAACTCCGTCTGCACCCACGTGCCCGGCTCGGTCATGTCGAAATCTGCCATGTCCCCGCCATAGAACATGGCCAGGACGCCCTCCGGGTACGCCTCGATCAGCTTCTTCCACTCATCGGCCTGGTCCTTGACCGATGTGTAGAAGGCCATGAGGAACATCACGTACAGCCCGAAGCCGATGGACAACCAGAACGTTGACCGCCGCGAGTCACGGAATGCCTTGCGAAAGATGGCCGCCATCGCTCACGCCTCCTTCTTGCCGTAGTAGGCCAGGAAGATCTCTTCCAGCGTAGGATGCTCCACATCCATATCGGTGACGGTGTGCTGCGCGGCCAGCTTGATCACGGCGTCCATGCTCGCCTTGCCGCCGACGCGCATCCGCAGCCGCGCCCCGTCGCCCTCAATGTCGGTCACGCCGGGCAGCACGCGGAAGCGCTCGGCGGGTGCCGCGCCGTCGAAAACCAGGGTCAGCCAGCGGAAGGAGACGCGCGTCAGGTCGGCCACCGCCTCCACTGCCTCCAGCCGTCCCTCGCGGATGATGCCCACGCGGTCACAGATCGCCTCGACTTCGGGCAGGTTGTGCGACGAGAGGAAGATGGTGCGTCCCTCGGCGCGGGTCTCGCGCATGATCTGGTGCAGCACCTGCTGCATCAGCGGGTCGAGACCCGTTGACGGCTCGTCGAGGATGAGCAATTCCGGTCTGTGGGCCAGGGCCACGATCAGGCCCATCTTGCGCTTCATGCCCGTAGACAGCCCCTTGAGCGAGCGCCCCAGGTCGTGGTCAAGCAGCCCCGCCAGCCGCTCCGCCTCGGCGACGAAGCCGTTCTTCGCCCCGCGCACGTCTTCCAGCCAGCGGATGTATTGGATGCCCGTCCAGTTGTCCAGCAGGGCCAGTTCTGAGGGCAAATAGCCGACTCGCGCGCGGATGGCTACGCTGTCGCGCACGGTGTCCAGCCCGAAGATAGACGCCGACCCTTCGCTGGGCCGGATGAAGTCCAGCAGCGTGCGGATGGTGGTCGTCTTGCCGGCACCGTTCGGCCCCAGAAAGCCGAAGATTTCCCCCTCGTAGACGGAGAGATTCACGTCCTGGATGGCGGTCAGCTTGCCGTAGCGGTGAGTCAGGTTGTGCGTCTGAATGACGACGCGCGGCTCCTGCACCATGGCGATCTCCCTTCGTAACGGCCCTCAGCGCGTCACGCTGCTGATGCAGGCAGATGGCGCGAGGGTACAAGCATCTCCCAGGTCTAGGAACGACGAAGCGTAAATTTCATTAAGTTGGCTTCTAGCGCATTTCTCAGATTGTACAAGCCTGTACCAGCCTAGCACCAGCGCGCGCCCCGGTCAAGAGCATCGCCCCTCACGAGGCTGACAATTGGCAGACAGCACTCGGACGACTCGCGCGAGTGCGCGTTTTCCTGTACCGTAGGCGCAAGGTTTTTGCCGAATATCACTTATTGGAGGAAGCAGAAACATGCACAAGCTATTCAGAATTTCACTTGTTATGGTGGTGATCGTCGTGGCGCTGGGGGTGGCCACCATGCCTGCCTGGGCCCTGGCAGTGAATGCACTCACGATCACCGGCGTGAGCGATGAGGGCACTAACTGTGCCTCGATCACCCGTGTATGGATCACTCTTACGCGCACGCCCGAGGTAGACGACGAGGCTGGACTGGATAGGTACTACATCACCGTCTACGATGCCTATGGCACGCCACTGCTTTCGGACGACTTCGCGGCGCTTCTGGCCAATGGCACTCGAACCGTGAGCACGACTATCAACGCCTACGTCCAGAACCCCCCGATGGCGCGTCCCTTCATGCTGGTTGTCTTCGATGTTCCCCCTGGCGAGCCAGATGCCGCTGTAGTGGAGAGCTACCCACGTCGTTGGACAGTGTATTTTGACCCAGCGGACTTTGGCGTGTGCGGCGATCTACCCTATGTAAGCGGCGACGACGAGCCAGAAGAAGCGCCGGTGCCTGGCTGCGACGTGCTGATCCCCATCCCTGCCACAGCAGTGGGGGGCACCTTCGTAGCAGACGCGCCAGTGTACTGGGCACCTGGCGAACCGACGAGTCCGCTCGTCACAATTCCAGCAGGCAATAGCGCACGTGTCATCGGCCTTGATGCCAGTGGTGCGTATTACCAGATCGTCTGGGTGTGTGACTTTTTGTGGGTGCCGGTGAATACGATAGGGCCCAACTACGACCCGCCGTGGAATGGTGCCCCACTGCCCACCGCTATCGTCGGCTAAGCACAATCTCACAGCTTCGGACTTCCAGAATCCGTTGGAGGACTCAGGGGGGCGTACAGCAGTACGCCCCTACGAGAGCACTGCCCCCGTCCCATTCCCCCAAACCATGCCATCCGCCCCTGCGCTGGGCTATAATCGGCTGCACGCTGGCTCAGATCGCGCAGCCGCGCGGGAGAAGTGCCCATGCCCCGGACGCTCAAGGTATACTCGTCCCAGGAGATCGAGACCTGGCTGGTGGCGCATCCCGCCTGGCGGCTGGGCGAGGACGGGCGGCTTCAGGCGACGTTCACGCTCAAGAGCTTCGCCCAGGCTGTGCTGCTGGCCAACGCTATTGCTCACCTGGCCGAAGCCGCCAACCATCACCCAGACCTGCACCTGCATGGCTGGAAGTACCTGTCGGTGAGCCTGATGACCCACGACCAGGGCGGGATCACCGACCTGGATTTCGCACTGGTCGCGCAGATTGACGCGCTGCCACGCCCGGCATAGGGGTCGCGCGTGAGAGGAGTAGCATGGCAAACCGAAGGACACTGATCTACCTGCTGATTTTCACGCTGGCGCTGGTGCCAGCCCTGGTGATTACCCTGCTCAGCTATCACCCCGGCGAGGGCGAGGAATGCAGCCCGGTTGCTCCGCTGACCTACGCCGCGCATACGCACACGACCGGCCTGGCCGTCGCCATCAAAGACGGGATGCAGCTTGTCTTCAACGTTGGCCCGGCGGAACAGCTTTACCAGGTCGTGGATGGGGTGCTGGAGCCGTGCGGCGGTGATCCGGCTGACGCTGACCTGAAGCACATCAGCGTGGACGTGAACGACGCGGCGCTAGCCCTGGGCGAGCGATTGCCGGTCGAGGTCTCGCTGGAAGTGCGCCGCCAGGACTCCGGCGCGGTCGTTGTGCAGGCGAGCGTCCCGGCCATGGTTGCGCCCGGTCAGGGCTACCACTTCGGCGACAACTACCGTGTGCCAGCGGGGGCCGCCTACGACTGGGCGGTGACGATTAGTCCGGTGACAGCCCTGCGTCAGGACGGCGCTCAAGACTTGTGGCGGGAGCCGGTGGTCTGGACTGGTAGCTTCACGCTCGACGCTGAAGGGCGCGCCGTCGGCCAGACGGATATGCTGGCGCTGATCGGCGAGCTGACCCAGGACGGGCTGCATATCATGCTCAGCTACCAGGACGCCCGCCCGCTCTACGCGGTGGAGGAGGGCGAGGCGGTGCCGGTGCCGCCCGAACCGCTCAGCCGCTACTACGTGGTGGACTTGACCGATCACGCCGTCAACTACGAGGCCAAGCTGCCCGGCGCGACGGTGACCGTCACCTTCCGCCGCTACGGGACGGCGCTGGTGGTACCCTTCCCGGCGGTCATCTCGCCGGAGTACGGCTTTCACTACGGAGCCAATGTCGGTCTGGAGCCGGGCGACTGGACGGTGGATGTCGAGGTGAGCGAGCTGGACTTCCTGCGTCGCGCCGAGGCAGCGGCGAGCCTGGCCAGCGCGCCGGTGCGCGCGTCGTTTGACTTCACGCTGGACGGGCCAGAAACATGACCGCTGCGCGGCGCGCCAGTCGCGTTGCAAGCCTCCGTCTGTTTCCACCTATCGCGCCCCTGGCCCCCAGGGGCGTTAGCTTCCCTCGCCCGGCCCCTTCGACGCCGGCCCCTTGTGCCGCTGGCGCTGCCAGTTGAGCGCCAGCAGAACGCCGCCGATGAAGCCCAGCAGCGAGGTGACGACAACAACGATTGCACCGGCGATATCCGCTTCGAAGAAGAGGAAGCGCACGCGCGTCGCGGCTGTGTTCTGCAGCAAGAAGACGACAAACAGGGCCAGCACCAGGATGGTCAGGGCCAGGCGCAGGCGAAATCCCAGCGTAGACAGTCTCTCCCTCATAGTCGTGATCCTTTTTAGGGCAGGCAGCGCAGATGGTGCGCCTGTCCGGTAGTGTAGCACAGCGCCGCACGGCGCTCAAACGCGGCGCGACTTCCCCAGTCCGCTGCAACTTGTCGCCACACGTCCTAATTTTTGAGATAATCATCAGAGAAATCTAATGTGAATCTGGGCGGGCGCTAACGGTCTGCTCAGAAATGCCTGGTACCTTGGGGACTGTTGCCGCATCTAAGGTGATGGAACGCGCTTATCGCCAGAAAAGGATGGTAGCCATGAGCAGCGACGGCAAGCAGCACACTGACGACAACGGGAACGGACACGGGCGCATCTACGAGATTGCCGAGCGCATCGCCACCGCCGAGTTTGAAGCGTTCAACCCCAAAGCGGAGATCGAAGACGCCGTGCGGCTCATTCTGCTCAATGTGGGCGAAGACCCGCAGCGTGACGGCCTGCTGCGCACCCCGTACCGCGTCGCCAAGATGTACGACGAGCTTCTGGAGGGTTACCGCCAGGATGTCGCCACGATCATCAACAACGCCATGTTTGATGTCGGATATGGCGAGGGCGAGATGGTCGTCGTGGCTAACATTGACTATACCTCGATGTGCGAGCACCACATGCTGCCCTTCACTGGCCGGGCGCACGTCGCCTACATCCCGCGCGACAAGGTCATCGGCCTGAGCAAGATTCCGCGCATTGTGGACATGTTCGCCCGCCGCCTGCAAGTGCAGGAGCGCCTGACCAACGAGGTTGCCGACGCTCTGCACGAGCACCTCAATCCGCTCGGCGTGATCGTCGTCATCGAGGGACAGCATAGCTGCGCGGCCCTGCGCGGCGTCAAGAAGCACGGCGTGAACATGGTCACCACTGCCAAGCGGGGCGAGTTCCGCACCGATCCGGCCCTCGTCCAGGAGTTCTACCGGCTGGCGGGGTTGTAGCTGTCAGCGGTTGTTGGTTGTCGGTGATTGGTTCTTGGTTGCTGGCGGTCTGGTCAGGCATGATTAGGGTTATCGGTAATCGGTCAGTGGTCAGGGATCAGAGGGCGCGTGTGGTCGAAGTCCAGAGCTGCCAGCTTGGGTCACGACGCCGGAGCAGTATCTTCCGCGTCACGCTCCCCTGACCACTGATCAACCGATAACTGAAAACCAATCACCAACCACCAACCACCCAAAAGGGGGCACCCGATGAACCTGCGAGACAAGATCGCCGTCGTGACCGGCGGCGCGCACCGCGTCGGCAAGGCGATTGCCCTGGCCCTGGCCCGCGAAGGGGCGCACGTCATCGTGCACTACGGCAGTTCCGAGGGGGCGGCGCGCGACACCGTCGCCGAGATCAGGTTGCTGGGCGTGCAGGCCATCGCCGTCCAGGCTGACCTGCACGACCCGGCGCAGATTGACGCGCTCTTCCAGGCCGTTGACGAGGAGTTCGGGCGGCTGGATGTGCTGGTCAACAGCGCGGCAAGCTTCGTCAAGCAGCCGTTCGACGAGGTCGGGCTGGACGACTGGAAGGACGTGCTACAGGTCAACCTGCGCGCGCCGTTCCTGTGCACGCAGGCCGCCGCCCGCCTGATGCGCCGCGCCAAGCGCCCGGCAGATGAGCCGGCCCTGATCGTCAACATCACCGATCTGAGCGGCCTGTATCCCTGGCGCGGCTACGTGCAGCACGGCGTCAGCAAGGCCGGGCTGATCCACCTGACCAAAGTCTCCGCTTACGAATTGGCTCCCGATATTCGCGTCAACGCCATCGCGCCGGGGGCGGTGCTGCCGCCGCCGGGCATGGACCCGCACGGCGAGACGTGGCAGGCGCTCGGCGCGCGCGCCCCGCTGCGCCGCACCGGACACCCCGACTACGTGGGGCAGACGGTTGTCTTCCTGGCGCGCAATGATTACATCACCGGCGCGCTGATCCCGGTGGACGGCGGCGAGCACCTCGTCGGCACGCTGAAGTGAGGGGGCGGGATTCTTGAACCACAGAGGCGCGGAGATCGCAGAGGAAAGACAGGTAGAGACTCTCTTGGCTCTTCTCTGTGTCCTCCGCGTCCCTGCGGTGAGGCTTTGTCCCCTCTCCGCAACGTGGAGAGGGGGCGGTGAGGCGCGTCAGCGCCGAGCGGGGGTGAGGCTATTCAGTGGCGCGCTCGCTGGCGTGCGCTCCGCCCGCAGGCTATGATCACAGGTGGACTTCTCCGTTGCTTGGAACTAGTGAGGGACTCATGCCCCTGGACAAAATCATCGTGCGCGACCTGTTGCTGCGCGGCATCATCGGCCTGAATGACTGGGAGCGCGAGAAGAAGCAGGACATTCTGATCAACCTGACCCTCTTCACCGATACGCGGCGCGGCGGTGCGACCGACCAGGCGAGCGACATCCTCAACTACCGCACGATCACCAAAGCCGTCATCGCCCACGTCGAGGACTCGGCCTACTACACGGTCGAGGCGCTGGCGGCGGCCATTGCCCGCCTCTGCGTGGTGGATCATGCGGCGGATCGGGTCATCGTGCGCGTGGAGAAGCCGGGCGCGCTGCGCTTCGCCCGCTCCGTCGGCGTGGAGATCGAGCGGGAGCGCGCCGACTTTGAGTGACTCCGGCCCGGCGACTTCGGCGCTGATCACGCTTGGCTCGAACATCGCGCCGGAGCGCAATCTGCCCCGCGCGGTGGCCCTGCTGCGCCAGAACTACCACTTGACGGTGCGCGCCGTCTCGCGCGTCTACGAGAGCGCGCCGGTTAGCGCGAGCGGGGGAGTGGCCGAGGGCCAGCCGCCGTTTCTGAACGCGGCGGTATTGGTCGAGTGCGACGGCTACTATGGGCCGCTGGCGCTCAAGTTCCATGTGCTGCGCTTCATCGAATTGTTGCTGGGCCGCGCGCGCTCCGCTGACAGGTTCGCGCCGCGCCCCATTGACCTCGACCTCGCCCTGTTCGGCGACTGCGTGCTCAGCAGCCCGCACCTCACGCTGCCCGACCCCGACATCCTGACGCGCGCGCATGTCGCGCTGCCGCTGGCCGATGTCGCCCCGGACTGGCGGCACCCGCTCACCGGGCAAACGCTGGCCGCCATCGCCGCCGGGTTCGGCGCAGCGACGGGCATTCACCCGCGCGACGACCTGGCACTGTGACGCCGCCTCCCACGTTTTCCCCTCTTGTGCGGGCGGCAACATGGTGCTATAGTGCCAATAATAGATGACAGAATTACTCTCTGGCGCGGGGCCGATTGTCCCGTGTCCAGCACGCACACGCACCACTTAGCCCATCCAGGAGGCACGTTCATGGGACAGAATCAACAGCAACCGCCGCACAGACCGCAGTTCCAGGCCGGTGACATAGGAGGCCAGGCATCGCGCGTGCTCGATCAGCTTGGCATCGAGCCGGGGCTGGGCCTCAGAGTGTTGATCATCGCCGTCGTGTCGGGCATCATTGCGGCGCTCATTGACGCCGTCATTGAGCTGCCGACCGAGACGCTGTGGTTCATGTTCGGCATGGGCCTCATCTCCGCTCTCAACGGCCCGACCTATCTCTTCGCCAAGGGCAAGGAGAGCATCGCCGCGACGGTGATGAGCGCGGTCACGGGCTTCGTGGCCCTGCTGGCCTGGTGGATCATCACCAAGATCGCTGGCGAGCGCAACTACGGCTACAACCCAGCGGACGCGCTGAACCTGCTCGAAGTGCTCGTCTGCGGGGTCGTCGTGGGGCTGCTCAGCTACGGCTGGTTCGTGCTGCTGCGTCGCCTGCCTTCCAGGATCGCGCGCTAGGACTGACAGGCGCAGCGAAGGCGTTTCGAGCGATTCTCGTAGAGACTTCCGAAGTTTCCAAAACCTCGGAAGTCTTGTCCTGAATCTGTGCGTAAAGGGGAACCGGGCGGCCTGCTGGTCGCCCGGTCAGGCTGCCGGACTGTGAGGGTGGGAGGGGCACAGTCCGGCAGCCTGTAGGATTGGGTCTAATCCGTCTCTAGTATAGCGAACATCTGTTCTGTCTGTCAAGAGGGCGCAACCTTAAAGATTTCGCGCTCTCGCTATTCCCCCGCCGGGACGTAGAACAGCCACAGCGCCTTGCCGATGGGCACGTCCTCACACGGGCTGCCCGTAACCGGGTGCGGGCCGAATGTTTCGGTCAGGCGGGCCAGCGTCGTGTTGTCGCCGGGCGGGAAGAAAATCGCTGCGTCCGCGTCGCGTGGCAGTGCGTCCAGTGCAGCGGTGAGCTCGTCCGGCGCGGAAACGAAGACCTGCAAGTCATCGGCCAGGAAGTTGAGCAGGTGTTGGGCGTCAGTCTGGGGCAGGGCGGGGCCGTCCACCAGCACGTAGACGCGCGTGCCGGGTGGGAAGTCCGCCGCGCGCAGCAGGGCATCTTCCACGTCATAGGCCACGTGCTGGCGCACCTCGACGTTGAACGTGTCCAGGAACGGGCCGTAATAATACAGTGCGCCGGGCACCGCCAGCGCCAGGGCCAGGATCAGCGCCAGCGCCGTCTGCGCGGCATCTGGCCAGCGGCGCGGCCACAGCAGGGCCAGCGCCTCGCCAATGCCCAGCGCGATCAGCAGCGCCAGCGCCGGAAACGCGACCACGTAGCGCGCGGTGACAGCGCTCTCCACCAGCAGCGCGTTGCCCGCCGACGTGCCCAGCAGCCAGGTCAGCGGCAGGACGCCCGGCGTCCGCCAGCGCCAGGCGGCGAACACCACGCCCAGCAGCAGCGCGGGCACGGCGCAGGGCAGCACCAGCGCGTACTTTCCCCCGTAGTACAGGTAATAGTGAAAGAGGGTGTTCTCCGGCGAGTTGACGTAGTGCAGCAGCGAATGGCGGAAGTGCGCCAGGCGCGTGCCCAGCGTGTCCGGCTCGCGCTCGCGCTCCCAGTAGAGGTCGTCTAGCTCGGTCTTCTCCAGCCGGTCGAACAGCGGGAAATCCTGCCCGGCGAGCGTCACATACACCGGCGCGGCGATCACGACGAAGGCGACCGCTGCCACCAGGACGCCGCGCGCCGAAGGGCGCGGTCGCCACCAGACGAATCCGGCGGCCAGCCAGGTCGCCGCCAGCAGCGGGTAGACGATGCGCCCGCCCTCGTAGAAGTACTGTGTCAGGCCGAGGGCCACGCCGCCGAGCGCGTAGCCCGTCCGCCGGCCCGACCGCCAGCCCCAGGCCAGCAGCGCCAGGGCCAGCGTGCCAAAGAGCGGGTCGGCGATGTTGTTGAGCGCCAGGCGGCTGTAGTGCAGGTGCGGCGGGAAGGTTAGCAGCACCAGCGCCGCGATCAGCGCCGTGCGCTGCCCGTACAGCGCGCGGCCCAGCAGGTACAGCGCGGGCACGGTCAGCGCGCCCAGGATCGCGCTGAGGGCGCGCAGTCCGGCCAGGTTCCGTCCAATCAGCGCGACCAGCTCTGCCTGCCCGTAGGAGAAGACGAACGGGAACGAAGCCGAGGTGGGCATCGGTGTCAGCAGCTTGACATCGGGGAAGACGCGGAAATAGGTTGCGCCGAGCGCGAAGTGGCTTTCGTCCACCATCACGCGCACTGCGTCGCCGAGGCTCACCAGCCGCAGGCCGAGCGCCGCCCCGGTCAGCGCCAGTAGCAGCGCGGCTTCGCGGGCGTGGCTTCCGCGCAGGGCAGGCCGCTTCACTCCGCCCAATCCCAACGCCACGAGCGCGATTCCCCCCGCCAGCAGCACGAACTGCGCATGATGCGACAGCGTGCGCAACGATTCAATCCCGGCCAGCGCCGCGTTGGCCTCGGTGACGGCGGCCAGGGCCAGCAGTCCCGGTGCGGTCAGCGCCCAGGCCCAGCGCGGATGCAGCGCCGTCAGGCGCGGCGCGGCCCAGCGCGCTGACATTTCCGGCGCGCGGCTCAGCGCCAGCGCCGCGATCAACAGCAGCGCCCCCGCCGCAAACGCCCAGGGCGCGTAACCAGCGTAGTAGTCTTCGGGGCCGGGGGTGGGGCGGTAGTGCACGAGGCTCTCAAGCTGCGGGCGAAAGCCGTAGGCGCTGGCGACCATGCACCCGGCGGCGAGCAGCACCAGAGCACGCATAGCCAGGGCGCGGTAGGGGATTCGGGCGGATGGGGGGCAGCCTGAGCGCACGGTCATTCTCTCGCGGCGGTAAGCGCGGACGAGCCTGCTACGCGGGCAATGCTAGTGCGATTTCGCGCCGCCGTCAATGTGGTGGGGGGCAGGCAGGCCCCCATCGGCCCCTTCCCCTAGCTAGGGGAAGGGGAGAGCCGCCTGCCAGATCATCCCCGTCCCCTGTGTCTCAGTAAGCTCAGGAAAGTCTTTCGTAATCCGGTGGTTTACCTCACCCCCAGCCTCGCTTCGCTCGGCTTGCCCCCTCCATGCATGGAGAGGGGGCGGCGAGGCGCGTCAGCGCCGAGCGGGGGTGAGGTAAGCCGGGGCACGGCAACTCGCCTCTTCAATTCCTTACCTGAGCTTACTTCTGCGGCTCAAGTATTTCGCCCCCAAATCCGAATGCGCCCGGAGAAAGGGACCGAGGGGGAGAGGCGTGCGTAGGGGCGCTGCTCCTACGCGCCTTCTTCCTGCCAGGTCTCTGCGCCGAAGGGCACAAACCCGCGCAGATGATCGAGCAGCTCCGCCAGGCCCGCCTCCAGGCTCACCTGGGGGTACCAGCCCAGCCCGTTGAGGCGATCCCCGCTCACGGCCAGCGAAAGATGGGTGAGCACGTCCTGCTCGGTGAAGTGTACCTGCGTGGCAGGTTGCAGCGCGCGCAGGGCGGCGACCACATCCAACACCCGCGCGTTCTCGCCCACGACATTGTACAGTCCCCCTGCCACCTGCTCCGCATGGGCCAGCGCAAAGCGAACGGCATGGCTGGCATCGGCGACATGCAGCAGGGGGCGGCGCTGCTCGCCCGCGCCGTACACAGTCAGGGGGCGACGCACGCCCGCCAGATACGCCAGGCGATTGGCAACAGCGTCGAAGCGCACGGCGGGTGCCCAGCCAAACACCGATCCCAGGCGCAGAACGGTCACGCGCAGCCGTCCCGCCGCCTGAAGAGCTTGTAGCTCGCGCTCACCGCGCAGCTTGCTCTCGGCATAGGGTCCCAGCGGGCGGCAGACTGCTCCTTCGTCAAAAGGGCGCGGCGAGGAGGCGGGCGATCCCGCCACTGCGTCCACCGGGCCGTAGACGGCGGCGCTGCTGGTATAGATGAGATGGGCCACACCCGCTTCAGCCGCCACCCGCCCGACGGCTGCCGATCCCCAGTGATTGACCTGCTCGATCCAGCCGGACGGCCCGAAGGCGAGCGGCGTGCGCACGATGGCCGCCATGTGTACCACCGCCCACACATCGCGCATAGCCAGGCTCAGGCCCGTGCTATCCAGGATGTCGCCTTCCACAAACTGGTAGCGCCCCTGCGCGGGCAGATCGAGCAGCGAGCGGCAGGTATCGCGTTGCAGGTTGTCGTAGATGCGGATGAGGCGATCGTCGAAGGCCGGGTCACCGGCCAGGTCGCGGATCAGGCGCGAGCCGATGTAGCCCGCGCCGCCGGTGACCAGGATCGTGCGCGTCACGTCCCGCGCTCCTCGTCCAAGCCGGACGGCTGGTGCAGGGCGTCCGTGTGCAGGCCGCATTCGCTCTTGCCCGTGCCCGCCCAGCGACCGGCCCGCTCGTCGCCGCCGAAAGCCGGGACGGTGCACGGCGCACAGCCAATGCTCAGATAGCCCTGCGCCAGCAGGGGATGCGCGGGCAGATCGTGGCGATGGATGTAGCGCCAGACATCCTCGCGCGTCCACAAGGCCAGCGGGTTGATCTTCACCCCTCCCTGCGGCAGCGGCTCCACCACCTGGGTTCCTGCGCGCTGGGGAGTCTGGTCGCGGCGGATGCCGCTAATCCAGGCGTCGAGGTCGCGCAGAGCGCGCTGCATGGGCAAGACCTTGTGCGCGTAGCAGCACCGGTCTGGGTCGCGGCGATAGAGCGATTCGTGCTGCGCCGCCGGTTCTGCGTCCGGGCGCACTACCTGCACGGTCAGGCCGAAGCGCGCGACCAGCTCATCGCGGAAGGCCAGCGTCTCCGGGAAGTGATAGCCGGTGTCGAGGAAGAGGATCGGCACGTGCGGGCACACCTGACTGATCAGGTGCAGCAGAGGCACGCTCTGCGTCTGGAACGACGACGTGGCAGCCAGGCGCGGCATGAAGCGCTCCGCTGCCCAGGCGAGCACGGCATCGGGGCCAACACCTTCGAAGCGGGCGTTGAGGGCGCGGGCTTCATCCGGCGACAGGATAACCGGCATAAGTTCTCTCCCCAGGCGAGTTCGGCACGCCAGGATTATACTGCGCCTGCCCGCCGCGCGCCTCCAACACGTGGTACAATACAGACCGTTGCCTGGCCGACCGCCCGGCGAGGAGGGCCGCCCGATGTTCGAGGGCTGTAGTAGCTGCTGTCTATCCATCATCCTGATCCCGCTGCTATGCCTGGGCCTCGTCGCCTGTGTGGTGATCTACGCCGCGACCAGCGACTCCGATGCGCCCGCGTCCAATGCCTTCAAGCCCAGTCTCGCCGAGGCCCAGGCGTTCGACCGGGCCATCAGCGATGCGATTACCCAGGCGCGCAGTCAAGGCTGGTGGGCGCTCAAATTCACCGAGCGCGACATCTCGTCGTGGATGGCGCTCGAAGGCAAGGCGTTCGCCGACGAGCACGGCCATGTCTTCCCCTTCAAAAATGTCCGGGTCGGCCTGGACGATGGCGAGATGCGCTTCTACGCTGACGTGGAGGTGCGCTTCCTCTCCGTGCCGCTCAAGGTCTTCATCAAGCCGGGGGTGGACTACGCCGGGCAGATCACCTTCGACATCACCAAAGTGGACGTGGCGGGCATCGGCGCACCGGATTTCGTGGTGCAGACGATCAAGGCGCAGTTCGAAGACGTGCTGATCCGGCCCTTCGCAGACCTGCCGGGCAGTTACTTTCTGTACGAGCAGAGTCTCATCGTGGACAACGGCACGTTTGAGGTGCAGGGCGTCATCCGGCCCTGAGCGGCCATTTGAGGAGTCCTGCTGTGCGGATTTACCTCACCTCTAAATCCCCTCTCCACACGCGGAGAGGGGGCCGGGGGGTGAGGTCTCAAACGGCCCTGAGCAGCGGTGCAGCCGGGCCGCGAGCCGGCGAAAGGACGGGCACGTGAGCATCCTGGTGACGGGTGGGGCGGGCTTCATCGGCAGCCATCTGGCGCGGGCGCTGTTGGCGCGCGGCGAGACGGTGATCGCCCTGGACAACTTCAACGACTACTACGACCCGGCCATCAAGCGGGCCAATGCCGCTGAGCTGGCCCAGCATCCAGCCTTCACGATGGTCGAGGGCGATATCCGCGACGCGGACACAGTCGAGACGCTCTTCGCTGCGCGCGACATTCGCCGCGTGGCGCACCTGGCGGCTATGGCCGGTGTGCGCGAGAGCATGAAGCAGCCGCGCCTCTATTACGCGGTCAACCTGGACGGCACGCTGACCTTGCTTGAAGCGGCGCAACGGCACGGCTGCGACAACTTCGTGCTGGCCTCCACCTCGTCGGTCTACGGCGCGACGGAGCGCCTGCCCTTCAACGAGGAAGACGCCGCCGACCGCCCGCTGGCCGCTTACCCGGCCAGCAAGCGCGCCGCCGAGCTGCTGGCCCACACCTACCACCACCTGTACGGCATGAACATCACGGCGCTGCGCTTCTTCAATGTCTACGGCCCGGCGGGCCGCCCGGACATGATGCCCATGCGCGTGATGGAGGCCGTGCTCGATGGCAGCGTCGTGCCCATCTTCAACAATGGCGACATTCACCGCGACTGGACGTACATTGACGACACGGTGACCGGCGTGATTGCCGCGCTCGACCGTCCGCTCGGCTACGAAGTGATCAACCTGGGCGTCGGCGCGCCGATCTCGCTGCGCGAATTCATTGACGTGATCGAGGAGCTAGCAGGGCAGAAGCTCAACACGCGCAGCGTGCCCACGCCGCCCAGCGACCCGCCGATCACCTTCTGCGATAACGGCAAGGCCCGCCGCTTGCTCGGCTTTGCCCCGTCCACGCCCGTGCGCGAAGGGCTGGCCCGGACGTGGGCCTGGTTCAAGGCGTGGAAGATGGCTGGCGGCGGTTGGCCCGAATGAGCCGCATTTCCCCAAAGGCAAACGCTGTATGACTCTGCCCATTGCCCTGCTCAGCGCTGCCGCCGCCCTGTGCGCCGCGCTAACCATCGCCGCCAAGTATCGCCACTCGAAGCGGCTGGAATACGTTTGCAAGCCGCTGGCGACGGCGAGCATTCTCCTGATCGCGCTGCTGGCGGAAGACCCGCTCACCGCCCGCTACCAGGCGTTGATTGTCCTGGGGCTGGCCGCGTCGCTGGCCGGGGATGTGTTCCTGATGCTGCCGGATCGCTTCCTGCCCGGCCTGCTCAGCTTCCTGGTGGCGCACCTCTTGTATATCGCCGCCTTCACCCTGGAAGGGAGCGGCACCGCCCCGCTGTGGTACCTGGCCCCCTTCGTGCTCTACGGCGCGCTGGTGCTGCGCTGGCTGTGGCCGCACCTGGGGTCGCTGCGCGGCCCGGTGATCGTCTATGTGGCCGTGATTCTGCTCATGGCCTGGCAGGCGGCCAACCGCTGGATCGAGACGCGCCAGGACGGGACGCTGCTGGCCCTGGCTGGCGCGTACCTGTTCGTCACGTCGGATTCGGCGCTGGCGGTGGAGCGGTTCCGGGGTGCGTGGCGTAGCGCGCCGTTCTGGGTGCTGAGCACGTACTTCGCCGCGCAGTGGTTGATCGCCCTGTCGGTGTAGAGGAACCCGTGCGGACTGTGGGCTAGAGCAAGAACATCACCGCCGAGGCGCAGAGGGAAACTCAGGAAGACATCGTGCCATGCGGAGTCTACCTCACTCCCGCTCGGCGCTGGTGCCTGCCGCCCCCTCTCCATGCATGGAGAGGGGCCGAGCGAAGCGAGGCTGGGGGTGAGGTAAACCGGCGCGTCCTCTGCGTCTCTGCGGTTCAGGAGAATCTCGCCCCCGACCCTGGGAGGGGGTATCACACCGGCCAGTCGCCCGCCGCGTAGCCGATGTCGAAGGCCACTGTCCCCGTGTGCACGGCCAATATCGGCCCGGCGACCGACCGCTCCAGGTACACGCAGTCGAAGCGCTGGCGCAGCATCTCGCTCAGTCGGTCGGCCAGCGCCGGCGTGGGATCGGTGCCGTAGACGATGTGCGCGCGCAGCTTCTGCCCCTCGCCCACTTCCTTGACGATCTGCTCCACGAAGGCATTGACCGCTTTGTCCAGGCGACGGACGCGCCCCGCCGGGACGTAGGTGCCCGCCGTCTCGCCGCTCTTGCTGACGGTGATGAGCGGCTTGATGTGCAGCACCTGGGCCACGTGATACTGCACCGTGCCGATGCGCCCGCCGCGCACCAGCGGCGTCAGGTCGTCGAGGATGAAGAGCAGTCCCCCGGCGGCGTGCGTCTGCTCCAGCAGCGGGATGATTTGCGCGGCGCTGTAACCGGCGGCGGCAGCGCGGGCGGCGGTCAGCACTTGCAGGCCCAGCGCGGTGGAGATGGTGCCGCTGTCGTGCACGGTGATGTCCTGGTCGGGCAGGGCTTGGGCTGCCTGGCGCGCGGCGTTGACTGTGCCGCTCAGCCCGGCGCTGAGGTGAATGGACAGGATGGGGCTGCCCGCGAGCGACTCGTACATCGTCTTGAAGTCGTGCACGGTGGGCTGCGACGAGGTCGGGTGTGGCCCGCCGCGCGCCACTCGCTCGGCGAACTGGTAGAGGTCCATGTCCAGGTCGCTGCGATAGGACTCTTCGCCGAACAGAATCTTGAGCGGCACGCGCTGGATGTTGTAGCGCTCCCAGGCGTCCGCCGGCAGATCGCAGGTGGAGTCGGTGATGATGATCGGCGAGCGACTGCCCGTCGGCGAGTCTTCTGCCATGATAGTCTCCTTGGGTAATAGCCACGCCAACCACAGTCAGTGGGGGGCTGAAGCGAGGCATGAGATGGTGCGGGGATAATACCCCGTCTGGGCAAAAATCGCTTCTGAGTGGCGCGGGCGGGGGAGTAGACTTCCAAAGTTTTCGAAAACTTCGGAAGTCCAAATCTCCTCGCCCATCTCCCCACATCTGCCACTTGCTTATTGCCGCGATTCTTTGTACCTTCATGAGTGCGTCCATTTCTCAACCGGCGAGCGTGACATCATGGCGAGCGACGACCTCATCAACCAGGTCTTAGGGCGGGGCCAGTATGCGATTCGGTCTGTGCTGGGCCGGGGAGGGATGGCGACGGTCTACCTGGCCCGCCAGGCTTCGATGGATCGCGATGTAGCCGTCAAGGTGATGGCGGCGGAGCTGGCCGACGACGAGCAATTCGTGGCGCGCTTCGAGCACGAGGCGCAGCTTATCGCCCGGCTGCAACACCCGCACATCCTGCCGGTGATTGACTTCGGGCGCGAAGACAAGCACATCTACATCGTCATGCAATTGGTGCGCGGCGGCAGCCTGGACGACCGCCTGTCGCGCGGGCCGCTGCCGTTGCCGCTGGCCGCGCGGATGCTCGGCCAGATCGCCAGCGCCCTGACTTTCGCCCACGAGCAAGGCATCGTTCACCGCGACCTGAAGCCCAATAACGTGCTGCTCGACGAGCGCGACAACGCCTACCTGACCGACTTCGGCATCGCCAAGATGCTTGCCGGGACGACCAAGCTCACCGCGACGGGCAACATCCTGGGCACTCCGGCGTACATGGCCCCCGAACAGTGGCGCGGCGAGCTGGTGGACGCCCGCACCGACATTTACTCGCTGGGCATCATGCTCTACGAGATGGTGATTGGCCAGCTTCCCTTCTCCGGCGACACACCCTATACCCTGATGTACAAGCACTTCAACGACGCGCCGCCGCCGCCGCGCCTGGCAAATCCCGATCTTGACCCCGACGTGGAAGCGATCATCCTGCGCGCGCTGGCTAAGAAGCCCGACGAGCGCTTCCAGTCCGCCGAAGCGATGGCCGAGGAGTTCGTCACCGCGCTGCGCGCCGGGCCGTCTCGCCCCAAGTCCGCGCCCGCGCCGGAGATGGAGAAGACGGTGATCGGCGAGGAGGCCGCGCCCACGCGCGCCCCGTCAGCGCCGGAGCGGGGAGCGCCGCCCACGCCGCCGGGCAGCGTTCCACCCACGCGGGCGGCCCAGCCGGTCGCGCCGCCCGGTCGCGGCGGACTCAACCCCCTGGTCATTGGGGCGGCGGCGCTGGCAGTGATCGCCGTCGTCGTGGTGATCGCATTGCTGGCGCTCGGCGGGGGCGGCGGGAAGGGGAAGGTGGCCGCTGTCCCTACGGCGACGGAGACGGGCACGCCCACCGAGACGCTCGTCCCCAGCGAGACGCCGACCGAGACGCCGACCTCCACCGCCACGCCGCGCACCGCGTTCGCCACCGTCCTCTCGGAGCGGGGCAACGTGCGGCGCGGGCCGGGTTTTGAGTATGACGTGATCGCCACGCTCAGCCGCGAGGACGAGGTCATCGTCGTCGGCGTGAGCGAAGACGGCGACTGGTACCAGGTGGTCGGCGGCGGCATTCCTGGCACGGGCTGGGTCTCGGCGGAGGTCGTGCGCATCTCCGGCAACCCGAACATCCCGGTCGTCGCCCTGCCCACCGCTACGCTGACCCCCTCGCTGACACCGGAGCCGACGGATACGCCCGCGCCGAGCGATACCCCGACCCCAACAGACACGCCGACGGATACTCCCGCGCCAAGCGATACGCCGACGGCCACGCGCACGCCCGCGCCAACTGACACGCTCACGCCCACCTCCGGCGCGGTAGACCCGGCCCTGTTCGTCCCGGAGGCGCTGCGGCCCGTCACCCTGGACGCGGTGGGCATTACGCTTGACTACCCGGCGACCTGGCCCGATCCCTGGTTCTTTGGCCTGACCTACTTCCTGGCACCGGTGGATTCGAGCAATCCGCTGTCCGGCTCGTACCCGACGATTACCCTGGTGCGCGGCTCACCGGCGCAGGTCTTCGGTGCGGGGACGACCAGCGACATCAGCAGCCTGGTCAATGCCGTCGAGCACCCCTTCGGCTCGGATTTCAGCGGGATGAGTGTCCCCGCCGACGGGCTTGCTTTCCCGGCGCGCCTGATGGACATCCGCGAAGGCGGGATGCACCTGTGGACGTGGCTGATCGAGATCGCGGCGGACGACTGGCTGCATATTATCGTGCTGGCGCCCATCGGCGAGCTTGACCTGCCGTTCGGCGAGAATGTCCTGCTGCCGATGGTGCGCTCGATCCAGGTGGATGGCCGCCCGCTGGTCAGCCCGCCCACGCCGGTGCCCGCGCCAACAGATACGCCCGCCCCGCCGACGCCCCTGCCGGAGAATGCGCTGGTGCTCAGCCGGACGCCGCTTCAGCCGGGCGAGGCGGTGCTCGACACCTTCGACACCAACGACAACGACTGGCGCTTCGCCAACCTCATGGATGGGCAGTTGGTCATGGAGGCGCAGAGCCTGGACTCGCTGCGCTGGGCCTTCCCTTATCCGCTGCTGCAAGGCGACGCGGCCTTCTACGCCGAGGTGACCGGCGAGCTGATCAGCGACACCAACTACTACGAGTACGGGATGGCCTTCCGCGTGGTGGACGACGAGAATTTCTACTACTTCGCGGTGGATCACCGCCAGCAGGTCGCGCTGTTCAAGGTCACCGGCGGCGAGGTGGAGGAGCCAATCCCGCCGGTGATTGACAGCGCCGTGCGCGTGGGGCGGGACCATCCTCACACCTTCGGCGTGCTGGTCATCGGCGACTACATCGAGGTCTATCTGAACGGGCAGCTCAAGGGCGCGCTCGTTGACGGCACGCACGCGCAGGGCGGTGCGCGCCCGATGTCGTATACCTACGTGGATGCGAACACGCCCGTGACCGTCGCTTTTGACGACTTCGCCTACCTGCCGCTGACTATCGCCGGCAACCCGTTGCTGGCCGAGCGGCGCAGCGCCATCATCGGCACGGTGCAGCCCGACCTGACCACTATCCTGCTGACTGCAAGCGGTGGCGCGCCTGCGTTGGCGGCGCTCATCGGCGAGCAGCCGTTCGTGGCGCTGGCCCGCACCGCCGACAACCAGTACGTCTTCGGCTACGCGCGCGGCGCGACCGGCTGGGTGCCCGCCTCCGCGCTGGCGTTGGCGCGCGGTGGCGCGCCCGCCCTGATCACGGCGCTGCCCGTGCTCGACGGGGCGACGGAGGGCAGCGCAGACCTGCCCTGGCCGGTGACCTGGCCCGGCCAGGAAACGCCCACGCCCGCGCCCGCGATCACTCCGACGCCTCCCTTCGTCGAGCCTGGATCGGGCATCATCGCCTACGGGCAGGCGGCAGAAGTGACCATCGCCGCCGGGGAGACGGTCACCTGGGTCTTCTCCGGGAGTGTGGGCGATCAGGTGACGGTGGCCGCTGACGCTGGCGCGAACGCCGCTCTGGACACGGCCCTGCGCTTGCTGGGGCCGGACGGCGCTCTCATTGCCGAGGACGACGACAGCGGCCCCGGCCTGAACCCGCTGCTGGCGGACGTCGCCTTGCCCGCGAGCGGCCAGTACACGGTTGAGCTTGTCCAGTATCGCGGCGAGGGCACGGTGACGCTGCGCCTGGACAAGACGAACTGACCGGTTCGGCAGCGGCGCTGCTCTGCTGCGTCCGGCCCCGGAATAGACTTCCGAAGTTTCCGAAACTTCGGAAGTCTGGCGGGGCGTATGGCAATACGCTCCTACGGAACCCCCGCCGTTCAAAGCGTTCCTGTGGGGGCGGGTTTCGAAACCCGCCCCTACAAATTCCGACTCGACTGGAAGGTGAAGTGACCTTGCATACACCACCTATTCCCCCGCCCTGGCGCGCTCCGCTATAATGGAGTCACGAGGTGCACACTCACAAGGACGGCTTGCGATGAACCCGGATGAACCCAGGACTCCACACGATGACGAGGAATTCTCGCTCGACGCTGCGCGCGACGACGCTGGTGCTCCAGACGCGCCCTCTTCTCCCGCCGACACGCTGATCACCCCTGCGCCGCGCGTTGTCGCCGAGACGCCGGTCGGTGGCGTGCGTCCCGCGTACCGTGCGCCCGGCGACGCAGACGAGACGCCGCTCCCCGCCGAGGAAGAAGCGCCGCCAGCCGGGGAGCCGGAGCCAGCCAGCGAGGACGTGCCAGCGGCGCTCAGCACTGAGGAAGAAGCGCCGCCAACGGTCGAAGTGATTGAAGTGGTTGAAGTGGGCGAGGCTGTCGCTGAAGAAGCGCCCACAGTGGAGCAAGAATTGGACGAGGAAGCGGTCATTGCGGCGGAGCCGGAGCCGGAAGCTGAGCCGGTCGCCGCGCCGGAGGCGAGCAGCGCAGCGGAAACGCCGGCTGAGGTCGTGGAGGAGACGGCGACTGAGGCCGCCGCCGAGATCACGGACGCCGCGCCCGCGCCTGTCGTGGAGGTGCCCGACCTGGAAGCGCCCGTGTCGGTCGTGCGCGCAGCCATCGCCGCCGTTGAGTCCGCGCCACAAGAGCCGGAACCCGCTCCCGCTGAGGAGACACCGGAAAGCCTGGCCTCTGCGCAGGAGTGGGACGAAGACCTCTCCCCCGCGCTGGCAGCCGTGTTGTTCGGCTCGCCGCGCAAGCCCCCCGCCGAAGCCGTGCCGGAAGCTGCCCCCGCTGCCGAGACCGTCGTTCCCGCAGCCAGGCCGCGCGCCCCGCAAATCGCCGGGCCGATCCGCCTGACGGATGAAGCGGGGGCGCGGACGCTGCCCCTCACAGCCGGAGAGCACGCCGCGCCAGCGCCAGACGTGGCGCTGACCGGCAAGGTGCGCTACGCGCGCCTGGAAGAGCCGCTTAAGGAGGACGGCGGGCAGCGCGTCGTCGAGACGTGGGCCTACTTCAAGCCAGACTATCCGGGGCTGGACGGGCAGTTGGTGCGCGCCGTGCGCAGCGAGGAAGAGCGTTTCAGCGACGGGTCGTGGCGCTGGCGCTACGAGCGCCAGTACGCCGGCGGAGGCCGCGACCGCCGCGAAGTACGCGCCAACGCCGACCGCAACTACTTCGAGCGGCTTGACGAGATCGCCCAGCGCGATCCGGAGACGGGCAAGCGCCGCCAGATCAAGGAAGAGGCGGGCATGATCTTCGCGCCGCCGCCCCATGAGGAGAAGCGCGGCCTGCTCAGCAGCCTGCTGCGGCGCGACGACGACAAGGCGACCGGCCCGGCGGCCTGGCGCGCAGCGACACCGGGCGAAATGCGCCAGGCGCGCAAGGAAGGCGGGCGCGCGTTCAAACGGGGCCTCTTCGGCTGACGGTGCTTTTCATTCGCAGGACAGAACATCACCGCAGAGAGCGCGGAGGAGAGATACCAAGAGACCCTATTCTTCTCTGCGTTCTCCGCGTCTCTCTGCGGTTCGGAGAGTTCTCGCCCCAGGTCGGGGGTAAGTCCGGCTGACGGCGGGGCGCGCTAGGCCGCTTCGTCGGCCAGCAGGCGCGCGATCTGGTCGCAGAAGATCTCGAAGATGCCCCGGTACAGACGGCCCTGGGCCGGCCCGTCCAGGTAAAGCGCGCCGACGACCTCGCCATTCACGCGCACCGGCCCGCACAGCACCGCCTCGCTCATGCTCTGCTGTTGGTGCACAAACAGGTTGGACTCCCCCGTGCGCAGTGTGTGCGCCAGCGCGCGCCGGTCAGGGGCGATGGTGGTATGCTCCACATAGTGCCCGCCGATGTCGCGCCCGGTCACGTAGCGCATCCGCCCGCTGTCATCGTAACGGATGATGAAGCCAAAGCGCGCGCTGAACTGCTGCAAGGCGCGCATGACCAGCGCATCCAGGCGCGAGGCGTACCCCGGTCGGCGCGGCTCGGCCTGAACGGGCAGGCCAATGGGCGCGCGCGCCGACTCGTGAGCAGACGGCGGAGGGGCATAGGCGGGGCGCTCGCGCGGCTCGCGCGGGGCATCGTCGTAGCGCGGCGGGCGCGGCGGGGGCGTGAGGCGGGCGCGCGGCGGGCGCGGCGCGTAGCCGGATGGGGCAGAGTGCACCGGAGCCAGGACGTTGTATGGCGGCTCGCGCAGGGGATCGCTGCCGTCCGGCGTGCGGGCGGCGGCGTCGTACCCCTGGGGCGCGAAGTCGTCATAGGAGTGGCGTGGAGGCCCGGCAGATGGGTAGCCCAAAGCGTCCGGTCGCTTGAGAAATGCGATCAAGCGTTGCACGATGCTCCGTTGTGACATGGTACCACCTCAAGCCAGGGGAGCTTGATTACCAATGACCCGTATGCACCCTCAGCATAGCACAGCTCTTCACAAAAAATAAATGGAACCTCAATACTATATTAACGTTGTGCTCTCGCCGGAGAGGGGGCTGCACGCTAGGCGGAGTGGTCTATAATGGGGGGCAGACGCACAGAAAGGCGGTGACCGTGAAGCTCTCACCGAAAATGCGCGCGCTGCTGCTGGTTGTGGATGGGCTGGCGCTGGTTGGCGTGATGGCCTTCAGCGTGCTGGCGGCGCTGGAGCGCGATCAGAGCGCCTATGTGATCGGGCAGATCGTGTGTGCGGTGCTCATCCTGGGCAGCACGCTGCTGCTGCACCGCAACGAGCGCGCGCCAGACTAGGACGCAGCGCCTCTGCCCGTGATGGGATTGGGCATTCAAGACGGGTGACATGCACGAATGTTTTGTAGGGGAGGGTTTCGAAACCCTCCCCTACAACGGTTGCAGCAGAGCAGCGCCCCTACGTGCTGTGCGAGGTATCCGCGCCTAGCGCATCGCCGCGCCGAGCGTCGAGCAGGCCGGGCACGATCCGCCAGGCCGCACGATGGCATAGCCCGCCTGCGGGTCTGCCCCGTAGGTGGTGAAGTCCACGTTCCAGATGATCATCAGGCGAATCTTGCCGCTGCCACGCGCAAGCTGCGCCACGCGACCGAGCCATTGCGCCTGCTGGGCGACGGTCACATTGGCCGCCCAGGTGAAGCCAGACGGCAGCGCGCCGAGGCCCTCCGGCGACAGGTAGCCAAGCTCGGTGAAGCAGAGCGGCTTGGCCCCGCCGAAGGCGTTCCAGTAGGTGTTGACCATGCCCCAGAAGTAGCGCGTGTAGTAGTTGTCCGCGCGCGGATCGCCGCTGGTCTGGTCAGGCGAGATGATGCCCTCGTTGTAATGGATGCCCAGACAGTCCATGTACCGGGCCGCGCCCGCTGAGGCCATCCCGCGAATGTAGCGATCGTCGTTCCACACGCGGTCGGTGCCGAACGCGCCTTCCGCGCCGGTGGGCGACGGTGCGCCGCTGATGACCATCACACTGGGGTTGGCTCCCTTGATCGCCGTGTACGCCTTAGCCAGCATCTGCGTGTAGGTGGCCGGGTTGATCTGTCCGCGCGGCCATTCGCGGTCGAGGTTCTGCTCGTTCCACACCTCGATGGCGTCCGGGCCGAGCGCAGCTACGCCCGCCAGGTATCCGGCGTACTGATCCATGTAGCCCGTGCCGCCCGCGCCAAGCTGCGCCGGATCGCCGACGATGCCCAGCAGAATGCGGAAGCCCTGGCTATGCGCCTGGCTAATTGCCCCGGAGACGCCCTGCGGCGAGTCGCCCAGCTTGTAATTGACCTGGCGCTTGACCCAGGTCATGCCCGCCTGGCGCATCAGGTCTGGATAGGCGAAGCTCTCGACATGGCCGCCTAGCTCAAACCCGCCGGTAGACGGTGCGGGAGTGGGCGCTGGCTGCGTGGGCTGAGTGCCGGGAACCGCCGTAGGCTGAACTGTGCCGGTTCCGCCGGGGATTTTGAGCACCTGGCCGACGAAGATCAGGTTCGGGTTGACGATGTTATTGGCCTGCACCAGCGCCGCAACGGTCGTGCCGAAGCGGGCCGCAATGCGCGACAGGTTGTCTCCCGCCACGACGGTGTAGCTTCCCGTTATCGGCTGGGGTGTGGCGGGCGCGGGTGTGGCCGGTGAAGGTGTCACTGGAGGCAGAGTCCCCCCGGCGGGGATGACCAACACCTGGCCCACGTAGATCAGGTTGGGGTTGGACAGGTTGTTGGCGGCTGCCAGCACCGGCCAGCTCGTCCCATACTTGAGAGCGATGCGATAGAGGTTCTCGCCCGGCTGGACGACGTGGGTGGTCCCTCCTCCCTGTGCCCGCGCGGGCGTTGCCAACGCAAAGGCGGGCAGGGCGAGAGCCGCGATAAGAACGATGAGGAGAATCCATTTGAAACGCATGGCATAAGCTCCCTGGCTCAAGCAGACTCAATGCGCTTGTTTATCACCATGATAGTGTATTTTGGAAATAGCACAACTTGACGTTAACGCGATTCGAACAGCCCTCCAACAAGACGCGGAAACCCCCTGCTGGGACAGCGGCGTGACCCGTGAGATCATCCCTCGGAAGACACCGGACGCCCTAAGCATACCACGCGGCCCCGCTTGCGCCAGCGCCATGCCTGCGCTACAGTCCGCCAGCAACGGCGGAATAAGCCTCGTGACGAGAGGAAGAGCCATGCAACCACACTTGACTTTCGTCCAGATCACCGACTCGCACCTTGGCCCGGCGCGCGATTACAGCTACTTCGGCCACTTCCCCTACCGGACGCTCGCGCGGGCCATTGACCTGATCAACGCCATGCCGCAACTGCCGGATTTCGTGGTGCACACCGGCGATGTGTCCAACGACTGCAGCGCCGAGTCCTATGCGCTGGCCGCCGAGCTATTGGGGCGGCTACGCGTCCCGCTTTATCTGCTGAGCGGCAATCACGACGACCGCGCGCTGCTGCGCAAGGTACTCGATGCGCCGCCCGCTCCCGATGGCGATCCGGACGCACCCCTGGACTATGCCTTCGAGGTGAAGGGCGAGCGCTTCCTGGCGCTCGATGGCCGGACGCCCGAAGTGCGCGATCCGCTGGGCAAGCTGAGCGCCGCGCAGCTGGCCCGTGTTCGCGCTGAAGCCGAAGCTGACGGCCCGCCGCTGACTGTGCTGCTGCACTACCCGCCCTTTCCTATGGGATCGCCCTGGCTCGACGAGAACATGCCGCTGGTCAACGGCGAGGAGCTGCAAGCGGCGTTGTTGCCTGCGCAACACCGGCTGCGCGGCGTCTTCTGCGGGCACCTGCACCGCAGCAGCCAGATCACCCGCAGCGGCATCACCTATTTCTGCGGGCCGAGCACGGTAGCAGGCTACACCTGGCGTCCCTGGGAGGAGAAGCCGTTGCTCGACCCGGACTACCCGCCCGGCTACAGCGTGGTGCACTACTTCGACGGGCAGGTCGTCGTCCACCAGTACACTTTCTAGCCTCATCCCCAGCCTCGCTGCGCTCGGCTTGCCCCCTCCATGCATGGAGAGGGGGCGGCGAGGCGCGTCAGCGCCGAGCGGGGATGAGGTTCGGGGCGTATGGCGATACACCCCTACGGAGCCGCCTCCCCTTCCTCCGGCTTGGCTGGGGGAAGGGGCCGGGGGATAGGGGCCTTCCGGCAACTGCCTGACAACCCATTCGCGGACTGGGCGCGGGCCGCTCTTGCCGCGCTGCCCGGCGCGCGCTAGAGTCGCAGCAAGCAAGTCTGAGAGCGAAAGGACGCTGCCATGCGCCGCCGTCGTCTGCTACCGTTGAGCGCCGCCCTGATCGGGCTGGGCTTCGTCGCCGGGCTGCTGCTCGGCCTGCCCACCGGCACCGGCCTGTCGCAGGAAGTGACGCCCGTCCCCTTGCCAACCCTGGCCCCGCCGCCCGCCGAAGCCCTGACGCTGCTCGATGCCGAAGAAGCCGTCGTCTCCTACATCTACGAGAGCGCCGGGCCGTCAGTGGTGCACATCACCAGCCGCACTGAGGTATGGGACTTCTGGCGCGGTGCCGTGCCGCAGGAAGGCACCGGCTCCGGCTTCGTCTACGACACGCAGGGGCACATCGTCACCAATAATCACGTGGTCGAGGGTGCGAGCGAGATCGAGGTCGTGCTGGCCGATGGCACGGTGCTGCCCGCCGAAGTAGTGGGCACCGACGCCTACTACGACCTGGCCGTGCTCCATGTTGATCCGGCGCAGTTGCCCGCGTCGCCTTTGCCGCTGGGCAACGCTGAGACGCTGCGCGTGGGGCAGCACGTGCTGGCTATCGGCAATCCCTTCGGGCTGGATCGCACGCTGACCACCGGCGTGATCAGCGCGCTCGACCGCACCATCGAATCGGAGAGTGGCTCGCTGGTCGGCAACGCCATTCAGACCGACGCCGCCATCAACCCCGGCAACTCCGGCGGGCCGCTGCTCAACTCGCGTGGGGAAGTGATCGGCGTGAACACGGCGATCACCTCGCCGTCCGGCGGATCGGTGGGGATCGGCTTCGCAGTGCCGATCAGCGCCGTGCAGCGTGTGGTGCCCGACCTGATCGCCTATGGCCGTTACCGGCACCCATCGCTGGGCGTGCAGGTGCGCGAGCTAGGGTACGAGGTACGCCCTGCCACTGAGGGGCCGCAGCACGGCCTGCTGATCGTGGCGCTCGACGCGAATGGCCCGGCGGGACGGGCCGGGTTGCAGGCCGCCGAAACGCGGCAGCAGGGCTTCAGGACTTACTTCGTGGGCGGCGAGATCATCCTGGCCATCAACGGCGAGGCGGCGCTCACGCGCGACGATCTGACGCTCTACCTGGAGAAGCACACGCTGCCCGGCGACACGGTGACGCTGACGGTGAGCAACCTCGCTGGCGAGACGCGCGAGGTGACGGTCGTGGTGGGGGAGAGCTAGGCGGCAAGTGATTAGCCTGCCAGTAAGCGATACTCGTGGCTGATTAGATTTTGGGGGGCGGATCGCCATACGGCCCTACGGATGCCGTGCCGGGACGCCGCGCGTCAAGGCTTTCGAAGTCTCCAAAACTTCGGAAGTGTGGTTGCGGCGCGCAGAGCCGCCTCGGATCGATGCATTCCCCCTGGAGCCTAACCAGATAGCAGCATACTCCCATATCTCACCACTCAGACCGTCTTTCGATCCTCAACTCAGAACTTACTATTTGATAAAGCTTGAGTCCAGTTTATAATATGATATACTGCTATGTAGGAGCAAAGTCAAATATTAGAAGATTACGCTAGGCCTCTTACTTGAACAGACTGCTGCCCAAGCGCTCTTCTAGGACACTCCTTCTCGTCCGCGAACGTTTCTCTTGGTCAATCTTCTACAACAGCAGATACCGTTTCTGTCCTGAAGGGAGTTGAACATGAGGCAAATCATCGCAGTGCTTGTAGTTGTTGCGGTGCTGGCATGGGGTACGTCAGCAGTGGTAGCGCGCGACGGGGAGTTCAACGAGCCCATACCATCATGTGATCAAGACGATTGGGTTATGATAAGCATCTTGACTCAATCGTTCCTCGCGGACTATGCCGAGATGAGTAGTTCCTACGCCGAGAAGATGACTGACATCATGATGCAGTCAACCACTGGCATAGCCACACTTAAAAAGATCAGTGCCTTACAATTAGAATGGTGGAGCGAGATTGTCCCCGCACTGCCGCGGTGCACAGCTGCGGTCGATTTGACGCGCGTTATAGGCCATCAGATTAACGAACTCATGACTGTCTCATTAATTATGGCTCTTTATCTCGATCAACCTACCTTGATGGACGAAATGGGGTTGCACGCCGACGCTTATACTCAAGCTACTGACGACTTCATTGAGCTAAATGCGCTGTTGGCTGAGTACGCGTCTTGATGCGATAGAGCCAATGAAGCGATAGAGGAGATTAATCGGCAGTCTGATCATCTGTTGGGGGGGGCGATTCGAATCACTCGCCCTGTACGATGAGGGAGAAGCCAGGCGGCTTCCCCCTCCCTGTTGTGTACGCAGAGTCCTGCCGTTACCACGTGGCAATGACGGTGCACGTGACGTTCATAGTAACCTGAACTGAACTTGGTGAGGCCGAGGCTAGCGGACAATCGCCCGACCAACTGACGCCCGACGGGCTGGCGACCAGGTAGACTGTCGTGCCTGGCGTGTAACCACCATCTGGGCAATCGGGTTGAGGGCGCGGTGTGACACTTCCGAGAAAGGTTGGAGGGTGGTATTTCTGGATGATCAGTTTAGGGCATCCACTCGTATCCGGCGGGGCGCACGTGTTCGGGTCCCACAGGCACGCGCCGTCGGGCGAAGTCACGCACTCGCTGGCCGGGCCCCCGCAAGTGTCGCACGAGCCGCACGGCCCCCAGCCGCCAGGCGTCACGCGCGCAGGCGGCGGGAGACCGGGGATGATCGGGGGGATTTCGCCCGGCGGGACGCTGAGACAGTTGCCGATCTCGTCCACTTCTTCTTCGGCCACCCACAGCGACGCCGCGAACTCGCTGCCGGGAATCTCGTCCTTGTCAAGCTGCCACCAGGTCTTGCCCTGCTCGTCGAGCGCCTGCCCGATGACGGTGAAGTCCTGCTTGGCGGGCAGGAAGCCGAAGATGCCGCGATTCTCGCCCGGCCCCACGCGCACCCGCGCGAATAGCTCCTGCTCGGTGCGCACCTTGCACACTGCCGGAACCGGCTCGAAGACGGGCCGCCAGTCCGGGTCGTAGTTCTCGCTGTCCTCGTCGGTCAGGCGGAAGGTGTGCTGCGCGTCGCGATCCATCACGTACAGGTTGGCATAGCCGCTGCGCCCGGACATGAAGGCGATACCCGCCCCGTCCGGCGACCAGTC
The DNA here is from genome assembly GCA_040767545.1 of Aggregatilineaceae bacterium. GTDB lineage: Bacteria > Chloroflexota > Anaerolineae > Aggregatilineales > Aggregatilineaceae > UBA2029. Next base: position 8,519 of record JAXGOK010000033.1, on the reverse strand, counting down.
GGTGCTGCCCAGGCGGTCGCTCTGCTCGGTCATGCGTAGCGGCTGAGTGCCCTCGTTGGTCATGCGGTAGATGTCGGCCTGGCGGTCGCGCTCGGTTTGGAAGGTCATCAGCAGGCCGTTCGGCGAATAGGCCGGAACCCAGCCGTTCGCACCGAACAGGTTGGTGATGCGGCGCACGTTGCTGCCGTCCGCATTCATGAGGTAAATCTCCGCTACGCCTTCGCGCATGGAGGAGAAGGCGATGGTCTTGCCGTCCGGCGACCAGGCCGGCTGTGTGTCAACGCCTGGGTTGTCGGTCAGGCGCTGCACATTGCTCCCGTCGGCGTTCATGACGTACAGCTCTTCGTTGCCGTCGCGCTCCGACACGAAGACGATGCGCGACCCGTCCGGCGACCAGTCCGGCTCGGAGTCGGGGGCGGGGTTGTCGGTCAGACGTTGCGCGCCGCTCCCGTCGGCGTTCATCACGTAGATTTCCAGGTTGCCATCGCGCGCCGAGTGGAAAGCGATACGCGACCCATCCGGCGACCAGGCCGGAGCGCCATCCAGGACATCGTTGGTGGTCAGGCGGCGGGGATTGGTGCCGTCGGCATTGATGACGTAAATCTCCGGGTTGCCGTCGCGCTCGGAGGTGAAAGCGACTTCCCAGCGGTTGTCGGGCGGCGAGAAGTAGGCGATCTTGCCCGTCTCGAAGACGGTGACCGTCGTGCCCTGGCCACTGGAGGCCAGCAGCGCCCCGTTCGCGTCGGTGATGTCCAGCGTCTCGATGGTGAAGGCAGCTTCGCCGGGGATCAGCCCGCCGACTTCCAGTGTGAAGAGGACATCGCCGATGGCGGCGGGCGCTCCTTGTGCGGCGAAGGACAGGCGCACGACTCCGGCGGCGTTATCCACCAGCGCCTCGCGCTCCAATGCCCCTTCGCCCAGGTACGGGCCAGCGCGGGCCGTCCACACGCGGGCTATGGCGCGGTCGAAGCGGATGGTCACGGCGAAGGCGGCGCAGCTTCCGGCGGGGCAGGCGATGCGCCCCTCGACGACCGCCGTCTCCGCCACGCCGACTTCCGCCGGGGTGAGCGTCACCGTCACGCCGGTCTGGGCGCGGCCAAACCCGACCCCGCTCAGCAGTGACACGGCGAAGACCGCGCACCAAAGGATAGAAAAGGCGCGTTTCTTCTGCATCAAGTATCCCTCCTAAATACCCCTGCCTCTAGCAGGATCGTCCGAGCGATGCTAAGCTCTTCCTCTATGTAGCATCATATCATCCTAATTGATAAAAACGTGTTCAGAAACGGCAAAAAACCTGTTCGGTCGAGGGCTGCAAAGCCAGGGGTGGAGATCGCAGTCAGTAGGGGGTGAGAGGCAGCCGCAAGGGGGGCATCCTATCCTTGGGGCAGCCCGGTAAGTGTGGTGTGGTTGTGGGGGCGGGTTTCGAAACCCGCCTACAAGACCGGCTCCTGCCCCGAACGTGAGATATGCCCGTCACCAAACCCCGCCATTGCCATAGACAGCTTGCGTAAGCTATAGTGGGCGGCATATCTGGCCGCGTGACAAGAAACAGAAACCGGTGACTGCACCTGCCTACTGCGCCCACGATCCAACCTATGCCGAGGGCGAGATTCTCAGCGGCGTCCCACAGCCAGGATTTACCCTGGGCGCTCGTTGCTGCGCGAGCCGATCCGAGGGCGGTACTGCTCATCGCCGCCATCTATGCCTTCGTCAACCTGGCGACGGCGCGCTTCGTCGTGGATGGCAACTCGATGCTGCCCAACTTCAACACTGACCAGTTCATCATCGTCAGCCGCCTGTCGTACATTGTCGGCGAGCCGCAGCGTGGCGATGTGGTCGTCTTCCATTACCCGTTGCAGTCCGAAGCCGCGACTTCATCAAGCGTGTGATCGGGCTGCCCGGCGAGACGGTGACGATTCTCGAAGGGCGCACGTACATTGACGGCAAGCTGATCGAAGAGCCGTACATCCAGAACTTCTGCCGCGCCAAGTCGTGCGACGGCGAATGGACTGTCGGCCCTGACCAGGTCTTCGTGCTCGGCGACAACCGGAATTCCAGCAAGGATTCGCAGGACTTCGGCCCGGTGGATCGCAAGTACATCGTCGGGCGGGCCTTCGTGCGCTACTGGCCGCCGTCGGACTGGGGCCTGATCCGGCATTGGGACTACGACGGGAACGGGGCACCGCTGCCGACGATGACGCCGACCAGCCCGCCGACCGGCACCCCCGATGTGCTGACGACGCCGGAGTTGGGCGCTTCTCCGGTCGGGCCGTTCTGACGCGGCGGCACAGCGCGTGAGCGAGGCAACGCTATCCATGCTTGATACCTGCCCGGCTTGTCTGTTAGGCCGGATGAGACTGACAGCCACGACCTACGTGCAGATCTACGACGGGACGCTGATCCACGCCCCGAACACGGCGGCCTGGCAGTGCGACACCTGCGGCGAGACGTACTTCGCCGACGCCAGCCTGCGGCGCATCCAGGGCGCTGATCGGCACGGGCGGCCTGCCGCCCAACCGGCACCAGCCTGCTCCGCGCGAGCCGCTGGCGCAGCCGGGCGACGCGCCGCGCGCGACGGACTCCGCCGGACATGCTCGGCTCGCCCAGTCTGAGCCGGCGCATCGGTTTCCAGGAAGAAATCAGCGCAGAGAAAGGGCACCGAGGTTTCGAAAACTTCGGAAGTCTGGTTCTGTCCGCGTCTTCTGCGTCCTGCGGTTCAGGAATTCCGCCCGCGTTTCCCCAAAACGGCCTGCCGACGCTATAATCTGGAAACGTTCGCAGCCGGACTCCTGCTCCGGCGCGAGCGTCAATCGAACCAGGCGGCGGGCGCATGGAGAACTATGCGGCGGGCCTCGCCCCTCGCCTTTGATCTTGATGGATACCTGCTGGCGACCCTTCAGCGCGTGCAGCTCTGGTGCCGTTCGATAGCGGCGGCCTGGTGCTGTTCAGCCCTGCCAGCAACACGCTCGTGCCGCACGCCTACCTGGGCGACGCCGCCGGCGCTGCTCGTGCCCAACACCCTCGGCGAGGGCATCATCGGCCAGGTTGCGGCCGGCGACGTCCACGCTGATCGTCAACGACATGCGCCGATCCGCGCTGCGTTGAGCGATCCGCTCGCGGGCGGAGATGGCCGTCCCCTTGCAGCTTGACGAGCAGTTGATCGGCGTGTTCAACGTCGAGTCCTATACGCCGGATGCGTACAGCGAAGCACACCTGGCCGTGCTGCAGGCCATCGCCGACCAGATGGCGCTGATCATCCACGCTGCGCGCAAATATCGCGCCCTGGCCGGGCAGCACAACGCCCTGCTTGACGGGCTGTCCACTCGCCAGCGCGAGAGCGATACGCTGCGGCGGCTGACCTCGATCATTAGCGGCACGGTTGACCTGGACGAGATGCTCACCCATGCGCTGCGCGAAGCTGCGCTGCTGCTTGACTGCGAGGGCGCGCAGGTGTTGCTGCCCGATCTGGCGACCTACCAGCTTGTCGCTCACGAGCCGTCGCAGATCGGCTTGGTGCGCGCCTGGGGGCGGGCGCTGTGGGCGCTCGACGGGCCGGGCCATGTGGTGGATGTGTATCACCAGGGCACGGTCTACGCCAGCGCCTCGCCCGACGCGGACGCCGGGCCGGGATGCCGCAACCTGCTGGCCTGCCCGCTCAACACGCGCAACCGCACGCTGGGCGTGCTGCGCCTGGTCAACCGGCGCGACGGCCCGTTCGGTGAGGCGGAGATCGCCATCGGGCAGGCCATCGCCAGCCAGATCGCCGTCAGCCTGAGCAGCGCGCAGATGCTCGCTGCCGAGCAGCGGCGCATAACCCTGCTCAACCGGATCAACCGTGTCAGCCAGGACTTGTACGCCCTGCTCGATCCGGACGTGCTGCTGCGCAAGACCGCCCAGCACATCCTCGATGTCTTCGCCCCCGACGCCGTGTACATCTTCTTGCTGGGAGCAGACCGGCATACGACGCAGCTTCAGGCTGTGGCGGCGCGCACTGCCGGGCTGCGCCCGCCGGACGATCTGTTCCTGCCGGTCGGCGCGGGGCTGATCGGGCGGGCGATCCGGGCCGGGCAGACGCAGCTTGCCGACGGCGTGGAGGCGCGCGACCTGTTCGGAGAAGCTCAGATCGAGGTCGAGGGCCTGCAAAGCTGCCTGATCGTGCCCCTGCGCCGGGCGGACGAGACCAGCGGGGCCATTGCTCTGGTGTCCACTGCCGCCGACGCATTCAGTGAGATCGAGCGCGACGCGCTGGAGACGCTGGCTACCCAGGTCAGCACGGCGCTGGAGAACGCCCAGCTTTATCACCAGGCGCAGCGGCGGCTGGTCGAGCAGGGCGTTGTGCACCAGATCGGCCAGGACCTCACCGCCATCCTCAACTACAGCGATCTGCCCGATGTGATGGTCGCTCACATGAATCGCGCCCTGAACACCTCGCGCTGCCAGGTGGCCCTCTATATGCCGGAGCACGACGCGGTGCGCGTGGAGGCGGACTTCCGCGCGCCGCACAACCACGATCCAGACGACTCTGGTCGGGCGGGCCAACGGCTGCGTCTGGCTGATCACGTCGCCATCGCCAGCGCCATCCGCGCGCGCCAGCCGGTGACCGTCTATGCGCAGGAGGGGACTGCTCCCTCGGAGGCCGCCGCCCGGCTGCTGGAAGGCGGCGAATACAGCCAGCTTGTGGTGCCGATGGTCACCGCCAAGCGGGTGCTGGGCGTCGTGGACTGGACGGACAACCAGCCGGGCCGCCGCTTCTCGCCGGAGGACATCCGCCTGGCCCAGACGCTCGTCGCCCAGGCTGCCATCGCCATTGACAACGCGCTGATGTTCCGCGAGCTAGAACAGCGCGCCGATGAATTGGCCGAAGCCAACCGCCTGCGCAGCCAATTCCTGGCGACGATCAGCCACGAGCTGCGCACGCCCATGAACAGCATCATCGGCTTCAGCGAGACGCTGCTCGACGGGCTGTACGGCGAGCTGAACGAGCGTCAGGCCAGCCGCATGGAGCGCATCAAGCGCAACGCCTACGCGCTGCTGACCCTCATTGATGACCTGCTCGACCTGTCGCGCATTGACGCCGGGCGCTTGAAGCTGCACCTGGAGACGGTGAGCCTCAATACCGCCGTCGAGACCGCTGCCCAGGCCGTGAGCGACGAGGCCGCCGCCAAAGGTCTGGCCCTGACTCTGGCGCTGGCCGAAGACCTGCCGCGCATCCAGGCCGACCCGGAGCGCCTGTACCAGGTGGTCATGAACCTGCTCAGCAACGCCATCAAGTTCACCCACGAGGGCGGCGTGACCGTCACCACTGAGCAGACCGAGCGGCTGGGCCGTCGCTTTGTGCAGGCGACGGTCGCCGACACCGGCATCGGCATCAGCCAGACCGACCAGGCCATCATTTTCGACGAGTTCCGCCAGGCGGACGGCAGCAGCACGCGCACCTACGCTGGCACTGGCCTGGGTCTGGCTATCTGCAAGAAGCTGGTCGAGATCATGGGCGGCGCCATCTGGGTGCGCAGCGTGCCCGGCGAGGGGAGCACCTTCGCCTTCGCCCTGCCTGTCCCCGATGTGCCAGCGGGCGGGTGGCCTTCCTTCCAGGACAGCTAGCGTTAGCCTCACCCCCGCTCGGCGCTGGCGCGCTTCGCCGCTCCCTCTCCGCTGTGGCTATGCGTTACCCACAAATGCCCCCCATCCCCCAGCCCCTTCCCCCACGCTGCGCGGAGGGAAGGGGAGCAGGCTCGCCGCTCTTCTCCCTTCCCCCCTGTGGGGGAAGGGTCGGGGATGGGGGGACAGGTACGGCACAAGATGTGGGTAATGGATAGCCACCGCGTGGACAGGGGGCCGGGGGGTGAGGCTATTCGTCCGCGAGCAGGCGAGTGGCGAAAAGTGCTACAATAAAGCAGAATCAGACACACGTCAGTGCCTGTGCCATGACCTCAGTAGGTGCTTGATGACCATCGGCCCGGCCACTCTGATCAGCCTGTCCGTCAACGTGACATTGTTTGTCTGCGGGGCGGCGCTGGTGCTGTTGGTCATGTGGCAGGACGCGCGGCGGCTCAGCAACCTGTATTGCGCCCTGGGCATGGTCGTGCTGAGCCTGTACGGTCTGGCTAACGCTGTCTTCTCCGTTGTGCAGCCGCTGGCGCTGGACCCCGACCCGCTGCGCAAAAGTGTCACCTCCCTGTATATCCTGGGCATTATGCTGGTCTTTGGCTTCATGCTGAGCTTCGCGGGGACGCCCGCCCGTCTGCGGCGCGTGCAGATGGGCCTCATCGCGTCCGTGACGGCTCTCGGCCTCGTCCTGATCTGGCGGGGCGTCATATTCGAGCGCTTCGAGCCGTACAATGGCTACAGCTACGAGTACGATTTCACTCCGACCGGCACTGTGGGCGCGGGCCTGTCGGCGTTGTGCATGTTCTCTGTCATTGGGACGGTGCACGCCCAGCGCAACGCCCGCGCCCGCGCGCTGACCTGGCCGCTGGTGGTCATGGTCGCGGGCGTGCTGGCGTTCGCCGCTGTCCCGGCTACGCGCACGTTTTCGCTCAATGCGGTGATGCTCACCGCCGCCGCCGTCATGTTGGGCCGGCTGGTGATCAGGTTTCAGGTCTTCCAACCGCTCGCCGATCTCAATGAGGCACTGGCTGCCAAGAACGACGAGCTACGCGAAGCCACGCGGCTCAAGAGCCAGTTCCTGGCGACCATGAGCCACGAGCTACGCACGCCGCTCAACTCGATCATCGGCTACACCGATCTGGTCTTGCACGGCACATACGGCACTCTCAACACCTTGCAGCAAGACCGGCTGCAGAAGGTTATTCGCAACGGGCGGCGGCTGCTGGAACTGATCAACGACGTGCTCGACCTGAGCCGCATCGAGGCCGGGCGGCTGGCGCTGACTATCACCCACGTGCCCACAGTGACCCTGCTCGACGAGCTGCTGGCTGCCTATGCCGCGCCAGCGGAGGCCAAAGGGCTGGCGCTGGTGCGTGGTTACGGGGCGCTGCCCGACTTGGCCGTAGACCGGGGGCGGGCCTACCAGGTGCTCGACAACCTGCTCAAGAACGCGATCGCCTTCACCGAGCACGGGGCCGTCATTGTGCGCGGCTACTTCGACAGCGCGCGCGACCAGGTTGTGCTGTGCGTTGTGGATACCGGCTGCGGCATTGAGGCGGCGCAGCAGGAGCGCATCTACCGGACCTTTCGCCAGCCTGACGGCACGCTGGCCCACCGCGAGGACGGCACCGGCCTGGGCCTGGCCATTGCGCACCGGCTGGTGGCGCTGCACGGCGGCAATCTGTGGTTCGCCAGCACGCCCGGCAAGGGGGCGACGTTCTACGTTGCGCTGCCAGCAGCGCCCGGCATGATCGCACCGCCGCCGGTTCTGTCGCCCGGACACCGGACCAGTGGCCCGCTGGTGGTACTGGTGGACAGCAACAGCGAAACGCTCGTCACCCGGCGGCGCGCCCTGGAACGCGCCGGGCACCGCGTCTTTGGCGCGTACAGCGCCAGCGACGGCCTGCGCCTGGTCTGCGAGCAGCGCCCGGCCCTGGTTGTGCTGGACTTCGAGCTGCCCGACCTCGATGGGGAGCACATCGTTCGCGGTCTGCGCCACGACCCGACGCTGGCCGGGGTGCCCATCCTGGTCATCGCTGCGCCGGAGGCGCTGGCGCTGGCGCACGAGGCCGGTGCTGACGTCGTGCTGACCAGCCCGGTCACGCCGGGGGCGATGTCTGCCGAGGCTGCTAGGCTGCTGCACGCTCAGGTGACACAGGGGGAGGGCGCGCCATAGCCATGTCGTCCACCACCGTGATCGTGCTCCTCGCCAACAGTATCACGGCCATTGCCAGTTGTGCCCTGCTGATGCTTGTGCTGTGGCAGGCTCCCCGCCGGCGCATGAACCAGCTTTTTGCCCTGACGATGCTGCTGCTCTGCTCGTATTGCGTCGCCAATGGGCTTGGGCGCTTCATTGACCGCTTTAGCCTTCCCCCGGCCCACACCACCTACCTGGCTATCGGGTTGTTAGGCGTGTTCGCGGTAGCTATGTTCTTCTTCGCCTCGGAGTTCGCCCAGCAGCGCACGCTGGTGACACGGGTCATGCGCCTGGCCGGGCTGCTGATGACTGTGACCCACAATTACGCCTTGTGGACCAACCACCTGATCGTCAACATTCGCCCGGTGCCCGGTCAGGAGGGCAGCTTCAAGGGCGATTGGACGGCACTGGGCCTGGCTGTTGTGGCGACGCAGTGGCTCTACCTGCTGATCGCCGCCGTGCTGTTCTGCCGGATGGGTGACGAGCGGGGCCGCGCTCTGTGGCGAGCGCCCGTGCTCATCATCCTGGCCTCGATCAGCTCGGCGCTGATCTGGCCGATCCTGCACATTCCGCTACAGGCGGTGCTGCTGGCTGTGGCGGCGCTGGCGCTCGGCGTGCCCGTGCTGCGCTACGAGCTTTTCAACCCGCTGGCCGATCTGTGTGAGGAGCTGGCGCGCAAGAACGCCGAGCTAAGCGAGGCGAGCCGGCTCAAGAG
>JAXGOK010000032.1:0-45973 GCA_040767545.1 Aggregatilineaceae bacterium | reverse complement strand
GCGGAGGATCAGGACAGTTCGGGGCCTCGATTGTCATTACCTATACGGGGACTGTACTTGGCGGTGTGGCCCAGCCACACGACGATGCCGACGCCGTGCTCTGGCTCACTCCCACTGATGCGCTGCCCGAAATCGCCTTCGACAGCACGCGCAACGCCCTGGCAGCCTGGCAGAAGCGGCACGACCGGGAGCGTTCTGGCGAAGACCCCGCCTAACGCCAGCCATCCCCGTTTGTCTCGCCGCACCCGATCCGGCTCATGGTAGACACCCACTCCGGCGTCAGCCACAAGCGCCAGTACAGGCTCAGCAGCAGCGGGGCGTACCGCTCCGCCAGGATGCCCAGCCGGGCCAGTGGCCCGCCCAAGATGATCTCGTTCTCACCGCGCACCAATCCCAGCACGGCCCGCTCGGCCACGAAATCGGGATGCTCAACGGGGAGGCCATAGCGCGGGACCAGCTCCTCCACTTCGGGCGTGATCATGTCCGTGTGCATCCAGCCGGGCAGCACCAGCGTCAGGTGAACGCCGGTGCGGTGCAATTCGCGGCGCAGCGCGTCAGTGAAGCCTGCCAGCCCGTACTTGGTTGCCACATAGGGCGCAAACATCGGGATCGCTGCCCGCCCCAGGCCGGAGCCAACATTGAGAATGTACCCGTGATTGCTGGCGAGCATGGTCGGCAGGACAAGCTGAGTCAGCCGGATCGCCGCCCACAGATTGACGCGCACCATCGCCTCAATCCGCGCCGAGTCTTGCCCCTGGAACGGCCCTCCGATCGAGATGCCCGCGTTGTTGACCAGCACATCAATCCGCCCGAAGCGGGCCAGCGTCTGCTCGACCACGCGCCGCAGGTCGTCTTCCTGGGATATATCGGCGGGGATGACCAGCACATCCGATGTGTATGGCTCAATCTCGCGGCGCACCGTCTCCAGGCGATCTTCGCGCCGCGCGACGAGCACCACTTTGGCCGCCCGGCGCGCGAAGGCAAAGGCCAGCGCCCGTCCTAGGCCGGACGAAGCCCCTGTCACGATCACGACCTTCTCGTTGAGCACCAGTGTTGAGTGCCGGGGCCGGAAGTAGCGCACCAGCCAATAGGCAGCGCCAACCAGCAGGCCACCCCACAGTGTCTGTCGCAGGAGTCGCATCCCCTTTGCTCCTTCTTCGCGCTGCGCTAGCACCGGTGACCGCGCTTGCGCGCGATGACAATCTGGTTGACCCCCAGCGCCAGCGGGTTAAACGTCGTCCGCGTGAGCACCTGTAGCAGGGCGGGCAGGCCCAGCACGCCGAACTGCACCGTGCGCGGCACGATCGGGAAATAGGGCACGTCCCACAGCCCATCGCCGAAGTGCCGCAGCAGCGTGAAGCCACTCGCCTGGCACCAGGCGCGCCACTGCGCGGGCGGCTGTACATTGATGTGCGTCGGGTCTTTGCCAATGGCATCCGTCGCACGGTCTTTGTAGCGGCGCAGGCTGTACCCCGGATTCGGTGTGGCGAAGAGAAAGAGACCCTCGTCCCCCAGAATCCGGCTCACCTGGCGTATCGTGTCCGCCGGGTCTGGTAGGTGCTCGACCAGGTGCAGGGCCACCACCACGCCAAACTCGCCATCGCCAAAGCGCGTCAGGTCGTCGGCGCTCATCACCAGGCCTTCGGCGCGCGGTGCGTTGCGCCGGACTTGCTCGATGCTGTACTCGGCGATGTCCGCACCCACGCAAGCGAAATCATCCTGCAGCAGCCCTAGCAGGTGCCCCAGCCCGCAGCCCAATTCCAGCAATCTGCGCGGTTCGGGCGGCGCGTAGCGGCGCACCAGGGCAGCGTAATAGCGCCGCGCGAACCAGTACATGCTGTATTTGCCCAGCGGACGGTCGGCGTAGTTATAGCGCTCGAAGTACTGCTGCCCATATTCCTGCAGCGGCACATCGGGCGGCGCTGGTGAGTTATCGGGCTGCATGTCGTGAGCCATACCTCATGTACACGGGGGCGCGCTGCTTTCCTGGCTAGATCAGGCGCGATTGTAGTCTGGTGCGGGCGTCCGGGCAACTTCGGCAACAATGAGGCGACCCGTCCGGTCGCCTCGCCTGATTTCACGGAGCATCAGCCAGTTCAGGGGCCGAATGCCAGCGTGATCTTGTTGGTCATGTCCGACAGCAGATAAGGGAAGATGCCCAGCAGCAGCGTGCCAACCGTCGCAATGCTGATCGCCCAGGCCAGCGGAACCGGCACGTAGGCTTCGCCTTCCCCTGGCTCAAAGTACATGTACCACACGATACGCAGGTAGTAGTACGCCGAGACGAGACTCGTCACTACCCCGACCACCGCCACCGGAATCAGGTCGGCGGCGATAGCCGCTTTGAAGACGAACCACTTGCCGATGAAGCCGGCAGTGAGCGGGATACCCGTCAGGCTGAACATGAAGACAGCCATAGACGCGGCGAGCAGCGGCTGCTTGGCCGCCAGCCCGCGCATACTCTCCAGCCCGGTATTGGACGCATCGTCCCGCTCCACCGCGATCACCACCGCAAAAGCGCCCACATTGGTGAAGGCATAGGCCATCAGGTACATGATCACGGCGCGGGCCGCCTCGTTGGCAACGGGCGCTGATCCCACCGCCGCCACGCCGATCAGCATGTAACCGGCGTGCGCGATGCTGGAATAGGCCAGCAGCCGCTTGAGATCGCTCTGCACAATGGCTACCAGGTTGCCCAGGATCATGGTCAGCGCGGCGATCAGCCACACCGTATCCTGCCAGGCCGCTGCCAGCCCGCCGTCCAGGGCGAAGTTAGCCATCCCGGAGCCGAGCACGCGCACCAGCGCCGCAAAGCCCCCCACCTTGGCCGCCACGCTCATGTAGGCGACGACCGAGGTCGGCGCGCCCTGGTAAACGTCGGGCGTCCACATGTGGAACGGCACCGCCGCCACCTTGAAGCCCAGCCCCACCAGCACCAACCCCGCCCCGACGAGCAGCAGATATTTGCTCGACGCATCTTCGGCGACGATGCCTTCAACCGCGCGCCAGATGCCCTCGAAATCCGTCACCCCCGTCGCGCCGTAGACCAGGGCGATCCCGTAGACCAGAAAGCTCGACGCGAACGCGCCCAGGATGAAATACTTGAGCGCGCTCTCCTCGGACGCCTCATGCGGTCGGCGAAAGCCGCTCAGGATATACAGCGGGATCGAGAGCAATTCCAGCGCCACGAAGACCACCACTAGATCGCCCGCCGCGCCCATGACCATGACGCCCAGAGTCGTGAACAGCAGCAGGTAGTAGTACTCACCGCGCTGGCGTTGGATCCGATCCAGGTAATTGTAGGCGACCAGGACGCCGAGCAGAGCGGTGATCAGCGCAATGACGTTGACGCCATCGCTGAACGGGTCGGCGATGTACATCCCGCCGAAAGCCCGCCCGCCGTCACCAAGACGGGCGACTCCGGCCAGCGGAAGCAGCGCCAGCACCAGCGAGATCGCCAGCCCCAGCATGGTCAGGCCAGCGGTAATGTGCTTGCGAGTCCGGGGGATGAACAGGTCAACGATCATCAACAGGCAGGCGTACAGGGCCAGGAAGCTGGCCGGCAGCGTCGCGGCAATGTTGAGATCGCTCAGACTCGGGACAGCAGACATCCGCCACCGCCTTTAATGACCAGCCGCCGACAGCGCGTAGCCGCTCACGTGATCCACCAGTTCCTTCACCGAGCCGTCCATGAACTCGAAGAAGTACCCTGCTTGCAGGCCGATCACGAACACCATGACCAGGATCGGTACCAGCGACCATAGCTCCTGCCAGTTCAGGTCGGGCAGGCGCTTGTTCTCTTCCTTGTCGAGCGCGCCCATGAACACCGTGTTGAACATATACAGCAGGTATATGGCGGCCAGGATGATCCCAATCGCCGCGAAGAAGGTGAACCACCAACTCAGCACGCTCGACCCCGCCGAGCCGAGCAGAATAGTGAACTCGCCGACGAAACCGTTCAGACCGGGCAGCCCCATGCTCGACAGCACAATCACCAGGGCGATCCCGCTATAGAGGGGCATCGCCCGCCAGATGCCGCCGAACGCGCTCATCAGCTTGGTATGGCGGCGCTCGTACAGCACACCGACCAGGAGAAACAAGCCGCCCGTGCTGATGCCGTGATTGACCATCTGCAAGATGCTGCCCTGAATGCCCGCCGGGTTCAGCGCGAAGATGCCCAGCATGACAAACCCCAGGTGGCTGATCGAGGAATAGGCCACCAGCTTCTTGACATCCTTCTGCCCGTAGCTGACCCACGCCCCATAGATGATGCCGATCACCGCCAGCACTGCCACGTAGGGCGCGAAAGTCTCGCTCGCCTCCGGGAACAGCGGCAGATTGAAGCGCACGAAGCCGTAGGTGCCCATTTTCAGCAGCACACCCGCCAGAATGACCGAGCCAGCGGTCGGGGCCTGTACGTGCGCATCAGGCAGCCACGAGTGCAGCGGCCACATCGGTACCTTGATGGCGAAGGCGATACCGAACGCCAGGAACAGCCAGCGCCCGGTCGCCGTGCTGAAGGTCAGGTCGCCGTTGTTCAGCTTGGCCAGGATGTCGGGCACGCTGAACGTCCCTGCCTCATTGCCCAGCCACAGGATCGCCAGCAGCATGAGCAGGCTGCCGGCCATCGTGTAGAGGAAGAACTTGACGGCGGCGTAAATGCGCTCTTCGGCCCCCCAGATACCGATCAGGAAGTACATCGGCACCAGCGTCACTTCCCAGAAGATGTAGAACAGGAACAGGTCTTGGGCCACGAAGACGCCGAGCATCGCCCATTCCATCAACAGCATGAACATGTAGTACAGGCGCACGCGGTCTTTGATGGGGTTGAACGAGGCCAGGATCGCCAGAGGCATGATGAACGTCGTCAGCAGCACCAGCCAGATGCTGATGCCGTCCACGCCCACGTAGTAGCGGATGGTGAACGAATCCGCCGTGATCCAGGCCACATTCTGTACCATCTGCAAGCCGGACACGCCCGTGTTGAAGTTGCGCACCAGCAGCAGCGACACGCCAAACGTGACCAGCGAGGTCACCAGCGCCGCCCACTTGTAGGCTTGCTCGGTGCGCGAGAACAGCATCATCAGCACCAGGCCCACGAGCGGGAGCATGAGAACCACAGTGACCAGCGAAATGTCTTCCATAAGTTCGGCCCCTCTGGGCTACAAGCCTAGCCAATCGCGAATCAAAGGAAGCAGAATGAGGACCATCACCAGCAGCGCGCCAAGAAAAACGCTCATGGCATAGATGTGCACGTAGCCAGTCTGAATCCGGCGCAGCCGCGACGCCGCCCGCCGCGCAGCATGGCCAAGACCGTCAAACGAGCGGTCAATGATCTGCTTGTCTACGCGCCACGTCAGAGCGTGCGTCGCCGCGTTGAACGGGTCGCGCAGCAGGCGCTCGTGCGCATAGTCGTGCCAGAATCGCCAGTCAACCTGTTCGGCCAGCCAATAGGCAGCGTCGCGATAGGGATAGATCAGGTATTTGAAGTAGAACTCGTCCCAATAGAGCTTGGCATTAGCCAGCGCGAACGCACGCTGCGTCCGGGTGTTGAGGGCCAGCGGGTCTTCGCGCAGCACGGCCAGCGCCCGGTCGTTGTACACCGAGCGCGCCAGGTAAATAGCGCCCAGCGCCAGCAGCACGGCGAAGGTCGCCAGCAAGAAGCTGAACGTGCCCGCGTGGGCATAGGCGACGCTATGCTCCAGGAAGCTGGTGAAGCGGTGCTCGCCCAGCAGCCACCCCAGAACGGGGAACCCGCTCGGCACATTGATGAAGCCGATCAGCAGGCTCAGCGCCGCCAGCACGATCAGGGGCCAGGTCATGACCCGCGAGGATTCCTCGGCGTGTGCCGCCGCCGCATGGCGCGGCTTGCCCAGGAAGACCAGGCTGACCTGCCGCCACATGTAGAACGCGGTGAACGCTGCCGCCGTCAGCAGCAGCACAAAGCCGACATACCCACTGAGCAGCCCCTTGTCCACGCCGGCCTTCAGCGAGTCCAGCAGAATCTCGTCCTTCGACCAGAAGCCCGCAAACGGGATGATTCCCGCCAGCGCCAGCGTCCCAAAAAGATACGTCCAGTAGGTCACGGGCATCCGCTCTTTCAGCCCGCCCATGAAGCGCATGTCTTGCGGGTCGAAGTCATCGCCGGAGTGCGCGGCGTGATGGTGCCCGTGCTCCATGCCATGAATGACCGAGCCGGACCCCAGGAACAGGAGCGCCTTGAAACAGGCGTGCGTCACCAGGTGGAACATGGCCGCCGCGTAAGCGCCCACGCCCACCGCCGCCACCATGAATCCAAGCTGGCTGATCGTGCTGTAGGCCAGCACGCGCTTAATGTCCCACTGCCCCAGGGCGATGAAGCCGGCCATCAGCGCCGTCGTCGCGCCGATGACCGCCACCACGAACGAAGAGAACTCGGCGGCGTGGTAAAACACGTTGGCCCGCACCATCATGTACACGCCCGCCGTGACCATCGTCGCCGCGTGGATGAGCGCGCTGACGGGCGTGGGGCCAGCCATCGCGTCCGGCAGCCAGACGAAGAGCGGAATCTGCGCGCTCTTGCCCGTCGCGCCCAGCAGGAAGAGCAGCGTGATCAGAGTCAGCGTCGTCTCGAAGCTCAGCGAGACCATGCCGAAGTTGACTTCGTGCCCGCCCTCTTCCAGCCATAGCTCAGCCTGGTTGAACACGCCCAGCGGCCCACCAACCGCGTGACCCGCCTCTTCAGCGGGCAGCGCCGGCGTGTATAGCGGCGTCTCTTCCGCTGCGGCGTGGTGGGCGATGGGCGCTTCGCCCTCGCGGTAGTAGTCCAGCGTTCCGAACGTCCAGAAGGTGATCAGCACGCCCAGGATCAGCCCAAAGTCACCGACCCGGTTGGCGATGAGCGCCTTGCGCGCGGCGTCGCTATTCCTCCAGCCGACCCCGCCCGGCTTGTCGAACCAGAAGCCGATCAACAGGTACGAGCACAGGCCCACGCCCTCCCAGCCGACGAACATCATCAGGAAATTGTTGCCCGTCACCAGGATGAGCATGAAGACCAGGAACATGTTCATGTACACGAAGAAGCGCGGGAACCGCTCGTCGCCGTGCATGTAGCCGACCGCGTAGAAGTGAATCAGCGTGCCGATGCCCGTCACGACCAGCATCATCGTCACGCTCAGCGAGTCCACGCGGAAAGCCCAGGGGATGGTCACATTGGCTGACGGGATCACGATCCAGTCGGCGAGGATGGG
Source organism: Aggregatilineaceae bacterium (assembly GCA_040767545.1). Classification (GTDB taxonomy): domain Bacteria; phylum Chloroflexota; class Anaerolineae; order Aggregatilineales; family Aggregatilineaceae; genus UBA2029. The sequence goes on along the minus strand of JAXGOK010000032.1, from coordinate 38,744 downwards.
CATGTCAATCACCGCTGCCTTGTAGCCGGTATTGACCTGCGCGATCCACAGCAGCGCCGCGATCACAAGCGACATCCCGCTGGCCCCTACTGCCACAATGCCGACGCCGCGCTCGCCAAGCTGCCTGCCCGCGAACAGGTTGATCAGCATCCCGGCCAGCGGGATCAAGACAACGAGCGGTACCAGGTCAAAGAAGTTGTCCATGCGCGTTCCTTTGGGCCTCTGCGCCGCGTTGGGCCATGCCAGGCACGATCAGCCCCAACCGCCTACCCCTTGAACATGTGCAGGTTGTCTATGTCAATGCTTTTCTTCGTGCGGAAGATCGCCACGATCAGCGCCAGCCCCACCGCGACTTCGGCGGCGGCCACCGTCATGACGAAGAACACCATCAGGTGCCCGGCACCGCTGGCCCACTGCCGCGCGAAAGCGACCAGCGCCAGGTTCGCCGCGTTCAGCATGAGCTCGACTGACATGAAGACCAGAATGGCATTCCGGCGCAGCAGGACGCCCATCGCCCCCATGATGAAGAGCACGGCGCTCAACAGCACGTATAGCTCAACCGCTACTTCCGATGTTCCCATGTGGTCTTCCCCCTCAGATGCCCATGCGGGCTGTGTTCGCTAGTTCCCGGTCTCGCCTGGGGTGGACTGCTCAAGACCGGGTGGTGGATTAGCCAGGCGGCGCTCAACTGCCTGGCGCGCGGCCAGATTCTCGTGCGTCAGCACGATCGCGCCAATCATCGCCACGAGCAGCAGCAAGGCCACTAGCTCGAACGGCAACACGTAGTCCGTGAACAACAGCCGTCCAATATGCGTGGGGCTGCCGAACGATGTCGCCGCTTTGTCGGTCAGGTTGATCACCACATCGGTGAAGGAGTTATCCGGCTGACGCTGCTCGGCGAAGACCCACAGCACCAGCGTGTTCGCGTCCAACGCCTGCTCCGGCAGCTCGGACACGGGCGTTCTCTGGCTGCCGGTCGTGTAGAGCGCCACACTGCGCGCCCCCTTCGATAGCTCGAACTCGCGCGCCTCGCCGTAAGCCAGCGCGCTGACGAGCACCTCGTCGTAGACTGTATCGCGCATGTCAACGAGCGGTCTATCGGGCAGCGCATTCACAACCACCAGGCGCAGCCCATCCTTCTTGCCGCTGAAGTCCAGGGTATGCGCGGCGGCTACAAGCTGCGGCCCCGACGCACCCATCCGGCCAATCGCTGTCAGCGAGTACGCCTTGCCCCTGTCAATGGTCACTGGCTGGGCGAGCAGTGCGTCCGCAGAGTCCGGGTCGGCCCCCGCCTCGAAGATGGTAAGCTCGTACTCACCGGCTCGCCAGGGGGCAAACTTGGTCGCCGCGCGGAAGGCCACATCCTGGGCCACCGCCTCGCCGTCCAGGTAGAAATCCAGGCTTGCCACGCCATCGAGAACGTGCACCACACGCACCTGCGGCTCAGCTTTGCGCGGCTCCGTCCTGGTAATCTCCCCGTTGATCAGGGCCACACTGACCGTGATCAGGAACAGCAGCGCCATGATCACCACTGCCGGGGCCAGCCAGCGGAAACGCGACTGGATCGTTGGCAGCGTGCGCTCAGCGCCCAGGAGCATGATCACGAACAGGAAGAGCACCATGATCGCGCCCGTATAGACCGTGATCTGCGCCATCGCCAGGAAGGGCGCGTTGAGCATCAAGAACAGGAAGGCGATACACATAAGGTTGAGAATCAGAAACAGCGCGCTGTAGACCGCGTTCTCGCTGATCAGCATCAGCGCCGCTGAGACCAGCGCGATCCCCCCCACGATGATGAAAAGCGTAAGCTCCATGATCCTGCCGTCCTGGTTCGTTCGACCGGTTGCGCCAAGCAGCCTGCTTCAACCCCCGCTGATGCGTTGCAGTGTAGCGCAAGACAAAAGCGGAGCCAAGCACGCACGCGGCCCCACTCTACTGCGCGCGCTACTTCGGATCCTCCATCTGCGGGATCGAGCGCGTGAACTGACCCGGCTCCGTCCGGCGCGGCGTGCCTTCCACGTCCGACGGTAGCGGGTCGAGCAGCATCTCCTTGACATAGATCGCATCGCGGCGATCGCTGAAGCTCAAACGGTGCTCATGCTCCAGCACAATCGCCTCGGTGGGACAGGCATCTTCGCAGTAACCGCAGAAGATGCAGCGCAGCATGTTGATCTCGTAGGTCTTGGCGTAACGCTCGCCGGGGCTGTAGCGTTCCTCGTCCGTGTTCTCAGCCGCTTCCACCCAGATCGCGTCCGCCGGGCAGGCCGCCGCGCACAGCGCACACCCGATGCATTTTTCCAGGCCGTTCTCGTACCGCTTGAGCGCGTGCCGCCCTTTGTATCGCTCGCGCAGCGGGCGCTCCTGCTCCGGGTACTGGATGGTGACCGGCCCCTCAAGAATATGCTTGAATGTCGTGGCAAACCCGCGTACCAGATTCATGCAATACTCCCCTGCCTGCGAACCGATGCCCCTACCCCGACCTCTTCCCGCCGGAGCGCGACTGCTCGCTGTCTATGCCGCCCCCCCTGCCAGAGACGGCGCGCGCCAGCGCCACAGGCACGCCCAGCATCTTGTCGAACATGGTGAAAGCCGGCAGCCCAGATCGCCCGGAGAGTGAGACCACCTCAACACGCGGCGCGCTCACTGGCTCCGGCTTGCGCCCCGCCCGCCCCAGCCAGAACGATGCACCGGCGAGGAATAGCACCCAGGCGATCACGGCCATGATCAGCTTGGCCGAGCCACCAACTTCCACGTCCAGCACGACGGCGACTGCCGACCAGGCGACAGCCACCAGCGCAAAGGGTAGCATCACCTTCCACCCGAAGGCCATCAGGCGGTCGTAGCGGATGCGGGGCAGCGTGCCGCGCACCCAGACCATCACTACCAGCAACACCAGCACTTTGGCTCCATAGACCACCGGGCCGAGCAGCGGCGCTTTGTCCACATAAGCGAAGTGAAAGCCGCCAAAGTACATGGCCGCGCCGACCGCGCTCACCGCGATCATGCCGATGTATTCGGCCAGGTAGAACATGGCGAACTTCATGCCGCTGTACTCGGAGTGGTAACCGGCGGTCAATTCCTGCTCGGCTTCGGGCATGTCAAACGGCGCGCGGTTCACCTCGGCCAGCAGCGCCACAGCCATGATCGCCGCAGCCATCGGATTCTGGAAGACGAACCAACTCAGAATGGGCGCGTCGTTCTGGGCGTCAATGATGTCACCGACGCTCATCGAGCCGGCCAGCATCACCGGCACCACCATCGCCAGGCCCATGCTTAGCTCGTAGCTGACCATCTGCGCCGAGGAGCGCAGCCCGCCCAGCATCGCGTACTTGTTGTTGCTCGACCAGCCTGCGAGCACAACCCCGTAAATGCCGATACTGGTGATCCCCAGCAGCCACAGCACGCCAACGTTGACATCAATCAGCCCCTGCGACAGGCGATACCACTTCCCGTCGAACCAGGGCACAGCGATCTTGGGGCCGAAGGGCACCACGGCCAGCACAATCAGCGCTGGCACGGTCTTGATCACCGGCGCAGCCCAGAAGACGACCTTCTGCGCGTGAGTCGGGGTGATGTCTTCCTTGAAGATGAGCTTGATCCCATCAGCAACGGGCTGAAGCAGACCGTATGGCCCCGCGCGGTTCGGCCCCACACGCGCCTGGAGAAACGCTAGGAAGCGCCGCTCAAGGACTGTGGTGTAGGCGAAGCCGGTGAGCAAGACGAGGAACAGGACCAGGCTCGTCATGATCGAGTGAATCACGGTGCATGTGCCGTGACCAGCGCACTCTATGACAACGCTCGATTCCCCTGGGCCAAACATTGCGGGACTATCCCTCCATCTTCTGCACGACACATCCGACCAGCGTGCCGGGAATGGGTGTCGCGCCCAGACGCTGCGGGACGAGCACAGTGCCCGCCGGTGCGCGGCTGTTGACACGGGCTTCGGCAGCCATTTGTACACCGTCCGCCGTCAGGATCACCGCGTCCCCGTCCGCGATTCCCAGCGACTCGGCATCGCCTGCGTTCAGTTCAATATACGGCAGGGGCACGCGCTGGTGCATGACCGCGCTCGGCACGAACAATGGCTCGCGGTCGTACAGCCGACGCACCGGCACCGCCGCCAGTCTGCTACGCTTGGGCCTGGCAACGTTCACTGGCCGCAACGCCAACCCGTATTTCTTCTTCTCAGCGTTCGTCGCCCACTGCACGCCCAGCCCACCGTGATTCGCATAGGCCGTGCCGCCGTAGTACATATCCTCACCGCCCACCGGGGGAAATTGCGGCTCGACATGCGCCAGGTTCGGGTAGCTCATCTCCGCATAGCGCAACACGTGCTGCGTGATGTCGCGCATGACCAGCGCGGGCGCGATGCGCGGCTTGGAGCCGCCGGGCATGTGCGAGCTAACGTGGGCGAATACCTTCCACGCGGGCAGCGTGCCTTCCAGCGGCGTCTGCGCCATGTAGAAGCGCTGCACGCGGCGCAGGCCGTTGGTGAAGGTGCCCTCACGCTCGGCGAAGCTCTGCACGGGCAGGAGCACGTGCGCCTTCTCCGCAGTGGGCGTCATGAATTGAGTTACCAGCACGACGAACTCCGCACCCGCCAGAGCTTCGGTCATCTGCGCGTCCTCAGCCACCGGATCGGCCTCGGCGATGACCCACATAGCGGGCCGGCGCTCGATCAAGTCCCTCGTCGCCTGCGGCCCAAAACCCATGTCCAGCGCGCCCTGCATGTTCGCGCCGGGCCACACCGGGATCAGTCCGTTGTTGGCGCGCCCTGCGTGCCCGGTGATGATCAGCAGGTTAGCCGCCGCCTGCATCAGCTCGCCCTGCTGCTCCAGCGTCACCCCTTCGCCGCCAGCGAACACGATCAGGTCTTTCGCGCCCAGCAAAGCTTGGGCCGCTTCCGCATAGGGCTTGGGGACGCGCGTCCCTTTCAGGCTGGCGTCGAACTCGGCGAAGCCTTCGGCGCGTGCCGCGACGAATTCCTCGTCAATCGCCTTGCCGCGCCGCGCCATCACTGCGAAGCTGTTGAGCACGGCCACTGCCTCGCCATACGGGTAGTGCAGCGCCACCGTAGCATATTTGTCGAGCTTGGTCGCCCGCCCATTAGCGACGACCACCTTCGCCCCACGATCGGCAGCCTGCTTGACTTGCAGCCACCAGATCGGCGCTTCCTCGTCCAGGTCGGACGCGATGACCAGAATCGCGCTGTCCGGGCCGAGTTCTTGCAGGCGCGTGCCCACGCCGACCCCTACCTGCGTCACCTGCTCGATACCGCCCATCGTCGCCGGCCAGACTCCCAGCAGGCACTCGGCGTGCGTCAGCCGGGCGAGCTTGTGTAGCTCCCACAAGTCCTCGCTCGATAGGCTGGCTCCCGCCAGGAAGCCAGTCTTCTTGCCGTGACGCCCAAGCTGCACGGCAATCTCGCGGTAGGCTGCCTCCCATTCGACAGCGACCCACTCCCCGTCGCGCCGGATCATCGGCTGCGTCAGGCGCTCCTCAGACCGGCTGTGATGGTGCCCAAAGCGTCCCTTGTCGCAGATCCATATCTCGTTGACGGCCTCGTTCTGGCGCGGCATGATGCGCTTGATCATCTTCCTGCCGCCGAAGTCGCGGTCGAGCCGCGTGCCGGCGCTGATGTTACAGCCCACCGGACAGTACGGGCAGATGCTCGCCACTTCGTCCATCTCCCAGGGGCGCGCGCCGAAGCGGAAGTCCACCGTCGTCAGCGCACCGACCGGGCAAATGTCGGTCGTGTTGCCGCTGAATTTCGTGTCGAAGGGCGGATCGCTGATCGTGATGATCTGCAAGCGCCGTCCGCGCTCGTGGAAGGCCAGCACGTCGTCGCCCACGATCTCGTCACAGAAGCGGATGCACCGCGCGCACTGGATGCATCGCTCGCGATCCAGGTAGATCAGCTCGCCCAGCGGAACCTGCTTGGCCAGGTGCATCTTGTCGTCGTAAATGAACCGCGACTCTCCCGGACCGTGCGCCATGGTCAGGTCTTGCAGCGGGCACTCGCCACCCTTGTCGCAGATCGGGCAATCCAGGGGGTGGCTGGTCAGCAGGAACTCCAGAACGTTATGGCGCGCCTGGACAACCGCCGCCGAGTCCGTGCGCACTACCATGCCGGGGCTGGTTGTCTGCGTGCAGGCGGTTTGCAGCTTGGGGAGCCAGCGCACCACCGGCTGCCCATGCTCGTCACGCTCCGGCTGGCCGGTCTCGCGGTTGATGGCGAGCGTGCCCAGTTCGACGAGGCACATGCGGCACATACCCACCGGATCAAGCTTGGGATGGTGGCAGAACACGGGAATGTCTATGCCGTGCATTTTCGCCGCGTCAACCAGGTTCATCCCCCTGGGAACCCGGCAGTCTTGACCGTCAATGATGATCGTGATCGTTTCGGTCATGTCGCTCCTCAAGAGCCAGAGCCTTCATGTGCACGAGCCTGACGGGACCTGACTGCACTGGCGCAGTCCGGCGTCGGCCCGGTCTATGTACGACTGGTAGATGTAGCCCCAGGCGCTAGTCTGGTAGGCCTGCGCTGCCAGCGCCCGCGCCCGCGCGAAGTCCTTCCTGGCGTTGTGAGCGTACCCACAGGCCAGCCATTCTTCGCCGCGCAGCAGGTAGTTAACGGGCGCATCCGGGTCGGCGTTGATCAGCCAGGACAGCACGGCAATCTGCGCCCTGCGGCCAGGCTTCACGTCGCCCGTTCTTTCCCACTCCATGTACCAAACTCCCTCAGACGCCCGGCGGTCACACCTCCGCCGCGACCGGCTCCGCCAGGCTGATGTACTGCTCGTACTCATCGCGGAACTGCCGCACCGTGCTCAGCACGGGGTTGCAGGCGAAGTCGCCCAGGGCACACAGCACCAGCCCCATGATCTGCTGCGGCACTCTCTCCAGCAGTTCGAGGTCGTGCGCTGTCCCTTCGCCGCGCAGAATGCGCTCGTAGATTCTGTCGAGCCAGTACGTCCCTTCGCGGCAGGGCGTGCACTTGCCGCAGCTTTCGTGCCTGAAGAAGTGAGTCATCTTGGCGGCAGCCCACACCATGTCCGTATCTTCGTCCATCAGAATGAACGACGCCGACCCCAGAGTGCTGCCCAGCGCGGCCACACTCTCATACGTCAGCGGCGCGTCGAGTACCTCCTCAGTGGCGCGCAGCACGGGGCCGCTGGCCCCCGACGGCAGAATGCCCTTGAGCTTCTTCCCGTTGGGAATACCGCCCGCCTGATCGTAGATCAGCTCGCGGAAGGTGATGCCCAGCGGCAGCTCATAGTTGCCGGGGCGCTCCACATGCCCGCTCATGCAGAAGATTTTCGGGCCGGGGCTTTCCGCCGTGCCAATAGCTTTGTAGGCATCCGCGCCGTTGACGATGATCCAGGGCACGTTAGCCAGCGTCTCGACGTTGTTGACCACCGTTGGCGCGTAGTACAGCCCGCCGCCGGCCTGCGCCGGGAACGGCGGGCGCACGCGCGGCTGGCCGAGCAGCCCCTGCACGCTGTTGAGCAGCGCACTCTCCTCGCCGCAGATGTACGCGCCCGCGCCCAGGTGCACGTAGACCGGGCAGCTCCACCCGCTGCCGAGGATGTCCTCCCCGGCCAGATTGGCCTGGCGAGCCTCCTCGATCCGCTCCTCCAGCGCATGGGCTATGTCCCAGAATTCCCCACGACAGTAGATGTAGACAGCGGTCGCCTGGATGGCATAGGCCGCGATCAGTGCGCCTTCGATCACCTGGTGCGGATTCTTCTCCAGCAACTCGCGGTCTTTGAACGTTCCCGGCTCGCTCTCGTCGGCGTTGACTGTCACGTACTTCACCGGCGCGTCTTTGGCGATGAACGACCATTTTCGCCCCGTCGGGAATCCCGCACCGCCCCGCCCGCGCAAGTTGGACGCCGAGACGATCTGGATCACTTCGTCAGGCGACAGATCGTTCACCGCACGCTTCAGGGCGTCGTAACCGCCGTTCGCCACGTAGGTATCGAGCTGCCAGATGTCGGCTACATCACGGTTGCGCAGCAGAATGTGTGCCATTGTCCTCAGAACCCCGTCCCTTTGTGGGTTTTCCGCGATAGTGAGTGAGTCGCTGCCAACGCCCTGTTCAAACCTCGTCATTGTCCCGCTTGGTCAGGTAGTGAATGTCTGGATGCAGCGTGTAACCGGCCCCTTGAAATAGCGCCAGGCTGGACGTGTTCCAGTCTTCGACCAGCGCCGCCACGATCCCTATTCCCTGCGCGTGCAGCCGGCACTCCGCCTCAGCAATCAGACGCTTGCCGGCACCCCGTCGGCGGAAGTCCGGGTGCACTGCCAGTCGGTTGATCCAGCCCTTGCGCCCGTCCTGAGTCACTACCGCGACCCCGACAAGCATCCCCTCCGCGCGCAGGCCCAACACCGTCTGCGCGCCCCCGGCAAGCTGCCGGGCGAACTGCTCCACGCTGTCACGCCCCGCCGGGCGGGTGTGCAGCCCGGCCTGCCGCCAGAGCGCGATCACGCTGTCATAGTCAGCGGCGGACAGAATCACCAGATCGAACTCGTTGCCTGCGGCCATCGGCCCGCGTCACCCGTTCCCGCCGTCGTCCCGGCTCGCTTCGGCCCGCCACTGCTTGACGAGCACCTTGACCTTCTCCAGGTCCAGGTTCTCGTGATAGTGGAAATTGCACTGAAGCACGGGCGCTTTGTCGCACGCAGCCAGGCACATCACCGGCTCGACAGTGAACAGCCCATCCTCCGTCGTCCCTCCGTCTTCACCCAACCCCAGATAGGCGCACAATTCGCTGTAGAAATGATCAGCACCGCGCAGCGCGCACGGCAAGTCAGTGCACACTTGCAGCCAGAACTTGCCCTTGGGCTTCTCGGAATACATCGTGTAGAACCCGGCAATGGACTGCACCTGGGTCGGATCAATGTCGCATAACTGGGCGACCTCGCGCAGCACCTCTTCCGAGAGCCAGCCATACTCCTCCTGCGCCAGGTAGAGCAGCTCCATCACCCCAGAGCGCTTGTCCGGGTACTTGGCGAAGATCTTCTCGATCCGCTCAGCATGTTTCTCAGCCAGCACGCCACTACTCCCGTTCTGGTGCTCGCTAGTCCGGGCCAGCCATCAACGGTCGGCGTCGCCTAGCACAATGTCAATCGTACCGATGATGGCCACCAGGTCAGCGATGAGATACCCCTTGGCCATATGAGGCAGCGCGCTCAGGTGAACAAAGCTCGGCGTGCGGAAGTGCACGCGCCAGGGCTTCGGGCTACCGTCGCTGATCAGGTAGCAGCCCAGCTCGCCGCGCGGACTCTCGACCCGCACGTACACTTCCCCTTCCGGCGGGCGGAATCCTTCCGTCCATAGCTTGAAGTGGTGAATGACCGCTTCCATGCTCGTGCCTAGCTCCGAACGCGGCGGCGGGACATATTTCCGGTTGTTCGAGCGCACCGGGCCGCCTGGCAGCTTGGCCATCGCCTGCTGCACGATGCGCAAGCTCTGGCGCATCTCCTCGACGCGAATCAGGTAGCGGTCGTACACATCTCCATGCTGGCCGAGCGGCACATCGAATTCGAAATGCTCGTAGCTGCTGTACGGGATGGCCTTGCGAATATCCCAGTTGACGCCCGACCCGCGCAGCGTCGGCCCCGTGCAGCCGAGGGCGACAGCATCCTGCGCCGACAGGAACCCGATGCCCTGCGTGCGATCCAGCCACAGCGGATTGTCCGTCAGCAGCCGCTCGTAGTCGTCAACTCGCGCCGGGAAATAGCTGATGAAGTCCCGCACCGCTGGCTCGAACTCCTCCGGCACGTCGCGCCACAGGCCGCCGGGCCGGAAGTACGTGCTCATCATGCGCTGGCCGGAGACCATCTCGAAGATATCGAGTATCTTCTCGCGCTCGCGGAAGCAGTACAGGAACATGCTCATTGCGCCAATGTCCAGCGCATGAGTGCCCAGCCACACCAGGTGGCTGTTGATGCGCGTCAGTTCGGCCAGCAGCACGCGCAGGTATTGCGCCCTGGGGGGTACATCGAGGCCAATGATCTTCTCGATAGCCAGGCAGTAGACGAGGTTGTTGCCCAGCGGGTTGAGGTAGTCCATGCGATCGGTCATTGTGATCGCCTTCTCGTACTGCTTGGCCTCCATATTCTTCTCAATGCCTGTGTGCAGATACCCAATGTCCGGCACACAGTTGACGACCATCTCGCCGTCAAGCTCCAGCATCAGCCGCAGCACGCCATGCGTGCTGGGATGCTGAGGCCCCATATTCAGAACTATCGTCTCGCCGCTGAGTGCGCGCTCAGAGACCAGCCCTTCAAGCTGCTGAATATCACCTGCCCACACACTGTCTTGTAGACCGCTCATTCACCCTCGCTCCAACGATCAAGGATCGCCGCTCTACTCGCGGGCGTATGGCTTGTGCTTGTCAACTTCGTCGAAGTTGAAGGAGAACTGCACCGTCTCATATCCGAGCGGATAGTCCTTGCGCAGCGGGTGCCCATCCCAACCATCCGGCATCAAAAGGCGACGCAGGTCGGGGTGTCCGGTGAAGACCACGCCGAAAAGGTCATAGATTTCCCGTTCCGGCCAGTTCGCCGCTGGGAACAATCCGGTCACACTTGGAAGCGCAGGCTCGTCGCCAGACAGGTAAACCTTCAGCCGCAGCGACCGGTTGTACACCATCGAATACAGGTGATACGACACGGCGAAACGCGGCTCTTGCGGGTGATAATCCACCCCGGCCACATCGGACAGGAAATTGTACTCAAGCCCCTTGGTGTCGCGGCAGTAATGGCACACTTCGACAATGCTCTCCGCATCCACGATCACCGTGATCTCGCCGCGAAACTCTTGCGTGTCTTCCACAGCCTGCGGAAACGCGCTGGTCAGGGCCTCAACCGGATCAAGCATGGTCGCCAACTCTCCATCACCGCCAGCCCACAGACTGGCGAGCGCCTTCACGCCCAGTCGGTAATCCGTTCCTGCTTCACGCGCTCGTGCAGCGTGATGATGCCGTGAATCAACTGCTCTGGCCGGGGAGGACAGCCGGCAATATACACGTCAACGGGGACAATTTCGTCCACGCCCTGCACGATAGCGTAGTTATTGAAGACGCCACCGCAGGACGCACAGTCGCCCATGCTGATCACCCACTTCGGGTCGGGCATCTGATCGTACAGTTGGCGCAGCACCGGCGCCATCTTGCGCGTCACACGGCCCGCGACGATCATCAGGTCGCTCTGGCGGGGACTGGGCCGCATGAGTTCCATCCCAAACCGCGATAGATCATAGACAGATGCCTGGGTGCTCATCATCTCGATAGCGCAGCAGGCCAGGCCAAACAGCATCGGCCACATGGCCCGCGTCCGCGCCCAGTTCACTGCGTCTTCCAGCCGGAAGGTGACGACCCCCAGGTCGCCCAGCTTCGATGTCACTCCCATTCCAGCCCTCCGACCTTCCATTCGTACACAAAGCCGACCGTCAGCACGAAGAAGAACGCGCCCATCACAGCCAGGCCGTAGAGGCCATAGTCGCGGAATACCACCGCCCAGGGCAGGAAGAAGATGACTTCGATATCGAACAGGATGAACAGCACTGCGACCCGGTAGAATCTCACAGGAATACGCCGGATCGCCTCCCCATAGGGCTGCATACCGCTTTCATAGGGGGCAAGCTTGCGCGCCGTTGGGCGGAACGGCCCCAGCAGGCGCGACATGAAAACAATGAGGACGCTGACAGCAACAGCAAGGACCAGCAGCGAGACCATGGGGGCGAAGTCTGATGGCACGGTAACAAGCTCCCTATTACGCGGTTGGTGTCGCGCTAATTGTTCCGATTAGAACAAGTATTTCAGAGATTAGCATAAAGGCCAAGCGGTGTCAAACCGTCAGCGGACGAACAACTCTGGGCACAGATACCGCAGGTCGTCTGGAATGCGCAAGCGGCATGTCCGCGCTTGGTACGGGAGATTGAGTTACTGGAGATTGTGTGAATCACTACTGGTGAAGGTATGAGCTTCGCAGCTTCGGGGATTAATGTAGAACAGGCGCACAGTCACCTTGTAGTGTGTCATCTTAGAGGGTGTGACGCGGGCACCTAAAAAGGCAACAGGCCAGAGGGTTGGCAACGACCTACTCTCCCAGGGGGCTGCCCCCCCAGTACCATCGGCGCGGGTGGGCTTAACGACCGGGTTCGAGATGGGTCCGCGTGTACCCCCACCGCTCTAGCCACCAACTCACTGGCCTGCTGTAGACTCTTCATCGTGAAGATGCAAGCCCTGCCCAAGAACACCCACTTCTCCGTATCACGGAGGATAAGCCCTCGACCCTTAGTACCGGTTCGCTGCGCGCCTTGCGACGCTTCCACGCCCGGCCTATCTAGCTGGTCGTCTCCCAGCGGTCTTACCCGGTTTCCCGGTGAGGAGGCTCATCTTGAGGTCAGCTTCCCGCTTAGATGCTTTCAGCGGTTCTCTGTTCCGCAGGTAGCTACCCGGCTATGCCACGGGCGTGACAACCGGCACACCAGCGCTGCGTCCACCCCGGTCCTCTCGTACTAGGGGCAGCTCCCCTCAACCTCCTTGCGCCCACAGCGGATAGAGACCGACCTGTCTCACGACGGTCTGAACCCAGCTCACGTACCGCTTTAATGGGCGAACAGCCCAACCCTTGGGACCTGATCCAGCCCCAGGATGCGATGAGCCGACATCGAGGTGCCGAGCCTGGTCGTCGATGTGAACTCTTGGACCAGACTAGCCTGTTATCCCCGGGGTAGCTTTTATCCGGTAAGCCACGGCCCTTCCACTCGGTACCGTGGGATCACTAAGCCCGCCTTTCGGCTCTGCTCGGCTCGTAGGCCTCGCAGTCAAGCGCCCTTCTGCCTTTACACTCTTTGGGTGGTTTCCATTCACCCTGAGGGCACCTTTGGGCGCCTCCGTTACCCTTTCGGAGGCGACCGCCCCAGTCAAACTACCCGCCTGCCACTGTCCCGTACCCGGTTCACGGTGTACGGTTAGGGCCAAGACTTCGCCAGGCTGGTATCTCACCTTTGGCTCCACCGAGACTGTCGTCCCAGCTTCTCTGCCTCCCAGCTATCCTGCACAAGCCAAGCCCTAACGCCATAGCAAGTTGTAGTAAAGCTCCACGGGGTCTTTTTGTCCTGCTGCGGGTAACGCGCATCTTCACACGTATTTCAATTTCGCCGGGCCCCTCGTTGAGACAGTGCTCCGCTCGTTACGCCATTCGTGCGGGTCGGAACTTACCCGACAAGGAATTTCGCTACCTTAGGACCGTTATAGTTACGGCCGCCGTTCACCGGGGCTTCGGTTCCGAGCTTCGCTTGCGCTAACCCGTCCCCTTAACCTTCCGGCACTGGGCAGGCGTCAGCCCCTATACGTCCGCTTTCGCGTTTGCAGAGACCTGTGCTTTTGTTAAACAGTCGGCAGAGCCCTTTCACTGCGGCCCCCCAGCAGGGGGCGCCCCTTCTCCCGAAGTTACGGGGCCATTTTGCCTAGTTCCTTAACGAGGGTTCTCCCGTTCGCCTTGGTATCCTCTACCCGTCTACCTGTGTCGGTTTGCGGTACGGTCACCCGGAGTTCATCACTTAGAAGCTTTTCTCGGCCGTCTGGCTCGCTCACTTGTGGCCCGTAGGCTCCGCGCTCGCGCCTTCACCTCCAGGGCGGATTTCCCTTCCCCTTCATCGGCTATCTCGCTTCGCACCGCCATCCACTGCGGCGGCTGAGCTACCCCGCGGCGTCCCTCCTTCGCTCCCTCCAGGTGGTACAGGATTATTCACCTGTTGTCCATCGCCTACGCTTCTCAGCCTCGGCTTAGGCCCGACTAACCCGACGCGGACTGACCTTCCGTCGGAACCCTTAGACTTCCGGCGAACATGGTTCTCACATGTTTCTCGCTACTCATGCCAGCATTCTCACTTCTGGTCGCTCCACACGCCCTTGCCAGACGTGCTTCTCCGCTCCCAGAACGCTCCCCTACTGCGCCCTCGCGGGCACCCCAAGCTTCGGTAGCAGGCTTAGCCCCGTTACATTATCCGCGCAGGAGCGTTTGACCAGTGAGCTATTACGCACTCTTTAAAGGGTGGCTGCTTCTGAGCCAACCTCCTGGCTGTCTGTACACTCCCACCTCGTTTGCCACTGAGCCTGCATTCGAGGACCTTAGCTGTGGGTCTGGGCTGTTTCCCTCTCGACTACGAAACTCATCTCCCGTAGTCCGACTGCCGCGCCCCTGTACGGGCATTCTGAGTTTGGTTGGGTTTGGTAACCTTGCGGCCCCTAGCCCATCCAGTGCTTTACCTCCCGCACAGTCCACGCAACGCTAGCCCTAAAGCTATTTCGGGGAGAACAAGCTATCTCCAGGTTCGTTTGGCATATCACCCCTACCCACAGCTCATCCCTCAACTTTGCAACGTTGAAAGGTTCGGCCCTCCACGACGGGTTAGCGTCGCTTCAGCCTGGCCATGGGTAGCTCACCTGGTTTCGTGTCTAATCCCTGCGACTCCTCGCCCTCTTCAGACTCGCTTTCGCTTCGGCTCCGGGTGTCTCTCCCTTAACCTCGCCACAGAGATTAACTCGCTGGCTCATTCTCCAAGAGGCACGCCATCAGCCCTCACGGGCCTCTGACTGCTTGTAGGCATACGGTTTCAGATTCTCTTTCACTCCCCTCACCGGGGTTCTTTTCACCTTTCCCTCACGGTACTTGTCCGCTATCGGTCACCAGTCGTATTTAGCCTTGGAGCGTGGACGCCCCAGCTTCCCACAGGGTTAGCGTGCCCCGTGGTACTCAGGAACAAGGCCCCCCGCTTCCACGTCCGTCTACCGGGCTCTCACCGTCTCTGGCCGGCTTTCCCACACCGTTCGACTCCGCTTCCGCAGCGTTCCGCCTTGCCCTTCAACCCCCAGCAGCTTGCCGCTGGGTTTAGGCTCCTCCCCTTTCGCTCGCCACTACTCAGGGAATTCTCTCTTTTCCTCCGGGTACTGAGATGTTTCAGTTCCCCGGGTTCCCCGCGCCTGGCTATGTGTTCACCAGACGCTGCGCAGGCATTCCCCCACGCGGGTTTCCCCATTCGGACATCTCCGGCTCTTGCGGGTGCACACCCCTCACCGGAGCTTTTCGCAGTGTACCACGTCCTTCTTCGGCAACTGGCGCCTAGGCATCCCCCGTATGCCCTTCGTAGCTTATCCTACATGTGATACGGAGAAATTGATGTTCTTGCGCTTTCCGCTTGCATATTCACTTGGTAACGTGCTCGGAGTTCGCACCCCGTGGCTGCTAGCAAGTCCCCTTGCTCCCACCCACCGGGCGCTGACCCTTCGGTCGTCGGTTCTTAGTTATTGGTTGTTGGTTGTTGGTCGTTGGTGCTCAGCGGTCGCCGCCCACTCCCCAGTCCTCCTCTGAGAACTGACATCAACCTGCTCCCCCATGGAGACGAGGGGACTCGAACCCCTGACTTCCTGCTTGCAAAGCAGGCGCTCTCCCTGCTGAGCTACGTCCCCTCGGCCCCCTCCCTTGTGGGTCTGAGCCGCCTCGAACGGCTGACCTCTCGCTTATCAGGCGAGTGCTCTAACCAACTGAGCTACAGACCCGCTCAAGCTGTTGGCTGATAGCGACCGCCTCCTCAGCCCTTAACCCCAGCTCAGTGACAGGAAACCGCTCGTGCGTCCGGCAGGATACTCCCGTATCCCGCCTTCTCTCTTAGAAAGGAGGTGATCCAGCCGCACCTTCCGGTACAGCTACCTTGTTACGACTTCGTCCCAGTCACCAGCCCTGCCTTTGGCGGCTGCCTCCTTGCGGTTAGCCCACCGACTTCAGGCATGACCAGCTCCCATGACGTGACGGGCGGTGTGTACAAGGCCCGGGAACGTATTCAACGCGCCATGGCTGATGCGCGTTTACTAGCAACTCCGACTTCATGCAGGCGGGTTGCAGCCTGCAATCCGAACTGAGACCGGCTTTCCTGGATTGGCTCCCCCTCGCAGGTTGGCTACCCGTTGTGCCGGCCATTGTAGCGTGTGTGTAGCCCTGGACATAAAGGCCATGCTGACTTGACGTCATCCCCACCTTCCTCCCGCGTTCAACGGGCAGTCCCGCCAGACACTTGTAACTGACGGCGAGGGTTGCGCTCGTTACCGGACTTAACCGAACATCTCACGACACGAGCTGACGACAGCCATGCAGCACCTGTGACGGCTCCCGAAGGTCGCTCCCCTTTCAGGTCGCTACTACCGCCATGTCAAGCCCAGGTAAGGTTCTTCGTGTAGCCTCGAATTAAACCACACGCTCCGCTGCTTGTGCGGGCCCCCGTCAATTCCTTTGAGTTTTAACCTTGCGGCCGTACTCCCCAGGTGGCGGACTTATCACGTTGGCTGCGGCACAGCGGCTCCTCACCGCCACACCTAGTCCGCATCGTTTACAGCATGGACTACCGGGGTTTCTAATCCCGTTCGCTCCCCATGCTTTCGCGTCTTAGCGTCAGGTCAGGCCCAGCGCGTCGCCTTCGCCACTGGTGTTCCTCCGGATCTCTACGCATTTCACCACTACACCCGGAATTCCACACGCCTCTACCTGCCTCTAGTTCAGCAGTTCCGCACGTCCTCGCCCGGTTGAGCCAGAGCGCTTTCACGCACGACTTGCTAAACCGCCTGCACGCGCTTTACACCCAGTAAATCCGGATAACGCTCGCCTCCTACGTTTTACCGCGGCTGCTGGCACGTAGTTAGCCGAGACTTATTCCCAGGGTACCGTCCTCCCTCTTCCCCCGGAAAAGCGGTTTACAACCCGAAGGCCGTCATCCCGCACGCGGCGTTGCTGCGTCAGGCTTTCGCCCATTGGCGCAATATCCCTTACTGCTGCCTCCCGTAGGAGTCGGGCCCGTCTCTCAGTGCCCGTGTGGGGGGTCACCCTCTCAGGTCCCCTACCCGTCCTCGCCTTGGTAGGCCGTTACCCTACCAACTAGCTGATGGGCCACAGCCCCCTCCCTCAGCACTAGCGCCTTTCCTCATCCAGCCTCTAACCCGGATGAGCGTATGGGGTATTAGCCACCGTTTCCAGCGGTTGTCCCCCTCTGAGGGGCAGGTCAGCCATGTGTTACTCACCCGTTCGCCACTCTCACCCTAATCGAAATTAGGGCTCTCGTTCGACTTGCATGTATTAGGCACGCCGCCAGCGTTCATCCTGAGCCAGGATCAAACTCTCCGTATTCACTGCTCTCATCAATCCCTTCGCGAGATTGATGCTTCCTCTCAGGTGCTCGCACTTACTGCTTCCTGTCACTATGCTGTTGTTAAGGGGCACCGAGACAAAAGCCCGGCTTCCGCCGGCCAAGACACTTCATTCAGCTAACACTACCTCTAGCGAATTCCGTGTCTCTTGCCTCCCGGTTCGCAGTGGGTCAAGCTCGTTGCACAACCCACTCTCGCTCTCATGAGCGCACCCCTATCTTAGCACATTACCGGGGCACTCGCAAGGGGCGAACCGTCAGTTCTCAAGTTGCCGCTCGGACATTCGTCCTTTGGGCTTGGCCGAGCAGGGCAGCATTATAGCAACATACCAGGGCATGTCAAGGCCCATTCTGGCTATTGCTCTCCCCTGCACAAAACAATCGGCGCTGCTAGGTCCGAACCAGCCCCAAAACCACGCGCACCGCCTCTGGAAGGCCAGCCTGAACTTCCGGCGTGCACTCCTCCCGAAACGTCCACACGTCCTGGGCCTCAACCGCGATGATGTCTATGTCCTCGTCGGCGGGCACCTGCGCACCGTAGCGGCGCAACGTACGCAAGGCAGTGGGGAGATTCGTGTCATGCGCTGACGCCATATTCAGCGTCCCTGGCAAGTCCCCCAGCTTCAGTTGGTGAACAGTGCCAGGCGGAGCGTTCCCTGTCATGATCGCATCAACGATCACCGCGTACTCATAGCCGACGAGCATCTCCGCCAGCGACAGCCCGCCCACACACGCCTCCGTAACATGCACCGAGTCGCGCGCGGACGAGCTGCCGCTGTGCCCCTGACCATCCAACATCTGGCGTACCCGTCCGGTCACCTGCCACCCGATGCCATCATCGGACAGAATCGGGTTGCCCAAGCCAATGACCACCGTGCCGCCAGACTGTCCGGCCATCCATCAACTCCTATTCGAACTGCGCCAACAACTCCGGCGCAACATACTGGCTGGTGTGGTGAACCACTTCACCACCCTGATTACGCACAACCAGCTCCAGCGGCATCTGCCCTGGCAGCGTGTGCGTGGCGCACGACAGGCACGGATCGTAGGCCCGGAACGCCATCTCGATCTTGTTCAAGATGCCGTCATTCACCTTGCCGTTCTGGATCAGGGCCTCCGCCGCCTTGCGAATGCTCAAGTACATCGGGGCATAGTTATTGGTCGTCCCGACGATCAGGTTCGCTTTCTGCAGGATGCCCTTCTCGTCCGTGATGTAGTGATGGGTGAGCGTGCCACGCGGCGCTTCGACGATCCCGACGCCTTCTGATGGCGTTGCCTTAGGGATGGCCCGTATGTCACGGCTCGCCACTTCCGGGTCCTCGGCCAGTTCCAGCATGTGCTCGGCAGCATACTGCAACTCGATGATGCGCGCCCAGTGCGTCGCCAGAGTATGGTGCACCGGCTTGCCGCCGAGCGTCTCGTACATGCGCTCGTACTCGGCCTGCGCCAGCGGAGTCGCCAGGCCATCCGCCGCGTTGAGCCGCGCGAGTGGCGGCCGCACAGTAGATTCCGCTGTCTTTGCCATCGCTAAAGCCCTTCCAGCCGACCTCTTCAGATACGGGAACTTGAGGTGCGCGACCAGGGTTCGACCCGCTCGGCGACGTACTCGCGGTAGTCGTTCGGCGCGTACTTGCAGTGCTCCACCCCGTCCGGCCCCACCACGCGCACCTTGCCATCGTAGAAGTTGAGGCGGTTGTTGCTGTCAACCAGCGCCCCATGTAGTACGTCTTCTGCGTGTAGCCGTCGCTGGTGATCAGGTCTACGTAGTCTGTGTTCTTCAGCACGATGCTTGTGAACAGCTGATCGTGAACTGGCCGAACTGACATTCTTGCGCGCGATGGCGATGATCTCCTGGCGCTGCTCCTCGGTGATCGGATGGCTCATCCCGCCGGGGATCGCAGCCACGGGGTGGATTGGACGCCCGCCGATCATTCGGATCATGGTGATTGCGCTTGCGCGTGTCAATCACCTGCCCGCCGATCTCCAGCCCCACCTTGGCGATGACGCCCAGGATGTTGCGCTCATGACGCGCGCAACCGGCCCAACTACAAAGTCTGCCTGCCCAGTGTGCAGAAGCGCGTGGTGTGATCTGTGACGAAGAACGACATGTAGAGTACCGCGCAGCTTCTGCCCGCCGGCGGCACTTTTCGACTCCTTATAGACTGCATCGCACGCTTTGGCGGCGGCCATGAGATGCGCCTCTGGACATACACCACAGATGCGGCTGGTCAGAAAGGCACTTTCAACCGGGCGTCCCACGCAGAACACTTCAAACCCACGTAGCTCAGGAACTGGAAGTAGTATATCCACATTGCCCTGTGCGTCCAGGAAGATCTCGATCTTGCCGTGCCCTTCGAGACGGGTGATCGGGTCACCGGAAATGCGTGTCATCGTCTTCCTCCTGGCTACACCGGCTCACGCTGGCTGGTCTCACCGACCGGCTGGCGTTTGCCGTCGCCGCGCGCTTTGCGGCGAAGCAGGGAATCGGGCAGATGGAAGCGGTAGAAGTACCCGCAGGATCGGCAGCGTGTCGAAGATCGCTTCGGGCCTCTTCACTGGTCATCGCGTCAATCACCGAGGCGATGCCGGTGAGGATCTTCGCCCCGTGATCGAGCACGCCCTCATTCGGGCCGTAGCAGCCACGACAGCCGAAGCCCAATTGCGGGCACTTCGCGCCGCAGCGAGTGGCGATCCCGGCGCAGAACAACCCTGCTCCAGCAAGCAGATGTCCGGATCAGATGATCTCCTGCGGGCGATAGAAGCGCTTGATCTTCTTCTCGCTCTTCTTGCGCGGGCACTCATCGCACACGGTCACATCAGCCGATCACCGACCCCGGCGGCGAAGCTCACCGGACACAATCGCGTTGACGGCGATCTCGATGGACGACGCCTGGAGGGCAAGCTCCGGTAGGAAGCAGTCCACCGGCACCACCTGCGCCAGCGTCTTGACCGTGTTCCAGAAGCCCGGCAGCCTCAGCTCGCCTTCCGGCACATCGGTGCGCTTCTGCGGCACGATGCCGTCCGGGTTGACCGTGCTGGGCGAGTCGAAGTAGATCCACTGGTACATGGCCTCACGGTCGGCGAAGTTGGCCAGGCCAGGCATTGATCCGCCATACGAGCACGCGCCGAAGGCAACCAGCACCTTCGACTTCTGGCGCAGCAAGTGCGCCATGTGTGCGTTTTCGTCGTTGCGGATTGCGCCATTGAACAGGCACACGTCAATCTCGCCGTCTTCCATCGCTTCGACATCGGCGTACTTGAAGTCCATCACGCACGGCCAGAAGACGATGTCAAACGCCTCGGCCACGTTCAGAATCTTCTCGTGCAGCCCCAGCACCGCGATCTCGCAGCCGCCGCAAGACGAGGCCCAGTACAGCGCCAGCTTCGGTTTCTGGTTACTCATGGATGGCCTCCTCCACAGCATACGGGTCTTCATTCGGCCAGTTATGCTTCCAGTCGAGCGGGCCAAGCTGCCTGATCTGCTCGGTGACGCGCGCCACCGTCTTGGCGAACTGCACGCCCTCGGCAGCAGATGCCCAGTGAAGCTGCACACGCTCGTCTTCGATACCCAGTTGGCGCAGCGTGCGCCGCAGCAGCGCGAAGCGGCGAATGGCCTTGTAGTTGCCTTCCTGGTAGTGACACTGCCCAGGGTGGCAGCCCATGATCAGCACGCCATCGGCCCCCT
The DNA here is from genome assembly GCA_040767545.1 of Aggregatilineaceae bacterium. Classification (GTDB taxonomy): domain Bacteria; phylum Chloroflexota; class Anaerolineae; order Aggregatilineales; family Aggregatilineaceae; genus UBA2029. Next base: position 17,850 of record JAXGOK010000032.1, on the reverse strand, counting down.
TCTGTAACGCACGCAGCACAAAGGTGGGATCGAGCCGTCCCGTGCACATGATGCGGATATCGCGCAGTGTCGCCGGATAGCCCATCCGTGAGGTTCCGGCCAGGTCAGCCGCGCGATAGGAGCACCAGTTGCACAGGAAGCCCACGATGACGGGCGTGAATGTTCCGTTATCACTCATCGCACCATGCTCCTCATCACACTGCTTCGACGACGGGCCGGTCGGACATCACGTCAACCAGAATGCCGTCAATCTCGGCCATCAACTGGTCGAAGGTGAAGTGCGCCCCGGTGATCACCTGGCTGGGGCATGCGGCCACACATGTACCGCAGCCCTTGCATAGCGCCGGGTTCACCCGCGACACGCCCTCTTCTTCGATGAAGTCAATGGCGTGGTAGGGGCACATGTTGTTGCAGATACGGCAGCCAGAGCAGTGTTCCTCATCAATCGAGGCATAGATTGGCTCCAGCGAGACCTCGCGCCGGCTGATCGTGCCCAGCACGCGCGCCGCCGCCGCAGCGCCCTGCGCCACACTGTCCGGAATGTCCTTGGCTCCCTGGCACGTGCCAGCGATGAACACGCCTTCGGTCACCGTCGCCACCGGGTCGAGCTTGGGGTGCCGCTCGGTGAAGAAGCCCGTGTCGCCGCAGCCCACGCCGAACATGTAGCCCACTGCCTGGGCATCGGCGCGCGGTTCCAGCCCTGCCGCCAGGATAACCATGTCTACAGGCACCCGGCGCGGCTTGCCGAGCAGCGTGTCCTCACAGACCACAACCAGCTTACCGTCTTCTTCGGGGGTGCGCGTCACGTCGGTGATCTCTGACACCTTGCCGCGAATGAACTGCACCCCTTCGCCCATGATGCGGTGATAGAACTCTTCGTATCCCTTATGGGTCGGGCGCATGTCAATGTAGAAGTTGTAGACCCTAGCCTGCGTCTTCTCCATCACCAGATGGGCGAACTTGAGCGACGACATGCAGCAGATCGCTGAGCAGTGCGTGTTGTAGTTGCTGTCGCGGCTGCCCACACAGTGGATGATCGCCACCGACTGCGGCACCGTCTCACCATCACGCAGCACCACCCTGCCCTCGGTCGGCCCAGCCGCATTCGTCAGGCGCTCGAACTCCAGGCTGGTGAACACGTTTTCCAGCCGCCCGAAGCCGTACTGCGGGATGCGCCGCGCGTCGAACAGCTTGAAGCCCGTCGCCAGGATGATGTTGCCCACTTGCAGTTCGACGATCTCGTCTTCCATGTCGAAGCGGATGGCGTTGGTCGGGCAGACCTTCTCGCACATCCGGCATTTGCCGGTCTTGAAGTACGTGCAGTTCTCGACATCAATGACCGGATACTTGGGCACCGCCTGCGGGAAGGGGCGGTAGATCGCCTTACGATGGCCCAGCCCCGCCTCAAACACGGTGTCAATGACCTTTATCGGGCACTTCTCCCAGCACGAGCCGCAGCCGGTGCACAGGGTCTGATCCACCTTGCGCGCCTTCTTGCGCACCTGCACGGTGAAGTTGCCCACGTAGCCATCCACGCGCTCCACCTCGCTGTAGCTCAGCAAGGTGATGTTGGGGTGCCCCCCCGCGTCGAACATCTTCGGCGTCAGGATGCACGCCGAGCAGTCCAGCGTCGGGAACGTCTTGTCGAACATGGCCATATGCCCGCCAATGCTCGGCTCCCGTTCCACCAGGTAGACGTGATAGCCGGCGTCGGCGATCTCCAGCGCCGCCTGGATGCCAGCGATTCCCCCGCCGACAACGAGCGTCTCAGGCCGGATCGAGACCTTCATCGGCTCCAGCGGCTGATGGTGTACCACCCGGTGCACCGCCGCGCTGACCAGGGCTTTGGCCTTGTTGGTCGCGCCATCCCGGTCATCGGGATGCACCCACGAAGCGTGCTCGCGGATGTTGGCCATCTCGAACAGGTACGGGTTCAGGCCAGCACGCGCGCACGCATTACGGAAAGTCTTCTCGTGCATGTGTGGCGAGCACGAGGCCACCACCACATGGGTGAGTTCGAACTCCTTGATGTCCTGCTCGACCTGCTCCTGCCCGGTGCTGGCGCACATGAACTTGTTGTCGCGCGAGACAACCACATTAGGCAGGCCCATCGCCCATTCGGCAACATGCTCCACGTCCACCGTACCGGCGATGTTGTGTCCGCAGTGACAGACGTATACTCCAACTCTTGGTTCGTTCATGGTGCCCTCCTATTCCGGCATGGTAGGCATGGGCAGCGCGTTCTTCGGACGCCGTGCAGGCGTAGCGCGGGGCGGCGGCACGTCCTGGATTTTGTCCAGCACAGGCCGGGCGTCTACGAATTCCTGGCCGAAGCCAAGCTCTTTCGGCGTCAGTCCCAGTGCCAGGCCGAGCACCTGCGTGAAGTAGAGCACAGGCACCTGGTAGTCCGTGTCGAAGTAGCGGTTGGCCGCTTCCTGGTACACATCCAGGTTAAGCTGACACATCGGGCAGATCGTGACGATGGCATCTGCCCCGCTTTGCGCTGCGTTCTGGACAATCCGGTGGATCATCTCAAACGCGGTATCCTCGCTGATCTGGGTCATGTGCCCGCCACAGCAGAACGTCTTGAGGGCAAACGGTGTTGCCTGTGCGCCGAGCATCTCCAGCATCTTGTCCATCGCCGTCGGCTGCTCGGTGCTATCGAAAATGCTGTCGGGCCGGGCAACGAGGCACCCGTAGTAAGCCGCCAGCTTCAGCCCGTAGAGAGGCCGCCGCGTACGCTCCTTGAGCCGGTCGTTGCCGATGTCATTGATCACCATCTCCAGCAGGTGCCGAACCTTGACCGTGCCCGGCTCGTAGTGCAGCTTACCGGCAGCCAATGCCTGGTTGACCCGCTCGCCCAGCTTGGGGTAGCGCCCCATGTTCTTGTCGGTCTTGTGCAGGTTCAGGAAGCAAGCGCTGCACGGCACGATAAGCTCCGCCGCCCCCTGCTCTGCGGCCAGGGCCAGGTTGCGCGCCACCAGCGCGTAGGCTGGCAACCGGTTCACGGAGAAGTATTCGGTCGCTCCGCAGCAGTTCCAGTCGTCCATCTCCACCAGCTCAAACCCCAGCGCGCGAGCTACCGCCTCGGCAGAGCGCTCGTAGGCGTGCGACCGGTGCTGTAGCGAGCAGCCCGGATAGTACGGGTAGCGAGTCGCGGTCATGCCTCCACCTCCTTGGCGGCGATGGCTTTCGCCTCAGCCAGGATCGCTTGCAGTTGATCCGTCTCGCGGATGGACCTGGGGCGAAGCGGCAGCCGGTTGCGGCGCAGCATCCCCATGCCCATCAGCCCCAGCTTGACCACCTGCTGAGGGTGGTGGAAGAGGTGATAGCGCGTAGCCAGGCCAACCTCGAAGCTGCGCCCGCGCTGCTCCACAAAGCCGATGAATGTCTCGGAAAACTTGGCTACGTGAGGGTGCTCGTAGCGTCCGGCACGGATCGCCATTTCTTTCAGGGTATACATTAGGTCAGTAATCGGGATTTGCTGCGGGCACCGGGTCGTGCAAGCGTAGCACGAAACACAGTACCAGGGCGTGTTGCTGCTCAATACCTCGTTCTCCATGCCAGCATTGATCATGGCGAAGAGCGCGCGCGGCGTGTGGTCCATATCTGCCCCGGACGGGCACGATCCCCCACACGATCCGCATTGCAGGCACTTAGCGAGCAGTTCCCCCCCCGGCGTGGCCTTCACAACCCGGTCAAAGAACGTGTGTCCTTGTCGTGTTGTCAAGGGAAACCTACCTCCTTGGCCGTTAAGCCACCACACAACACAGCAAGGCTGCCGTGAGCCTGGTCCATGAAAGTCTGCTACGTATCTATCGGCGCTCAGGGCAGTCTATGCTCGTCAAAAAACAGACATTTCGGCGGGCGTTAGCACTTTCAGTTTCAGTATTTGCTGATATTCCCTTCCTCCCTCCTGCTGGATCAGAAATGATCACGGTTCTGTAACTGTATAAATTACATGGCTGTACAGCGATGCAGAACGCTCTAACCTCATTGTAGCAGGGGCGAAAGAGAGGGGTCTATCAGCTATACCAACTAGTTGCATCTCAGGACTAGTCGGTATGGACTATGGTAGGGACACCTTGCTTGGTGGAGTTATCTTCATCCGGCGCTGTCGAAATCTACCATGCCATGAGTCACGCTGTAGACTGCCACCTGCAGGCGGTTGCTCAGCCTCAGCTTGTGGTAGATGCTGCCCAGATGATTGCGCACCGTGTTTTCGGAGATGTCCAGCAACGCCCCGATGCGCCGGTTCGTCATGCCGCGCGCCACCAGACTGAGCACCTCGTACTCGCGCAAAGTCAGATTAGGATTCGGCGACGCGCGCAGGCACAGGGTGCAGTTGCTCGTAGCCAGCCGCTTCATGAGCACAGCCGTCGTAGCCGGCGCCATCGCCGCCTCGCCGTGCAGCAGCCCACGTATATGCTCGAACAGAGCCTCCGGCGTGATGTTCTTCTGCAAGTAGCCGTCGGCCCCGGCCAGCACGCACCCTAATAGCGTGTCCGCATGGCAGTCGGTGGTGAGCACGACCAGGCGGCTGTCCGGGAGCTGTTTCTTGACTGCCCGCACCAGCGTGGGGCCGTCGCACTCGTTGATCTCGATGTCGAGCAGCATCACGTCCGGCTCAAGCGATTTCGCCAGACGAATCGCCTCCAGGCAATCTTCCGTCTCGCCGACCACGGCAATATCAGGCTGGGAGTCCAGCAGGCGGGCGATTCCGCTGCGGAAGAGGATGTTCGCGTCAATCAGCAGCACCCGAATCTTGTTCACGGTTTCGTTCATGCCGCGTACACCATCCTGATCATCTAGTCTGATCGGCCTAGTACCGTCAGCCCTACCCAGGATAACTGTACTGCCGATCATGGTAGGTGTGGCTTATACTTAGTATATGAGGTTTCGCACCTGGAGCGAATCGCCACTCGGCACCTTATGCGGCGACAAATGCCACTTGCCACCGGCAGCGGCCATACACCTAGGCCATCGCCGCCAGCAAAAGAAAGCGCGGGATGAGCATTTGCCCGTCCCGCGCCTGGTGCCGAACACAGCCAGCATAGACATTACTTCTTCTTGCCGAGCCAGTGCTCTGCGTAAAGCTGCCATTCCAGGGAGTCGGTCGTCTTGTACTCATACAGACCCGTGCCCTTGACCAGCTTCGCGCCCTCGCCGGCCCGCTTGATTCCCTCATGCGTACCCCGTGCCGCCGCACGCACGTCCTCCACCGCCGGGTCGTGCTCAGGCGCAGCGTCATACGTGGGCAGGGCCACGATCAGGTCTGGCGGACGATCCAGGCTGGCGAACGCCTGCACATAGCTCTCTACCTGGTAGGCCACCCACGTCTCGTACTCGGCGGCGTCCTTCAGCCCGCTGGCGTGCGCCATGATAACCGCCTCGTCCACGTTGAGCAGACCCACCTGCTGCTTGTAGCCCACGTCCCAGGTCAATTCAGGCACGCCCGCCGGACTCGCCGGCACGTCGGGGTCTGCCGGAATGCGATCGGGCGGGACGGTTACCGACAGCAGCACCCCCTCGCCCAGCGCCTCACCCAGCGCACGCAGCAGGGCGATATACGATTCACTCTGGCTTACGACACCAAAGCCGTTGAGCTGCACCCCATCGAACTTCCACTCGTGCACACTTGTGCGCGCCAGCGCCACCACCTCCTCGCGCTGGTCTGCGTTCGCGATCTGCTCGGCAGTCATGCGCAGCCAGAGCAGAATCTCGACTTTCGGGTACGCCTGGCGTAATGCCTGGCCGAACTGCTCCGCATACTCCCCATAGAGCAGCGTCCCGTCGGAGAGCCACGCCGCCGCTTCGACGTACACGCGGTCAATGCTGTTATCGGCCAGGCGCTCGCCCAGACCTTGCACGGCATCCGGGCTGATCGGCTCGCTCGTCCACTTGAACTCCAGCCATGTCCGGTTATGGGGTGGCGCTTTCTCGCTTTCGAAAGCGGGTAGCACCACCTGCGAAATCAGCAGAATGAGCAGAATCACCCCCACAACCGCCGCGCCCACCCACAACGCAGGGCCAGACCAGGGAGCCGAGGGGTCCATGCGCACATGTCCACGACTTGAGCGCAGCCTGGATCGCCGATAGTAACGCACAGCCCTTTCCCCTTTCTGCAGCGCCTACGACTTCATGTCGCGGCCAGAGTCCGGCTCACCATCTGCCGGGAACTCAAATTCTGGTACCCGGATGCTGACCCCCATCGCCAGCAGCGCCTCGGCCTGCACCGCCCACATCGCGGCCTGGTGCGCGGGCGTGTCATGATCATGGCCCAGCAGGTGCAGCGTGCCGTGAATCACAGCCAGCGTCAGCTCGTCGCTCACCGAGTGCCCTTCGCGTTCGGCCTGCTGTTGGATGGTCGGCAGCGCCAGGATCAGATCGCCCAGATAGGGCGGCTCGTCACCAGGCGGCGCGCCAGCCTCGTCCGCAGGGAACGACAGCACATCAGTCGGCGCGTCAACCTGGCGATAGTGGCGGTTCAACTGGCGCACCGTCTCATCGTCTGCCACCACGATGCTCAGCCCCGCTTCCAGCGCGACCTTGTGATGATCTAGCACCCATGCCGCCGCCTGCTTCAGCCGCCGGACTGGGAGCCGTTCCGCTGGCACAGCCTGTCGCACCAGGCTAATCGCGTACTTGGCCATCACCCCCGCCTTTGCCCGCTGTCTTCTGTTCCGCCGCCGTGCCGGTCTTCTTGGGCGACGGGGCCGAGTTGCCCGGCACGGGATGCTCTTCGCCCTGTTTGCTCGCCTCCCGTTTGTCTTGCGCCTCCTGGGCCGCCGCACGCGCTGGCGGCGCGACCGGCTCTGCCCCAGACACCGGGGCTGCGGTCTCCGCCGGGAGCGCCATCTGCGACGGTGTGCCCGGATAGGCGATCCGGGGATGGAAGACTCCTTGCAGCGCCGCCAGGAACGTTTCACGCAGCGCGTGGAGATCATTCAGCGTCAGCCCGCTCTCATCCAGTTGGCCTTTGCTCAGGCGCTCGTCAAAGATGTAGTTGACCGTCTCTTCGATGTGCTCTTTTGACTGGGGACGGCGCGCCCGCACGCTGCTCTCGCACCCATCAGCCAGCATAAGGATCGCCGTCTCGCGCGTCTGGGGGCGCGGCCCTGGGTAGGTGAAATCGCTGGGATCGACCGACTCCGGGTCGCCAGCCTGTTCTTGCGCCTTACGATAGAAGTAGAGAGCTTGGGTCGTCCCGTGATGCTCGGAAATGAAGTCGCGAATACGGCAAGGCAGGCGGTACTGGCGGCCCAGGCGCAGCCCTTCGGCGACATGCCCGATGATGATCCGGGCGCTCTGCAATGGATCGTTGAGCGCATCGTGCGGATTCACCCCATCGGCCTGGTTTTCCACAAAGAAGTGCGGGTTGAGAATCTTGCCCACGTCATGGTACATCGCTGCCACGCGCATCAGGGGGGCATTGGCGTTCACGCGCTGCGCGCCTAGCTCAGCCAGATTCGCTACCTGCAAGCTGTGCTGGTACGTACCCGGCGCTTCGCGCAGCAGCCGCTGTAACAGCGGGTGATTGGGCTGCGTTAGCTCGATGAGCTTCAGGCTGGTGGGGATATTCAGGGCGTTACTGGTTACATAGAGCGCGGCCAACCCCACCGCCGCCGAGAGCAGTCCATTGACGAGCGAGCCGATCACCTGCGAGAGCACGATGACCGGGTCTGGCACGCTCTCGCCCCGCAGAGCGAAGAACAGCGCCGTGCCAATTCCGCAGGCAGCGACAGCCAGGCCCGCCACAAAATAGGCATTGAGCCGCTCGGTGCGATCCAGGCTCAGCACGCCCACCGTCCCCGTTAGTCCGATCAAGACGGTGAACTCCAGCGAATTTCCCGTCACCAGCCCGGCCATCGCAGCGAAAAAGACGCTGACCACAATCGCGAACTGGTGCCCCACCAGCGTAGCCACCAGCAGAGACAACGCCGACGCGGGGAAGAAGTAGGGCTGAACCCGATCCTCTGCTCCTATCAGGTTGACGCTACCCAGAAAGACCAGGAACGCCACCCCCAACACGACCATCAGGGACGGGTCAAGAAAGACCTTCAGGTAGTATTTCCACAGGTACGTTCCCAGGACGACAGCAATCAGTGCCGTCACCAGCAGCGCCCCCAGGAATCGCTCCATGCGGCGCCGAGTCGGCTGCAAGAGGTCGAACTGCTCCAGCGCCTCAATGTGGGCTGCTGTAGCCAACTCACCGGCCCGGATGATCATCTGCCCCTGGGCAAACGAGCGCACCTCCACCGGCACGTTCTCCGCCACCTGCAACTGGGCCTGCCGGGTTAGCTCCTCATTGAAGTAAGTGTTCACGCGGATCAGATCGGCCACGATCCCCGTGATGATCTGGACTTCGGCCTCGCTGTAGCTGGCGCTGATCAGGTTAGGCAGGTCGTCGCGCCTGGCCTGGATATTGTCGTCGCGTACCTCCCCGCTCAACACGCGCTCCAACAGGCGCATCACCTGCCCGTCAATGTCGCGCCAGCGATCGTTATCTTCGATAGCCAGCAGCACGCTCACCGCCGAGGGCGGAAGGTCCAGGTCGGTGATGGCGGCAATATCTGCTTCGGCCTGCGCGGGAGTGGCGAAGTCGTCGTAGCGCACATTCTCGATGAAGTCGAGGATTTGGCGCGCGCGCTGAAGCTGCTCGCTCCTGACCGAGGGATCGGGCGGGTCGTAGATCGGGCGTACAGCGGCAGTCTCCGCGTCGCGCTTGGCCTGCGAGAGCACCTCGCTCTCATATTTCAGGCTGCGCGGGGCAAGAATATCGTGCGGTGACACATCACCGGCTTCCAGCGCCACCTTCACGCCGGAAGGGAAGAGCACATCCGAGCCGATGATCACAGAGCCGCTTAACACAAAGGCTGCCAGCAATAGGCCATAGACGCTCTTACGCAGCGTCTTATGCAGTCCTTCCTGGTCGCTGACAGCGTTGGCGTCGTGGTTTCCGGCTTCCATCGCCCTGCCCGCTCAATGGATGGGGATTGTCGCCCGGCGCGGTTGTGGAAAGTGACTCTGCGCCCGGTGAGTGCGCCACCTAGCTGAGTAGCTCGCGCACAATAGTGTTCACCAGCTTGCCGTCAGCCTGCCCTTTGACACGGGCCATCACCACCTTCATGACCTGCCCCATGTCTTTCGGCGTAGTGGCCCCCACCTCAGCGATGGCCTCGCGCACAATCGGCTCAAGCTCGGCGCGTTCAAGCTGGCGCGGCAGGTAGGATTCGATCAGCTCTAGCTCGTACTGCTCCTGGGCAGCCAGCTCAGTCCGCCCCGCGCCGGACATTTCGGCAATGGCCTCGCGGCGCTTCTTTGCCTCGCTCACCAGGATGCCGAGCGCGTCGCTCTCCGATAGCTCGATGCGCCGGTCAACTTCCACCTGCTTGAATGCCGCCATCAGCAGGCGCAGCACCTCTCGCCGTCGGGTATCGCCCGCCCGCATAGCCTCTTTCAAGTCCGCCTGAATCTGTTCTTTGGGATGCATGGTGCCCCCTCGCCTCCTGTTTGCGAACCGCCACGCATTATAGCCACCGCGCCCCCATCCTGCCAGTTAGCCGGGCGGCCACCCCATACGACGGCCCCCCAGTAGGTGCAGGTGCAGGTGATACACCGACTGCCCGCTCGCGCGCCCCTGGTTCAGCACCAGCCGGTACCCGGCCTCGGCGATCCCTTCGCGCTGGGCAACCTGTGCCGCCACAGCGACCAGATGCCCGATCAGCGGCGCGTTGTCGCCGTCAACATGCAGCGGCCCGCTGATGTGCGCGCGCGGGATGATCAGGATATGCACAGGCGCTTGGGGCCTGATGTCCCGAAAGGCGACCGCTTGCTCGTCTTCATAGATGATCTCCGCCGTCTGCTGCCCGGCGGCAATCTGGCAGAACGCACACGTCATTTGCTCACCTCACCTAGTGCCGCTGTCGAAACACGTTTCCGGCTGCCGCTCGCCCACCAACGCCTGATTTTCCAGACGCGCCAGACGGACAGCGAGAATCCGGTTAGTCAGCACTTCGGGCGCGTCCAGCGTGACACGCAGATAGTTGTCTGTCAGTCCCGCGTTACGGAATCCTTCCGGCGACGCTCCCGTCACCTGCTCCCACAGCACGGGCATCACCCGCCCGACGAAGCGCCCGTAGAAGCGCCGCCCGCCCTCATCTGAAAGGGCGAGCATCCGCGCGCTGCGCTCGCGCTTCACCTCGTCGGGCACCTGCCCGGCCATGCGCGCCGCCGCCGTGCCGGGTCGCGCCGAGTAGCGGAAGACGTGCAGCTTCATAAAGTCCATCTCGTGCGCGAAGGCATAGCTGGTCTCGAACTCATCGTCTGTCTCTCCGGGGAAGCCCACCATGATGTCGGTGCTGATCCCCAGATCAGGGATGCGGGCGCGCGCCTCGGCCACCAGATCACGGAATGCGGCTTGCGTTGTGCGGCGAGCCATGCGCCGCAGAGTGGCATCGCAACCGCTTTGCAGCGGCAGGTGCAGGTGCCGGCACAGGCGCGGGTCTTCCCACAGGCGGAAGAAACCCGGCGGAATGTCCCATGGCTCCAGCGACGACAAACGCAGTCGCGCAATGGGCGTGCGGCTGAGCAGCGCCTCCACCAGCGTTTGCAGCCCGGCGCGGTCGCCCCAATCGTGCCCGTAAGACCCCAGGTGCACGCCGGTCAGCACCGCTTCCTGGTAGCCAGCCGAGGCGAGGTGCGTCACCTCCGCCACGATGTCACCCAGAGGACGGCTGCGCGCCGGGCCGCGCGCGATGGTCGTCACGCAGAACGCGCAACGGTTGTTGCACCCGTCCTGCGCCTTGACGAACGCCCGCGTGCGCCCCAACGCCCCTGGCCGGAACTCGCGCGCCAGCGGCTCGCGGTCGAACGGCTCGACTTCCCCCGCCAGCCCCAGCACGAGCGGCACCAGACGCTCTTTGTCCAGGTTATCAACCACCCGCTCGACACCGGGCAGCGCTCTCACTGCATCCGGTGACAGGTGCGCATAGCAGCCGGTCGCCACGACCGGCACACCAGCGTTTGCCCGGTTCAGGCGGCGGATCAGCACGCGGCTGGTGCGCTCCGCTTCACGCGTCACCGCGCAGGTGTTGACCACGCACAGATCGGCCTCTTCAGCCGACTCCGCCAGCGTGTGCCCAGCGCGCTCGAACTGCCTACCCAGCGTCTCGATCTCGCTCTGGTTCAGCCGGCAGCCAGTGGACTCCAGGTAGACACGCATTGCCCGCTCACTCCACCATCGAGTCTGGCCCGACAATCAGCAAGTCGTCAAAGGCGACGGTGACCGCGCTGCCGTCAATGGTGACCGCTGCCAGGGCGATGCGCCCCTGGGCAAACGCCGCATCGCGGTATACATCCACCGGCTTGTCCGTCAAGCACACGCCCGGCTCTTCCCCGTAGGCCCACATGCTGGTCTGGTTCTCACCCTTCAAGCAGAGCAGCACCGGCTCCCCGTTGACGAAGAAGCGGAACTCGTCGCCCTGCCCGATCACGCGCATCTCGTTGGCCACAGCGCCGAGCCGGATCGCGCTGGTCATCCCCCAATCGCTGACCTTCTCCTGCACGCCATCGCGCACCTTCGCCAGCGAGTAGTACCCATCGGCGGTGATGCAGAAGATGTAGAAGTTGCGCTCGTCACGGTAACGAAAGACCGCGCAGTACTGGTTCTGGTCAACCGGGCCATCCAACAGGCGAGCCGTCACCCGCAGGTCAAAATCGCTGAGCTTGCGGTCGAGCACAGACCACACGACTTCGTCTGGCGTGCCGGAGCCGTAGCTGATGACCAGCGCCATATCAGATGCCTGATCCGGCGCGTCACCAGCCTCGCCGCCCTCCTGGGCCTGGACTTGAACCGAATCCCGCCCCGGATAGAGATCCCACTCGTCGTTGAATGCGTCGAACGAGGTTGCGTACAGCAGCTCGCCCGGCTGCGGGCGCGGCACAGGCAGCTCGTACAGCCAGTCAGTTGCCACCGCCAACCCAAGTCCCAGCGCCAGCGCAGCGACCAGCCCCAGGCCAACTGCCATCCACCCCAGGCGGCGCAGTACCGGCGAGACGGCCTTCCCGCGCGCGTCTAACATCCGCCGGAAAGCCGGGCGCGTAGTCGCCAGCCAGTACCACGCGGCCAGCAAGCCCTGGGCGATGAGCGCAACCGCCAATAGGCGCACACCCAGGCTCAGATTACTCAGCAGTTGGCCGATCACTCCCGATCCGGTCGCCCGATCCGCCTGCCACCAGACGACCGCGCCTGCGGGCAAGCTGAGCAGCAGGAGCGCCGCCGCCAGCCGCACCACTGCACGCGCTCCCCGCCGCCGTCCCCCCAATGCGCCCGCAGCCCGCAGCTGCAACGCGCTCGCCAGCGCCAGCAGCACCGCCCCGGCCATCTGCAACTGGATCTTCTGCTCGTAGATGCTGCCTGGGCGCGTAATGCGCAGGCCGTTCGTGATGGTCACCCGCTCGAATTCCAGCGCGAACAGGTAGGCCAGAATCGCCAGCGCACTCACCAGGAGCACGGCCCCGGCTGCCGTAAAGTGCGCGCGCATCGCCCGCACCGTCCATCCGACCCAGCGCGGCGGGCGCTCTGACTCCGACACGCGGTGGAACGGCTCAATCTGCTCGATCAAGGTCTCTGTCCCTCTGTAGAGGTCAGCGCGGTCACTGTGATGTCGTCAAATGACACATCCACGTAGCCACGCCCCGCCTTCGCTATCACACCGAATGCGTCGCCCGTCAACTCCTGCTCCAACGGCACAGTACCCGCCGGGACATCGTCCACGTAGATCGCCAGCGCATCGCTCAGCACGTCCACGCGCAGCGTCACCGTCGCGGCAAGCCTGCCGTGCGCCTCCAGCGCGGACTCGCCCGGCACCAGGTCGAGCCAGTCGCCTTCCTCGCGGCGCAGCACGCGCAGATCACCGTCCCGGCTGACCATTACCGCCAGGAAACGGTCGTCAGCGGCATAGTCCAGCACAAACCCGATCAGGGCATCGTCGCCACCCGCCTGGAAGCGAACCGTCGCCTCCACCCGGAATGCGCCGGGTAGCATGTGAAAATCCGGCACTGACCACGCGGCGACACCCGGCGACACAACGCGCAGGCGCAATGCCTGGTCGCGGTAAGCAACAACTGCTTTAGCTGAGGCACTCTCGCGCCAGCGCCCGCTGTAGGTGGCGAAATCGTCGGCGAAGAGCACTACCTCCGTCGCGGGCGGCGTGACCGTGCTGCCCACTGGCCCGACCGCCGTGACTTCCGGCAGAGTCCCCGCACCGCTGACGCCCTGAGCCGCCAGCGCCGTGCCAGCAATCAGCGCCATCCCAATCAAAGCCAGAGCACGCACCACCCAGCAGCGCCGGGCGCTCTCACCTGCGAAAACGCTCTTCTGTTTCATCACAGACCGGATTGTAGCATACAGCGGACGGCTGTCGAGGACTGGCAGATCGGCAATAGTCTCGCTTCAGGGGAATCGCCAGGGCGCATCAGTTCAATCCCGTTACCCCGGCCCAGGCGCGCCAAGCCGGGCCAGCCCGCGCACCGCCAGCACTGCGTAGAGCGAATCGGGTGGCGCGTGCTCCATCACGAACCGGTAGGCGTCGAGCGCGCCCTCGCTGTCACCCAGCCGCTCCAGCACCATTCCGAAGTAGTAACGGCTCCGCGCGTCGGCGGGAGCCAGGACGACCGCGACGCTCAGCTCCTCGTGCGCGCGCTCGATCTGGCCCAGGCGGTAGAGTGCCCATCCCAGGCTGGCCCGGATAGAAGCGTTGTCCGGCACACGCTCGCGAGCACTCTCCAGGAACGCCAATCCATCATTCTCCAGCCCGAACCCCGTGTCTGCGTAAAACGCGGCCAGCAGCTCAGTCCACTGACTCTGGTCGGGTTCCAGGTTCACGGCGATGCGCAGCCACTGCTCGGCCTGCGCCAAGTCGCCCCGCTCGCGCAGCGACAGGCCAAGCTCCGCCGCCGGCGCGGGATTTTCTGGCGCGGCCCAGTACGCGCGCAGAAAGGCAGCGCAAGCCGCGTCATGGTCACCGGCCAGCCGCCAGTGTAAGCCAAGCAGGTAGTTCACCTGCGGATCGGCTGGGGCCATTGCCCGCGCCCGTTCGAGGCTGGGCAGCCCGTCCGTCCCCTGCTGATCGAGCGCGTAACCCAGGTAAGCCAGCGCGGCAGGATTGGCCGCGTTCGACTCCAGGGCAAGCTCCAGCGCGCGCTGCGCCAGCGCCCACTCCCCCACCCCAACCAGCGCGATCCCCAGTCCGGTCAGCGACTCAGCCCGTCCGCGCGAACCGTCTCCTAGCGCGTCGAGCACTCGCTGCGCTTCTCCGGCCAGCTCAGCATCGGCCTTCGCTCGCAGCAGGTGTTGTGTCGCCGCTTCAGGCTCGACCGGGGCCAGCAGCATCCCCAGCCACAGGTGCGCAGCGGCATCGCCGGGCGCGGCGGCGAGCAGAGCGCGCAACGTGTGCTCGGCGGCGGCCCATTCCTGCGCGGCAATCTGTGCGGCGGCCAGATCACGCAGGCTCGCCGCCTCGGTTGGCAGCGCAGACGGCTGATACGTTGATGGTGGGAGGAGACTGGGAGTCGCTGCAACGGAGAGCGCCCAGGATGACGAAGTGGGGCCGCTGGCCATGCTCGCCAGCAACCCGGTCAGCAACACAAGCAGCAGCCAGAACTGGAGGAGCCAGCGCGCACTTCGCCGCTGGAGGTTGCGCTGGCGAACGGCACTGGCCAACGAGCCATGACCATCATGCATGGAGCCGTAAGGCGTTCATCACGGCCCGCCCGATGTCTTCCACTCTGAACGGCTTGATCAGATAGCCCTGCACGCCCTGGAGCTTGCCCATCAGCCGGTTGGCCGGATCGCCATAAGCGGTGACCACCAGAAAAGCCGGGTTCGCCCCCCCATGAGGCCGTTCGCGCATCTCTTCCAGCAACCGCCAGCCGGTGATATCGGGCAGCGCGATGTCCAGCAGCACCAGGTCTGGCTTCTGGCTACCGAACAACTCCAGCGCCTGCTGGCCGTCTGCTGCGTACCAGACTTCAAACCCCATTCGTTCCAGGATGGTGAGCAAGATGGCGCCTAGCTCGCCATCATCTTCGACGATCAGCACCCGGTAGTCCGGATCGCCGGACAGCGCGGTGCTGTGTGGCTTGCTTTCGCTGTCACCGGCCACGTCCTCCGGCGACACCCCTCCTAGCGAATCGGGCCGCTCAAGCATGTCGGCTCCTTCGGCCTGCGGGTTTTCTCGGACACCCCCTGTGCCCGTCCTGCCCTCACAGCGTGAGCGCAATTATAGCACACGATGGCGCTCCCCGCGCGACACGCTCACCCTGCTTGCGCGTTCCTGGCGCGCTCACTCCTGGCCCTTAAGCCGCCTGTCCACAAGGCCCTCGAAAGGGTCAGCGCCCGGCTTGACCAGCACATCGCGCGTGCGACCGCCCGGCTTAGGCTCGCCCACAATGCCCAGCTCATACAGCAAGTCAACAATGCGCGCCGCGCGCGGATAACCAAGCCCCAGCCGTCGCTGAATGAGCGAGGCCGAAGCCTCACCTTCCTCGATCACCAGCGCAATCGCCTCTTCGAGCATCGGGTCCGTTTCAGCCAGCACCTCGCGGCGAGTCATGCCACGCTCCCAGGGGCCAATCGTGATCGGCTCCAGCGTGCCCGCCGCGATCTGCTCCGCGTGCCACTGCTTCCAATACCCGACGATCGCACTGACCTCTTCATCGGAGACATAACAGCCCTGGATACGCTGCGGCCCGGCGGCATCGGACGCGAGGAACAGCATGTCGCCCCGGCCCATGAGCGTCTCAGCCCCGGACGTATCCAGGATCACCCGCGAGTCGATGCCGGAGGCGACAGCAAACGAGACACGCGCCGGGAAGTTCGCCTTGATCAGCCCCGTGATCACATCCACGCTAGGCCGCTGCGTGGCGACCATCAGGTGCATCCCCACCGCCCGCGCCATTTGCGCCAGGCGAGTCAGCGCCCGCTCCGTCTCGTCCGGGCGCTGCATCATCAGATCGCCAATCTCGTCAATGATGATCGCAATATAGGGCAGGCGTTCCCCGGCCCGTTTCCGTCCAAGCGCCGCGTTGTAGACGTGAATGTTGCGCGCCGCTTCCTGTTCCAGCAGCCGGTAGCGCCGATCCATCTCGCGGGTGGCCCAGCGCAGCACGCCGATAATGCGATCTAGCTCTGTCTCCACCGGCCCCAGAAGGTGTGGCAGGCCGTTGAAGCGGCTCAGCTCGACCATCTTGGAGTCAAGCAGCACCAGCCGCACGCGATCCGGCGTGTTATTCAGCACGAGCGCCGTCGTCATCGCCGCCAGCATGATGGACTTGCCCGATCCGGTCGTCCCGGCGATGAGCAGATGCGGCATCGTGCCCAGGTCAGCGACGAACGCTGCGCCGGAGGTGTCGCGCCCCAACGGCAGCGCCAGGGGGCGATTGCGGTACTTGTAGAAACTCTCGGACTCCAACACCGGACGCAGCGCGACGATGCTCGGCACGCGGTTGGGCACCTCCACGCCGACATACGACTCGCCCGGCACCGGTGCCTGGATGCGCAGTCGCTTGGCGGAGAGTGCCAGCGCCAGGTCGCCATTGAGGTTGGTGATCTCGCTCACCCGCACGCGGTTGACGATGCGCTCGCCGTCCTCGGTTAGCTGCTCGGTGAGCGGCGACACGGCGTACTGAGTGACTGTCGGCCCAACCTTGACGTCAATCACTTCCGTCTCAACGTCGAATTCGAGCAGCGTGTGGCGGATGATGCGCGCGTTGGTGTTGATCTCCTCGGCGGTCGGAGTGTTCAACTCCAGGTCGTGCAGCAGGTCCAGCGGTGGGAGATTCGGATCGCGCTTGCCGACCTTCTTCACCTCACGGAAATCATCCACCGTGAAGACTCGCCCTCCCTCTGGATCGGGCGACGCCCGCCGGATGCGCCCGCGCAGGCCATTGGGCAGCGCGCCGGACGGTGTCTCGCGCGGCACGACCGACTCGCGCTCGCCCGGCCCGCCTGGTGATACCAGGCTGCGCCCGTTGGCTGCACCCAGCTTGTCGCGCGTCTGCGTGATGATGTCTTGCCGCTGCGGGTCTGGGGGATCATCGGCCAGTGCGTCAGAGTCGTCAGCTTCGGCACGAGCCGCAGCACCACCGGACGACTTCGTGTGATGGTGCCGGGCGTCTCCTCCGGGCGAGGCACCCGCGTGCCCGTCCAGATCGCCCAGGCGGCTCAGGCCACGCTCAAGCTGCGCGCGAAGCCACTGCACCGCCAATAGCAAATGCTGCACCCGCAGTTGCAGCAGCAGGATCAGGCTGGCGATCAGCAGCGCAAAGAAGAAGACCTCCATCAGCAGGCGGCCCATGCCCGTCAGCGACAGCAAAGCTGTGAGCAGCCAGCCCAAATACCCGCCGCCCTCGCCTTCGCTAGCCAGCACGCGCGGCTCAGGGTCGTTCGCCCACAGATGCAACAACGCCGCCAGCGCCGCGAGTCCCAGCTCGAAGGCCAGGATGTGCCCCCATCCGACGCGCACGGTGCGGCCAAACTTGGGCATCAGCACCACGACACCGGCCAGCATCAGCCCCAGGGCGACGGCATAGGCGGCATAGCCGGACAACTGGCGCAGCACGCGCGAGAGGGTGACCGCCAGCGGCGCTTCGGACGACGTATTGAGCAGCGCGTTGAGCATCACCACGCCCAACACGATCAACAGCAGCGCGCCGAGCTCATCAACCCAGGGCGGTAGCTTCTGAGCCATCCCCCGCCAGAATCCAGGATCGGCAGCCCTGGCGACGATCCGCCCCGTCCACTGGCGCACCTGCTGCATCAGGCTGGCCCGCTTCTGGATAGCCGGG
>JAXGOK010000031.1:0-47039 GCA_040767545.1 Aggregatilineaceae bacterium | reverse complement strand
CCGGCGGAATTGGCTTCCTGGCGATTCTGGTCGTGCTGCTGGCGAGCATGTCGGCCATCCTGACGCCGTTCGTCTCGTTCGTGTTCGCGGTACTGTCAAAGGGCGGCCAGCGCCTGGAAAGCGGCTTCCAGTGGGATCATGATCTGCTGCTCGACCGCTCGCTGGTGCGCGTGTTGCAGAGCACGATCGTGCTGATGGTCGTGCTGACCTTCGGCGCGCGCAACCGCTTCTTCCCGCCGCGCAGCGCCCAGCCCGCCGCAGACGATGAAGACATAGACCGGACGTAGCGGCGATGGCATGCTGGGAGTATCTGACGGTTTACCTGTCGGGCGAGCTTGACTTCCCCGACACGGTGGAGCGGGGCGAGCGGCTGGCCTGGGCGGGCAAATCGCTCACCCAGCAGTTGAACGAGCGCGCCGCGCAGGGCTGGGAGATCATTGACCTGCGCTGGCTGGCCGAGATCGAGCTGATGGTGACCTTCCGCCGCCCGCTGCCGAACCAGGCGCGCGAGGATCGGGAGGGGTGATGGCTTTCCGCCTGACGCACATCGCCCCACACGATACCGTTGGCGACAAGCTGCTTCTGCTCTCTTTTACTAACAACCAATAACCAACAACCGACGACTGACGACTGATAACTGATAACTGATAACTGATCACTGACCACCGAACGAGGCATCCATGACCGGCTTAGAAAGCACACTGCGCGGGATCGTGCGCGCCGCCGCCCCTATCGTCATCGCCGCGCAGGGCGAGCTACTCACCGAGCGCGCCGGCGTGATCAACCTGTCGCTGGACGGGACGATCATGCTGTCGGCCATGACCGCGCACCTGGTCGTGCGCGAGACGGGCAGCCTGGCGCAGGCGGTGCTGGCAGCGATGGCGGTCGGCGCGGTGGTGGCGCTGATCGTCGTCTTCTCCAGCATCGCCCTCAAGCTCAACCAGGTGGCGGTCGGCTTCGTGCTGACCATCCTGTGCGCTGACCTGGCGGTGTTCCTGGGCAAGCCGCACTTCAACCAGCCCGGCAAAGAAATGCCCCACGCCCCGATCCCGTTCCTGCGCGACATTCCGCTGCTGGGGCCGGTGCTGTTCGACCACAACATCCTGATCTATTTCAGCCTGCTCCTGATCGTGCTGATGTGGTTCTACATCTACCACACGCGGCCCGGCCTGACCCTGCGCAGCATCGGCGAGCAGCCCGAAGCGGCCTTTGTGCGCGGCACGCCGGTCAATGTGCTGCGCTACATCTATGTGTTCATCGGCGGGTCGCTGGTGGGGCTGGCCGGGGCGACGTACTCGCTGTCGGTCAAGCTCGGCTGGAAAGAAGACCTCAGCGGCGAGGGCTGGATCGCGCTGGCTATCGTCATTTTCGGCCTATGGGTGCCGGCGCGGGTGGCCCTGGGCGCATACCTGATCGTCGGCTTGCGCTCGATTGCCATTGACCTGCAGGACAACGACGTGATTGACCTGCCCTCGCAGATTGTCAATATGCTGCCCTGGTTTCTGATGATCATCACCCTGCTCGTGACGACCAGCGGCGTCCTGACCCGCCTGGATCGCTACACGCCGGAGCGCTTCCGCCCGATGATGCGCCGCTTCACGCGGGCCGCGCCGCCGCGCGCGCTGGGCACCGCGTTCGAGAAGCACTAGGACGCAGCGGCGGGCATGGCTATTTTTTGAGGAGCACGGTCACCATTTCAGTGGAACGTACTATACTGGAATAACAGTGAGTGCTATCGCCGCCGCCAGAGATGAAGGAGGTGTCCCGATGTATCCGTGTGAGCTGCAAGAACAGGCTGCCCGGCACGCCTTGTCTATCCGGTTCCGGTCGGCTGTGCAGGACTTGCCCGCGCACTTCGAGAGAGTCTACGGTAGCATTATGCAGTATCTTGGAGCGCTGGGTGAAGAACACACAGGGGCAGCGTTTGCCGCCTACTACAACATGGACATGCAGAGCCTGGACGTGGAGGCAGGCTTCCCGGTTGCCAGGCCGCTGCCGGGCAAGGGTGACATACGGGCCACAGAAATCCCTGCGGGGATGTTTGCCGTCTGCCACTACACTGGCCCCTACGACCAGGTTGGCCCGGCTTACGAACAACTCATGCAGTTCATCAAGGAGAAGGGCTACACCGTCAGCGGTGCCGCCTACGAATGGTACCTGAACGGGCCTTGTGATGTGTCGCCACAAGACCTGAAGACCGACATTGTCCTTCCGGTGATGCGCATCGGGTAGACCATCCGCCGTGTCTTGCGGTCGGGCGCTGCGCTCGAAAAGCCCTGGCGCGCAAGCGGATCGAGTGGTAATTTTGGGCATTCTTAACAGGGGGCGGAGCGCCCCTTGTTAGGTACAATGAGCAGTTGCTAGGCTTGTCGCGTGCCAGGGAGAACACACCATGCAGACGCTCAAGGACAAGATTCGGGCCGAGGGCAAGTACCTCGGCGACGGCATCCTCAAGATTGACGGCATCCTCAACCACCAGATAGACCCCCAGTTGATCAAGGAGATGGGCGAAGAAATCGCGCGGCGCTACAGGGACGCCAAGCCGACGCGCATCCTCACCGCCGAAGTGTCGGGCATCGCCCCGGCGCTGATGGCGGCCCTGGCCCTCGACGTGCCCATCGTCTACGCGCGCAAGCACAAGCCGGTCACCATGTACGGGCCGATCTTCCTGGAGACCGCGCCCAGCCACACCAAAGGCGGCGAGATCAACCTGATGGTCGCCGCCGAGTACCTGCCGCCGGGCGAGCGCGTGCTGATCGTGGATGACTTCCTCGCCTCCGGCAAGACGCTGTTCGCCCTGGCGCGCATGGTCGGCGAGGCGCGCTGCACGCTGGTGGGCATTGTCACCATCGTCGAGAAGGCGTTCGAGGGCGGGCGTGAAATATTGGAGCGCAAGTACGGCGCGCCCGTTGACGCCCTGGTGACCATCACCCGCATTGACGAGCATCACATCGAGTTCGCCGACGATCCACCGCGCGGTGTGGAGATTTAGCCGATGGCCCTCAAGGACGGCGGCATCGTCATTCTCGACTATGGCTCGCAGACTGCCCAACTGATCGCCCGCCGCGTGCGCGAGTTGGGCGTCTTCGCCGTCCTGGTGCCTTATACCGCCAGCGCTGCCGACGCCCAGGCTGCCGCGCCCGCCTTTCGCGGCGTGATCCTCTCCGGCGGCCCGGCCAGCGTCTACGAGCCGGGCGCGCCCACCCTGCCCGACTGGGTGCTGGCTGGCGGGCTGCCCGTGCTCGGCATCTGCTACGGGATGCAGCTTCTCACCCAGCGGCTGGGCGGGCGGGTCTCCGGATCGGCGCAGCGCGAGTACGGCATGGCGACCGTCACCGTGAGCGCGGCGGGCGGGCTATTCGCCGGGCTGGATGCCGAGCAGACCGTGTGGATGAGTCACGGAGACCGCCTGGAGCGCCCGCCGGACGGCTTCGCCGCCGTCGCGTCCACGCCGAACGTCCCCTACGCAGCCATCGCCCACGCCGAGCGTCCCCTTTTCGGCGTGCAGTTCCACCCGGAGGTGCAGCATACCGCGCACGGGCGCGACATCCTGCGCAATTTTGTGATCGGCGTGTGCGGCGCGGCCACCAACTGGACGCCGGAGAACTTCATCGCGGCCAGCGTAGAGAGCATTCGCGCCCAGGTCGGCGGGGAGCGCGTGCTGCTGGGCATGAGCGGCGGCGTGGACTCGTCGGTCGCTGGCGAGCTAATTCACCGCGCAGTGGGCGAGCAGCTCATGCCCGTCTTCGTCAATCACGGGATGCTGCGCCAGGGCGAGGCGGACGCCGTCGTCGCGCTGGGAAAGCGGCTGGGCTGGCAGAGCATGGTCGCCGTAGATGCTACCGAGGAGTTCCTTGATGCGCTGCGCGGCGTGAGCGAGCCGGAGAGCAAGCGCCAGATCATCGGGCGGACGTTCGCCGAGGTCTTCGAGCGCGAGGCGGGCCGCCTGGGTGCGCTCGACTGGCTGGCCCAGGGCACGATCTACCCCGACGTGATCGAGAGCGGGGGCACGGGGCGGCCCGGTGCGCGGCGCATCAAGTCGCACCACAACGTCGGCGGGCTGCCCGATCGCCTGAAGGAGCGGCTGGTCGAGCCGCTGCGCGACCTGTTCAAGGACGAGGTGCGCCAGGTGGGGGTGCGGCTGGGCATCCCCGACGAGATCGTGTGGCGGCAGCCGTTCCCTGGGCCGGGGCTGGGCGTGCGCTGCGTCGGCGAGGTGACGTGGCCGCGTCTGGAGATTCTGCGCGCCGCCGATCACATCTTCACCGGCGAGCTGCGCCAGGCCGGGCTGCTGCGCGAAGGCACGGCCCAGGCATTCGCTGTGCTGCTGCCGGTGCGCAGCGTCGGGGTGATGGGCGACAAGCGCACCTACGACGAGGTGATCGTCCTGCGCGCGGTGACGACCACCGATTTCATGACAGCGGACTGGGCGCTGCTGGCCCCCGACCTGCTGGCCCGCGTCAGCAGCCGCATCGTCAACGAGGTGCGCGGCGTCAACCGCGTGCTGTACGACATCACCACCAAGCCGCCCGCCACCATTGAGTGGGAGTGACGGCGCTGCTATACTACGCGCAGCGATTGACTTGCCGCTGCGCCGGAACCTGCCCATGACCCGCGTCTTCATCAGCTACAGCCGCGTTGACGAGGCCTTCGCCCGCCGCCTGGCCACCGACCTCGACCGGCTGGGGGCTGAAGTGTGGATTGACGTGGATGACATTCCCCCTGGCGCCAACTGGAGCACCGCCATCCAGCAGGGCCTCGACACCTGCGACGCGCTGGTGCTGATCATCTCCCCGGACTCCATGGCCTCCAAGAACGTCGAGGATGAGTGGCAGTACGTCCGCGACGAGAGCAAGGCGATCCTCCCCGTGCTGTGGCGGCCCGCCTCCAAGCTGCACTTCCAACTGCGCCGCATCCAGTACGTGGACTTTCACCGCCAGGGCTATGACACGGCGCTGGGCCAACTGCGCGCCCGCCTGTTCGATGGAGCGCCCCCTTCCCCAGACAGCCCGTCGCCCGGCGCAATCACGGCGAGCAGCGCGCGCCAGGTCGTCGCCCTGCGCGAGCTAAGCGCCCACCGCGACAGCGTGCGCGCCGTCGCTTTCAGCCCGGACGGCTCTCTACTGGCCACCGGCTCCGACGACAAGACGGTGCGCCTGTGGCATACGGGTCAGCGGGCGCGCATCCGCGCCCTGATCGGCCACGAGAAGCCGGTCAATGCCGTCGCTTTCAGCCCGGACGGATCGCTCCTCGCCTCGGCGTCGGACGATCGCACCGTGCGCCTGTGGGACGTGCAGCGCCGCTTCTGCCTGACGGCGCTGCGCGGGCACAGCGAGCGGGTCACGCACCTCGCCTGGCAGGCGGCGGGCGAGCGGCTCCTCACCAGCGGCGACGATGGCGCGCTGCGCACGTGGGACGTGCAAACTCGCTGCCAGATCGCGGATGCCAGCCATGAGAGGGCCGCGCCGCTGGCCTTCGCCGCGAGCGGTGAGACGCTGGCCGAGATCGTCAGCGGGGAGCGCGTCCGTGTGTGGGACGGGCCGCGCCAGCAGATGCGGCTTGAGCGCGCCCTGCACGCCGAAGGGTGCTGCCTGGCCCTCAGCCAGGACGGGACACTGCTGGCGGTTGGCTTCAGCGATGGCGGGCTGGCCCTGCTCGACGCGGTCTCCGGCGACGAGCGGGCGCGCGTGACTTATGCCGACTACAACGCCAACTGCGTGCGCGGCGTCGCTTTCAGCCCGGATGGATCGCTGCTGGCGGCGGCTTCGCTGGATGGCGGCTTGCGGCTGTGGAAAGTGGCGACGCTTCGCGCAGGCAAGAGCACGCGCGCCCTGCGCGCCCTGCACGCGCACGACAGCGGGCTGACCGGGCTGGCCTTCAGCACAGATGGGAAGCTGCTGGCGACGGCCTCGCATGACGGCACAGCGCGGCTGTGGGCCGTGCGAGCGTAGGTGGCCGATGACCGTCTGCGATGGGGTTGTCATCGGCGGCGGCCCGGCGGGACTGATGGCCGCCGGGCAGGCTGCGGAGATGGGCGCGGCAGTCCTGTTGATCGAGAAGATGGACAAGCCGGGCCGCAAGCTGCGCATCACCGGCAAAGGCCGCTGCAACCTGACCAACAGCCGCCCCCTGGACGAGTTCCTGCCCCACTTCGGCCTCAACGGGGCGTTCCTGCGCTCCGCCTTCGGCCAGTTCTTCAACGCTGAGCTGATTGACTTCCTCGCCCGGCAAGGCATCGCCACCGTCACCGAGCGCGGGGAGCGCGTCTTCCCCGCCAGCAATGACGCCCAGCAGGTCGCTGACCACCTGGTGCGCTGGGTGCAGCGCTGCGGCGTCCGCGTGTGGACGGGCGCGCGCGTCGAGCGCCTGATCGTGGCTGGCGGCTGCGTGAGCGGGGTGGCGCTGGCCGATGGCCGCGAGCACCATGCCCGCGCCGTCATCGTGGCGACCGGCGGCGCGTCGTATCCAGGCACCGGCTCGACCGGCGACGGCTTCCGGCTGGCCGAGGCAGTGGGGCACAACATCGTGCCCATCCGCCCGGCCCTCGTCCCGCTGAACACGGCGGGCGATGTTGCGCCCCGCCTGGAAGGGCTGAGCCTGCGTAACGTGGAGGTGACGCTGTGGGTTGACGGCAAGCAAGCCGCGCGCGAGTTCGGCGAGATGCTGTTCACCCACTTCGGCGTTTCCGGCCCGGTGATCCTCACCCTGAGCGGCAGGGCGGTCGTCGCGCTGCACGACCGGCAGCACGTGCGCCTGTCCATTGACCTCAAGCCGGCACTCGACGAGAGCCAACTGGACGCCCGTCTGCTGCGCGACCTCGACGCGCACGGCAAGCGACACGTCAGCGCGCTGCTCAAGGGATTGCTGCCCCATAAGCTGATCGCGGTGTGCTGCGACCTGACCGGCCTCGACCCCGCCGCGCCGTGCCACCAGGTGACGCGCGAGCAAAGGCTGCGCCTGCGCGCCTGGCTCAAGGATTTCAGCCTGGAGGTGACTGGGCACCTGCCGCTGGCGGCGGCGATCATCACGGCGGGCGGCGTTGATCTGCGCCAGGTAGACCCCCGGACGATGCAGTCGCGCCTGGTGGCCGGGCTGTACTTCGCCGGTGAAGTGCTCGACCTGGCCGCCGACACCGGCGGCTACAACCTGCAAGCGGCCTTCTCGACGGGGTGGCTGGCCGGGCGCAGCGCGGCGGGCAGCGGCTAAGGCGAGCACCCGCACGACCTGCATACGTGGGATTCGCAGGTGTGTCTCATTTCTGGGGCGGAAGATCACTGCTGAGGCGCAGAGAAAGAATGGTGTTAGTTCTTCTCCGCGTCCTCTGTGTCTCTGCGGTTCAAGCATTTCGCCCCCAACATCAACATGAGATGCGCCCATTCGCAGGAGTCAGCCGTCCGCGCGGCGAAACCTATGCTACAATGCGGGTAAGGGCACACCAGGACGAAGGAATAGCCCATGCCCTGCCCCGAACCTGCTTACCGCCGCCTGCTGAGTGAGGGCGGCTTCCCCAACCGCGTCCGTGCGGCACAGGCCGCGCTGCACGACTGCGACCTGTGCGCCTGGGCCTGCCGCGTGGATCGCACGCAGAAGATCGGCTTCTGCCGCACGGGGGCCGAGGCCATCGTCAGCAGCGCCTTCCCACACATGGGCGAGGAAGACCCGCTGACCGGCGTGCGCGGCTCTGGCACCATTTTCTTCGCCCTGTGCAACCTGCGCTGCCAGTTCTGCCAGAACTACGAGATCAGCCAGGAGGGTGAGGGGCGCATCACCAGCGTCGAAGAGCTTGCCGGGCTGATGCTGCGGTTGCAGGCGGTGGGCTGCCACAACATCAACTTCGTCTCGCCCAGCCACGTCATCCCGCCGATCATCGCCGCCGTGCATCTCGCCGCCGAAGGCGGGCTGAGCATCCCCCTCGTCTACAACAGCGGCGGCTACGATTCGCTGGCCGGGCTGCGCCTGCTGGACGGCATCGTTGACATCTACATGCCGGACATGAAATACGCCGATCCCGTCCTGGCGCAACGCTACTCGAAGATCCCCGACTATCCGGCGCACAACCAGGCCGCCGTGCGCGAGATGCACCGCCAGGTAGGTGATTTGCAGCTTGACGGCGAGGGCATCGCCACGCGCGGGCTGCTGGTGCGTCACCTGGTGCTGCCAGAAGGCATCGCCGGGACGGAGGCCATCGTGCGCTTCCTGGCCGAGGAAGTCTCGGCCAATACCTACATCAACATCATGGGCCAGTACCGCCCGGCGTGGCACGTCCGCGAGCGCAATGTCGCGCCGCTCAACCGCCCGGTCACGCGCCAGGAGGTCGAGGAGGCAGCGGCCATCGCGCGGCAGGCCGGGCTGCGTCTGGACGAGCGCGCAAGCCGCATCCTACGCTGGTTGTGAGCGGCAGTCGCCGCCAGGGGAAGGGAGGAACGCTGTGGACTATCGCTACGTGGGCGTCGTGACGCACTACTTCAGCCGGCTAAGCGTGGCGGCCATTCTGCTCGACGACGAGCTATATCTCGAAGACTGGGTGCTGTTCAACGGGCCGCACACCCAGTTCGAGCAGCAGGTGCTCTCGATGCAGATCAACCACCAGGCTGTTGAGCAAGGGCTGCCCGGCGAGGAAATCGCTATCCAGGTGGATGACGTGGTGCGCGCCGGAGACGAAGTGTACGTGATCGCGGAGTGAGTGCCCGCTCAGCCCAGGTCTTTGGCACCGGACAGGCTGGCGATGGCCCGGCGGGGGCTGTCGGCCTCACTGCCCAGTTCTTCGTCGGCGAACTGGTAGTCACTCTTGCGGATGTACTCGGCTAGCTCGCCTTGCAGTCGCCACCAGATTGCCTGCTGGAGCGCCAGCAAGCGCGCTTTGGCGGGAGTGCTCGCGCGCAGCTCCAACGCCTGGCGCAGGTGGGGCAGGCACAGCCCCGCCGACGCGCCGAACCCTGCGGCGAAAGCGGGCTGATTCAGGTGGTCGAGCAGATTGCGCAGCAGATGCTCCTCGACGATGGCCCGGTGCGTGCAGACAGGGCACGTCGCCTTAGGCTTGAGCGCGTCGGCTGCCGCCGCGACCTGCCGCCGCCCGCCGCCTGGCTTGATCTCGCCCATGTCCTTGAGCAGGTTGCGCACCAGCCCTTCATAGAGCAAGGCAATGCCCAGCGC
The DNA here is from genome assembly GCA_040767545.1 of Aggregatilineaceae bacterium. Taxonomy (GTDB): domain Bacteria; phylum Chloroflexota; class Anaerolineae; order Aggregatilineales; family Aggregatilineaceae; genus UBA2029. Next base: position 37,886 of record JAXGOK010000031.1, on the reverse strand, counting down.
GCTGGCGTTGATCTGGTCGAGGGCGTGCCAGGCGTGCGCCGCGCAGAAGCCGCGCGCATCACGCACGGCGAAATGCGTCGCCGGCTCGTTGGCGTACTCATACACCAGGCTGCCAATGTGGGCGTGCACGCTGTCCGCCACCAGCCGGCAGACAGGGCAGCCGGGCTGCTCAAATGCCTGGGCCAGTTGGTGGGCGCGGGCTGAAAGCGACATCGGTGGCTCTTTCGGTATGCTGGTACCTTGCGAGCGATTATACCGCACAGTGCAGCGAGCGTGGCGCGAGGACCGAGCGCCTTGCCGGAGCACCTCAAAACGGGCGCATCCCATCCTTGGGGCAGTCCGGTGAGCGTGGTGTGATTGCGGGGGAGAGTCTCGAAACCCTCCCCCACAAGATTGGTTCTGCCCCAAACAGGGGATATGCCCTTCAGAACTCCGGCCCGTTCACAGGAGTCGAATCGGCTCTATAATAATGACACGGGCAAATCCCTGCCCGATCCGTTTAGGGCCGCGCAGAAGCGCTGGAGGTCACGATGTCTGGATACTCGGTTGAGCTTGAGAAAGCAGCACTAGCCAATGCCTACTTTCGAAAAGTGCTGTTCACCGCTCCGCATAGCCAGCTTGTGCTGATGTCGCTGCAACCGGGCGAGGATATCGGCATGGAGGTGCATGACCATACGGATCAGTTCATCAGGATCGAAGCAGGGGAAGCCAAGGCGATTATTGACGGCCAAGAGCATGTCTTGAAGGATGGCTCGGCTGTTGTTATTCCTGCCGGGTCGCGGCACAACGTGATCAACACGTCAGCCAAAGCGCCACTCAAGCTCTACACAATCTACACACCGCCGGAACATGCAGATGGAACCGTCCACAAGACCAAAGCAGAGGCTGTGGCCGCTCATCGGGGACACTGATCTGGACAGCCGGCGTTGAACAGGCGCGTGGGCGGTTGCGCTTGTTCCGGGCCATAGCAGGGTTCGCCCCACCCCAGAGGCGCACCATGCCCGCCTGCGCTAAATCAGATGCGAGTCATCCACTATTGTCAAGCGCGGCGGGATTCGCTAAGATAAGGGCACAGTGCGAACGCGGGCATGGTGTAGCGGTAACACAACAGCCTTCCAAGCTGTTGTCACGGGTTCGAGTCCCGTTGCCCGCTCTGTCAGCGCCCGGTGCATGTGCTGGGCGCTGAGTTTAGCAGGGCCCGTAGCTCAGCGGTGAGAGCAGCCGGCTCAAGGCAGCAAATCGCAGATCGCGGATTTGCGTAGCATGGGCTATCTGGAGAGTAATCACCAGACGAAAACCTGTCAAATTCGGGGGAGCCTTCGTCATCAGACATGGTAATCCCGAGCCAAGCCCCATGACCTGGGGAAGGTGTAGAGACTGTACGGCAGGCCCCCTCAACCGAGGGGTGAAGAGACAGTCCAGCCCACAAACCCGCAAGGGGCAGCGAAAGCTGTAGCTGGGAAGCATAACCGGTCGGTCGCAGGTTCGAATCCTGCCGGGCCCACTCTCCGCACCCCCGCCGCAAGACTGGCTCGCGGCGGTTCTTTTGTCGCTTGGCAGCGTGCAAAGCATAGGGGCCTCCTGAACGGGAGGCCCCTGCTGTGTTTCGTGGGATGGGCGGGCCACGCTAATGGTGCGGCGGCATGCGCCCTTCCTTGCTGTTGGTTTCCTCGTGCGGGTCGGACAGCGGATACACATCGTCCGCTTCCACGCCATGCGTCAGGCGCAGGGCAGAAGCGCCCGGCAGGGCCGGGTTGACCGAGAACAGCGAGCGCACATCGGGGTTGTCTTCGTCAGCAGCGGCGTCCGAGTGGAAGATGACGGCGGTGTTGTCGCAGCGGAAACTGGGCGCGCGGTTATTGGCGTCATTGTCGGTCAGGGCCGTCACCTGACCAGTCGCCACGTCCACCAGGAAGATGTCGTAATTGCCGTCCACATTGGCGTGGAAGGCAATGGAGCGCCCGTCTGGCGAGAAGCTGTGCCCGGCGACATCCACGCCCAGGTCGGTCAACTGGCGGCTTTCGCGCGTCGCCAGGTTCATGATCCACAGGTCATAAACACCGGCCTCGCTAAGCTGGAGCCAGGCCATCCACTTGCCGTCGCGCGTCACAATCGGCACCACGTCCTCGGTGTCGTTGTCGGTCAGTTGCGTCAGCTCGCGCGAATACACATCGAGCAGGTAGATTTCCCAGTTGGCCTCATCCTCGCTCTCGCCCGCGCGCACGCGGTCGCTCTGGAAGACCAGGCGTCCACCCGCCGGCTCATAGCAGCCACCGTCCGGGAGCCAGAACGGGTTAATGTCGTTACCGGGGTCGTTGGTCAGGCGGATGGGCAGCCCGTTGCCGGTCACGTCAGCCATGTAGATTTCCCAGTTGCCGTCGCGGTTGCTTTCCCAGGCAATCAGGTTAGCTGGCCCCCACACCGGGTTCACATCATGGCCGCTGTTGTAAGTCAGGCGCACCTGCTGCGAGCCATCGGGCTTGGCCAGGTAAATCTCCCAGCCGCCAAGCTCGTCGCGGTCGCTCGTGAAGGCCAGCCAGTCACCCTCAGGCGCGTAGCTCGGCTGAATGTCATGGCTGCCGTCGCCTCGGGTAACGTTGTTGGCCAGGGTATTGAGGCCATCGTCGGTCAGGCGGTAGATGTCCCAGTCGCCATCGCTGTTGCTGTGGTAGAAGACCAGCTCCGGCAGGCACACAGTGCAAATGAACGGCACCGGACCGCCAACGCCAGACACAATAATGCCCAGGCTGATCGGGTCCCAGGCTGGGTGCGGCAGGTTGGCGCCCTGCTCGCCAGGAGTCTCCGGCACTGTGGGGAATTCCGGCTGGCCCGGCTCCTGGGCCTGGGAGTGCTGGGGCGCTGGCACGACAGTGGCTAGCACGACAATCAGACAAAGTATCACTGTTCTCAGATACATGGATGACTCCTTAATGCTCAATACGCCCCGGAACGACTGTTTGCGGCGCTCACATGGCACGAATGTAAGTAGCTAAGCCCCCACAGGAAGAGGCACGAGATCACCGCAAGGGTCATCGGGCGGCGTAGTTGGCGACTCCCGCCTGCGCTGACTACGCCAAGCCAGCGGCGCTCGGAGCAATTGATCTCAATAATACATGGTTTGCCTGCGTTAGGCAACTACCCTGTAAGCACATTTGGTTATCTTGCGGAATCCGGTACGGACAACCAGCATTGTTGCGTGCCGGGCGGGGATGAGGCAAAACGGCGCGCACGAGCAGCGATTGCCCTGGCGACGCCGCGCTCATTTGTGCTTTTGCGCTATTTCAGGTTATTGTTGCAGGCGGGATATAGGTGAGGTTACGCGCGCAACTGGGCCGGCCCGCGCCCGGAAGCAGATCATGGAACACAAGCTCATGCCAGATGTTGAGACTCCCTCGCTGCCCGACCTGCGCGATCCGGTGGAGCCGAGTACCCGCGAGAAGCGACGACGCCGGCGGCGGAGCAGACGCCGCTGGTACAGCCGTGCGCTGCGCCGGCTGAGGCACTATAACTGGGGCATTCTGCTGCTCATGGCAGTGACCTTCTCAGCGGCCATCGTCATGGGCGGGCTGATCCTCGCCTTCAACGCGCGCACCCAGGTTGAGACCTCGTGGGAAAGCCTGGATCGCATCTGGACTTCGGTGGGCAAGAAGTCCGGCACTGACCTGACCCTGGCCGATTTCGAGCGTCTGCGCTCTGGCGTCCGCGACCTCAACCGCAGTCTGAGCAGCGCCAAGAAGCAAACGCTGTTCCTGCGACCGTTCACCTTCCTGAAGGGCGACCTGGAAACGACCTTCGACATGCTCGACGCAGCACAGGAATTGACTGTCGCCGCCGATGACATGCTGACCGGCCTGCAACCGGCGCTGTTCTTCTTGACCAGAGGTGAAGGGAGCGAGCGAGTCACAGCGCAGTTCTCGTCTGGCGAGCGCGTGGTCGAGCTGCTGGGCCTGGGGCGCGGGCGCTTCGTCAACGCCGGGTACCACCTGGAGGCAGCCGGCGCCATCATCGAGCGCCTGGACCCGACCAGGGTGTCGCCCGACATGCTGGCGACGGTGGACGGCCTGACCCAAACCTACGGCGAGCTAGCCGACTTCCACCGCGTGCTGCTCGCCTCGCCCGACTTGCTCACGGCGGCGTTGGGCCTCAACCAGACCCAGTCCTACCTGATCCTGGCCCAGAATAACGACGAGCTGCGCCCGTCTGGTGGCTACCTGAGCACCTACGGCTGGATGACAGTGCGCAATGGGCGCATCGTGAAGTACGACTACCAGCCGACCACAACCACCAGCCCCAACCCGCCGCCAGAAACCCTGGCCGGCGAGGTGCAAATCCCAGAATGGTGGATTCAATACCGGCAGCCGATCTATGCGGCCTGGGACTCTAGCTGGTACGTAGACTTCCCCTCGACGGCGCGCATGGCAGCCTGGTACTACGACAACGGCGGCAATCCCCACAGTCCGGTTAACGGGGTGATCGGGATAGACCTGGTGGCCTTCGAGTACATTCTGAAAGAGCTAGGCAGCGTGTACGTGCCCGACTACGATGTAACCGTCTCCGGGGCCAATTTTCGCCAGACGGTGTACACCATTCGCGCGGCGGGCGAAGGTCACAAGCGATTCGTGGCCGCAGTCTATCGCCAGATTCTTAACGACTGGCAGCGCGTTGACCAGGAGAAGAGCATTGAGATACGCGGGGCGCTGCTCAAGGCGCTGCTCGAAAAGCACATCATGCTCTACTTCCTTGACGATGCGCTCAACGACGCCGTGCAGGTGCTCGGCTGGCTGGGCGAGCAGAAACCGGCCCTGGACACCGATTACCTGCTGGTGGCCGACGCCAACCTGGGCAACAAGGCCAACCGCTCGGTGCAGCGCCAGCTTACCTATGACGTGATCGTTGGGGACGACGGCTCGCTGAGCGGCAGCCTGGCGATTGCCTACGATTTCTCGGAGCGTGTCGCCGAGCTAGACCCCGCCGTTGGGCCAGCGCACGGCGACCCCAATTACCGCAGCTTGACCCAGGTCTTTGTGCCAGCCAACAGCACCCTGACCCGGACTGAAGACCTGAGCGGCCCTCCCACCGTCGTCCACACGGACACACACACAGCTTTTGTGGCGCGCGTGGGCGTGGACTACAACGAGAGCGAGCGATACCAGTTCTTCTACACCACACCGGTACTGGTTGAGCCTTTCGGGTCGTTCTATCGTTACCGGCTCCTGGTGCAGAAGCAGCCCGGCACACTCAGCGATCCGGTCAACGTGCAGCTCAGGCTGCCCCCCGGCGCGCGGACGGTGTACGCTGATCCATCGCCAGCGGCCAGCTACAGCCTGGATCAGCCGGTGCTGGAGTTCCACCTCAGCCTGACTTCCGACCAGGCCATCGAGGTAGTCTTCACGCGATGACGCGCAGATAGTCTCGTAGGGGAGGGTTTGAAACCCTCCCCTACAGGTAGATCGCCAATTCGCATCAGCCCAGCCTTGATGCCTGTCTCGCACCCCTCACGCCGGGCGGAGCCGCCCCCACAGCGCGCGCCGGTGACGGTAGGCCAGCAGCAGCGCGGCCAGGATCGCCGCGCCCAGGCTGAAGACCTGCGACACGTTCACCCCGCCGGACAGCGTGACCTCGATGCGCAGGAACTCCAGCAGGAAGCGCACCGTCCCGTAGGAGATGGCATAGAGCAGCACGAAGTCTCCCTTCTTCAGCCGGTCGCGCCAGCGCAGCCAGACGACCAGCAACACAGCGACCGACGCCAGGTTCCACAGCGACTCGTAGAGGAACAGTGGGTGGAAGTGCGTCTCCCCGGCGTACTCGGCGGGCGGGTTGCTGATGCGCAGGCCCCAGGGCAAGTCGGTCGGCGTGCCGTATAGCTCCTCGTTGACGAAGTTGCCCCAGCGCCCGATGGCCTGGCCCAGCGGCACGGCTATGGCCGCCATGTCCAGCCAGCCGAGCAGGTCAAGGCGGTACTTGCGCGCGTAGAGCGCGACGCCCAGCGCCCCGCCCAGCACCGCCCCGAAGATGGACAGCCCGCCGCTCCAGATGATGAACGGGCCGTCGTGCAGGTCGAAGGGGTGGGTGAGGTACCACTGCGCGGTGCGCCCGGCCTCCACCGATGACACCGAGGGGAACAGCACATGCCACAGCCGGGCGAAGATCACGGCCAGGGCCACCACCCAGATCAGCCCGTTCCACACGTGATCGGGGTCTTTGTCCTTTTCGCGGCGGGCCATCCAGGCCACAAGCCAGGCCGCCGCCAGGATGCCGCTTACGATGATCAGGCCGTACCAGTGAAAGGTCGGGTTGATCTCTAGGCCGAACAGGTTGAAGGGGCCGATCTCCAGCCCGCGCCGGTGAAGGGTCATGCGGCTGGCTCCTGCTTGCGCCGCTGAATCTCGCGGTAGACATGCCACACACGCTGCACCACAGTGAAGTTGGTGCCGATTGCCAGCACCCACAGCCCGGCTAGGACGTAACCGGTCAGCAGCATAGCCAGGATGACAAACATGCGCTCCATGCGCGTGAACAGCCCGACCTTGCAATCCACGTCAATGCCCTCAGCGCGCGCGCGGACGTAGCTGACCAACTGCGTGCCGATCAGGGCCAGCATCGCCAGCAGGACGGCGGTTTGGTTGCCCTGCTCGCTGTAGTAGTAGGCTATGCCCATCAACAGGAAGCCATCCGCGTAGCGATCTAGCGTGGAGTCCCACAATGCGCCGAACTTGTCAGTGCGGCCCATCGCGCGGGCAACCGCGCCGTCCACAGCGTCGAGCGGCGCGCCGGCGATGATGATGATCGCCGCCCAGAAGAACTCACCCTGTGCGGCGACGTAGGCGGCCACGGCCACGATGACCAGCCCGACGAAGGTGATCACGTCCGGGTGAACGCCGCGCGCGTGCAGCCAGCGGCCCACTGCCGAAGTCAGGCCGCCGGTCAGGTGGCGCACGAGATCGGTCAGCGTGTTGAACTTGCGGGGAGATTGCTGCTTTGCCATGCGTTTATCCTGTGTGCTCAGCCGCACAATGCGGCAAACTTGGCCCTTGTCAATCAGTAACGCCTAGGGTACACTACGCTGTGCTTCGGGGCGTAGCGCAGCCTGGCTAGCGCGCACCGTTCGGGTCGGTGAGGTCCCCGGTTCGAATCCGGGCGCCCCGACTGACTCCCAGCTTACGCAAGCTGGGAGTTTTTGTTTGCCCCGCCTGCGCTACAACTCTACAGCCCATTGTCTTTGGCCGCTTCCCACAGCGCGTCCATCTCCTCGAACGACAGGTCGTCAACCGGACGGTTCTGCGCGGCGGCCTGCTGCTCGATATAGGCGAAGCGGCGGTAGAAGCGGGCGTTGGTCGCCCGCAGCGCCGACTCCGGGTCAACGTCCAGCCAGCGCGCCCAGTTGACGACGGCGAAGAGCAGGTCGCCGGTCTCGGCTTCGCGCTCAGCGGCTGTTTGCGCCGCGCCAAGCTCCTCGATCTCCTCGTGCACTTTGGCGATCACCGGGGCGATGGTGTCCCAGTCGAACCGGACGCGGGCGGCGCGATCCTGGTAGCTATATGCCTGCGTCAGCGCCGGCAGCGCCTTCGCCACGCCGTCCAGCCGCGAGGCGGGCGCGCCATTCTCCACCCTTTCGGTCTTCTCCGCCTGCTTGAGCCGGTCCCAGTTGACCTTGACCTCCTGATCATCGCTCACGTCCACGCTGCCCCATACGTGCGGGTGGCGGCGGATGATCTTCTCGATGACGTGAGCAAGCACATCGGCCATGCGGAACTCGCCCGCTTCGAGCGCGATCTGGCTGTGCAGGACGACTTGCAGCAGCAGGTCGCCCAATTCCTCGCGCAGCGAGTCCGCGTCACCGGTGTCGAGCGCGTCGAGCACCTCGTAGGTTTCCTCAAGCAGGTAGGGGCGCAGCGAGTGGTGCGTCTGCTTGCGATCCCAGGGGCAGCCTTCCGGCGCGCGCAGGTGAGCGATCACCTCCTGGAAGCGCTCGAAGCTGCCAGGGCGGGGCAGCGGCGGCACGCCCAGCGCCGTCCAACCGGCGGCCACGCCCGGCAGCGCCGCCAGAGACACCGCCTCAGCTGCCGCGCCCGCGCGCACGACCTGGATGGAATGGTCGCCGGGGTACTGGCTGCCCAGGACACGGCACAGCGCCGCCAGGTCGGGCGCGCCATCGGCGACGATCAGCGCCGGGATGTCCGGGTTGAGCGGCGGGTGATGCAGCGCGGCGAGCGCCCCCGCACTGAAAACCTGCACCCCGTCCGCGCCGCCGAAGTCCAGCGCCTCAAGCGCGGGCGCGGCGCGTAACCACAGAGCATGAAGCGACATGACGAGTCCTTCCGGGTTGATCGGTGCGAGCGAGCGCACAAATAAAAACAGACAAAACCCCCGCACTTGCGCTCAGGGATTTTGCCTGCGCTATCATCGCCACAGGGGCAAGCCCTGGCGTGAGACTAACGCTTGGTGTAGGTCGGGGCCTTGCGCGCGCGCTTGAGACCGGGCTTCTTGCGCTCCTTGATGCGCGGGTCGCGCGACAGGTGCTCGCCCTCACGCAAGATGGCGCGCCATTCCGGCTCGACCTTGAGCAGCGCACGGGCCAGACCCAGGCGGATCGCGTCGCGCTGGCCGCTGACGCCGCCGCCGTTGGCCTTGACGGTCACGTTGTAGGCGCGTTCCTGGCCGACAGCGCGCAGCGGTTCCAGGGCAATCGCCAGATCGCCCTCGCGCGACAGGAACTCCTCACCGGGCTTGTCGTTGATGATAACCGACCCGTTGCCGCCTGTCCAGATGCGCACGCGCGCCGTCGAAGTCTTGCGCCGCCCGATACCCTCATAATACTGTGTCGTCATGGTCACTGTGTCCCCTTAGTGCCTACAGCTCGTACACCCTGGGCTGCTGCGCCTGATGCGGGTGCTTGTCTCCGGCGTAAACCTTCAGCTTCTTGATCATGTGGCGGCCCAGGCTGTTCTTGGGCAGCATCCCGCGCACCGCCGTGCGGATGACGCGGTCCGGGAAGCGATTGAGCTGCTCGCGCAGCGTGCGCGACTTGATTCCGCCCGGATAGCCTGAGTGGCGGTAATACACTTTCTGGTCGAGCTTGTTGCCGGTGACCCGAATCTTGTCGGCGTTGATAATGATCACGAAGTCGCCCACGTCCATATGTGGCGCGTAGATTGGCTTGTGCTTGCCGCGCAGCAAAACCGCGACCTGGGTAGCGAGACGCCCTAACGTCTGGTCTTTGGCATCAATCACAAACCACTCGCGCTGGATGTCATCCTGCTTGGGAGTGTAGGTTTTGATCTTCATCGTTCCACTTTGCTCCAGCGGGCGTCTCCCCGCCCATCCTCATACTTCACTGCGATCAGGCACAGTCCCCGCGCCGGGGCTGTCTGGTTCGGCCATTCCCCCTCAGCGGCGTGCAGCACCCGCGCGAACTCGTCCAGCGTCAGCGCCCCGCTGCCCACGCGCACCAGCGCGCCCACTACCCGGCGCACCATGCGGTACAGGAAAGCGTTCGCTTCGATGCGATAGCGCATAAGCTGGAGGACGGGCGGCGCTGCTGCCAGCGTCTCCAGTTCCGAGCGCAAGACCTGGCGGACGGTGTTCTCGCCCTGGGGCGGCTGCCCAAAGGCGGCGAAATCGTGCGCACCCACCAGCAGGTCTGCCGCGCGCTGCATCTTCTCGTTGTTAAGTGGCCGTCTGGCCCTCACCTGCCACGCCCAGCGATCCAGCAAAGGCTGGCGCACCGGCGCGACATAGAACGTGTACTCGTACACCCGGCTGCACGCATCGTAGCGCGGGTGAAAGCCTGCCGGTGCTTCGTCCAGCGTGTTGAGCGCCACGTCCTCCGGCAGGTTGGCGTTCAGCGCGCGCCACAGGTCGGCGGGAGCGTGCCGCCAGGCGACATCGAAGGCGATCACCTGGCCGGTCGCGTGGACACCGGTATCCGTGCGCCCCGCCGCTTTCACCGTCACCCGCTGCCCGGTCACCCGTGCGATGGCCGCTTCGAGCGCGGCCTGCACGGTAGGCGTGTCCCCCGCCTGGCGCTGGAACCCGAAGTAGCGGGTTCCATCGTAGGCGACCACCGCCCGGTAGCGCGCGGTCACCGGCGAGGAGTCGGAGCGGGCCATCGTGATCGCTAGGCTTCCTCGCGATCCACCAGCTCAAGCAGCACCATCTCCGCCGCGTCCCCCTTGCGCGGCCCCAGCTTGTAGATGCGCGTGTAGCCGCCGGGACGCTCCGCATAGCGCGGGGCTAGCTCGTCGAACAGCTTGTGGACGTTTTCCTTGTCGCGCAGGCGGGCGAAGACCAAACGCCGGGCGTGCACGCCGCGCGCCGCGTCCTGGTGAGCAAGCCCGCGCTTAGCCAGGGTGATCATCTTCTCGGCCTCGGCGCGGATGGCCCCGGCCTTAGCATCCGTCGTCTTGATACGCTCGTGGCGGAACAGGGCGTTGATCAGGTTGCGGCGCAGCGCGTTGCGGTGCCCTGTACGCCGGCTGAGCTTCTTACCAGCTACGTTGTGTCTCATGTCGGCCAGATTCCTCGTCTGTAGTTAGCTGCCGTCGAAGATGTCGTGCTCTTCCGGCAGGTAGTTTTTCTCCTTGAGCCGCGTGATCAGCTCATCCAGCGACTTCTCGCCGAAGTTGCGGATGGCGAGCATGGCGTCCGGCCCGCGCTCAAGCATTTCCAGCACCTCGCCCACGTTGGTGATGCCCGTACGCTTGAGCGAGTTGAACACGCGCACGCTCAGGTCGAGCGTCTCGATGGGCGTCTCATACGTTTCGGGCGGCAGGGCGTTGGGATCGGGCACCACTTCCTCTTCAACCGACGGCAGCAGCGATTCCTCGCTGACACCGGCGATGATGATCAGGTGCTTCATCAGGATTTCCGCCGCCTGGCTCATGGCCTCTTCGGGGCGGATGGTGCCGTCAGTCCAGATTTCAAGGATGAGCTTGTCGTAGTTGGTCTTTTGGCCGACACGCGCGCGCTCGACATCGTAGTTGACGCGGCGAATGGGGCTGAAGACAGCATCCACCGGCAGCTCGCCAATCGGCAGGCGTCCGCGATCTTCCGAGGGCGAAAAGCCCCGGCCCACCTGGACGGTGAACTCGACCTCAAGCTGCGTGTCTTCGGCATCCGCCGTGAACAGGTACAGGTCCGGGTTGATGATCTCGACTTCGGGCGGGCAGATGATGTCCGCCGCCGTTGCGGTTCCCTCGCCGCGCATTTCCAGGCGCAGCCGCGCCGACTCAGTGTCGAACAGCTTAAGGCGAAGCTGCTTGACCTGGAGAATGAACTGGGTCATATCCTCGCGGATGCCGGGAATTGCCGAGAACTCGTGGTGAACGCCCGAAACCCGGATTGATGTCACCGCAGCGCCGGACAGGGAGGAGAGCAGCACGCGCCGCAGCGCGTTGCCCACCGTAATGCCATACCCCTGCTCCAGCGGGCTGATGATGAAGCGCCCGTACTTTTGCGAAGCGGCGTCCCCTTCGATCTTGGGCAGCACCATGTTGTTCGTAACCACGTCCCCTCCTCTAGATGGGACTCCTACTCGTTGCGGTCACCGGCTCAGCGACTAGCGCGAGTAGTATTCCACAATGAGCTGTTCGTTCAGCGGGAGATCAATATCGCGACGCTCCGGCACCCGCAGGACGGCGCCCTTCATCGCCGCCGAGTCCACTTCCAACCAGTCGGGCGCAGCCGGACGGTCGTTCATGTAGGACTTCAGCTCTTTGAAATAAGCGTGCTGGCGGCTGCCATCACGAACAGCGATCACGTCACCAGGGACGACCAGGTACGACGGGATGTTCGTCCGGCGACCATTGACAACGAAATGCCCATGCTGGACTAGCAGGCGGGCATGGCTGCGCGAATCGGCCCAGCCCATGCGGAAAATGACGTTGTCCAGGCGGCTTTCGAGGATGGACAACAGATTCGAGCCGGTCAGGCCGGGGCGACGCAGCGCCTCACCGAAATAGCGGCGGAACTGGCGCTCCAGCACGCCGTACACCCGGCGCGCCTTCTGCTTCTCGCGAAGCTGCAGCGCGTAGTCCGAGCCGCGCCCGCGCCGGAACTGGGCATCCTTACCATGCTGGCCGGGGGCGTAGCTGCGGCGCTCGAACGAGCACTTGGGCGACATGCACCGCGCACCTTTGAGGAAGAGCTTCTCCCCTTCGCGGCGGCAAAGCTTACAGACAGGTCCGGTATAACGTGCCATTGGGTTCTGGCTTCCTCCACACAAGGACAAGTGTGTTTACACCACTCGTCTCAAATTGGTCACAGACCGTCCGGGGACGGTTATACGCGCCGCTTCTTGGGAGGGCGCACCCCGTTGTGGGGGACGGGCGTCACGTCGGTGATCGAGCGCACCTTCAGCCCGCTCGCCTGGATGGCGCGAATAGCTGCTTCGCGGCCAGGGCCAGGCCCCTTGACGAATACATCCACTTCCTGCATCCCATGCTCTTTGGCGTTCTCAGACGCCTGCTGAGCGACCATACGCGCGGCGTAGGGCGTGCTCTTGCGGCTGCCCTTGAAGCCGGCGGTACCGGCGCTGGCCCAGGCTACGACGTTGCCCTGCTGATCGCTCATGGAGACGATCGTGTTGTTGAACGTCGCCTGAATGTGCGCCTGGCCGTATGGGATATTCTTCCTGACCTTGCGTGGCCCGCGCTGCGGCCCCCTACGAGTACGTCCCATTGTCCTTTACATTCTCCTCGATACTTGCTTCGCGAACGTCGCACTCACCCGCCACACGTCAGCCCCCTGGCTGCCCCTCTGGGCCGCGCAGGTCGCGCTCAACCGGCCTCGCACAGCACCGCCATGCGAGCCTGTAGACGGGTCAGGTAGGCCCGAAGGATTACTTCTTCTTGGTCCCACGACGCCGACCACGTCCCGCGACCGTCTTCTTGGGGCCGCGCCGCGTGCGGGCATTGGTCTTGGTTCGCTGGCCGCGCACGGGCAGGCTGCGGCGGTGACGCAGGCCGCGATAGCTGCCGATCTCGATCAGCCGCTTGATGTTGAGCTGGACTTCGCGGCGCAGCTCACCTTCGACACGGAACTGGCCCACGCTCTCGCGCAACTGCTGAACCTCGTCCTCGGTCAGGTCTTTGACGCGCGTGTCGGCGTTGACACCGGTCTGGCCGAGAATCTGCTTGCTGCGAGTCGGGCCGATGCCGTAGATATAGGTGAGCGCGACTTCGACGCGCTTGTTGCGCGGGAGATCCACACCCTCGATACGTGCCATAAAGCCGTCATCTCCTCGTTCTTTGGCGGCAGCCAGCCGCCAGACGGAACTTCTATTCTAACGAAAAGCGCTGCCCTTGAACAGGGTTAACTTCGCCTGACCGCTTGGCGCTAGAGCGCCGTCAGAATCAGCGGTGGGCCTTCGGGCGCAACGGCGACCGTGTGCTCAAAGTGCGCGCACAGCGACCCGTCCTGCGTCACCACCGTCCAGTGATCCTCCAGCGTGCGCACTGGTGCGCGCCCCGCGCTGATCATCGGCTCGATGGCGAAGGTGTGCCCTGGCCGCAGCGTCTCGCTGCGGAAGTAGCGGCTGCGCCGTCCGTCCGGCCACCAGTTGGGCACGTGCAGGTCTTCGTGCATGGCGCGCCCCACGCCGTGCCCGGCATACTCGCGCACCACACTGTACCCGTGCCGCTCAACAAAGCGCTGCACCGCACGGGCGATGTCGCGCGTCGTGTTGCCGGCCAGAGCCGCCGCAATACCCTCGTACAGCGCCTGCTCGGTCACTTCCAGCAACCGCTGCGCTTCCGCCGAGATAGTTCCAACCCCGACGGTGATCGCTGAGTCGCCCACGAACCCGTTGAAGATCGTCCCGCAGTCCAGGCTTATGATATCGCCTTCGCGCAGGATACGGTCAGCGCGCGGGATGCCGTGCACCAGCTCCTCGTTGATCGAGGCCGTGACCGTCGCCGGGAAGGGATGCTCCCCGCCCGGCGGATAGCCCAGGAAAGCGGGCCGGGCACCGTGCTGGCGCAGCACCTCGGCGGCAATCGCGTCCAGCTCCAGCGTGCTGATGCCGGGCCGGACTGCCTGGCGCATGGTCTGCAAAGCCAGGGCGTTGATGCGCCCTGCCTCGCGCATGATGACCAGCTCTTCCGGCGTCTTGGGCGTCACAGCCATCGCGTCAATCCTGCGGTGCGCGGGGAGAGAAGCACAGGTCGCGCCCCTCCCCCGCTCACCACTGCGCCTTAGCGCATGAACCCGTCGTAGTTGCGCATGGTCAACTGCGCTTCAAGCTGGCGCATCGTGTCAATGACCACACCGACGACGATGATCAGCCCCGCGCTGCTGATGACCAGCGCCGGGTTGCGCGAGCTGGCCGCTACTGCCGGGTCGAGCACCAGCTTCTGGATCAACTGCGTCAGGCCGGGCAGGATAGCCACCGTCCCCAGGAACACCGCACCCACCAGCGTAATGCGGTTGACGATGCGGTTGATGTAGTCCTGCGTGCGGCGTCCTGGCCGGATGCCAGGGATGAACCCGCCGTTCTTCTGCAAATTGTCGGCCAGGTTCTGGTTCTGGATCATCACGCTGGTGTAGAAGAAGGTGAAGCCTACCACCAGCCAGAAGTAGATGAACCAGTACAGGAATCCGCGCTGGTTGCCGAACGTATCCTGGATGCGCGTGGCCAGATCGCCGCTGAAGAACCCCGCTACAATGGCCGGGAAGGTCACAATGGACTGGGCGAAGATGAGCGGGATCATGCCCGCCGTGTTGACCTTGAGCGGGATATGCGTGGCCCCGCCGCCGTACATCTTGCGCCCGCGCACGCGCTTGCCGTACTGCACCGGGATGCGCCGCGTGCCTTCCTGGATGATCACGATCACCACCACCGTCACCAACGTGAGCAGCACGAAGGTGATCAGGTTGAACGCCGCGGCCTCGCCCTGAAGCAGTTGGTAGAGGCTGGCTGGCACGCGGGCCACAATGCCGGCGAAGATAATGATCGAGATACCGTTGCCGATGCCCTGCTCGGTGATCAACTGGCCCAGCCAGATGGCGAACATGGTTCCTGCCGTCATCGTCACGATGACCGAGAGCGTCGTCAGCAGGTTACTGCCCGCCCCAAAACCAAACCCTTTAATCAAGTCCACAGCGATGCCCGACTGGTTGATCTGGCTCTGGAAGATGTTGATCTGGCCGATGGACTGCAAGGCCGCCATCGGGATAGCCAGGTAGTAGGTGTACTGCTCGATCTTCTCCCGGCCACCCGGCTCCTTGGCGATGGCTTCCAGGCGGGGGATGATGGGCACCAGCAATTGCAGGATGATCGAGGCGGTGATGTACGGGTACACACCGTTGGCGATCACGCTGAAATTGGAGACGGCCCCCCCCGACAGGAGGTTGAGCACGCTCAGGAAGCCGGATTCGTTCTCACGAAACAGTTGATCTAGAGCCTCGCGCTGCACCCCCGGCACCGTCACATGC
This sequence comes from Aggregatilineaceae bacterium, assembly GCA_040767545.1. GTDB lineage: Bacteria > Chloroflexota > Anaerolineae > Aggregatilineales > Aggregatilineaceae > UBA2029. Next base: position 22,454 of record JAXGOK010000031.1, on the reverse strand, counting down.
GCGGCGAACTGGTAGATGACCAGGATGAAGAGCGTATAGAGCATCTTCCGCCGCAGGTCCGGCAGCCGGAATGCATTCCGTAGCGCCTCGATCATGGTGTTATTCCTTATTCGCTAGCCTAAAGTGGCACGAACCAGGGCAGGCGGGTGCTGGGCACCCAGCCTGCCATCGCGGGTGAGCGCGCTCATTTCTCCTGCTGGGCGCGCAGCTTGCTGAGCTGGTCCTTGCGCAGCTTCTTAACAGTTGCGCGCGCGCCGCTCACCAGCAGCTCAAGGGTCTGCACCGAGCCGCCCGCAGCTTCGATCTTCTCTTTCGCGCTATTCGAAAAGCGGTGCGCGCTGACGGCCAGCTTGGCGCTCAGGTCTCCGACACCCAAGATGACCACCGGCTCATCGGCCTTTTTGATCAGGCCCTTTTCCGCCAGGGTTTGCGGGGTGACGGTATCGCCGTCGCCAAAGACACGCGCCAGGGATTCCAGGTTCACTTCCTGGTATTCGACGCGGAAGATGTTGGTGAAGCCGCGCTTGAACGGCAGACGCCGCACGAGCGGAAGCTGTCCACCCTCGAAATAGGCGCCCTTGCCGCCACCGCTGCGCGCGCCCTGGCCTTTGGTACCGCGTCCTGCCGTCTTGCCCTGACCGGCGCTGATACCACGACCGATACGCTTGCGCGGTTTGATTGCCCCTTTGTCCGGGCGCAGGTCGTGTAACTTCATGACTCGATCTCCTCGACCTTAACCAGGTGGATGATCTTATGGATCATGCCCCGGATAGGCGGTGTGTCGTCGTGCACCACCGTCGAGTTCATACGGCCCAGCCCCAGCGCCTTGACGGTGGCTTTCTGGCGCTTATTGTAGCCGATGGGGCTGCGCACCAGCGTGACGCGCAGCTTCTTGTCAGTCATTCGGTTTCCTCCTGCGATTCCAGAAGGGCTGAATCTGCGCCGGGTCTTTGCCGCGCATAGCAGCCAGCGCCTCGGTATCCTGAAGCTGAGCCAGCGCCTCGATGGTGGCATAGGCCACGTTGAGCGTATTGGCGCTGCCCTGGCTCTTGCTGAGGATATCACGCACGCCTGCCGCTTCCAGCACCGCACGCACGCCACCCCCCGCGATCACGCCCGTGCCGGGCGAGGCAGGCTTGAGAAAAACTTTCGCGCCGCCGCGCCGGCCCAGGACTTCGTGGGGGATCGTCGTGCCCGTCAGCGACACCGGGTGCATGTTGCGCCGCGCGCGCTCTGACGCCTTGCGAATCGCATCGGGAACACCGCGCGCCTTGCCGACGCCGATGCCTACCTGGCCCTTGTTATCGCCGACAACCACCACTGAGCGGAAGGCAAAACGACGGCCACCTTTCACCACTTTGGCGACGCGGCTGATGTCAATGACGCGCTCGTCGAATTCGTCACGGTCTTCTTCGCGTCTTGGTTCTCGTCTTCCCATGGTTCTCTCCCAAAGTCAGCCCGCTGTGCCAGGCCGGGCGCAAGGCTGCGCCCTGAGGCTGGCGACCGGGTGCACTCGTCCTAGAACTCTAACCCAGCGGCACGTGCGCCGTCGGCCAGCGCCTTGACCCGACCGTGATAGCGGTAGCCACCCCGGTCGAAGACGACTTGCTTGACACCAGCGGCCTGGGCGCGTTGGGCAACCACTTCACCGACCAGCTTGGCAGCGTCGGTCTTGGATTTGCCCACAAGCTGCCCACGCAGCTCACGATCGATCGTGGAGGCCGAGACCAACGTCTGACCGGCCACGTCATCAATGACCTGGGCGTAGATATTACCCAGGCTGCGGAACACATTCAGGCGCGGACGCTCTGACGTGCCAGCGACTTTGGCCCGGACACGGCGATGACGGCGTTTGCGCGCAATACGCGATTTCTCACTCATGGATTCACTCTCTACGCACTACAGCCTAGCCGGCCTTACCCGCTTTACCAGCCTTACGGCGGACGTACTCACCATCATAGCGCACGCCCTTGCCCATATAAGGCTCCGGGGGCCGCAGCCCGCGAATGTTGGCCGCCATCTGGCCGACCACTTGTTTGTCAATGCCGCTGATGCGGATGATCCGGCCACGCTCTTCGACGGCGAAGGCCACATGCTGTGGCGGCTCGACCGGGATGGGGTGCGAGAATCCCAGGTGCATCACCAGGGTCTTGCCCTCCATCTCGGCGCGATAGCCGACGCCCTCGACGATCAGCACGCGCTCGAACCCGTCGCTGACGCCCGTCACCATATTGGCGATCAGGGCGCGTGTCAGGCCGTGAAAGGCGCGATGCTGGCGGTGGTCGGACGGGCGCTCGACCACGATCTGGCCGTCCTCTTGCTTGATGACCATCTCGGCGGGGAACGTGTGGCGCAGTTCCCCCTTCGGACCCTTGACGGTCACCTGGCTCCCGTCAATCGTCACCTGAACCTTGTCCGGGATCGGAATAGGTTTCTTCCCAATACGTGACACGGTTCCTATCCTTCCTTCAACATGCTGACGATAAGCAGCACCGGGAGCATTGGCCGGGCCAGGGTGTGGCGTAGAACTTCTGGGCGAAGAGGAAAAGCGGAACCTTCCACTCCCTCGACCAGAGCCTCTACTGGCACCCGTCGGCCCAGTTTAGGCGTGCCCTCGGCACTGTGCTCCGCCCTTACCAGACGTAGCACAACACCTCGCCACCAACGCCCTGGCGCCGAGCTTGCTGGCCGGTCATGATGCCGCGAGACGTGGTCAGGATCGAAATGCCCATCCCGCTGAGCACCCAGGGGATGTCGCCCTTGCCCACGTACACCCGGCGACCGGGCTTGCTAACGCGCTTGAGATCGCTAATGACCGGGCGGCGCTCGCGGCGGCTGCCCCAGTACTTGAGGGTGATCACGATGGACGAAGCGGGCTGACCCTCTTCAACCGCCACATCAGCGACGTAACCCTCGTCTTTGAGAATCTGGGCAATAGCCATCTTGGTGTTGGAGTACGGGATAGCCACAGTGCTATGCCCGACCATAATGGCATTGCGAATCCGGGTCAACATATCAGCAATAGGATCGCTTAGCATGGTTCGCTCCGGTCAGTTACCAGCTAGACTTGACCACACCAGGAATCTGGCCTTTGAGTGCCAGCTCCCGGAAGTGGATGCGGCACAGCCCAAAGCGGCGGATGTAGCCGCGCGGACGACCGCATACTTTCCCCGAATGGGGGTCTACGTACTGGCAGCGATTGCGCACGCGCACCTTGTACTTACGCCGCGTCTCACGCGCTACCATAGACTTCTTGGCCATCGAGACCTTCCTTCCTCACCAGCGAGAATGGCCTGACGCTCAGACGTATCTTACTGCTCGCGGAACGGCATACCCAACAGCTTGAGCAGGCGGCGTCCCTCTTCGTCGGTGTGCGCGGTCGTAACGATGGTGATCTCCAGCCCGCGCACCTTGTCAATCTTGTCGTAGGCGATCTCCGGGAAGAGCAACTGCTCGCGCAGACCCAGCGTGTAGTTGCCACGCCCGTCGAACGAGTCCGGGCTGACGCCGCCGAAGTCGCGCGTGCGGGGCAGGGCCACGTTCAGCAGGCGGTCGAGCAGCGACCACATACGCTCGCCACGCAGATCCACCTTGACGCCGATAGCGCGCCCTTCACGCAGCTTGAACCCGGCGATGCTCCGCCGTGCGCGGGTGATGACCGGCTGCTGGCCGGTGATCAGGCGCAGGTCTTCGACCGCACCATCGAGCGCCTTGGCGTTGTCCAGGGCTTCGCCGACCCCGATGTTAACCACAAGCTTGGTCACGCGGGGCACCTGCATCACGCTGGAATAGCCAAACTCTTCCTTCAAGGCCGGAACGACCTCGGTGCGATAGCGTTCCAGCAGACGATTGCTTGCCATAGTCTCTGACCTCACTTGGCGGAGAAGGCTAGTCTATGTCGGCGCCGCACTTGCGGCACACGCGCACTTTTTTGCCGTCTTCCGTCACCCGATAGCCGACCCGTGTTTTTTCGCTGCACTGCGTGCAGACAATCATCACGTTGGAAAGGTGGATCGGCGCTTCAAACTCGATGATGCCCGGCTGAACCTGGCCGCGCCCGGCCTGAACCGGCTTCTGGTGCTTTTTGACGACGTTGACGCGCTCGACCACCACCCGGTCTTTCTTGGGGATCACGCGCAGCACCGCGCCACGCACACCTTTGTCCTTACCGGCGATCACCTCGACGGTGTCGCCCTTCTTGATCCGTTGCATTCCTGCCTCACTCCAATCTCGCGCTGGCCCGCAGCCACGCTAGAGCGTCTCTGGCGCCAGCGAGACGATCTTCATGAACCCCTTTTCGCGCAGCTCGCGCGCGACCGGGCCGAAGATGCGCGTGCCGCGCGGGTCTTTCGTCTCGCCCTGCAAGATGACCGCTGCGTTGTCGTCGAACTTGATGTACGACCCGTCGGTGCGGCGATATTCCTTCGCCGTACGGACGATAACCGCGCGCACGATCTCGCTCTTCTTGACCCCACCCTGCGGCGTGGCCGACTTGACCGTGCCGATGACGATGTCACCCACCGTGCCGGTCTTGCGCCGCGAGCCGCCGGCGATGTGAATGACCAGGATTTCACGCGCGCCGGTATTATCGGCGATCTTCAGTCGTGACTCGCGTTGGATCATTGCTCTTCCGCCTCGTCAAGTGTGTCTGGCAGCGGCACTTCCTGCCCCGGCATTTCCAGCACCGTCTCCACCGCCCAGCGCTTGGTCTTGCTGATCGGGCGGCTTTCGACGATGCGCACCAGCGCACCGACCGGGATGGTGTTGCTTTCGTCGTGCACCATATACTTCTTGGTGGTGCGTATGACTTTCTTGTACAGGCGGTGAGCGTGCACCCGCACGACTTCCACGACGACGGTCTTGTCCATCGAGTTGCGGATCACACGGCCCTCCAGCCGTTTGCGATTGTTAGGCATCGGTGTCCTCCTGCTGGACAAGCTCCGCCGCCAGCCGGCGCTCGTGCTGGATGGTCAGCAGGCGCGCGATCTCTTTCTTAAGCTGGCGAATGCGCGTATAGTCCTCTAGCTGGCCGGACGCCCGCTGAAAGCGCAGGTTGAACATCTCCTGCTTGGCGTCATCGAGCACCCCGGCGATTTCAGCATCGGTCATCCTGCGAATTTCGGCTGTCTTGCGCATTACGAGACCTCCTCACCGCTGATCGGGTCTGTGCGGCGGACAACCTTGGTGGCAATCGGCAGCTTGTACGCAGCCAGGCGCAGGGCTTCGAGCGCGGTTTCATCGTCCATGCCGGCCATCTCGAACATGATGCGCCCTGGGCGCACCACAGCGACCCAATGATCCACCGACCCCTTACCCTTCCCCATGCGGCTTTCTGCGGCGCGCTTGGTCACCGGCTTGTCGGGGAAGATGCGAATGTACACGCGCCCACGCCGCCGGATATGGCGCATGATGGTACGACGGACAGCCTCGATCTGGCGGCTGGTGATCCAGGCCGGCTCAAGCGCTTGCAGCCCGTACTCGCCAAACTGGACTGTGTTGCCGCGCCCGGCCACGCCTTTCATCCGCCCTCGAAACTGCTTGCGGTGCTTTACCCGCTTTGGCATTAACATGCTCGTCCACTCCTCGGAAGTCAGAACGCCTCGCCACACGCCACCGGCAGCGGCCCAGGCGCTCTGCTTATTGACTCACATAGACATCGGTCGGCTCGGCCTGGCGCTTCTCTTCGCCGAGGACTTCGCCCTTGTAGATCCAGACCTTGACGCCAATACGCCCGTAGGTGGTCAGCGCCTCGGCAGTGGCGTAGTCAATATTCGAGCGCAGGGTGGCACGCGGCACCTGGCCTTCCATCTGCCATTCACGGCGAGCCATCTCAGCCCCAGCCAGGCGGCCACTGACTTGAATCTTGATGCCCTTCGCGCCCTGGCGCATGGCCTGGCCGATGGCACGCTTCATGGCGCGGCTGTGACCGATGCGCCGCTCAAGCTGGCCGGTGATGTTCAGCGCCACCAGGCGGGCGTCCAGGTCGGGCTTTTCGATCTCCTCGACCTCGACCTTGACCTTTTTGCTGGTCATCTCTTCGAGGCCCTGGCGCAGCTTCTTGACGCTCTCGCCCTTGCGCCCGATGACGATGCCAGGCTTGGCTGTGAACAGCGTGACCTGCACCTGGTTCGGGTAGCGCTCGATCTCCACACCGGAGATGCCAGCGCGCTGGGCTTCCTTCTCGACAAACTGGCGAATCTGGAAGTCCTCTTGCAGCAAGCTGCGATAGCGATTCCCCTCGGCAAACCAACGGGCAGACCAGTCACGATTGATCTTGAGTCGGAAGCCGACCGGGTGTACTTTGCGTCCCATAACTAGGCTGTCTCCTCTTGACGTTCAGTCAACACGAGAACGAGATGGGTCGAACGTTTCACGCGCGGCTTGTAGCGGCCACGCGCCCCAGCCTTCATCCGCCTCATGCGCGGACCTTCATTGGCCGCCAGATGAGTCACATAGAGGTCCTGGCGGTTCAGCTCGAAGTTCGTCTCGGCATTCGCAATCGCCGACTCGATCAGCTTGGCGAGCAGGCCAGCGCCCTTGTGCGGCGTGAAGCGCAGCACGGTTAGCGCTTGGTCGGCATCCATGCCACGCACCTGGTCACAGACCAGGCGCATCTTCTGCGCCGAGATGGGCAGGTGGCGGGCAGTTGCACGAACGTCCATAGCGTAATTCCTTATCCCCGTCTCGACCTACTTTTTCTTCTTCTTCTCGGCCAAGTGGCCCCGGTAGGTCCGCGTCGGGGCGAACTCGCCCAGCTTGTGGCCGACCATGTTCTCAGTGACATAGATCGGCACATGGCGGCGCCCGTCGTGGACAGCAATGGTGAAGCCCACCATCTGCGGGAAGATGGTCGAGGCTCGACTCCAGGTGCGAATCACCTTCTTATCGCCGCGCTCCCGCATCTGTTCGACTTTGCGCAGCAGCTTCGGCTCTACAAACGGCCCCTTTTTGAGCGAACGCGACATACCAGCCTCGCCTCCTACTGCCGACGCTTGCCACGACGCCGGACAATGAACTTGTCAGTACGCTTGTTGCGCCGGGTTTTCATGCCCAGAGCTGGCTTACCCCAGGGCGTCTTCGGCCCCGGCATGCCGATGGGCGAACGTCCTTCACCACCACCATGCGGGTGGCTGTTGGGATCCATCGCCGAGCCACGCACAGTGGGCCGCCAGCCCAGCCAACGCCTGCGGCCAGCCTTACCCAGCTTGATGTTGCCATGCTCGGCGTTACCCACCTGGCCGATGGTCGCCATGCAGTTCTCGTGCACCATGCGCACTTCGCCGCTGGGCAGGCGAATCTGGGCGTAGACGCCCTCTTTCGCCAGCAGTTGCGCCGACGTGCCCGCCGCGCGCGCCAACTGGCCACCACGCCCTGGCTCCAGCTCCACATTGTGCACCAGCGAGCCAACCGGGATCAGGCGGATGGGCAGAGCATTGCCCACGCGCACCTCGGCGCTGGCCCCGTTGGTCACCGTATCGCCGACGCGCAGCCCCAGCGGGGCGACGATGTAACGCCGCTCGCCGTCCGCATAGAGCAGCAGAGCGATGCGCGCCGAGCGGTTCGGGTCGTACTCGATGGACTCCACGCGCGCCGGGATGTTCAGCTTGCTGCGCTTGAAGTCAATCAGGCGATAGCGCCGCTTGTGCCCGCCGCCGCGATGCCGGACGGTGACCCGCCCGCTGCTGTTGCGCCCGGCGCGCTTGCGCAGCTCGCGCAGCAGGCTACGGTGCGGCTTGGCCCGTGTGATGTCTTCGAACGTGTTGCCCGTCATGTCCCGGCGACCGGGCGATGTGGGCTTGTACTTCTTCACCGGCATGTGCTTACCTCATGATCTCCACGCGGCTGCGCTCATTAGCCCCGTGAGGTGCGGATATCTGAGCGCGCCACTGCCATTCCACTTACATCTCGAACAGGCTGATTGACTGGTCGGCAGGGACCGTGACAACCGCCTTCTTCCAGGATTGCTGCCGCACGTAGGCTTTGCGCAGGCGTTGCGCGCGCTTGAGCGGCATGACCATCGTGCGCACCTTGAGCACGTCCACGTTGAAGACGCGCATGACCGCCTCGGCGATCTGAATCTTGTTGGCACGCAGGTCAACCTCAAAAACGTACTGGCGATGCTCCTCGGCCATCACGTGCGACTTCTCGGTGATCACCGGGCGCTTGATGACGTCGTAAAGATGCAGTTGCTTGCTCACCGTGCTGCTCCTCCTAGCGATCCGCCGCCGTGCCCAACAGGCCCTGGATCACGTCCAGCGCGTCTTGGGGGATGACGACCTTATCGTGCGAGAGCAAGTCGCGCACGTTGAGGTAGGACGCACGCAAGTAGCGCGCGTTGTCCAGGTTGCGCACGCTGCGCTCAACAACCTCGTTGCGGTCGGCCAGCAGCAGCAGGGCGCTCTGATCACCGACCAGGGCGCGCAGCGCATTGCCCATGACGCTCGTCTTGGGCGAGTCCATCGCCAGCGAGTCCACGACGACGATCTGATCGTCGGCAGCCAGGGCCGACAGCGCCGAGCGCAGCGCCTGGCGGCGCATCTTGCGCGGCATGGCCTTGGTGTAGTCGCGGGGACGCGGCCCATGCGCCGCACCACCACCCACGAAGATAGGAGCCGAGCGAGCGCCATGACGCGCGCGCCCCGTGCCCTTCTGGCGGTACCACTTGGCCTTCGTCAGGCTGATCTCGCTGCGCGTCTTGGCCTTGTGCGTGCCGAGGCGGGCGTTGGCCATCTGGCGCACGTATGCCTGGTGCATCAGGCCCGTATTGACCTCAACCTCAAAGATGTCGGCAGGCAGCTCGATGGTGCCCACCTGGTCACCGGCCATGTTACGAACTGGTACTAGCATGATTCACGACTCCTTGCTGCGGCCATGTCTACTGGCGCTGCCTGCGCGACGGCTTGATCAAGAGGATGCCGCCTCGCGCCCCAGGGACTGACCCGCGCACAGCGAGCATGTTCTTTTCTGCATCCACCACGACCACTTCGAGATTCTGCGCGGTGACGCGCTCGCCTCCCATGCGACCGGCCATGCGCTGCCCCTTCAGCACGCGACCGGGCGTTGTCGTAGAGCCGATCGAGCCGGGTGCGCGCTCGCGGTCGGACGCACCATGCGTCTTCGACTGGCGGTTGAAGCCGTGCCGCTTCACCGTCCCGGCGAAGCCGCGCCCCTTCGACGTGCCGACAATGTCTACGCGCTCGCCTGGCGCGAAGACATCGCTGACGACCAACTTCTGCCCCTCTTCCACGTCAATCTCCTTGACGCGGAATTCGCGCAGCACGCGCAAGTCGGGCAGGCTGACGCCGTGCGGCATTCCCGCAGCACGCGCAGCGCGCTGCAGATGACCGCGCTTGGGGCGGTTCAGCCGCGACGACCCGTTTCGCTTGGGCGGCAGTTCCTCGAAGCCAAGCTGAACGGCGGTATAGCCATCTTTCTGCTCAGAACGAATCTGAGTCACATAGCACGGCCCAGCCTGGATGACGGTGACCGGGATCACCTGCCCGTCATCGTCGAAGACCTGGGTCATGCCAACTTTTTTTCCAATGATGCCCTTCATCACTGCCTCCAAGGGACTGAGCGAAAAGACTTCATCACCCATCATCCCTGCTTCGTCGCCTCAACCATTGTGTCCAATGTCACCGAGCGGAGAGCGCGCTCGGCGGCCAGGGCTGCTGCCATCGGCGACCGGTGTCATCTGGCAGGGACCCTGGTCCGCCAGGCCGCCAGCGCACAGGCGCGCGGCCCGGACCGGCTGCTTAGATCTTGATTTCAATATCCACACCAGCCGGCAGGTTCAACCGCATCAGCGTGTCAATGGTCTTCGCGTCTGGGTCCAGCACGTCAATCAGCCGCTTGTGCGTCCGAATCTCGAAGTGTTCCTGCGAGTCCTTGTCAATGAACGGCGAACGGCAGACGGTGAAACGCTCGATGCGCGTGGGCAGTGGCACAGGGCCAACCACGCGCGCCCCGGTGCGCTCAGCCGTGTCCACAATCCGTTGCGCGGACTGGTCGAGCACGCGGTGATCATATGCTTTGAGCCGGATGCGGATTTTTTGCTTGGCCATAGGTTTTCCTCAGACTTCCTACCTGTTAGAAGTCAACTGGGGGAGACTGACAGAGACCACTGTCATCTGTTCTGGCGTACCCAGTGCAACTTGCCAGTCTCCACACAGCCCATTGCTCGCTCAGTCGAGAATTTCGGTGATGACACCCGCGCCGACGGTCAGGCCACCTTCGCGGATGGCAAACTTCGAGCCGCGCTCCAGGGCCACCGGCGTGATCAGCTCGACCCGCAGGTTCACGCTGTCGCCCGGCATCACCATCTCCACCCCTTCCGGCAGCGTGATGGTGCCCGTCACATCCATCGTCCGGATGTAGAACTGCGGGCGGTACCCCGTGAAGAACGCCTTGTGCCGGCCCCCTTCGTCCTTGCGCAGCACGTACACTTCGCTCATGAACCGCGTGTGCGGCGTGATGCTCCCCGGCTTGGCCAGCACCATCCCCCGCTCCACATCCTCCCGCGTGATCCCACGCAGCAGAATGCCCGCATTGTCTCCCGCCTGCGCCTGGTCAAGCTCCTGGTGGAACATCTCGATCCCTGTCACCACCGTCTTCATGCTCTCGTCGCGCAGCCCGATGATCTCGACCTCTTCGCCCTTCTTCAGCGCCCCACGCTCCACACGCCCCGTCACCACCGTCCCACGACCCTTGATGCTGAACACATCCTCAATGGCCATCATGAACGGCTTGTCAAGCACGCGCACCGGCGTCGGCACATAGTCGTCTACCGTGTCCATCAGCTTCCAGATGCACGCGTACTCCGGCGCTTCCGGGTCTGTGCTCTGGCACTCCAGCGCCTTCAGCGCCGACCCGCGCACAATGGGCGTGTCCGCCGGAAACTCGTAGCTCTCCAGCAGCTCGCTCAGCTCCAGCTCCACCAGCTCCAGCAGCTCCTCATCGTCCATCATGTCCACTTTGTTGAGGAAGACCACCATCGCCGGCACTTCCACCTGCCGCGCCAACAGCACGTGCTCCCGCGTCTGCGGCATCGGCCCATCGGGCGCTGCCACCACCAGGATCGCCCCGTCCATCTGCGCCGCACCGGTGATCATGTTCTTGATGTAGTCACGGTGTCCTGGGCAGTCCACGTGCGCGTAGTGCCGCTTCGCCGTCTGGTACTCCACGTGCGAAATGGCAATCGTGATCCCGCGCGACTTCTCTTCCGGCGCGTTGTCAATCGAATCAAACGCCCGAAAGTCCGCCCAGCCCTTCAGCGACAGCGTCTTGCTGATCGCTGCCGTCAGTGTCGTCTTGCCGTGGTCAATGTGGCCGATCGTCCCCACATTCACATGGGGCTTCGTCCGCTCAAACTTGCCCTTGCCCATGATGCCTCCTACTTGCCGTGTAGTCTCGCCTTGTCAGGCCAAATGGTTCCTATTGCCTGGCCATGCCAGGCTTAGCGCCCGCCCCAGATGATCGCTTCCATCAGGGAATCGGGCACAGGCACGTACTTCTCGAACTCCATGGTGAAGCTGCCGCGCCCCTGCGATATATTGCGCAGGTTGGTCGCGTAGCCGAACATCTCACCCAGGGGAGCCTCGGCCTCGATGGACGACAGGCCGTCGCCCCGCGCCTCGACGCCACTGATATTGGCGCGGCGGGCCGAAAGGTCGCCCAGCACGTCGCCGGCGTACTCCTCCGGCACGACCACATCCACGCGCATGTACGGCTCCATGAGGATGCCGCGCGCATGTTGGACGGCGTCCTTGAGCGCCATCGAGCCGGCGATCTTGAAGGCCAGGTCGGATGAGTCCACTTCGTGATAGGAACCATCCACAATCGTCGCCTTGAAGCGCACGACCGGGAACCCGGCGATGACGCCGCTCTGCGCCGCCTCGCGGATGCCGCTCTCGATAGACTTGACGAAATCCTTAGGGATCGCGCCACCCACGACTTTGTTCTCAACAACCACATCTTCGGGCGCGTCTTCGGGCAGCGGCTCGACTTCGATCACCGCGTGCCCATACTGCCCGCTGCCCCCCGTCTGGCGGACGAAGCGACCTTCGCCGCGCGCGCGCTGCAAGATCGTCTCGCGGTACGAGACGCGCGGCTTGCCCACGCGCGCATCCACACTGAACTCGCGGAACAGGCGCTCGACCAGCACTTCCAGGTGCAGCTCGCCCATGCCGGAGATCAAGGTCTGACCGGTCTGATCGTTGACCCGGACGACGAACGTTGGGTCTTCTTCGGCCAGCTTCGCCAGGGCGATGCCCATCTTGTCCTGATCGGCTTTGGTCTTCGGCTCGATGGCGACCGAAATGACCGGCTCTGGGAAGTGAATCTCTTCGAGCACGATGGGGCGGTGCTGCTCAGCCAGCGTCTCGCCGGTGAAGGTGTCCTTCAGGCCCAGCGCCGCCGCGATATCGCCCGCGTGCACAATCTCAACGTCTTCGCGGCGGTCGGCGAACATGCGCACGACACGCCCGATGCGCTCTTTGCGATCCTTCGACGTGTTCAGCACCATCGAACCGGCGTGGATCACACCGGAGTAGACGCGGAAGAAAGCCAGCCGCCCGACGAAGGGATCGGTCACGATCTTGAAGACGAGCGCCGACAGCGGCTCGTCGTCCGTTGAGTGCCGCTCCTCGGTCGCACCGGTCTTCGGGTTCGTGCCCTGGACTGACGGAATTTCGAGCGGGGAGGGCAGGTAGCGCACGATTGCGTCCAGCAGAAGCTGCACGCCCTTGTTGCGCAGCGAAGACCCGCACAGCACGGGATGAGTCTTCCCGGCGACGGTGGACACACGCAAGGCGTGGATCAATTCCTCGCTGCTGATCGGCTCTTCGTTCAGGTACTTCTCGGTGAGCGCCTCGTCATGCTCGACGATCTGCTCGATCATCGTGGCACGGGCTGCCTCGGCACGCTTGAGCACCTCGGCGGGAATGGCAACATGGTCAATGGCCGTTCCCATGGTGTCGCCGTAGGTGACCAGCTCCATGCCAATCAGGTCAATGATCCCGGAGAACTCCAGCCCCTCACCATAGGGCATCTGGATGGGCACCGGGTTAGCTTTCAGGCGGTTGGTGATCATCCCCACACAGCGCCAGAAATCTGCCCCGACACGATCCATCTTATTGATGAAACAGATGCGGGGAACGCCATACTCGTTGGCCTGCCGCCAGACCGTCTCCGACTGCGGCTCCACGCCGGCCACGCCGTCGAAGACGACGACGCCACCATCCAACACGCGCAGGCTGCGCTGGACTTCTGCGGTGAAGTCCACATGCCCCGGTGTGTCAATGATGTTGATCTGGCAGTCGTGCCAGAAGGCCGTGACGGCGGCGGCGGTGATGGTGATGCCGCGCTCCTTTTCCTGGTCCATGTAGTCAGTGGTCGCCGCGCCATTGTGCACCTCGCCCATACGGTGAATGCGCCCGGCGAAGTACAACACACGCTCGGTGGTGGTTGTCTTGCCAGCGTCAATATGGGCAATGATGCCAATATTGCGGACCAGATTCAGGTCCAGGGCATGCTCGGCAGCAGCGGCTTTCTTAGCCATGACGAGTGACGATTCTTTCCTCTGGTCAGCACTACCAGCGGTAGTGCGCGAACGCCCGGTTGGCCTCGGCCATACGGTGCGTATCCTGCTTCTTCTTGATGGCGTTGCCCTGATCGCTGGCCGCGTCCATCAATTCGCCGGCGAGCTTTTCGGACATGCTGTGCCCACCGCGCCCGCGCGCCGCCTGCAACAGCCAGCGCATCGCCAGCGAAAGCGCGCGCGACGGCTCTACTTCGACGGGCACCTGGTAGGTGGAGCCACCCACACGGCGCGGCTTGACTTCCAGGACGGGGGTCGCATTGCGCAGAGCCTGCTCGAAGATCTCGACCGGATCGCGCTTGGCCCGCTGCTCAATCATCTCCAGGGCGTCGTACAGCACGCGCTGGGCGGTGCTCTTCTTGCCGCCATGCATCATGCGGTTGATGAACATGGTGATGCGGACGTTGTTGTACTTGACGTCCGGCTCGATCTGTCGCTTGGGTGGTTTAAACCGTCTAGCCATTGCCTATCTCTCCAGAAAGCCTATTTCTTGGCCTTGGCTGCCTTGGGCCGCTTGACGCCGTACTTGCTGCGTCCCTGCTCGCGCTTCGAGACACCCTCCGCATCCAGCGTGCCGCGCACAATGTGATAGCGCACGCCGGGCAGGTCCTTGACACGGCCCCCACGCACGAGCACAACACTGTGCTCCTGCAGGCTGTGCCCCTCACCGGGGATGTAGGCCGATACCTCGATCTGGTTGCTCAAGCGCACACGCGCAACCTTGCGCAACGCCGAGTTCGGCTTCTTGGGGGTCATGGTCTTGACCTGCGTGCAGACGCCACGCTTCTGCGGAGAGCCTTTGGGCTGCCGCGTGCGCCGCTGCGAGAACGAGTTGAACGTGTACTGCAGCGCCGGGGCCTTGCTCTTCTTGCGCTTCGGCTGGCGACCCTTGCGGATCAACTGGTTGATTGTCGGCATACCTGCCTCCGTCTCTAGGCCAGGGTGTCAACCGCCTGTCTCCCTGGCTTCCTCGCTGCTATTAAGGCACAGCGACGGGCGCTCACTTTCACGCCCGCCCGCTGGCAGAACGTGAGGCCATCCAAACTAGCGGCACGGCTGGCCTCACGGTCGGGAACTCATCCAATTCGGTCACCATTGCCCCGCCACAGGTCAGGGTTAGTGCCGCCTGAGAGTAAAGCCTGCGAATCTTAGCACCTGGCGGGGAGACTGTCAAGGCTGATTCCGTGTGGGCGGCATCCTTTTCAGCGGGAATCTGGCGCGGAATGAGAGGAAAAACACGCTGACAACCTGCGCGTGGATTCCTGGTGGAAACGCACATAGGACAATCCGCTGGAATGAGGTACGATGGGGCGCGTTCGCTCGCGGCGTCTGCTGGGCCTTGTCCTGGCCTGGCACCACCCCATTTATCTATTGGAGCAAGTGCTGCGATGAGCTTCAATCTCGATCTCGATGATCGCGCCCGCTTCGCTGCGCTGGACCGCGACCACATGCTCGCTCACATTGACGCCTTCCCAGACCAGCTCGCAGCGGCCTGGGCGGCGGCCCAGGCCATGCCGCTGCCCGACACGCACCGCTACCCGCGCCAGATCGTGCTGGCCGGCATGGGCGGCTCGGCCATCGGCGGTGACCTGACCAGCGCGCTGATTGCCTCCTCGTCCGCTGCTTCCTGGGCTGTCGTGCGCGGCTATGACCTGCCCGCCTGCGTCCAGGGGCCGGATACGCTGGTGATCGCCAGCAGCTTCTCTGGCAATACCGAAGAGACGCTGGCCGCCGCCAAGCAAGCCCTGGGGCGGGGAGTGCCCCTGCTGGCTATTTCAACGGGCGGGCAGCTTGCCGCCCACGCCACCGCGCATGGCTACCCGTTGTGGCGCATCGCCTATGCCAGCCAGCCGCGCGCCGCACTCGGCTGGGGCTGGGGCCTGCAGTTGGGGCTGGCTCACCGGCTGGGCCTGATCGCCACGCTGGAAGCTGACGTGCGCGAGGCCATCGCCGTGCTGCGCGAGCACGCCCCGCGCTACACTGCCAGCAGCCCCGTCCCGCAGAACCCGGCCAAGCGTGGTGCCGGCCAGTTGATCGGGCGCATCCCGGTCTTCTTCGGCGGCGGGCTGTTCGAGCCGGTCGCGCGGCGCTGGAAGTGCCAGATGAACGAGAACGCCAAGGCGTGGGCAGAGTTCGAGGCCATGCCAGAAGCCAACCACAACACCATCGCTGGCATTGGCTTTCCGGTGGAGCACGTGGTGGACATCGCTGCCGTCTTCATCGCTTCGCGCCAGTACGATCACCCGCGCGTCGCGCTGCGCCACGAGCTTACGGCGCAGCTTTGCCTGCAAAACGGCATCATGGTGGACACGTTCCGCCCCCAGGGACAGAGCGCGCTGGCCCAGATGTGCCACGCCATCCAGTACGGTGACTATGTCAGCTATTATGCGGCGATGGCCTACGAGGCCGACCCGACCGAGATCGCACCGATCGCGGAGCTCAAGGACTTGCTCGCCGCGCGTTTGTGAGGGAGAGACCTGCTCAAGGCCGCACCAATCAGTCAGGAGTCGCGAGTCGTGAGAACGTGTCGCGCTCCGGACTCCTGACTCACGACTCTTGACTCCTAACTCACGCTTCACCAGGCATACAAGGCACACAAAGGAGAAACGCACCCATGTCTCCCCGGCAGTCACAGCACGTCCGCCTGTTCATCCCCGGCCCGGTCGAAGTCCGCGAAGAAATTCTGGACGCCCAGGCCGCATGGATGATCGGGCACCGTTCGGGCGAGTTTGTGGCGCTCTATGCGCGGATGCAGCCCAAGCTGCAACAGACGTTCTTCACCCAGCATCCGGTCTACCTCTACACCTCGTCAGGGACGGGCGTGTGGGAATCCGCCTCGCGCTGCGCGGTGCGCGACGAGGCGCGCGTGCTGCACCTGACCTGTGGGGCCTTCAGCGAGCGCTGGGCCAAGGTCAGCCAGGCCAACGGCAAGCAGGTGGATGTGATCGCCGTCGAGTGGGGCCAGGCGGTCAAGCCGGAACAGCTCGCCGATGCCCTGCGCGGCCAGGCTTACGATGCGGTAGCCTGCGTGATGAACGAGACCAGCACCGGCGTAGCCAACCCGGTCGAAGAGTACGCCGAAGTGCTGCGCAATTACCCGGACACGCTCTTGCTGGTGGACGCGGTGAGCAGCTACGGGGGGGCGAAAGTGGACGTGGACGGCTGGGGCATTGACGTGTGCCTGACCAGCACGCAGAAGGCGTTCGCCCTGCCGCCGGGCATGGCCTTCGCCGCTGTGTCGCCCGCCGTGCTGGAGCGTGCGCGCCAGGTCCCCAATCGGGGCTACTACTTCGACGTGCTGGAGATTGACCGGCATCACCAGAAGAACAACACCCCGGCCACGCCACCTATCTCGCTGATGTACGCAGCCGACCGGCAGCTTGACGACATGCTGGCCGAAGGGCTGGAGGCGCGCTTCGCCCGCCACGAGCGCATGGCCGCCATGACCCGTGCCTGGGCGCTCAACGCCGGGTTCGCGCTGTTCCCGGAGGATGGGTACTGCTCGCCGACGGTGAGCACCATTGCCAACACGCGCGGGATTGACATCGCCGCGCTCAACGCCTTCCTGCGCGAGCGGAACATGACCGTCTCCAACGGCTACGGCAAGCTCAAGGGCAAGACGCTGCGCATCGCCCACATGGGCGACACGCAGCCAGAGCACATGGAAGCCCTGTTCGCCGCGATGGACGAGTTCCTGGCGAAGGAGGCGTGACGCCCATGAGTTACCAGGTGCTTGTGCCGGATATGCTCAACCAGGCAGGGCTGAGCGCCCTGCGCGCCGTCGCCGCCTTTGACGTCATCGCGCCGGGCAAGATGACCCGCGAGCAAACGCTGGCCCGCATCCCGGAGGCGCACGCGCTGATCGTGCGCAGCGACACGCGGGTAGATGCCGCCCTGCTCCAGCACGCCGACCGCCTGCGAGTCGTGGTGCGCGCGGGCGTAGGCGTGGACAACATTGACCTGGACGCCTGCACAGCGCGCGGCGTGGTGGTCATGAACACACCGGAAGCCAACACTATCTCCACCGCCGAGCACACCATCGCCCTGATGCTGGCCCTGGCCCGCCACATCCCCCAGGCCGACCGCTCGCTGCGCGAGGGGCGCTGGGATCGCAAGAGCTTCGTCGGCACGCAGCTTGCCGGCAAAACGCTGGGCATCATCGGCCTTGGGCGCATCGGGCGCGCCGTCGCCGAGCGAGCCACAGCCCTGGACATGACCGTGATCGCCTTCGATCCCTTCGCGCCGGAGCACCTGGCCCGCCGCATAGCGATAGTCTCTGATCTGGATCAGGTGTTGGCCGAAGCGGACATTCTCTCGCTGCACGCCGTCGTCACCGACGACACGCGCCGGATGATCAACCGTGAGACCATCGCCCGCATGAAAGACGGCGTGCTGATCATCAACACGGCGCGCGGGGCGCTGATCCACAGCGACGACCTGGCCGAGGCGCTGCGCAGTGGCAAGGTGGCCGGCGCCGCGCTGGATGTTTACGACCCGGAGCCGCCCGCGCTCGATCACCTGCTGATCGGCCTGGCTAACGTGATCCACACGCCGCACCTGGGGGCCAGCA
Source organism: Aggregatilineaceae bacterium (assembly GCA_040767545.1). Lineage (GTDB taxonomy): Bacteria > Chloroflexota > Anaerolineae > Aggregatilineales > Aggregatilineaceae > UBA2029. The sequence goes on along the minus strand of JAXGOK010000031.1, from coordinate 4,287 downwards.
CGCACGAGGCGCAGACTCAGGTGGGTGTGGAGGCCGCCGAAGCCGTGCGCAAGGCCCTGCTAGAGGGGCGCTACGACAACGTGCGCAACCGCGAAGTGCTCGACGTGCGCTGAGCGCGTCACGACCCGGAATCAGACTTCCGAAGTCTCCGAAGACTTCGGAAGTCTCTACCCTGGTTTGCCTCACTCTCGCTCGGCGGTGAGGCCCGGCCCGCGCACGCGGACAATCGCCGCCGCACTGCCCACTGCCACCAGCACCCGCCACGCTACCACGATCCAGGCGTCGTTAGGGCCGAGCAGCGTGGCCATGATCTCCACCACAGCGTGGACGAAGATGGCGACGAACAGCCAGTACAGCTCCCCGCGCAGGAACGCCTGCAACACCAGCCAACTGAGCGCCATGTGCATGATCACCGGCAGCGCCCCGTTCAGCACCTCGGCCAGCGTGCGGCTGGCGAGGCTCAGCGGCGCGCCATCCCCCGTCGCATCGCCGGATAGCGCGGACAGTCCCACGCTGATGGCGATCAGCGCCGTGTAGACCGTAGCGGTGAGGCCGTGCCCGGCGCCGATCATCAGCGCCTGCGGGCGTGTCACCGCGCCGGGGGCGAGCACCTGGTAGCCGAGCGCGCGCAGCGTCTCCTCGCTGAAGCCGATCAGCACGCCCATCGTCAGCGCGCCCACTGGCAGAATGCCCAGCAGCGCCCGGTCTATCCCCCGCAGCAGCGTCACCTGAAGGCCCAGGGCGACGATGTAGGTGATGATGCCGACCGTCAGCAGCGGGTAAGGGACGGTGTAGCGGCGGTGCAGCCAGGCGGGTAGCGCCGCCGCCCAGACCAGCAGCCCGCCGCCCGCCAGCACAATAATCAGCCCATAGGCGGCCATGCACGCTCCTTCGGACGCAGCCGCCAGCAAGAGCGGCATCGCGCCGGTTCGAGTGTCGCCGAACTGCTGGGGGGTGTCAAGATGGACGAGCGCCGCGCCCATGACCTCGCCCCCGCTCGGTGCACCCACCCGTAGGGGAGGGTTTTGAAACCCTCCCCTACAAGACGCCCTGTGTGCGTTACCCATGTTGAATGTCAAATCCCGCTAGAGGAGGGTTCTGAAACCCTCCCCTACAAGCCTCCTCCTCTCCGTTGCGGAGAGGCGAAAGGCCGGGCGCAGCGAGGTCAGGGGGTGAGGTCGTCGGGCCCGCCGGATTTGACAAACGCCGGGGCGTGGGGTAGCAATACTACGCCTTCAAAACAGGGCACTTACAGCACCAGAAAGGGGAAAGGCGCGGGGCGCGCCGCGACAGGCCATGAAAAGACCCTTAGTCGAGTGTATCCCAAACTTTAGCGAGGGTCGCCGTCCAGAGGTGATCGAAGCCATCGTCCAGGCCATGCGCTCGGCGGCGGGCGTGCACATCCTGGACAAGACCAGCGACGCCGACCATCACCGCTCGGTGGTGACCTTCGTGGGCACGCCGGACGCCGTCGAAGCGGCCATGTTCGCCGCCATCCGCCAGGCCGCCGAGCTGATTGACATGACCCAGCACAAGGGCGAGCACCCGCGCCTGGGCGCAACCGACGTGGTGCCCTTCGTGCCCCTCCGCGACGTGACGATGGACGACTGCGTGGCGATTGCCCAGCGGCTCGGCCAGCGCACCGGCACGGAACTGGGCATCCCGGTCTTCCTCTATGAGTTCGCCGCCACCCACCCTGACCGTCGCAACCTGGCCGACCTGCGCAACGCCCACTTCCAGTACGAGCAGCTTAAGCAGGCCATCGCCGTTGATCCGGCGCGTATGCCGGACTTCGGCCCGGCAGAGCTGGGGACTGCCGGGGCGACGATCATCGGCGCGCGCCCGCCACTGGTCGCCTACAACGTCTACTTGAGCACGAGCGACGTGTCCATCGCCAACAAGGTTGCCCGCGCGGTGCGCCACTCCAACGGCGGGCTGCGCTTCGTGAAAGCGGCGGGCTTCCTCGTTGAGGGGCAGGCACAGGTCTCGATGAACCTGACCGACTACCGCAAGACGCCCGTCGCCCGCATCGTGGAGATGATCCGGCGCGAAGCCGCCCGTTACGGCGTGACGGTGACCACCAGCGAGCTAATCGGCCTGGCCCCGCAAGAATTCTTCGTGGACGCGGCGCGCTGGTACCTCCAGCTAGACAAGTTCATGCCCGACCAGATTTTGGAATACCGCATCCAGCAGGCCGAAGCCGCCGAAGCCGCGCTGATCGCCGAAGAGCCGCCCATCCCCGAAGACGCCGCCCGCCCGATCGTGGCTGTCGCGCCGCCGGGGGGCACGCCGAAGGCGTTCGTCGCGGCGGTCGCGGCAGGGACGCCTACGCCGGGCGGGGGCGCGGTCGCGGCACTGGCCGGGGCGCTGAGCGCGGCGCTGGCCGAGATGGTCGCCCAGTTGACGGTTGGCAAGAAGCGCTACGCCGCCGTCGAGGAGACCATGCAGGCCATAGTTGCTGCCGCTGCCACGCTGCGCGAGCAGTTGTTGGACGCCATAGACGAAGACATCGCCGCCTTCGAGAGCGTGCTGGAAGCCTTCCGCCTGCCCAAAGACGATCCGGCGCGCGCGGACGCCATTCAGGAGGCCACCGCCCACGCCGCCGACGTGCCGCTCAACGTGGCGCGATTGGCCCTGGAAACGATGCGTCTGGCCGAGCAGGTAGCCGCGCACGGCAACACCAATGCGGCCAGCGACGCGGCCTCAGCAGCATTCATGGGGCTGGCGGCGGTTGAAAGCGCGGCCATGAACGTGCGCATCAACGCGGCCAGCCTGGACGACGCGCAGCTTGCCACACGCTACCGCCACGACGCAAGCGCGCTGGTCGAAAGCGCGCGGGCCACCCGCGACGCAGTGACGCAGACCGTTGAGGTGCGAGCGGGGCTGGGGTAGCGTCTGGAGACGGGCTTCGGAAGTCTGAGCGTAGGGGCGTATTGCGATACGCCGTACGGACCTCACCCCTGCTCGGCTCCCTGACGCGGGCCTCGCCAAGCATAGCGAGGTGGGGCAGGGCGCAGCAGAGCAGCGCCCGCTGCAAGGAACACTGACAACTGATCACCGCTTCTACGGCACAGAGACGGGTCGGGACGGGATGACGGGACGGCTGCGGGTTGTGTGGGTAATCTGGCTGGCGCTGAGCATGGCCGCGTGCGAACAGGGATTGCGCGCGGCGTCGGCGGGGCCAACGCTCGTCCCCCCGCCCACCGAGGACGCCCTGGCGACGCTCATCGCCATGCAGCAGCAGGCCACGCGCGTGCCATCGGCCACCCCCTGGCCATCCGCCACACCAACGCCGCCCCCTTCGGCCACGCCCACCAGCGCGCCCACTCAGCAGCCAACCGCGATCGCGCTGCTGCCGGATGCGCAGGGGAGCGCCACGCCCTACCCGACCAACACGCCGCGCTCCACCCAGGTGATGCTGCAAACGTCCACGCCCGCCCCAGCAGCAGACGCGCCCTTCGACCAGACCCGCGAGCCGCAGGATCACTACTGGCTGGCGCGCCCCTTCCCGCGCGACCCCAGCAACAGCGTGCGCGACTACCCCAGCCGCAGCTACCCCTATGGCTCGACGGGTGGCGGGCAGTTCCAGACCCATCACGGCATTGACATCCAAAATCCGCTGGGCACGGCGGTATTGGCTGCGGCCAGCGGTTGGGTGATCTACGCGGGTAGCGATAGCATCACTCAGTTCGGGCCGACCACCGACTTCTACGGCAACCTGGTGGTCATCGAGCACGACCAGCGCGCGCCGACCGGCGAGCCGCTCTACACGCTCTACGGGCACCTGTCGCGCGTGGACGTGGCGGCGGGCCAGCGCATCGAGCTACAGGAGCGCATCGGGCAGGTCGGCGCGACAGGCGTGGCCCTGGGGTCGCACCTGCACCTGGAAGTGCGCGTCGGCAACCCCTACGACTACTACAGTACCTACAACCCCGACCTGTGGATTCGCCCCTGGCCCACCTTTGGCACGCTGGCCGGGCGCATCACCGACGCATACGGCCACCGGCTGCGCGACGTGGCGATCACCCTCCAGTCGGAAACCGGCCCCAGCCGCATGACGTATTCCTACGCCGATGATACGGTCAACTCCGACCCGTACTACGGCGAGCATTTCGCGCACGGCGACCTGCCGGAGGGCGAGTATACGGTGCTGGTGCGCAAGCAGGGGGTGCTGCGCTTCAAGGGGACGGTGACCATCGTCGCCGGGCAGACGAGCTGGATTGACATCCGGCTGAACTGAGAGAGTGATCAGTTGTCGGTTGGCGGTGATCAGCCGTTGGGCTGTCT
>JAXGOK010000030.1:0-47765 GCA_040767545.1 Aggregatilineaceae bacterium | reverse complement strand
GGTTTGTGAAGGCGGCGTGATCGGCTTATCATCGGGGAGGGCTGGGCCAGGGCGGGTAAGCTCTCGCAGAGTCCTGGTTCGGGCCTGCGCAGGATTGTGGCTCTGTCCGAGGAAGGGGAAGCACATGAGACGCGAAGGGGCGGTCGTCGCCGGACACATCTGCCTGGACATCATCCCGCGCGTACCAGGGGGGAATGTGCAGGCGCGCCTGACGCCGGGGGCGCTGATCGAGATTGGCGAGGCGTTGCTCTCGACGGGCGGCCCCGTGTCCAACACGGGACGCAACCTGCACACGCTGGGCATCGCCACGCACCTGATGGGCAAAGTGGGCGATGACCCCTTCGGGCGCATCATCCTCGACCTGATCCGCGCCCAAGACCCGGCTCTGGCGCAAAACATGATTGTCGTTCCTGGTGAGGTCAGCTCCTACAGTATTGTGCTCAGCCCTCCGGATGCGGATCGCTCTTTCTTGCACTGTCCGGGCGCTAACCATACTTTCGGCGCGGACGACGTGGACTGCGAGGCGCTGCGCGAGGTCAAGCTGTTTCACTTCGGCTACCCGCCGATCATGGAGCGCATGTACGCTGACGACGGCGCGGAACTGGAGAGGATGTTCCGCTGTGCCGGAGAGACCGGCGTGATCACCTCGCTGGACATGGTCATGCCCGACCCGCAAGGCCCCAGCGGGCGCGTGGATTGGCGACGCGTGCTGGAGCGCACGCTGCCCTATGTGGACATCTTCCTGCCCAGCCTGGATGAGCTGCTGGTCATGCTGCGCCGCGAGATGCCCGCTTCTCCTCAGGCCGCCGATGCGCTGCTCTCGGACGTGGCCGCCGAAATGCTTGGCTGGGGCGCGGGCATCGTCGTGCTCAAGCTGGGGGCGCGCGGCCTGTACCTGCGCATCGGTGCGCGGGGCATTGCGGGCCTGCCGGGCGCGGGCTGGCGCGAGCGCGAGTTATGGGCGCCGTGCTTCGTGCCGGAGCCGCTGGTCGGCACGACCGGTGCGGGCGACGCGACCATTGCTGGCTTCCTGGCGGGCGTGTTGCGCGGGCAGCCGGTCGAGGCGGCGCTGACCAGCGCTGTAGCCGTTGGCGCGTGCAACGTCGAGGCCGCCGATGCTCTGAGCGGCGTGCGGCCCTGGGACGCAACACAGGCGCGTGTGGCCGCTGGCTGGGCGCGTCAGGCGGTAACTGTTGGCGCGCCGGGGTGGGCGTGGGACGCCGGGCATGCGCTGTGGGTTGGCCCGCACGACGCGATCCTGCGGGCGCGCGCCTGAGCAGGCTCAGCGTACACCGGAGGGCCGAGACGTTCAGGCGGGCGCATCCGCGCTTCCCTGTGCGCGGGCAGCTTGCCCACCGCCGTGTCTTCCTCAACTGGTGACAGCCTGCACCGCCAAATGAGCCGGATGCACTCTCGACAAGCGCGGGCGCGTATGCCATGATTGTGCGCTGGACGGTGGGGCAGAGGGCTGCGGCGAGCCTGCTGCACGTGGAGAAAGAATCCGGTAGCTGATGACCCTGGAAATGTGGGTGACGCTGGCTATCCTGATCGGGGCGATCATCCTCTTCGTCACCGAGTGGCTGCGCGTGGATGTTGTGGCGCTCGGTGTTGTTGTGCTGCTGATGGTCACGGGCATCCTGACCACGCCGCAAGCCCTGGCTGGCTTCTCTAACCCGGTCGTATTGATCGTCACCGCGCTGTTCATTGTGGGGGGCGGTCTGCAACAGACCGGCCTGGTGACGATTGCCAGCGAGCGCATCCTGACCATTGCCGGAAGAAGTGAGATCCGGCTGACCGTCGTGGTGATGCTGGCGGGGGGCGTGCTCTCCGGTTTCATGAGCAATACGGGGGCGGTCGCCGTCCTCCTGCCAGCGATTGTCGGCCTGGCGCGCACGGCCAACGTCAGCCCCTCCAAGCTGCTCATTCCCCTGTCGTATGCGTCGCTGCTGGGCGGCACGACCACGCTCATCGGCACCACGCCCAACATCATTGTCGCCGACATGCTGCTGGAGCACGGCGAAGAGACGTTTCACTTCTTCAGCTACACACCGATTGGCCTGCTGATACTGGCAGCAGGGATCATTTTCATGGTCACGGTGGGCCGCCGCATCCTGCCCGACAACAAGCCGGTGGGTGCCTACGAGGAGCAGGAGCACAGCCCGCGCGAGCTGCTCGATGTCTACCGCCTGCCTGATAACCTGTTCCGGCTGCGCGTCCCGTCAAAGTCTAATCTGGCGAACCAGACATTGGCCGGGGCGCGGCTGGGCGAGAGCTTCGGGCTGACCGTGCTGGATATTCAGCGCCAGCCGCCGCCGCAGCCGCTCGTCCGCTTCGGTGAGCAGCGGCTTGTCTTGCAGCCCGCGATCGGCACCGTGCATCCCACGCCCGACACGGCGCTGCAAGCCAACGATGTGCTCATCGTGCAGGGCGAGGAAATGGCTGTGCACAAGGCGGTCGCTTACTGGAATCTGGCGATGCAGCCGGTGCAGCCCGCCGACGAGCAGGCGTTGATCAACCAGGAAGTGGGCATTGCCGAGGTGCTGCTGCCGCCACGCTCGTCGCTGATCGGCAAGACGCTGGTGGGTGTGCGCTTCAGCACGACCTACGACCTCACCGTGCTGAGCCTCACCCGGCCCGGTGCATCCGGACGGCTCGATCTCAAGACGACGCCGCTCCAGTTTGGCGACAGTCTGCTGGTGCAGGGCTACTGGCACGACATCCTGGCCCTGCGTCACAAGCCGCGTGACTTTGTGGTGATGGGCCAGCCGGAGACGATGCTTGGCGCGCCCAACCGCCATCGCGCGCCGGCTGCGCTGCTGATCCTGGCCGTGATGCTGGTTGCGCTCGTCCTTGCGCCTGGCGACGTGGCGATGGTGAGCATGGCCGCCGGGCTGCTGATGGTGCTCACCGGCTGCCTGAGCATGGACGACGCCTATGAGGCGATTGACTGGAAAAGCATCGTGCTCATCGCCGGGATGCTGCCCATGAGCACGGCCTTGCAGCAGGTCGGGCTTGTGGCGCGCTTCGCCCAGGGCTTGACGGATGGGCTGGGGGGTTTCGGGCCGCTGGTGGTCATGGCCGGGCTGTTCCTGCTCACGGCGATCATCACCCAGGTGCTCTCCAACACGGCGACGGCAGTCGTTGTCGCGCCGATTGCTTTCGCTACCGCGCGCGAGCTGGGCGTGCAGCCCCAGGCGTTCATGATGGCGACGTGCATCGCCGCGTCCATGGCCTTCGCCTCGCCCGTTGGCTCGCCGGTCAATACGCTGGTGATGGGCGCGGGCAGCTACCGCTTCGCCGATTATGTTCGCGCGGGCGTGCCGATGGTGCTCATCATGATGGCCATGACGCTGATGAGTGTCCCGCTGCTCTGGCCGTTCTAGGTGCGGCGCATCAGACGGGCGGCGGGTGCCCGGTGGCTGTGCGTCAGGTACCAGAAGCGGCCCGTGCCTATGATGAGAGAAACTGCGATGGCTGCTGCCCCCCCACAGCCATCCGGTTGCTTCCCCAAGACCAAACGCTTCGCGAACCGAGTGTTTGGTCTTTCCTTTTGAGCGTGAACGCTGAAGGGCTAGCGATAGGCTTCTACCGCTTCGACCAGCGCCTGCGCCTCGGCTTCGCTGCCGGCGCTGACCCTCACGAACATTCCCTGCGGCCCGACTGCCTCTAGCAGAGGGATGACCTCGTGGGGGTGTACGTCTATGGCCTGCACGCTCTTGCCCGCCTTGAGGATGCGCCGGTAGAGATCGTACCACATGGGATCGCCGCCCTGGGGCAGGCTCACCTGCGGCGTCCATTCGATGGCGTCCAGCTCCTCGATTTCCAGCAAGGCGTCCAGGTGAGAGATAGCCTGCGTGCCGTCCAGATGAAACAGAGAGTAGTCGAGCCAGGCGCATTGCTCGGCCAGCGCGGGAACGGCGAAGCGCCTGAACATGCGCGGCGAGATCATGGCAGCAGCGTCGCACTGCACTTTGGCTGTCTTGCCCGGCCCCCAGATGCCAAACGCGGAGAAGACGCTGCCGCCCAGCGGATCGCGCACGATCTTATAGAGCTGCTCGAAGACCTGGAAGTAGACCTGGTTGATCTCGGCGATCCGTTCCTCTACGAAGTCGGGTCGCTCGATCAGATCGAGGAGCAGATGTTGGGGGCCGCGCAGCGCGGAGAGGATGTCGAGATTCTCGACCAGGTCGGGGATGGTCACCGGGAAGCGCCCCTGACTGACGCGCACTCCCTCTTCCAGGATCGCTTTCTGGCGCAGAAACCAGGGGTTGTGTGGGTCGAAGCGCAGGGGAGGGTGCGTCTCTGGGTCGCTGATGCACGGGTGGTACCAGACCGTGTCGAGGGCGAATTCCGGCTCGGCTCCCAGGAAGGTCGCCAGGTTACCTGGCCCCAGGTGGGTATCGTAATGCGGGAATGCCTCGCCCGCGAAGTAAATGCCAGCCAGGTAACGCTCGGCGCGCCGGGCGCGCTGGACGGGATCGAGCCAGGCATATTGCAGCGCCGCCTGATCGGGATAGTCGGCCAGCGTGTCCAGGCCAGAAAGCAGGTAGAAGAAGGGCGCTTGCTGGTGCTCGATGCTGCCGGGCGCGTTGCTGCGCGGGGCCAGCACGTCTAGCAGCAGCCCTTCGTGTCGCCACCAGGCGATGAAGCGTTCCCGTATGTTCTCCCAGTTTCCTTCCCAACGCTGGTTCCAGGTGCAGGTCATGGCGAACGTTGTCCTTCCTCATTATCCGGTAAGCTCAGCGGGGGCGATTGTACCGTTGCGCTCCCTCCCTTTCCAGGCAGCGCATGGCAATTTGCGCGTTAGAACTTGTGTTCATATACTCTCTCCCGTGCGTTTGACGGCTACCCTGATCCGGCATTACAATCCCCTGTGTTCGCCCACGTGAAAGGCAGTGATCTCCCGTGCAGCATTTTCAGCGGATCGGCATTCTGGCTCACCCCTTGCGACCGCTCACCGTGTCCCTGGCGCAAGAAGTGGCGCGCTTCCTGGAGGAGCGGGGAGTTGCCGCGTGGGTGCGCACCTCGTGGGAAACCACCGATGCGCGCGCACTGGTGCCCGGCTCCGACCTGGTCATCCCCATCGGCGGCGACGGCGCGATGCTGCACGCGGCCCGCGTCTGCGCGCCGCACAACGTGCCGGTGCTGGGCATCAACACCGGTCATCTCGGCTTCCTGACTGAGATCAGCCCGGAGGAGTGGCCGCAGGGCTTGCAGACCCTGCTCGACGGGCGCTTCTGGATCGAGGAGCGGATGATGATCCGCTGCACGGTGCGCCGCGACGGTGTGCCCGTCGTGGAGAGCGAGGCGCTCAACGATGTGGTCATCAGTCGCGGCACCATCGCCAAGCTGGTGCAGTTGGAGACGTACATTGACGGCGGGTGGGCGACCACCTACTACTGCGACGGGCTGATCATTGCCACGCCCACCGGCTCGACGGCCTATGCGCTGGCCGTCGGCGGGCCGATCCTGCCGCCGGAACTGAAGAACATCCTGGTAGTGCCGGTTGCGCCGCACCTGAGCATGGATCGCCCGATGGTGCTCTCTCAGGGGGCGACGGTTGAGGTGATTGTCGTCGCGCCACCTGCCGCTGCCGAAGTTGTGCTGACCGTAGACGGCGAGCTACTGGGCAGCATGAAAGCGTCTGACCAGGTGGTGATCGCCGCCAGCGACAGCGTCAGCCGTTTCGTGCGCCTGCGCGAGCGCAACTATTTCTACCGCTCGCTGCTCGACCGTCTGGAGCCGCGCGTGCCGTCGCGCCCCGGCAGGAACCAGGTGGGCAACAAGCCGGAATCAGGTCAGAATCTGCCATGAGCTTGCGCGGTGCCGCTCGCAGCCTGCCTGCGTGCGGCCAGAGAAGCAACTTGAAGCGAACAATGCGATGACAGCACCAGACCAATTGCACGTGACCGAGACCGGCGCAGACGCCGAAGCGACGCTTTACTGCACGGTGCACCTCACCGTGGCCACCAGCCTGCGCTGCAACCGCTGCGGACGCCCGATGTGCACGCGCTGCGCGGTCAAGACGCCGGTGGGCTACCGCTGCCGCGAGTGCGTGCGCGCCCAGCAGGACAAGTTTTTCGATGCGCAGATGCTCGACTACCTGATCGCCGGCGCGGTCAGCTTGGCGATCAGCTTCTTCGCTGCCGGATTTCTCGCTCGCATCGGCTGGTTCCTGATCGCCTTCTTCGTTGCACCGGCGGCGGGCGGGCTGATCGGTCGCCTTGTGTGGCGGCTCACCGGCAAGCGGCGCGGGCGCTATACGGCCATCGTCGTAGGCGTCAACGTGATCGTGGGGGCGCTGCCCTTCCTGCCGGTCAACCCCCTGGCGATTGGCATCTACCTGTTCATGGCGACCGGCGCGGCGGTCGCGCAGTTCCAACTGCACCTGTGATTGCGGCGCTCAGCCCGCCGCGCAGACGACGAGGCAGCGAGACACGCCTATGCTCCTAGAACTGCGGATCAAGGACTTCGCCATCATTGACGAGCTGGCGCTGCGCCTCGACCCTGGCTTCCTGGTCATCACTGGCGAGACGGGCGCGGGCAAGTCCATTATTGTGGACGCGGTGAGCTTGCTGCTGGGCGAGCGCTCGGACTCGTCGCTGGTGCGTGCCGGCGCGGATCGTGCCATTGTCGAGGGGACGTTCGTTGTGCCCAAGCACATTCGCCCCGACCTCAGCGCGATCCTGGCCCGCGAAGGGCTGGAAGGTGAGTCCGCTGGGGAAGTGGTGCTCTCGCGCGAGGTGCGCGCCAACGGGCGCAGCCAGGCCCGCGTTAACGGCAGCCTGTGCAACCTGACGGTCTACCGCGACGTGGGGACGCTGCTGGTGGACATTCACGGGCAGAGCGAGCACCTTTCGCTGCTGCGTCCCGCCGAGCACCTTTATCTGCTGGATCGCTACGCCGGGCTGGACGAGGCGCGGGCGGCAGTCGGTGCGCTGGCCCGCCAACTGGGAGGATTGCGGAGCGAGATCAAGGGGCTGCTCACCGACGAGGCGGCGCTCGCCCGGCGGGTGGACATGCTCCAATACCAGGTGGACGAGATCTCCGCCGCCGACCCTCGCCCGGAGGAAGAAGAGGAGCTACGCCAGGAGCGCAATCGCCTGGTCAACGCCGAGAAGATCGCGGAGCTAGCTGCTGAAGCGCAGCTTGCCCTCAATGGCGATCTGGCCGATCTCTCTGGCGCGGAAGACCTGCTGGGCCAGGTGGCGATGGTGCTGGCGAAGCTGGCCCGTCTCGACACAACGACGCAGGAATACGCCGACCTCGCCGAGACGCTCAACGTGCAGAGCGCAGAGCTATCCCACTCGATCCGCGCCTACCGCGACGGCCTGGAATTCGACCCGCGCCGCCTCAACGAGATCGAGGAGCGCCTGGAAGTGCTGGTCCGGCTCAAGCGCAAGTACGGCGGCTCGCTGGAGGCGGTGCTGGATTATGCCGCACGCGCCCAGGCGGAACTGGACTCGATCACGCATAGCGAGGAACGGCTGGCCGAATTGCGCGCCGAGGAGGATCGCCTGCTGCGCCAGATCGGGAGCGCAGCGGCCCGCCTGAGCCAGAAACGGCAGGAGGCCGCCGCACACCTCACCGAGCGTGTCGTCGCCGAGCTGGGCGATCTGCGCATGGAGCAGGCCCGCTTCGAGGTTGTCTTCGAGGTCGGCGACGACCCGGACGGCTGCTACGTGGGCGAGCGCCGCCTGGCCTTCGACGCGACCGGCATTGACCGGCTGGAGTTCTACCTGGCAGCTAACATCGGCGAGCCGCCGCGCCCCCTGGTGAAGGTCGCTTCCGGCGGCGAGACAGCGCGCATCATGCTGGCACTCAAGAGCGTGCTCTCGCGCGCCGACCAAATTCCCACGCTGATCTTCGACGAGATCGATCAGGGCATCGGCGGGCGGCTGGGCGCGGTCGTCGGGCACAAGCTGTGGGGCCTCTCCGACGGGCACCAGGTGCTCGTTGTCACGCACCTGGCGCAGCTTGCCGGCTTCGGCGACGCCCATTACCGGGTGAGCAAGCACGTGCAGGGCAGCCGCACCGTGACGCGCGTGCAGCGTCTCGACGACCAGGGCCGCGTGGACGAGCTGGCCGAGATGCTCGGCGCGGAGACGACCAGCGCCCGCCAGAGCGCCTATGACATCCTCATGCTGGCCCGCCGCGCCAAAGAGGGCCGCCGCCTGGAGACGGTCTGAGCAGGAGACTTCCGAAGTCCGGTTGCGGCCCGACCCACCCCAGCACTAACCAGTCGCCAGGGGTTTGTGCTAAAGTCTGATCTGACACGCATGAAGGGAAAACGCAGCGCATGATTCCGGCTCTGAGCCTGCAAGCACAGCTCGACCGCATGACCGCGCCCGGCGCGCTGGTCGAGGTAGTAGATGCCGGGCAGAAGAAGATTCGCTGCCTGGCCTGCGGGCACCGCTGCCTGCTCAAGGACGGGCGGCGCGGCATCTGCCAGGTGCGCTACAACGACGGGGGCGTGCTGCGCGTGCCGCACAATTATGTGGGCACGGTGCAGATTGACCCGGTCGAGAAGAAGCCATTCTTCCATGTCGTGCCGGGGCAGTCCGTCCTGAGCTTCGGGATGCTTGGCTGCGACTTCCGTTGTAGCTATTGCCAGAACTGGGACATTTCGCAGACTCTGCGCGATGAAGCTGCCGGGCACGATGTCGTTCCGATCACCGCTGACGAGCTAATCGCACTGGGCAAGAGCCGCCGCACGCGCGCCGTAGCCAGCACCTACAACGAGCCGCTGATCACGACCGAGTGGGCAGTGGAGACCTTCAAGCGGGCGAAGGCAGCGGGGATGCTGACTCTGTATGTCTCCAATGGGCACGGCACGCCGGAAGTGGTTGATTACCTCAAGCCCTGGCTCGACGGCTTCAAGATTGACCTCAAGACGATGCAGGATCAGCACTACCGCCGCGAGCTAGGCGGGGTGCTCCAGCACGTGCTGGACACGATCAAGCGGGTGCACGAGGCGGGCATCTGGCTCGAAGTGCTCACCCTGGTCGTGCCCGGCTTCAACGACAGCAGCGATGAGCTGTGGGACGCGGCCCGCTTCATCCGCGAGGTTTCGCCGGACGTCCCCTGGCATGTCACCGCTTTCCATCCCGACTACAAGATGACCGACCGGGACCGCACGCCCGCCGCGACGCTCGTTCGCGCCGCCGAGATCGGCTACGAGGCCGGGCTGCGCTACGTATACTCCGGCAACCTGCCGGGGCGCACCGCCGAATGGGAAGATACACGCTGTCCCGGCTGCGGCAAGACGCTTGTCCGGCGGCGCGGCTTTCTGGTGACGGAGAATCGCCTGTCGGCATCGGGCGGGGTGTGTCCCGGCTGCGGGACGGCGATCCCCGGCATCTGGCGCTGAGGGGCCTATGAGCGGCAATTGGGTCCGGGTTTTGAGCAAAGAACGACGCGCGTTATGACCAAGCACATTGTGCCACGCTTCAAGCTGATCCTGTTCTATGATCTCTCAACAAACGATGCTGAGGCGTACTTCCAGTTCTTGATGTCGGAGATGGTGCCCACGCTGCATGAGATGGGCCTCTACCTCTTCCGCGCCTTCCAGACTATCCCAGGGCAGGGAGACGGCGATCACCGGCACCGCCAGGTCGAGTACGTGGCCGAGGAACTGGAGACCATCCAGGATGTGCTGCGCAGCGAGAAGTGGTGCGACCTGGAGATCAGGCTCCGCAGCTATGTGAGTGGCTACAGCCGCAAGGTTGTGCGCTTCCGCCAGGGGTTCCAGCTTTAGGTGACCCCATGTCCCCGCGAGGAGAATCAAGCGCCCGGCAAGTGTCCCTCGCCGGGCGTATTTGTTTGCCAGTGTGGGCTGGCGAACGGCTAGGCGATGACGCTCAGCTCGCGCCCCACTTTGGCGAAGATGTCGAGCGCCCGGTCGAGATCATCCCGTGAATGAGAGGCGCTGTTCATCACGCGGATGCGCGCCTTGCCCTGTGGCACCGTCGGGAAGCCGATAGCCATAGCGAACAGCCCCTCTTCGAACAGGCGGCGGCTGAACTGCTGCGCTAGCGGCGCTTCGCCCAGCATGATCGGCACAATGGGCGTCGTGCTGTGGCCGGTGTCGAAGCCCAGCGCGCTCATGCCGGTCTTGAAGTACTCCGCATTCTGCCACAGCCGGTCAACCAGGTCGGTGCTCGCTTCCAGCAAGTCAACGGCGGCCAGGCACGCGGCCACATCGGGCACGGTCATGGCGCTGCTGAACAGGAAGGGCCGCCCGCGCTGGCGCAGCCAGTCTACGATTACCTGCTTGCCAGCGACTACGCCGCCCACCACGCCGAATGCCTTGCTCAGCGTGCCGACCTCAATATCTACCTTGCCGTGCAGCCCGAAGTGATCCACGATGCCGCGCCCGCCCCGGCCCAGCACACCCTCGCCGTGCGCGTCGTCCACCATCAGCAGGATGTCGTGCTCGGCGGCAATCTCGTGGAGCGCGGGCAGGGGGGCGATGTCGCCGTCCATGCTGAACACGCCGTCACTGACGATCAGCCGCCGTCCGTACTCGGTCGTAGCTGCGATCTGGCGGCGCAGGTCATCGGGGTCGCAGTGCTCGTAGGCGACGATCTGCGCGCGCGACAGGCGGCAGCCGTCAATGATGCTGGCGTGGTTGAGCCGGTCGGAGAAGATCACGTCGCCGCGCCCGACCAGCGCCGGGATGGTTGCCAGGTTAGCGGTGAAGCCGCTTTGGAAGGTGATCGCTGCCTCGACGCCCTTGAACGCCGCCAACCGCTGTTCTAGCTCCACGTGCAGGGTCATCGTCCCGGCGATGGTGCGCACTGCCGCCGGGCCGACGCCGTACTCGTCCATCGCCCGCTTGGCCGCCGCCACAACCTTCGGGTGGTTCGCCAGGCCGAGGTAGTTGTTGGACGAGAAGTTGAGCACACGCTTGCCGTCCACGACCAGCCAGGCACCCTGCGGGCTGTCCAGCGTGCGGATGTGGGTGAACAATCCCTGGGCCTTAAGCTGCGCGATCTCCTCGCTGATCCAGGCCGTCTTCGTCTCGCTCATGCAGAGTCTCCTTGAGGTACTACCGCCAGCCGGCAGCAGGATCGGCCCGGCTGCCTGGTGATGCGCTGCGCGGCGCGGCTTCTTCTTCCGCCAATTCTCTAGACAGGGCACAGCCCACCTGTTATTGTAGCACAGCGATCGGGCACGGGGGGCGCTGACCTCACCCCCGCTCGGCGCTAACGCGCCTCGCCTAGCAAGGCCGAACGCAGCGAGGCCAGGGGGTAAGGTAAACAGGACACGGCCAAATGGCCTGATAGATTTCGCACGCACCTATTTGGGCGGTCAGGCGAGGACGCACGTCTGCCGGGCGACGCTGGCCATGCTCGCTTGCAGGGGATTCCACTGCGGGTCAAACGTGATGCGGAAGACCGTATCCAGCCCCACCAGTTCGAGCACTTTCTCGACTGGATCGGAGGGGTTGAGGATGGTCAGCGAGCCACCTGCCGCCGTCGCCTGCTTGACGATCTGCACCAGGGCGCGCAGCCCGGCGCTGCTGATGAAGGTGACGGCGCTCATGTCGAGAATCAGGTGGGGGCGTCCATGAGCGAGCGCGTCCTCTGCGTGCCCGGTCAGGGCTGCGGCGTGCGCGTTGTCCATGCGCCCGACGATCTCAACAATCTGCGTCCGATTGGGGTCTGTCTGAAATGTCTTTGTTCGCATCGCAGCTACCATCCCAACTCGTGGAACTTGGCTTGTGGGGCAGGTGACTCATTTGGTGAAGTCGGGGTCAATCAGCAGGCGCATCCCCAGGATCAGCAGCAGCGCGCCCAGAAACGATACGATCACCGCCCCGCAGATGCCCGCCGTGCCCAGCCGGTCAAAGAACAGGCTGCCCACGAAGAAGCCCGCCATGCCCAGCAGCACGTTACGGAGGGGGCTGTAGCCCCGCCCGTGAATGACATAGCCCGCCATGAAACCGGCGGCCCCGCCAGCGATCACGATCCACAGCCAGTGCAGGCATCCGCAGAGTCCCAGCTCGAACATGGTGCGTGTCCTTTCCCATGACCAGGTGCGCGCGTTCTCACCGAATCTGACCTGATGATCTGTACGCGCAGGACACTGGAAAGGTTACACCCGCTTGGTGCCACCTTAGCGCAGACCCCTAGGAATTGGGGGGACAAGAATGTCCTGAGGGCGTTCAGGAAGCGATGCCCGCGATCAACAGGTCGAGGGCAAGCTCGGCGTCCACTTTGCCCGTCTTGATGGCTACGTCGGTGTCGAGCAGGTGGCGGTAGATCGCTTCGAGGTGTTCCTGGGTGAAGGCCCTGGCCTGCGCGGCCACCTTCTCGCCCACAAAGGGGTGGACGCCCAGTGCGCTCCCGGTCTGGCGCGGCGCTCCGCCCTCGTTGAGGAATTCGCGGGCCATGATCAGCAGGCGGAACTGGCGGACGATCATGCCGAAGATGGGCAGCGGCTCGCCGTCTTCGAGCAGGCGATGCAGCAGGCGGGCAGCGGTCGCGCCGTCGCGTCGGCCCAGCGCGTCCACCATCTCGAAGATGCTCGCCTCAGCTACATAGGGCGTCAGCAGGGCCACATCCGCCTCGCGGATGGGGCGCTCGCCGCCCGTGTACGCGGCCAGCTTGCTTAGCTCGCTGTCTACTGCGTGCAGGTCGTCGCCGGTGACGGCGGCCAGGGCTGCCGCTGCCGCCGGCTCAATCTCCGCGCCGTAGGCGCTGCGGGCGTGGCCGGCGATCCAGCGCGCCGGGTTGCGCGGCGGCTCGAATGTCCTGTGGAACCCGCCGGGCGCGGTCTTAGCCAGCTTCAGAACGGGATTGCTGTCGGGCAGGGTGACGCTCTCGACAAAGACGACGCGCGCCCAGGATGGCAGGTCGGCCAGGCCCTCGGCCAGCGTCGCCAGCTCGTCTTTGGCGGCCTTGCCCGCGCCGCGCCGCGCCAGCCAGGAGAGCATCCCCTCGACAATGACCAGCCGCTTTTCGGCCAGGAAGGGGATGGCCCGCGCTGCCGCCAGCACATCCGCCGCCGTCGCATTCTTGCCGTCGAAGACGGTGATGTTCAGATCGGCGGTGCCAGGATCGCCCATCTGCGCGCGCATGGCCTGTACCTGGGCGCGGCAGGTGAACTCGTCCGGGCCGTGCAGGACGTAGAAGTTGGGTGTGCTACGGCTCATGGCGCGGCTAGCCCGACCGCGTGCGCACGTAGTGCACGGTTAGCCGCTGCCCGGCCAGGGGGATGGGGAACTCGTAGCGGTTGATGGTGACCACTTCCAGATCGCCCAGGTCGCCGAGTGTGGTGACGTGCTGCTGGAGGGCCAGCCCCACCGGTTGGGCGAGGACGAGCGACAGCGTGGAGAGCAGGATGATCGTGGGCAGGCGCGAGAGGCGTTGCAGAATGCCGCTGCGCATCCCGCTCGTGCCGATCAGCGTCGTCAGGCTGGTCAGCACGCCAGCGGTCACCAGGCCCGTCCCGCAATTGGGGTGAATCGCCAGGCCGTGCTCGCCGCGCTTCATGCGGCTCAGCGCCTCACCGACAGCGGCCTCGATTTCGGCAGTGGGCACGTTGCCGTAGAGGTAGAAGCCGCTCGACGTGGAGCGCCCGGCCATGCTCAGGTTCTTGACCTTGCGGCTGAGGACGTGAATCGAGGCGTGCTCTAGGCCGTGATTGCGCCGCACGCGGCGGATCACAGGCATATTCAGGATCGGTGCCAGCACAATTGCCAGGAATTGGATCATCATGCCTTCCCCACTGTTGCACGGCGCGGCCCAGGCCGGACGGCCAGCGGTGCCGTTACGGGATATCGGCGGGCGGAATCACGTCCCACAAGGGCAGCGCGATGACCACCAGCCGGTGCGTGTTGGCGTAGGACGGCCAGCATGTTACGAGCGTAACACGTTCGTCCGCCGCCGGCAATATCCACCGGGCATTTTCGGTGCGCACAGCGAGCGGCTGCCCTTCCTCAGCTAGAGTCATGGTCTGCGCCACCACGTAGTAATAGCGCCGGTCGGCGGAATCGAGCGCGATCCAGTCGCCTGGCTTCAGTGCCGAGAGAAAGTGGAAGACTTCGCCGTAGATGTTGTGGTGGCCGTTCAAGACGGTGTTGCCGGGCGCGCCCAGCGGCGCTGAGGTCTGGTGCCAGCCAACGGCGCGTGTGGGCGGCACATCCCACTGGCTGAACAGCTCGCCGTTCAGTGTGACCGCGTGCTGGCCGACCGGCACGACCGACACATCCAGGCCGATGGCGTCAATGCGGATATGCGTGGGTGGCTCGCCGGGGATGGGCGACGGCGATGCAGTCGGCAGGAGCGCCGGGATCGGCGTCACAGTGAGCGGGGGCGCGGTCTCCGTCGCGGTGGGAGTGGCAGACGGTGCGGGCGTCTGCGTCGGCGAGGGGGCCGGAGTCTGTGTCTCTCTCAATGGGGCAGTCGGCGACGCCTCAGCGGGGAATGGTGCGGGGGTGTCGCTGGGGGTGATGGTTTTCGTAGGGGTGGCGGTCGGCGTCGGTGTGGGCGGCTCGCTGACGGGCAGGATCACCACCTGCGTGAGCGCGCCGGGCAGCGGTGGTGCAGGCAAGGCCGTGCCAAGCAGTCCGGGCGTTGGGGTGGGTTCGGGCGTGCCGAACAGGTGGGGCGGCACGATCACTGCATCATCGGGGGCCAGGAGCCGCCAGCCAAGCAGCGCGAGTCCGCCCGCCACGCACGCGACGCCGATGATCCCCAGCGCAATGCCGAGCGCGAGTGTTCCCCGGGACGGTGAGCGGCGGGACATGGCGGGTGCGCGCTCAGGTGTCGCGCTGGCTGTTCAGGATGGCGTGCAGCACGGCGCTCGTGTCTTCGAGCGTGGCGAAAAGACCGTCCGGCTGATGGGCGGCCAGCTCGGCAGCGCTGAACGGCCCGGTGGCGACGGCGATAGTCCGCGCGCCGATGCTGTGCGCGCAGGTGATGTCGCCGGGCGTGTCGCCGATGATTACGACGCGGTCGGGCGCGAAGTCCATCCCGTTAAAGGCGTTGGCCCGTGCCAGCGCCAGCGGCGGCAGCATGGCCCGATCCCAGCCCTCCGAGCCGAACGCGCCGATGGGGAAGTCGGCGGGGTCGAAGCCTGCCGCGCGCAGCTTGATCGGCGCGAGAGCGGCCATGTTGCCCGTGACCAGGCCCATCAGCACGGCGGGATCGGCGCGCAGTGCGGCGACCAGCTTCGGCGCGCCAGCGCACGGCCTGACCGGACGCTCGCCGATGATCGCGGCCAGATGGCGAGCGACAGTCAGGTTATACTCGGCCAGGCGTCGCTCTATCTCCTCGGCGGCAATGCCCGCCGGAGTCAGCGCCTCCAGTAGAATCTGCCAATCGGTCTTGCCGGCGAAGCTCACCTCATCGAGGATGCCGGCGGTGCCGAACACATCCTGCACGGCCAGGCGCGTCGCGGCGCGCCCGCAGCCGCCGGAGTGGAGCAAGGTGCCGTCAATGTCGAACAGAACGAGCCAGGTCTTGGGCATGGTCAGTGATCGCGGGTGCAACGTGCACGAGTCTGCGTTGATTATACCGTCTCAGGCGGCGCTGCGGTTGTCCGCCAGGGCAAAAGTGACACTCATCATCCATATCACGACATTCCACACTACTGAGGCCCTGGCAAAGGGTCTAGACTCTTGGCGAAGCGACTGGGGAACGTTGAAATCGGGTTGAGTCACACCCGTGATCTGCCAATCGTCTCTCACCGTACTTCCAATATTTGCAGTGTATGACTCGTCCAGCGATCATTGCCTGCCAGATCTCGTGTCTGGCGCGCGGTCGTTTGGCGAGAGGACACAGGAGGAAAATTGATGGCAAGTGACAAATCGTCCCGCAAGATGGTGACGATTGATGGCAACAGCGCTGCCGCTCAGGTAGCCCATGCCCTCAATGAGGTCATCGCGATCTATCCTATCACGCCCTCGTCGCCGATGGGCGAGGAGGCCGATGAGCTATCGGCTGCTGGCGTGAAGAACATCTGGGGCACGGTGCCAGATGTCGCAGAAATGCAGGCTGAGAGCGGCGCGGCGGGTGCCATTCACGGGGCGCTGACCACCGGCGCGCTGGCGACGACCTTCACGGCGTCGCAGGGCTTGCTGCTGATGATCCCCAATATGTACAAGATCGCTGGCGAGCTGGCCTCCACTGTCTTCCACGTCTCGGCGCGCTCGCTGGCTGTGCACGCGCTGTCCATCTTCGGAGATCACTCGGACGTGATGGCTGTGCGCCAGACGGGTTGGGCGCTGCTGGCATCGGGCAACATCCAGGAAGTGCACGATTTCGCCCTGATCTCCCAGGCTGCCACGCTGGAATCGCGCGTGCCGTTCCTCCATTTCTTCGACGGTTTCCGCACGTCGCACGAAATCCAGAAGATTGAGCAGCTTACGCACGATGACATGCGCGCGCTCATTGACGACAAGCTCGTGCTTGAGCACCGGATGCGCGGCCTGTCGCCCGACCGCCCTGTGCTGCGCGGCACGGCGCAGAACCCCGATGTCTACTTCCAGGGCCGCGAGACGGTTAACCCGTACTATGCCGCTACGCCGAGCATCGTCCAGAAGGTGATGGATCGCTTCGCCGAAGTCGTGGGCCGGCAGTATCACCTGTTCGACTACGTGGGCGCGCCCGACGCCGAGCGCATCGTGATCGTGATGGGCTCCGGCGCGGAGGTGACGCACGAGCTTGTGGACTTCATGCAGGAGCGCGGCGAGAAGATTGGCGTGCTCAAGGTGCGCCTGTTCCGCCCGTTCGTCGGCGAGGCCATGATCGCTGCCATCCCCAAGACGGTCAAGTCCATCGCTGTGCTCGACCGGACGAAAGAGCCAGGCGCAGTCGGCGAGCCGCTCTACCAGGACGTGATCACGGCGTTCGCCGAGGCGATTGCCCACGGTTCCTGGGACGAAATGCCGGTGATCGTCGGCGGGCGCTACGGCCTCGGCTCGAAGGAATTTACACCGGCGATGGCCAAGGGAGTCTTCGACAACCTGGCCGCTGACAAGCCCAAGAATCACTTCACCATTGGCATTGTGGACGATGTATCCCACACCAGCCTGGACTGGGACGACGACTTCTCCACCGAGGGCAGCCATGTGCATCGTGCCCTGTTCTTTGGTCTGGGCGCGGATGGCACGGTGGGTGCCAACAAGAACTCGATCAAGATCATCGGCGAGGGGACCGACAACTACGCCCAGGGCTACTTCGTCTACGACTCCAAGAAATCCGGCGCGCGCACGGTTTCGCACCTGCGCTTCTCGCGCAAGCCCATCCGCAGCAGCTACCTGATCAAGAAAGCGGGCTTCATCGCTTGCCACAAGTTCACCTTCCTTGAGCAGTTCGACATGCTTGGCCAGCTTCAGCAGGGCGGCACCTTCCTGCTCAACAGCCCCTACAGCGCTGCCGAAGTATGGGATCATCTCCCGCGCGAAGTGCAGCAGCAGATCATTGACAAGCAGCCCAAGTTCTATGTGATTGACGCTGACGCCATCGCCAGGTCGGTCGGGCTGGGCGGTCGCATCAACATCATCATGCAGGCGGCCTTCTTCAAGATTTCCGGCGTGCTGCCGGAGGAGAAGGCGATGGAGATGATCAGCGCGGCGGTCGAGGATACCTACGGACGCAAGGGCGGCAAAGTCGTGGATATGAACATTCGCGGCGCTGAGGTGGCGGTGGATCGCATCGAGCGCGTCAGCTACCCCGGCGAAGTCAGCAGCACGTTCTCCATGCGTCCACCCGTCCCGGAATACGCGCCGGAGTTCGTCCAGAACGTGACCGCCGAGATCATCGCCGGGCGTGGCGACCTGCTGCCCGTGTCGGCCATACCCGTTGACGGCACGTTCCCGACGGCTACCACCCAGTACGAGAAGCGCACGGTTGCGACCGAGATTCCCGTTTGGGACCCCGAAGTCTGCATCCAGTGCAACCAGTGCTCGTTCGTGTGTCCCCATGCGACGATCCGCATGAAGGTCTACGACGCCAAGTACGCCAATGGCGGATCGCCCAAGACCTTTGCGTCCACCGATGCGAGGGGCCGCGAGTGGAAGGGCATGAAATACACCCTCCAGGTCGCGCCCGAAGACTGCACGGGTTGCGGCGTGTGCGTCGAGATGTGCCCGGCCTATGCCAAGGACGCGAGCGGCCAGAAGACTGAGCGCAAAGCGATCAACATGGCCCCGCTCACCGAGGAGCTGCGCCACAACGAGGCCGAGAACTGGGACTACTTCCTGACTTTGCCCGAAACTGACCCGGCCACCTTCAACCGCTTCACGGTCAAGGGGTCGCAGTTCATCCGCCCGCTGTTCGAGTTCTCCGGCGCGTGCGCTGGCTGCGGCGAGACGCCGTATATCCGGCTCATGTCGCAGCTTTTCGGCGACCGGGCCATCATCGCCAACGCGACCGGCTGCTCGTCCATCTACGGCGGCAATCTGCCCACCACGCCCTACGCTGCGCGCGCCGACGGACGCGGCCCGGCCTGGTCGAACTCGCTGTTTGAGGACGCGGCGGAGTTCGGCATGGGTATGCGCCTGACCGCCGACAAGCTGACCCAGTATGCCCGTGAGCTGCTCGACCAACTCATCGCCCAGGCGCAGAATCACAACGAATTGCTCGAAGCCATCCGCGATGCCGACCAGAGCACGCAGGAAGGGATCGAGCAGCAGCGCGAGCGCGTGGCCCAGCTCAAAGACCTGCTGGAGCAGGATGACAGCCCGTTCGCCAAGCAGTTCTTGGGCGTGGCCGACTACCTGGTTAGGAAATCGGTGTGGGTCTTCGGCGGTGACGGCTGGGCCTACGACATCGGCTACGGCGGCCTGGATCACGTCCTGGCGTCGGGGCGCGACGTGAACGTGCTCGTGCTCGACACCGGCGTGTACTCCAACACCGGCGGCCAGATGTCCAAGGCGACACCGCGTGGTGCGGTCGCCAAGTTCGCCGCCGCTGGCAAGGACATGCCCAAGAAAGACCTGGGTATGATCGCCATGACCTACGGCAACATCTATGTTGCTCAGGTGGCGCTCGGCGCGAACATGACCCAGGCGGTCAAGGCGTTTGCCGAGGCGGAAGCTTACGACGGCCCGTCGCTCATCGTCGCCTACAGCCAGTGCATCGCGCACGGCTTCGACCTGCGCAACGGCTACCAGAACCAGAAGGACGCCGTTGAATCCGGCTTCTGGCCGCTCTACCGCTTCAACCCGGACAACACGCGCGCCGGCAAGCAGCCGCTCATGCTCGACTCCAAGGCTCCGACGACGGACATTGAGGAGTGGATGTACAAGCAGAATCGCTTCCGCATCCTGCGTAACGCAGACCCGGAGCGGGCCACCGAGCTACTGGAGATGATGCGCCAGGACGTGGCTACCCGCTGGAAGATGTACGAGCAGTGGGCGCAGTTCGACATCTAGTCCCAGAGCAGACGACCTCCGAAGTCCTAGAGACTTCGGAAGTCTGCCAGACCTCCCAGTAGAAACGCCCCAGGGCCACAACCCTGGGGCGTTTTGTGTCACGGGGCGGGGGCGTTTGCTCTGCATACACATTAAGTGAAGGCATCTCGCGGGAACGCTCCTTCCCCTGGCCCCCTCCCCGGCCTATACACCAAGCCAGGGAGGGGAAAATGCCATGCCAGCCGATCAAAGTCCCCCTCTCTAGCTCGGCTGGAGAGGGGGATTTAGGGGGTGAGGCAACTTGGCTTAACGCCTGTGCATTCAGTCCGCCGCCGTCACCGTGAAGAGCGTCCCCGCGCCGCGCCCGAAGACCTCCGGGAAGTAGAAGGCGTAGGCGTGGCTGGGCATCGTCTGGAACTCGCCGGGCACGCTGGCCCGCACCTGGTAGGTGTAGACGTAGGTGCCGCGCGGCAGGAAGTCCGCGTACAGGTTAAGCTGCTCGTCGCGTAGCTCGGAGCGGTCGAACAGCCACCAGCCCCAGTACCAGCGCGGCTCGTACATCGGCTGGATGGTCGGCGGCTGGTCAAGCTGGCTGGTCGTCAGCAGCGATGTGTCCACCGGCTCGGTGCCTGCCGGAATAGGGTCTTCGAGCACGAAGTAGTAGATTTCCTGGGGCAGGGTGATCGTCACGCGCACGGAGATCACGTCGCCCACCTGAGCGGACGTGACCGGCGTGTTGGGGTCGGCAGCGCGGAAGTACTCGCGCGAGACGGTGATGCCCCGGCTGATCGGCTTGGCTTCTGCCGCCCACAGCCGGGCCTCCAGGTGCGCCGTGTAGTACAGCACGCCCTCGCCCGCCGAGCGGGAGATCGTCACGCGGTTGATCTCGTCGCGCAGCAGGTCTTTCACCGCCACCTGGAGCACCTGGCCTTCGCGCACGGTCTCCGGCGTCACCGTCCCCGCGCCCAGGCCCTCGCCGTTGATGGCGAGGCTGTAGGTGTAGTCGCCGCGTAGCTCGCCGCTGGCAACCATCCAGTCGGTGAGGGCCATCACCGCCCAGGCCGTCTCCTGTGTTGTCGTCCAGTGATCGCCCTGGCGCGCGACCATCAGCCAGCGCACGGCGTTGGGCAGCAGGTCGTGATCGGGCTGGACGCGCGTCAGCGCCGCCAGCGCAATGGCCGTCGTGCGCGTATCGCTACTCCAGTTCCACCAGTCTCGCTCGGCCTCTTCCCAGTGCGCACCGGTCGCTGAGAGGATCGCCGCGCTTTGCAGATCGCTGACCAGGGCGGGAATGGCGTCGTCGCCCGGATCGTACTGCTGGTAGGCCATCAGCAGGAACGACAGCGCCCAGGTGTCCATCTCCAGCCGGTGATCGAGCAGCACGTCCAGGTCAGCAGCCTTTGCCTGTCCCGCGCGCGCGAAGACGTAGGCATAGAACGCCTGGCGGTTCAGCCGCCACACGGGGGTATCAATCGTGGGCCGGATCAAGTCCAGGCGCACGAAGTTGAGCGCGCGCTCGATCATCAGCGCGTCCACGTCAAAACCGGTGTCGCGCGCCTCGACCAAGCCCAGCGCCGCGTAAGCGGTGATGTACGGGTTGCTCTCCATCTGGGCAAACCAGCCCCAGCCGCCGTCAGGATTCTGCTCGCGGGCCAGGCGGGCCAGCGCCTCGTCCAGCACGGCGCGCAGGTTGGCCGCCAGCTCTGGATCGTCCAGGCCAAGGTCTTTCAGCGCGCGGTAGGTCATCACATTGGGCAGGAAGCGGCTGATCGTCTGCTCGATGCACTGGTGCGGGAAGTTCTTCAGATAGTCCAGGGCGTCCACCGTCGTCACCGCCAGCGACGGGTCGAGGTGAATGGTTAGCTCGCCCTGGTCGGTGTCCAGGCTGGGCGGCAGGCTGATCGCCTCCGTGCGCGCGCCCTCCTCGCGCAGCATTCCGCCCGTGCCGACCGTGTCCGGCGCAGTGTAGCGGTAGACGGGGATGGTGCCGTCCGGCCCAGTAGCCAGCATGGGCTTGGCCGCGTCCTGGTAGCCACCCTCGCCGATGGCGATGAAGGTCAGGTCTACGTACTTCACGTCCTCGACCGTCACCCACCATTCGACGCGTGCCCGCGCCCCAGCCTCGACGCTGACGGTTTGCGTCGCCTCGCTCTCGAAGCTCACGCCGCTCGCTTGCAGCGTCGCCTGGACGGTCTGGGCGGCGTCGGTGTTGTTGTTGATCACAGCGGCCAGTGCCACGCGGTCGCCGACGACGAAGAAGCGCGGCGTCACCGGGCGCACCAGCAGCGGCAGCGTGCTCATCACTTCGGAGGTCGCTTCGCCCACGCGCGTATCAACGGTCAGGCCGCGCGCGTCCACGTGCCAGGTGGTCAGGTTATCCGGCAGGGTGAGGGTCAGGCTCGCCCTGCCCGTCGCGTCGGTGACGACGCGCGGCGCCCACAGCGGTGTCTGCTGGAAGTCCTGGCGGACGGTCACCGGTACCGGCGCGCCGCCCATGCCGGCCTCGGCGGGCGCGGCGGCCTGGGCTATCCCGTCCATCATCTCCGCTGAGGCCGTCGGC
This sequence comes from Aggregatilineaceae bacterium, assembly GCA_040767545.1. Taxonomy (GTDB): domain Bacteria; phylum Chloroflexota; class Anaerolineae; order Aggregatilineales; family Aggregatilineaceae; genus UBA2029. The sequence goes on along the minus strand of JAXGOK010000030.1, from coordinate 25,839 downwards.
ATGGGCGTCATCGTGGTCATGAGCGCCTCACGTTTGGCCTGGTCTTCGATCATCTCGTCGGTCAGCACATCGAGCAGGGCACGCAGCGCGACTTCCGTATACACGTAATCGCCCTGGCTGCCGTAGAATTGCTCTTCCAGCGAGGGGCTGTTGGGCGGCATCAGTGAGAGGATCGCCAGGTCGGTGACCGTCACGCCGACCTCGGCGCTGACCGGCTCGCCGCGCGCGTCCACTGCCTTGATGTCCAGGGTCACAGTCTCGCCGGGCTGTACTCGCGTCGCGGACGGCGTGATGGTGACTTCCAGACGGCGGCTGACCGGCTCAACGCTCAGGGCGATGCTGCCCGTGCGGTAGGACGGGTTGGGCGTCTCGGCGTCGGTGCCCTTCATCAGCGCCACCGAGACGTGGATCGTCGGCAGGTGATCCTCAGTGATCGGCAGAGTGTAGACGAAGGTAGACCCCTCGATCTTCACTACTTCATAGGCCTGGATGCCCGCCCGCTCAACGGCAATCAGGGCGTAGGACGTGCCCGTGAACGGCGTCGGGATCAGGATTTCGGCGGTGTCGCCGGGCTGGTAGCTTTCCTTGTCGGCGATCAGGTCAATCGTGTTGCTGGGGCGGCCCCACCATACGGGCCGGGTGCCCGTCACCCAGACTTGCAGCGTGGCGCTGTTGAGCCGCTCGTAGTCGTCACGGGCCAATGCCTGCACGCGGTAGATGCCAGCCCCCGGCGGGGTGAACGTGTAGCGCGCCGTGCCGTCGCCCGCCGCGATCACCTGCCCGCTCTCGACCTCAATCTCCTGGCGCTGCCAGTTGTACTGCCCGAACTGGCCCTCAACCGGCACGCGCTCCCAGCGAATTTCCACCACTTTCACGTCTATCTTCTGGCCGGGGAGAGGCTTGCTGTCCGGCGCGACGGCGATCAGGTCTACGTCCAGCGGCTGGCCCTCACGCCCGAAGTAGCGGTCGGTGCGCAGCCCGACGTAGACATTGGCGGGATGGGCCAGCACGGACGCCCGCCCGCTGATCACCTGGCCGCTCTCATCGCGCACCTGGCCCTCGATGCTGATCGTCATCGGGCGGCGCGAGGGGGCGCGCGTGTCCGGCAGGGAGACGATCACCTGGCCGTTAGCGTCGGTGGTCGCTTCGCCGCCCCCCAAGTTCACCCAGTCGAAGTAGTCCTGCGTCTCATCGCTGAACGTGTAGCGGCCCGGCCCGGTGTAGTTGAACCAGGCGGTCTGGCCGATGGCGTTCCAGGACATGGGCGCGCCGCCGACCGGCCCGCCGAAGTAGTACGAGGCGGCAACTACCGCCTTGAGCGGATCGCCCTGGGCGATCTGGTCGTAGTCCGGCGTCACCTCGACCTTGTACTCCGGCACGCGGAACTCGGCGATGCTGAACGAAACCTGGGCGGCGTAAAGACCGTCCAGCGTAGCGTTGATGGTCGCCTGGCCAAGCTGCACGTCTTCGGGCAGGGCGATCTCGCCGTTGAAGGTGCCGAACTCCGTCAGCGGCAGGTCGCCCTCAAAGAGCATCTGCCCGCCCCAGTTCACGTCAATGGAGACATGAACTTGCTTGGCGGACGGCACGCTGTAGGTCATGTCATGGCGGTCGCGCACCGCACCCCGGAAGTACACCGTCTCGCCGGGACGGTAAATCGGGCGGTCGGTGTAGAGGTGCCCGGCTGTTTCGGGTAACTCGCTCTCATTCCACGACATCCACACGCCATACGTGTCCACGCCCTCGGCGACCGCGTAAACGAACGTATCGCGGGCCGGATACAGGTCTACGGGCAGGCGCACGACGCCATCAGCCCCCGTCTCGCTGCCGCCGATCTGCGTGCCGCTCCCGTCGTAGAGGCGCACGGCAATGCCAGCGACCGGCTCGGCGCTCTGGATGTCCGTCACCCAGATCAGCATCTCGTCGGGGCTGCGCTTGACAGTCAGGCTGGCCGTGACCACGCCCAGCGCCAGCGATTCGGGCTGTTTGGAGCGTGGGCCTTGCGCGCGCAGCAGGTAGACGCCTGGGGCCAGCTTGCCCCCTTGCTCGGAGGCGAGCAGCACCTCGTCCACGCCGTACAGCGTCGGCCCGGCGTCGAGCGTCTGCTTCCACTCGCGCAGCAAGGGGCTGCGGCGGGCCAGGCGGTCAACGTCCTCGTAGTAGGCGCGCATGGCCGTGCCGATCTGTGCTGTGTCAATGGTGTGCAGCCAGAAGCGCACGGTCGGCTTGGCGGCGACGCGCATGGCGATGCGCGTGTCGTCGCGGTAGGCGCTGGTGAGCATGAAGCGCTCGTAGGTGGGCAGCGACGCCCAGGGGTCAATGACGCCGGTGACGAAGCTGAACGTGTAATCCGTCTCGATGGTGTTGCCGTACACGTCCTGCGCGCCGCGCTTGAAGCGGATGGTGTAGGCCGTCTCTTGCTGCGTGGCGAAGTCCAGATAGAGCGACCGGTCGCCGCTGACTACCGGCTCCCAGGCTACGCCCTCCGGGCTGACGATCTCCACCTTGTCGGCGAACGTCTCCGTGTCCATCGGCGACTTGAAGACGATGCTCACCCCGCCGCCGGGGTAGACATCGCGCGCGCCGTTGGCCGGGTCGGTATAGGCAATGCCCGGCGCGGGCACGGTGCTGAAGACGTAGGACAGCCCTTCCTTGAGCGTGGCCTCACCGGTGATGCCCCGCGCGGTCGGCGCGAGCGTGATCAGGTAATTGGCTTCCAGGCGCAGCATCGCGTCGGGCTGGAAGGTCAGGGTGCGGCTGTCGTCCGACCAGGTGAACTTGCCCGCCACGCGCTCGCCGCTGAAGAGCAGGGCGAACGCCGCCTCTGTGCTGGCGCGATCCATCGGCTGGCTGAACTCAATGACGACCGGCGCTTCCAGTCGGACTTCGCTCTGGTTGTAGTAGGGCGAGACGTTGAGAACTTCTGGAGCCAGCGTCTTGAACTGCCAGGTGAAGGTCTCGTCTAGCGTCGCGCCGAGCACGTCAGACAGGCCCGCCGCAATGCTGACGGTATACGTGGTGCCGCCAGCCAGCGGCTTGGCCGGGGTGAACTGGTAGATGGAGGTGTTGATCCATTCACCCTGTCCTTCAACCACTGGCTCGAATTGCAGCGGATCGGGCAAGCCTTCTAGCTCGCCGGTCGAGACCAGCGGCACGACCGGGCGGTTGAAGGAGACGGTAATCGTTGCGTCGGCGGCCACGCCTTCCGCGCCTTCCGCCGGGATCACTGTGGCGACTTCCAGCCGCCCGATGGTCTGCACGAAGAACTTATGCGGCTCGGCGAGTGCCACCCCGTCCGCCGACCGCGCGCCCGTCCCCAGGGTGACGGCGTAGCGTGTGGCGCGCTGCCAGCCGCCAGCGGGGATGGCGTGCAGGGTGCGCGCGTCCTCCCACGTGAACTCCAGCGGCGCGGCAGGCTCCATCTGCCACGCCGCCTCGACGCTGGCCGCGTCCATTCCCTGGTCAAAGACCAGTGTCATCGGCTGGTCGGCCAGCACTTCTTCGCCCGGATAGGGCTGCACGGCGATCACCTGCGGCGGCAGCGGTGCGGGACCCTCCTGGGCCAGCGATTGAGCTGTCACGGCGAGCAGCGTCGCGGCCAGGGCCACGACGATAGCTCGCGTTCCCCACGCAAGAATCTCGTTCACGGTTACACTCCCTCACTCAAGTCCATACACTTCTAGGACGCCTGACTCTCGCGCAAAGTTCCAGTGGACGGTGAAAACCGCAATGGTCACCTGTCATTATAGGGTGATTTGCCGGAGAGGATAGGGGGCCGGTATCGTAGAGACACTGTCTTGCCGCGTCCTGGGGCGGCGTGCGGCACGCCGTCCAAGTGGTGCCTATCGTCACTCGCAGGCTCTAGTATTTGACACTGCTAGGCGTCCCATGAACCAGGTATAGTTACAGCATCAGCGGCATGAGAATACCTGAGGAGCAGAGATGGCCGACCTAGCGACTACTTACATGGGTGTGGCTCTGAGAAATCCCCTGATTGTGGCAGCCAGCTCGATCTCGAATTATGTGGACAAGGTGAAGAAAGCGGAAGAGATTGGCGCCGGTGCCCTGGTCATTCGCTCGCTGTTCGAAGAGCAAATCCAGCACGACGAGATGACCATGTCCGACTTCATGGAGCGCGCGGCCTACATCTCGCCGGAGATTCAGTCGGCGTTCTACCCGCCCATCGAGTCGGGCGGGCCGCGCGAGCACTTGATGTGGGTCGAAAAGACGCGCCGCGCCGTCAAGATGCCCATCTTCGCCAGCCTGAACGCCGTCTCGCCCGGCTCGTGGACGAGCTATGCCAGGCAGCTTGAGGAGACCGGCGTAGCTGGCCTGGAGATCAACTACTACGCCGTAGCGACCGATCCCGATGTGTCCGGCAGCGAGCTTGAGCAGAAGCTATTCGACATCGTAGAGAGCGTCACCCAGGCGGTCTCGATCCCTGTCGCCGTCAAGCTCAGTCCCTACTACACCTCGACGCCCAACGTCGTGCGCGCGCTAGAGAAGCGCGGCGTGAAGGCCGTCGTGCTGTTCAATCGTTTCCTCCAGCCGGACATTGACGTTGACACCGAGACGCTGGTCAACGACATGGTGCTCAGCACGCCGCGCGAGATGAAGGTTCCCCTGCGCTGGGTGGCCCTGCTCTACGGGCGCACGGGGGTTGACCTGGCCCTGAATACCGGCGTGCACAGCGGGCGCGATGTCGTCAAGGCGATCCTGGCGGGCGCGTCGGCGGTGCAGGTGGCCTCCTGCCTGCTGGAGAACGGCCTGCCCTACCTCTCGACCATGCTGCTGGAGCTGCAGGGTTGGATGGAGTCGAAAGACTACCGCTCGCTGGACGAGTTCCGGGGCAAGCTGAGCCAGCAGAACATTCCCGACCCGTTTGGCTTTGAGCGCGCGCAGTACATGAAGCTGCTGATGGCGCAGCAGTAGCCTCTGCGCAGCATCACGCACATAGCACGCGAGGCCCTGCAGGGCCTCGTGTCTTTTTGGGGGAGGGCGCTGTGAGTAGAGTCGGCCTCAGTGAGCGGTCGCCAGTGATCCGGTGTCAGTGATCGGTGTGGGAGTGGGGCAGCGTGTCTGCGGTCAAGTTGCCCAACCCACGCCTGACTGATAACCGATCACTGACAACTGATAACTCTGCTCGCTCACTACGGATAGACGAAGCAGGCTGCTTCGGGCCGGGCCAGCCACTCGGCCAGGGACTGCGCGCTGGCGTCCTTCTGCGAGAGGATGGGGTCTGTCACCGGCCAGGTGATGCCGATGGCTGGGTCGTTCCAGCGAATGCCGCTCTCAGCCGCCGGATTGTACAGGGCGGTGCATTTGTAGTAGACGACGGCTACGTCCGACAGCGCACAGAACCCGCGTGCAAAGCCTGCCGGTGCCCAGACCTGGCGCTGATCCTCCGCTGACGCCTCGATCCCGAACCACTGGCCGAGCGTTGGCGATCCCTGGCGGATGTCCACCGCCACCAGGAAGGCGCGGCCCGTTGCCACGCGCATCAGCTTGGCCATCGGCGCGTCCCACTGGAAGTGCAGACCGCGCACCACGCCCCGTACGGAATACGACTGGTTGTCCTGCACGAACTCGTCGGGGATGCCCAGCGCGGCGAAGGCATCCCGACGATAGGCTTCCATGAAATAGCCCCGGTGATCTCGGAATACACCGGGGACAATGACTTTGACTGCACCGAGGTGCTCGCTCTCGATCTCAAACGGCACGTTCGACTCCCTCTGAACGCAGGGCCGGGGTCAGCGGCGGAAGAAGTTGCTGGCGATGAACCACACGTTGGCCGGGCGCTCGGCCAGGCGGCGCATGAAGTAAGGATACCATTCCGTCCCGTATCCCGCATACAGGCGCATGGTGAAGCCGTCGTCGCGGAGCTGGGCTTGCAGGTTGGGCCGGATGCCGTAAAGCATCTGGAACTCGAAGCTGTCAGGGGGCACATCGTGGGCGCGCACGTAGGCTTTGGCAGCAGCGATCATCTTCTCGTCGTGGGTGGCAATCGCCAGAAAAGCACCGGCAGCGCGCGCCTCCTCGCTTAGGAATAGCTCGGTCAGGCGCACGAAGTTCGCGTCTACAGCGGCCTTCTTGGGGAAGGCGCGGTCGGCTGGCTCCTTGTACGCGCCCTTGCACAGCCGGACGAACGCCCCTTCTGCCGCCAGCGCGCGCATGTCGTCCTCGCTGCGGTACAGGTACGCCTGGATGACCGTGCCCACGTTGCTGAAGTCCCGGCGCAGCGTGCGGTAAACGCGCAGCGTGCTGTCTGTGTAGTCGGAGCTTTCCATGTCAATGGTGATGTGGTTGTTGATCGCTTTGGCGCGCTCCAGGATGCGGCGCATGTTGTCCAGGCATAGCTGCTCGCTGATGTCGAGACCAAGCTGTGTCAGCTTTAGCGAGGCAGTCGCGCGCACGCCGTTGCTGGCGATGGCGTCCAACAAGTCGAGATAGGCCTGCGTTGCCCGGACGGCACCTTGTTCGTCGGTCACGCTCTCGCCGAGATGATCGAGCGCGACCTCCAGCCCGTCGTCGTTCAGGCGGCGGGTGACTTCGATGGCTTCGGGCAGTGTTTCCCCGGCGACGAAACGCTCGGCGCTGCGCCGCGCCGGGCCGACGTTCATGATGAGGGATTTCGCCCAGTTAGCTTGGGAGAGATAGAGAAGAGCGGAGCGGAGCATTGAGCAAGTCCTTTGCTGAAGAATGAACCCATTCTTGGCCTATTGTACGCACCGCTACACACGCTCACAAATGGCGACTGGCAGGCGTTTCCCTGCCAGAAAGCAGCAGAGCGTCGCAGTGACGCTCTGACAGCGGACGCGCGCAACGTTGCCGCGCCGGGTCATGGGCTGGAACTGGCTGCTTCGGCGGGGGCGGCGACCGCGTCGCGCGAGTAGCCGGGGACGACAATCGCCACCTGGTACGCTTCTCCGGTGCGCTCGATGACCTGGGTATCGCCCTGGCGCTCGCGCGCGCTCAGCCAAATCTCGCTGACCAGCAGGTGCTCAAGCCAGCGTTCTTCCTGGCTCGCCGCCAGGTCGCGCAGCGTGAAAGGGGCGTCGGGCGGCCACAGCCAGGCTGGGGCGGACGGGTCGCGCGCGACCTGGTAGGCGCTCACCCAGCCCGCCGCCGGCAGCACGCGCACCGGCGTGCTGCTCAACTGCCCGCAGCGCTCCAGGATGTGATTGTAGCTGTTCTGCGGCCAGGAGCTATAGCGGCGCACCGTATGAACCTCGTCGTAGAGCGACACGGTGATGCTCTCGATCACCGGGTTGTCTTCGCCGGGCGGGATTAGCTCGTCCTCCCAGTCGTAGAAGCCGCGCGCGATGATGTCCTCCAGGAAATCGCGCATGACCGCGTCATCGGCGACGCGCGCTTCCAGGATGTCCTCCGCGCCGTACTCGGTCAGCGTGCTCCACACGACGCGGCCATCGCCCCACAGCGTGCACGGTGGAATGCTGTTGAGCAGGAAGGCCGGGCTTTCCTCAATAGGGCGGCTGTCCAGACGGACGACGATAGTATCTGGAGCGCGGTCCCAATCGAACAGGCCAAGCTGGGAGCCATCCCCGTCCTTCCCATCGTCACCGCACGCCGCCAGCAGCACCGCCAGCGCCAGCAGCAGCCATAGTCGTCGCATAGCGCGCTCCTCCCACCCCCGGAAACCTCATTGCGCATTGTAGCCCCGCTTCCTGCGCACCACAAGCGCGGCAACGAACCCGGCTGCCTCAACGCTCAGGCAGCCGGGAAAGTCGAGACGGTGATGATGGGGATGCCCGCCGGTTACTCCGGCACGATCTCGTATGCCTGCCCTTCCCAGACGAAGAGCACCTGCTCGCCCAGGGCCAGGAACTCGCCGATCTGCGGATCGAGATCGAGCAGGGCGAAGTAGGCGTCGCTGAGGAACGTGACCTCTTCCGGCGTCATCGTGTCGGCGTCATAGAGCGTGTCTACCCACACGCCGTCCCGCCAGACGAACGTCCGGTCGCCCACGTAGCGCAGGGGTTGGCCGCCAGCGGCGGCGTATTTCTCCGCATCAGCGGGGGCGGCTGTCCCTTCGCGGAAGGTGATCGCCGGTGCGGGCGCTTCGGCCCCGGCCAGATTCGAGGTAGCTTGTGCGGCGTCCACTGCCGCCCCGCCCGACGGCACGGCGAGCGAAGCATCCGCCTCCGCCTCGAAGAGCATCTGCGCTTCCTCGCGGCCTTCGCGGGTGAAGATGTCGTCTTCGGTGATCAGGAAGGACGTGTACGGCGTGATGATCCCGTAGCGGATGCTCAGCCGGACGATGCCATCCACCAGCTCCGGGTCTTCGCCGTGCAGACGGATGGCGTTGAGCAGCGCGCCGATCTTGCGCGTCGCCCACAGGCGGGGGATGAATACCTCGCCTCCGGCCCGCTCGCGGAAGCTGACCTCGTAGGTGTAGACCTTGCGCTGGCCGTCCAGCTCACCGATCAGGCGCACCGTCGCCGGGCCGCCGCTGCGGTAGCGCCCGGCGATGATAAGCTGCGTTCCGGCGAACAGGTCGGGCAGCGGCGCGGACGGGAACATTTCCTCGGCCCGGACGCCGTCCACTTCCAGCGAGACGTTGGTCAGTACCGGTGCGCTGATCTTGTTGTAGAGGCTGCTCACTTCGTCATCAATGCGCTGGCCGGGGCGCACGTAGGTGCCCGCGCCGCGAAATGTCTGGCAAAGCTGGTCGAGCAGGAAGGTGTCCACGTCGTCGCCCACGCCGAAGGTGAAGATGCGCACGTTGGGCGGGGCAGCCGCTTCTACGTTGTCGAGAATCTTGGCCGTGTCAACTTCGCCCTCGGTCGCCAGCCCGTCGGTCAGGAAGAGAATAACCGTTGGACGCTCGCGGTCGGCCAGGCGCATCGCTTCGCGCAGCGCGCCATCAATGTCGGTGCCGCCCAGCGCCTCCAGCCCGGCGATCCATTCTTTGGCCTCAGCCGCCACGCTGACTGGCTCCATATCCTCGGCGAAGACGCGGTAGCCCGTGCTGAAGACGACCAGATTGAAGCGGTCGCGGCGGTTGAGGCTGCTCAGCACGTACTTGACGGCTTCGCGCGCCTGATCCCACTTCTCGCCGTGCATCGAGCCGGACTGGTCGAGCACGATGATGACATCCTTGGGGATGATGCGCTCAGCCTCGACGCTCACCGGCGGCGTGATCAGCAGGGTGAAAAAGCCGTCTTCGTAGGCGCTCTCGCGGTAGCTCAGCAGGTTGGCGCTGATTTCCTCGCGGGCCAGCCCATAGTACAGGCTGAAGTCGCTGTCGGGGCGCACGTAGCTGTCCTCGTAGCCAACACGGAAGCGGTACTCGCCATCGCGCGAGATGGCGACACGGTGCGTGGGCGAGTAGATGGTGCTGATCGGGTCGTTCGAGCGCACGCTGACGCTGATGCTGAGTCGCTCGACGGGGCGGCGGGTCAGGTGATCGGTGCGCAGCGGATAGTTGTAGCGCACCAGCCCGTCTTCGACCGGCAGAAGCTGGCCGTACTCGATCTCGATCTTCACCTCGGAAAAGGGCTGGATGGGGAAGACGCTGGCCTGGATAGCGCCCGCGCCGGTGTATTCGAGCAGGGCGGGGTCGCGCATCCGGCGCACGATCTCGTCGTAGATGGCGCGCGCCTCGTCGGCGTCGAGAATCCGCGCCTCAATCGGCTTGCCGTCCACCCACATGACCAGGTTCGACACGGCAGCGCCAACCGGCAGCGGGAAGACATAGGTTCCTTCGGCGATGCGCGCGCTGTCGTTGTAGAAGACCTGCTCGATGCGCGTGGTCGCAACCTGGTTGTCAATCTCCACGCTGACCCGGTGCGACTCGATGATCACTCCCTGGTCGCGCAGGAAGGGCAGATGCGCCGCGTTGGGGGCAGCGGCGGCGGCCAGCGCCGGGCCAATCCCTACGGTCAGCAGCGCGAGCAGGACTAAGACTGTCGTGGTGCGTTTCATGGCTCCCTCTCCGCAATAGCTCTCTCAGCGCCAGGCGGCGCGAAATCTCTTCTGTGCTATGCCTTAGACGCTGGCAGGCGCGGAAAGGTTCCCACTGATGTGCAGGGCGGCGATGTGCCTTTTCCGGCCACTTGCGGCATACTTGGGGTGTGCCTGACCGCCATTGCGCACAGTCACAGGGAAGCAGACCATGCCTGACCCCAACCTGCCCCACGAGCTTGACGCCGAGCGCCTGCTGGATGCCGTCCGCCACCTGAGCGTAACCATCGGGCCGCGCCGCCCGACCAGCCGGGGCGAGCGCGAAGCGGCGGACTACGTCCACGAGACGATTCGACGCCTGAACCGCCACTGGGAGCTGACCAACCAGCCCTTTCGCAGCGTGAGTGGATTCCGCACGCGCATCGCGCCGCTGGCCGCGCTGACCGGGTTGAGCCTGCTCTTTGGCCTGCGCCGGAGCCGCCAGGCGCAGATCGCCGGCGGCCTGCTCTCCATTGCGCTCAGCATCATGAGCCGCGATGCTTTCCTGGCCCGCCCGTCGGTCTGGGAGACATGGCTGCCGCGCGGCGAGTCCGGCAACGTGATCGTGCGTATCCCGCCACGCCGCAGGATCGAGCGCCGCGTTGTTTTCGTGGCTCACCTTGATTCGAGCGTTCACCGCCTGACGACCAGCAATGGCTTCGCTCGCTATCTGCCCTACACGTTAGGCGGCGTCACGCTGATGGCGCTCACTGGCGGCGTGCTGTCCGTACTGGCCGGGCGTCAGGCGCGCTGGCGCGGGCTGCGCGCACTGCTAGGGCTTTCTGCGCTGGGTGCGGCGGGGCTGGCTGTGGCCGATGAGAACGGGCCGGACACCGACGGGGCCATTGGCGGCGCGTCGGGCGTGGCTGTTCTGCTGGGGCTTGCCCGTGCGCTCGCCCGCCATCCGCTGGAATCCACCGAAGTCGTGCTGGCCTTCACCGGCAGCGGCACGGCGACTTGCACCGGCGCTGACGTGCTGGCGACGGCTTATGGGGAAGCGTGGAAAGAGGCGCTGTGGGTCGTGGTGGACCATGTCGGCGCGGGCGAGCTATGTTGGGTGACGCGGCACGGCATCAGCCCCTACGCCTACTACTACCCGCATCCCGACGCCGTGCGCGTCATCGAGCGCACTGCCAACGCACGCCCCGACCTGGGACTGATGGGCAAGGCCGTGCTCACTGTAGATGAGCTGGCTATTCTGCGCGACCGCGACCTGCGCGCCGTCGCGCTCATGGGCTACGACCGCGCGAGCGGCCTGATCCCGCACTGGTGGCAGGTCAGCGATACGATCCATGCGGTTGTGCCGGAGACGCTGGAGCGCGCCGCCCACGCCTGCTGGACGACCGCCCGCGTGATGGACGAGAGCGACACCTGGCCGTTCGAGACGTGACTCTCCGCGCGCAAAAGAGGTCTTTGATGGGGCGTATCGCATACGCCCTCTTTTTCGCCTCAATCGGAAAGCGGCAGCACGAGAACGCGCCTTCCATCGGCGTTGGTCGTGGCGCGCGCCCCTTGACCCGCCCGGATGGGTCGTTCCTCGCCCGGCGGTAGGACGAACTCAATCTCGCCGTAGGGCAGGTCGTACCCGCCGCTGACGGTACAGGCCAGCGCAATCTCGCCCGGCGTGGCCGTAACGCTGAGCGCCACTTCGCTGAATTCGCCGCGCTGGTAGCCCAGGCTGATCCCGTCGTCCTCGATCAGCGTGAAGTGCCCCTCGCCGCGCTCTCCGTGCGGGAAGACCAGCACCTGGCGCTGATCGTCCGGCACCTCGCCCACGTGACGTATGACCCGGCCCAGGGGGATCATCCCCCCGGCGGGGACGACCAGGGGAATGCGATCCAGCGGCGCGCCGAGCGTCACCGTCTGCCCGCCCGCATGGCGCGCCCCGCTGTGGAAATCGTGCCATTCCACACCTGGCGGCAAATACACTTCGCGGCATCGCGCTTCCGGCTCCAGCACGGGCGCGATGAGCAGATTCGGCCCCAGCATGAAGTCGAAGGACTCCGCCCGGCAGCGTGCGTCACCGGCGAAGGTGTAAACCAGCGGGCGCACGATCGGCGCGCCCGTCCGCGCCGCCTCAAAGAGCAGCGTGTAGAGGTAGGGGATTAGCCGGTAGCGGAAGTGCATGGCCGCGCGCACCAGCGGCAGCACTTCGGGATGCATCCAAGGCTCGTTGGCCGAGCCGTCGTCGTTCCAGGAATGGATGCACAGGCGCGGGTGGAAGATGCCCACTTGCAGCCAGCGCACGAATAGCTCAGGGTCGGGGCGCGGCCCGGCGAAGCCGCCCACGTCGTGGCCGGTGTTGGGCGCGCCGGAGAGACTCAGCCCCAGGCCCATTGGGAGGTTGTAGCGCAGCGTGTGCCAGGACGTGGCGTTGTCGCCCGACCATGTCTGCGCGTAGCGTTGGATGCCGGGGCAGCCTGATCGCGAGAGCACAAACGGGCGCTCAGCGGGGCGCGCGGCGCTCTGCACTTCGTAGGATGCGCGCACCATGAGCAGCGCCTGCAGAGGGCGGAGCAGCCCCAGGTGCAGCGGATCGCCGAAGCCGTCACAGCGAGCCTCGTCGTCCCACACTTCGAACTCGTTGTTGTCGTTCCAGATCGCATCAGTGCCCATGTCGAGCAATGCCTGGCGGGCGCGCTCCTGCCACCAGGCGTAGGTGACGGGGTTGGTAAAGTCGAGGTATGACCCAGGGCCGCCCCAAAAAGTGCTGATCTGCGGTGCGTCAGCGTCCGCCTGGCGGATGAAGCCGCCCAGCCGCGCCACTTCCGCGTAGCGGGGGTGCGTGGTCAGCAGGCACGGCTTGACGTTGGCGATGACGTGCATCCCCGCCCGCTGGAAGGTTGCGATCATCTCCTGTGGGCCGGGCACCTTGTCCCGGTTCCACTCGAAGACGTAGCGCTTGCCGTCCGCGCCGGTCGTGTAGCCGGACGAGAGGTGGAAGCCATCACACGGAATGTCGTGCTCGGCACACAGGGCGACGAAGCGGGCAAGCTGCGCCTGCGCGTCGGGCGCTTCGGTGTACTGCATGGTCGAGCCGAGATAGCCGAGCGACCATCGCGGGGGCAGGGCCATGCGCCCGATCAGCGTGGCGAGCTTGGTGACCACTTCGGGGATGGTCGGGCCGTAGATGAGGATGTAGTCGAGATCGCCGTCGTCGGCCTGGTAAGTGCGGTAGGGGCCGTAGTAGTTGTCAATCTCGCGCCCCATGTCGAAGACGGTCGTCGCTAGGTTGTCGTAGAGCAGGCCGTAGGCGATGCCAAGATCGGGCACCAGCGTGATATAGAAGGGGAAATGCTTGTACAGCGGATCGCTGTGCTGCGCATCGTAGCCCAGTGCGTCGAGGTTGAGCATCCTCATGCGCAGCCCGGCCTTGTCCAGCGGCCCAGTGCGCTCGCCGAAGCCGTAATAGTGCTCCCCGCTGCGGCGCTGAAGGGTGTGGATCACGGCACGCGAGGCGCGGTCGTAGGCGTAGGCGCGCCCGCTGACATCGGCGGCGAACTCGCGCCCTGCGCCGTCCGACCAGCGCAGCGCGAACGGATCGAGCGCGATGTCGAGCGCCAGCCGCCCGGTGCGCAGCCGGACGCTTCCCGCCTCGATCTCGCGGGCGAAGTCCGGCAGCGGAAACGGCGAGAGATCATCGCGGCGGCGGCCCTCGCGCGGCACGTCGCCGTCAGCGCCCACGATCATCCAGGTACGGTCGAGGCGCGGCGCGCCGTCGGGGAAGTGCTGCACGCGGACGAGGTCATGGGCGAGCACGGTGATCTGCAGGCGCTCGCCGCGCTCGCCCACGAAGACGAGAGGGTGTGCGCCTGGATCAACCAGCCGGACGCCCGTTGGATGCGCGATACGCATGTCACCTCCCGAATTCAACAAGGGGGCAAGCGGCCCCCTGTCAATCCTTGCCCCCGCTGAGGTGCGCCCTTACACGATCCGCTCGCGGATGGCTGCGCTGGCGTAGTCCAGGACTGAGACAACGATGGCGATAGCCAGCACAGCGACGCCCGCCTGGTTGTAGCGCAGCAGGTTGATCTGCTGCTGGAGCAGGAAGCCGATGCCGCCGCCGCCGACGAAGCCGATGATCGTGGACATGCGCACGTTGATGTCCCAGCGGTACATGGTGAAAGCGATGTACGGCGGGACGATCTGCGGCACAACCGCGTAGACGATCGTTTGCAGGCGGTTGGCGCCGGTAGATTGAATCGCTTCAATCGGCCCGGCGTCAATGTTCTCGACCTGCTCGGAGTAGAGCTTGCCGAGCGAGGCGATAGAGTGCAGCGTCAGCGCCAGCACGCCGGCGAACGGCCCAACGCCCACCCAGATCACGAACACAATGCCCATGATCAGCGGCTCGATGGAGCGCAGCGCGTTGAGTACCGTCCGCGAGGTATTGTAGACGGTCATGCCCAGCGGGAACGCTACCTGTGTCCCGGCCAGTCCAGCGGCCAGGCCGCCGAGCACACCGCCGATCAACGCGGACTTGGCGACATAGATGCGCATCTCGAACAGCCCCAGGTCAATCATGGCGCGAGAAGGCGGGCGCTCGTCCACGATGGCGCGCAGCAGGTCAATGGCGTAGGCGGTGATGGCAAAGGCCAGTACCGCGCCCAGCGCGTAGACCAGCGTGTGGATCATCTGGTCTACGTCAGTGCGGTCGCGCTTGGGCTTGCGCGCGCCCGGCACCAGGTAGTAGAACTCGATGGCAAGCTGCCCGCCGAGCGCGGCGGCGACGACCGGCGTGAGCAGGCCGAGCAGCACCGCCTGCGTGCCAAACAGGGCGGTCATCGCCAGCAGGATTGTCCCGCTCAGCGCACCCAGCACCGCGCCGAGCACGTTGCTCAGCGGTGAGAAGATATGGCGCATGGGGCCTGCCACCAGCCCTGCGCCCAGCGACGACAGCCACATCGCTCCGCCGAGAGCCGCGAGCGTGGCGATGATCAGGTCTACCAGCGTGCCCAGCGTGCCGACGAAATTGCCCAGATCAGCCAGCAGCCCCGTCTGGAGCTTGCTGCCCAGCCAGATGCCCAGGCCGCCCAGCACACCCAGGATGAAGACCAGGACTGCCACCAGCAGGGCGTTGAGGGCAATTGCTCGCGCGCGCTTGGCCCGTTCTGCCAGCGTCAGGCGGCCCAGCGCGTAGGACGCGAAGGTGAAGCCAGCGAGCGCGCCCGCTGCCCCCACTATCCCTGGCAGCAGGTCTTCGCCCCAGCGCACGCCCAGTTGACCTAGCGGGCCAAATACCTGGTAGCCGAGCCATGCGCCTACCGGCAGCAGCACAAAGCCGACGAGGACATTGCCCAGCGGCAGCCTGATCTGGCGCATCAAGTTGCGCGCCGCGACGAAGCTGAGCACCACAGCAACCGGCAGCGCCAGCGTGGTAGCCATCAGCGCCAGGAAGATCGTCTCGATCATCTTGTCAATGACCGTCTCGGTTGTGGCGCTCAGGCGCGGCCAGCCGCTGGGCACCGCCGTCTGCACCTCAACTCGATGCACCGCGCCGCTGAGTCCGCGACCCTTCGGCACCTTCACGCTGACCTTGAAGTAGCCATCGCTGTCAATATCAAAGACCGCTTCGTCGCTGGTCTCCCCCGTGCTGGCCGCGCTGGTAGTGAGCTTGAAGGGCAGCTTCTGGGCACCTTCGCGGGCAAGCTGAATGCGGGCGATGGCATCGGCGGGGAAGCGGAAGCCCTCGACCGTGATCACTTCATCCGAGTCGGCGCAAGGCGGGGAAAAGACAACGTAGGCGCTGTCGCCGCTGTCGGCGCGGCCCTCCGGCAAGTCCCCGCCGGGGCAGCCGATGGCAAATTCCACGTAGAATGACCGGTTCTCCCGGTCGCGGGTGAATAGATCAGGCGAGAGCAGCTCGCGCATGGCGCGCTGCACCGACGCCTGGCGTACCGGGTCTTGCACTTCGTCCAGGCTGATGTCGGTTGCCGTCCAGCCATAGGCGTAAATCACCACGCCGATCACGATGGCCAGGAGCACCAGCAACCGGTGCAGCGCCGAACGTGAAGATCGCGTCGCTCTGTTGTTCATGGCTCTCCCTACGCAATCTCCACGCGCACGGCATCTTCGCCGTAGATGTCTTTGAAGCGCTTCTCATCTATTTCTTCGGGCAGCCCGTCGAATTCCATGCGGCCATCCTTGAGGGCGATGATGCGGTCGGCGTAGGTGCGGGCCAGGCTGAGGAAGTGCAGGCTGCACAGGATGGTGATGCCGTCCTCTTTGTTAAGTAGCTCCAGGTACTTCATCACCGAGTGCGAGGTCGCCGGGTCCAGGCTGGCGACCGGCTCATCGGCGAGCATTAGCTCCGGCTCCTGCATCAGCGCGCGCGCGATGCCGACGCGCTGCTGCTGGCCGCCGCTAAGCTGGTCAGCGCGGATGGTCGCCTTCTCGCGGATGCCGACGCGGTGGAGCTTCTCCAGGGCTTTGCGCTTGTCCTCGGCGGAGAAATGGTTGACGAAGCTCCACATGGGGTTGGTGTAGCCCAGGCGTCCGGCCAGCACATTGGTTATCACCGGCGCGCGGCGCACCAGGTTGAACTGCTGGAAGATCATGCCGATCTTGCGGCGAATCTGGCGCAGCTCTTCGTCGGTGGCATCGGTGATGTCGGTGTTGTTCCAGATGATACGCCCCTCAGTTGGGTCAATCAGGCGGTTGATGCAGCGCAGCAGCGTGGACTTGCCGGAGCCGCTCAGCCCGATGATGACCAGAAACTGGCCGTCCGGCACCTCAAAGCTCACGTCTTGCAGCGCGCGCACGCCGCTGTCATAGATTTTGGTCAGGTGTTCGATCTTGAGCATCAGCGTCTCCGCCGGGTGCAAAAGCGGGCAGAGGAGTTACCTCGCTCTGCCCGTCGGTGTGGTAACGGATGAAGAACGGACTAGCCGAAGATGTCTTCTTCGGTCAGACCAAGTACGGTGAACAAGCCGCGCACGATGTCGAACGTCGAGTCTTCAATCGGCTCCAGGCCAGTCCAACTGTAGGCCGTGGCCAAAGGAGACGCTGACCAGCTTTCCGTGTCTTGGGCATACGCGACCAACGCATCAACAATCGCAGCCCGTATGTCCTCGGGGAACTCTGGCCCAAAGCTGAGTGTATCATTCGGGATCGGAGCGCTCAGGCGCAGGATGCGAACCTTGTCAACAACATCCGGTGCAGTCTCGCGCACGGCACGGCGCGCGTCCTGGATCATAATGTCGCCGACATAAAGCTCGCCATCTGCGCCGATGTAGGACTCATCAATGGACAGGTCGTATGGCTCGGGCAGGTCGCCGGATGCCCAGGGCGCACCGGGCACGACAGGAGGGCTAAAGTAGACTGTGCCGAAATCGGCTTCGCCGTTGTAGACCGCCAGCACGGTCTGGTTGTGACCGCCTGTCTGAACCTCAGCGCCGGGGACAATACCAGCCTGGCCCAATTCAACCGCAGGGAAGAGATACCCCGAGGTTGAGAGCGGATCGCCGTAGGCCCAGGTCTTGCCAGCGAGATCGCCAAAAGTGTAGATATCGCTGTCGCGGCGTACCAGGTAGGCAGCCCAATAAACCGCCCAACCGCGACGCTCAGCCGCCATTGCTACATCCACGCCGCAGCGATTGTTGGCGATGACGTAGCCCGCCGCCGGGATGAAACCCATCGTCCTGTCAGGCGCGGCGCACATCGCCTCGATTACCGCGGCGTAGGCGGTTGGCACGGACACCTCGAACGTATAACCCGTCAATTCTGAGAGCGCCTGTTCCAGTGCGTCACCGCTCTCGACAATAAGCTGTGCCTCACTGGATGGCACGAAGTACACCTCAATGGGGTTGCCTTCGCTGCCGAGCGGTTCCTGTGCGCCAGCGCCAGGCACCAGCGCGAGAACTGGCAGCGCCATCATCACTACCATTAACAGAGAGAGTGCTTTTTTCATGCGTCTTCTCCTCAATGTACTCAATGACCTGTCCCGTGCGCCCATTGACGTAGCATTCTGGGCACATTACCGCCCATCAGTGTAGCGGGGCGGCGGGGTTCGCGCAAGAAGATCGCGCCATATTTCACGCTCAGCGCCGCCGCTGCCAGCGCACCCACAGCGTGCTCAGCGTCGCTTCCAGGCGCGCCTCAAAGGCCGGCCCCAGCGTGGTAGTCACGTCGTCGTGATTAGAGAACACTGCATAGGGCACCGCTGTGCTGCGCACGGTGATCGTCTCCGGGTCGGCGGCAGCTAGCTCCTGCCAATCTACTTCCCTGTACAGGCGCTCCAGCTTGGCGTCGGGCAGGCCGTGCTCCAGGATGCTGTCCGGCTTATCCGGGTTGAAGCGGCGGCGGTTCTTGCGCAGCGACTCCTCGTAGGGCACGTCAATGAAGAAGATGGCCGCCTGCTTCAGCACGGCGTCGCTCAAGTGGGGGTACGCCGCGCGATAACCGCCGTGCTCGCTGCCGCGCGAGAACTCGATGAGCACGGTGTGCGTCGCGTGCAAGTCGGGCGTGTCGCGCAGCAGCTTGTCGTATTCCAGGCTCAGCCGCTCGATGAGCAGGTGCCACAGGTCGTTGTGAACGAAATACCCATCGGAGTCGGTGTGCAGGCGCGGGCGGCCCAGCGTGCGCTCCAGGATGTGATCCTCCTCGAACCACGTCCACAGCATGGGGAAGTCGTCTAGCTCGTGCAGTTGCCCGATGTGAAAGCGGGCGCGACGCTCGTCGTCGGGCAGGTGTTGCAGGAAGTGAATCAGCTCGCTTTTTCCCGCTGCGGGCCGCCCGTTGAGAATGAGAGCCGGGAAGATTCCGGTCATGAGTCTCTCCTGACAGTGCGCAGGGCGGGCGCTGCCCGCACCTGGTGACTCACTGGCTCTGGGTAATTGTCGTGTCAATCAGCGATTGCTTGAGGTCCCACAGCGCCTGGGTCAGCGACACGTGGTAGATGTGCGGATTGACCAGCCGCTGTACGCCGGGGTCAAGCCGCTCGGTGTCGGCGCGGCGCAGGGCGCGCATGTCCTCGATGGTGGGCAGGTCATAGACCAGCCGCCCTTCGCGCAGCACTTCGACCAGCAGCGGCTCGATCTCCGAGATTTCCTCACGCGGCAGCACGCGGCACTTGGTATGGTCGGACGGGTGGCGTAGTGCCAGACGGTCGGCGGTGCGCGGGTCTTCGTCCTCCAGGCTGAGCAGATCGGCGGTCGCTTTGCCGCGCTCGTCATAGACACGCCAGACGCGCTTGTGGCCGGGGTTAGGCGTCTTATCCGGCGAATCCGACAGCTTGATGGCCGGAGTCCAGCGGCCATTGTCGCACACGGCCACCAGCTTGTACACACCGCCCAGGGCCGGCTCGCCCCACGACGTGACCAGCCGTGTCCCCACGCCGAAGGAAAGCCGCTTGATCAGGTGGTCGGCGTCGAGGCCCCAGCGCGGCGCTTCGTCCCGAATCTGGGTGATGATCTGCCAGATGACCAGCTCGTCGAGGTTGTTGGAGAGCACGATGGTCGTGTCCGGAAAGCCAGCGTCGTTGAGCATCTTGGCTGCCTGGATGCTCAGGTAGGCCAGGTCGCCGGAATCCAGGCGGATGCCCATCGGCTCGTGCCCCTTGCGGCGCAGCTCCTCAAAGACGGTGATCGCGTTGGGGATGCCACTGCTCAGCGAGTCAATGGTGTCTACCAGCAGCAGGCAGTCGTCGGGGTAGAGGTCGGCGTAAGCGCGGAACGCCCCTAGCTCGCCCATGCCCAGCGCCATGAAGACCTGAACCATGCTGTGGGCGTGCGTGCCCTTGGCCGGGTAGCCGAGCACACGCGAGATGCCCACGTTCGACGAGAAATCCGCCCCGCCGATGAGCGCCGCGCGTGTCCCGGCGTTGGTGCCCCGGTCGTGACCGCGCCGCGCGCCGAACTCCAGCAGCAGCCGCCCGCGCCCGCTGAAGTGCATACGCGCCGCTTTGGTGGCGATCAGCGTCTGGTAGTTGAGGTGGTTGAGCAGCGCGGTTTCGAGCAGTTGGGCAGGCACCATTGGCCCCTGCACGACGGTCAGCGGGACGTTGGGATGCACGACGCGCCCTTCGGGCATGGCGTGCAGGGTCAGGCCGTCGAAGGTGCCGTTGGCTCCCAGCCAGCGCAGGAAGTCGTCGGCGAAGAGGCGCTCGCCGGTGCGCCCGCGCTGCCCGCGCAGGTACTCGATGTCATCAGCGGTCAGGTGCGCCCCGGCCATCCAATCGAGCAGCCATTCCAGCCCGGCGTTGACGCAGTAGCCGGCCTGGTGTGCGCCATAGTTGGGATAGTCGCGGAAGAAGTGATCGAACTGCACTGTCTTCTCGTGCAGGCCTGTGCGGTAATAAAGCTGGGCCATCGTCAGTTGGTAAAAGTCGGTGAAGAGGATGCCCTCGGCCACGCGACGCTGTGTTTCTTTCACGGTGACTCCTTGTGCTCCCATGCCTGACTATCATCTGCCCTGATTATCCCCCATCTGCGCCGTCATTGCATTCTTCCGGGGCAGGAGTTCAGGGATGGACAGTAGCATGGGAGGCATGAAGATGGCGTCTTATTGACCTCACCCCCTGGCCTCGCTGCGCTCGGCCTTTCCCCCTCTCCGCTGCGGCTGTCCATTACCCGCATCTCTGGCTGTACTTGTCCCCCCATCCCCGGCCCTTCCCCCACGAGGGGGGAAGGGAGAAAAGCGGCGGGCCTGCTCCCCTTCCCTCCGCGCAGCGCGGGGGAAGGGGCGGGGGGATGGGGGGTATTTGGGGGGTCACGCAGCGCCGTTGCGGAGAGGGGGAAGTGCGGCGCGTCAGCGCCGAACGGGGGCGAGGTAGAGTTTGCCTTCAAAGCGGAAGTCCTTGACGCCGCCCGGACAGTCTGCTAGACTCTGCTACAGATACCCGACCCCACCCCCTGGGGGTAGGGGGTAAGGCGGAGTGACTTATGGACGACAAGACACGATCCGAGGCAATTCATCGCTTGAAAAGCGTCGCCGGGCACGTCAACGGCATCATTCGGATGCTCGAAGAAGACCGCTACTGCATTGACGTGATCAAGCAGATTCAGGCCACCCAGACGGCTCTGGCCCGCGTCAGCGAAAGCATCCTTGAGGCGCACCTGCGCACCTGCGTCACCACCGCCATCCGAGGCGACGACGTGACCGAGCGCGAGCGTCTGCTGTCCGAAGTCGTCGAGGTTTACCGTTACGCCAACAAGCCCTGACATCGTACCCTTCAACACACCCATCAAGGAGAGTCCGCCATGCCTGCCAAGACGTTCCGCGTCCCCAACATTTCCTGCGGCCACTGCGTCATGACCATCAAGAACGAGGTCGGCGAGCTAACCGGCGTCAGCCGCGTGGACGCCGACAAGGACACGCGCATGGTCACAGTGGAATGGTCTGAGCCGGCTACCTGGGAGCAGATCAAGGGTCTGCTCGTCGAAATCAACTACCCGCCCGCCGAGCAGAACTGAGTGTTATCCAGGCTCGCGATCTTGTTAGCGAGTTAACCGCGCGCCGGTTGCGTAGGGGCGCATTGCAATACGCCCCTACGGAGACATGTCGCCAACAGGATCAGCGTGTCTGGGTGTTGAGCCGAGGAACCTATGTCTGAGAAGACTCTAACGCTGCCTGTCACTGGCATGACGTGCGCCAACTGCGTCGCCACCGTCGAGCGCAGCGTGCGCAAGCTGGACGGCGTGCGCGAGGCCAACGTCAACTTCGCCAGCGAGAAGATCAGCCTGATCTACGATGATTCGCTGCTGGGGGCGGGCGATATTGTCACCCGCATCCGCAAGGCGGGCTATGACGTGCCGCAGCAGACGGTAGACCTGGCCGTGACCGGTATGGACTGCGTGAACTGCGCGGCCAATGTCGAGCGTGCACTGAAGAAAGTGGACGGCGTGCTCGACGTACAGGTGAATTTCGCCAGCGAGCACGCCCTGGTCACGCTGGCGCCGGGCGTCAGCCGCCAGGCGCTCATTGCCGCCGTCGAAAAGGCGGGCTACGGCGTGGTGCAGGCGGAGGGCGAAGAGGCCCTGGAGGATGCCGAAGCCGCCGCGCGCCAGGCAGAGATTCAGCACAACGTGCACCGGGTGATCGTCGGCGCGCTGTTCGCCGTGCCGTTGTTCGTGCTGAGCATGGGCCGCGATGTCGGCCTGTTCGGTCACTGGGCGCACGAGGGATGGATGAACTTCTTGTTCTGGGCGCTGGCAACGCCCGTCCAGTTCTGGGTCGGGCGCGATTTCTACGCCAGCGCGGTCAAGTCGCTGCGCGGTGGCTCGGCCAACATGGACGTGCTGGTTGCGCTGGGGTCGAGTGTGGCCTACTTCTACAGTGTCGTGGTCACGTTGGGTGTCATGGGCGGCCACGTCTACTTCGAGACTTCGGCGGCGATCATCACCCTGATCGCCACCGGCGGGCTGCTGGAGACCATCGCCAAGGGGCGCACCAGCGCCGCGATCAAGGCGTTGATGGGCCTGCAAGCCAAGACCGCCCGCGTCGTGCGCGACGGCGTGGAGCAGGACATCCCCGTTGAAGCGGTGCGCGTTGGCGACCTGGTGATGGTGCGGCCCGGCGAGAAGATTCCGGTAGACGGTGTGGTGCGCGACGGGCACAGCGCCGTTGACGAGAGCATGATCAGCGGCGAGAGCCTGCCGGTGGAGAAAGCGCCCGGTGACGCCGTGATCGGCGCGACGATCAATCGCCAGGGCTTGCTCACCTTCGAAGCGACGCGTGTTGGGCGCGAGACGGCGCTGGCCCAGATCATCCGGTTGGTCGAGCAGGCGCAGGGCAGCAAAGCCCCGATCCAGCGCCTGGCTGACCAGGTGTCGGCCATCTTCGTGCCGGCGGTCGTCACCGTCGCCCTGATCACCTTCGCCATCTGGATGATCGGCACGGGCGACCTGGCCCCATCGCTGGTGCGCATGATCGCCGTGCTGATCATCGCCTGCCCGTGCGCGATGGGCCTGGCTACGCCAACCGCGATCATGGTCGGCATGGGCAAGGGGGCCGAGACGGGCATCCTGTTCAAGAGCAGTGAAGCGCTGGAACGGGCGCACAAGCTCACTGCCATCGTCCTCGACAAGACGGGCACGCTCACGCGTGGCGAGCCGAGCGTCACCGATTACGTGGTCAGCGAGAACACCGGGTTCGACGGTGACTCGTTGCTGAACCTGGCGGCGAGCGCCGAGCGCGGCAGCGAGCATCCGCTGGGCGCGGCCATTATCCGCGCTGCGGAGGCGCGCGGCCTGGCCCTGAGCCAGCCCCGCCGCTTCGAAGCAGTGGCGGGGCACGGCGTGCGCGCGGACGTGGACGGTCGCACGGTGCTGCTCGGCAACCTGGCCCTGATGCGTGCCCATGACGTGCATCTCAACGGGCTGGAAGCGGAAGCGCAGCGCCTGCAAAGCGAGGCCAAGACGGCCATGTGGGTGGCTGTTGACGGCGTAGCCAGCGCCGTGATCGCTGTCGCTGACACGCTCAAGGATGGGGCGGTCGAAGCGGTGCGCCAGATGCACGAGCTTGGACTGGCCGTTGTCATGATGACCGGCGACAACCAGGCTACCGCCGACGCCATCGCCCGTCAGGTGGGCATCGAGCGCGTCTTCGCCGAGGTCAAGCCTGGCGACAAGGCCGCCTATGTCAAGCGCCTGCAGGACGAGGGCTACCTGGTGGGCATGGTCGGCGACGGAATCAACGATGCTCCGGCGCTGGCTCAGGCGGACGTGGGCATTGCTATCGGCACGGGGACGGACGTGGCGATGGAAGCCGCCGACGTGACGCTGATCAGCGGCGATCTGCATGGCGTGCCACGCGCTATCGCCCTCAGCAAGAAGACGGTGCGCGCCATCAAGCAGAACCTGTTCTGGGCCTTCGCCTACAACGTGACGCTCATTCCGGTTGCGGCGGGCGTGCTGGCCCCGTTCGCCTGGGCACCCGAAACCTTGCGCTACCTGCACCCGATCCTGGCAGCGATGGCGATGGCCCTCAGCGATGTGTTCGTCATCGGCAATAGCCTGCGCCTGCGCAAGATCAAGCTGCACTAGCGCTGCTTGCCGCCAGAATGTGGCAGCGCCTACAATGGAGCCGGGAGGTCTCGCCGCCGAGCGAGCCGCTCGGCTCCGCTTCTTGATCTTGTGGCGGACACAACTGCTCTTGCTGACCGCTGAAAGCTGAAAGCTGACCACCATGCCGCTGCCCATCGGCCCGGTCATCGCGCTGCCGCCTGATTACCGGGAGGCATTCACGGTGCGCGTCACTCAGCGGCACGCCTGGCCCCCGCTACTGGCCCTGACGCTGGCTACGCTGCTCGTCAGCGGGGGGCTGCTGTTCGGCGCGCTGGCTGCCTACCACGCTGCTGGCGCTCCCCTGGTGATCGGCGCGCTGCCGACAGACATGCCACGCTATCTCGGTTATGCGTTAGTGCTGGGTGTGCTGCCGCTTCACGAAGCAGTGCACGGATGGATGATCCGGCGCTGTGGGCATTCGCCGCGCTACGGCCTGAAGTGGTACGCGCTGTACACCACGTCGGACAGCGCGTACTTTCGCCGCGACGAGTATCTGCGCGTGCTGCTGGCCCCGCTGCTGGTCATCACGCTAGGGGGCGTGGTCGCCTTGCCGTTTCTGCCGCCGGGATTGGCCTCGTGGGTTGCGCTGGCGGTCGTCGTCAATGCGTCGGGTGCGGGCGGTGACCTGTGGATGGCGGCTATCACCCGCCGCTGCGAACCGGCGGCGCTCATCCGCGACGAAGCGGACGGGATGCGCGTCTATCTCCCCGCTGCAACGCCCTCCTAGAATCTCGCAATCCACAATTCGCAATTCGCAATTCGCAATCCCTTTGGCCTCTAGCCCTGCTGCGCCTGAAAATAGGCGATGATCTGGTCAATGGTCGTGTCGAGCGGCGTGGACGGCGTCCAGCCGATGGTGCGCCCGATCTTGCTGATGTCCGGCACGCGGCGCTGCATGTCCTCAAAGCCGACCTCATACGCCTGGTCGTAGGGCACACGCACGATCTCCGATGCGCTGCCAGTGCGCGCCTTGACGCGCTCGGCCAGCGCGCCGATGCTCACTTCTTCGTTGCTGCCGATGTTGAACACCTCGCCGGAAGTGCCGTCAGAGTGCGTCAGACGGGCGATGGCGTCTACCACGTCGTGCACGTTGGCGAAGCAGCGCGACTGCGTGCCGTCGCCGTAGACCTGGATCGGCTCGCCAGCCAGCGCCCACTGCACGAAGCGCGGCACGACCATGCCGTAGTTCCCCACCTGGCGCGGGCCGACTGTGTTGAACAGGCGGACGATGATCACCGGCAGCCCGGTGGCTTTGTGGTAGGCCAGCCCCAGGAACTCGTCGAGCGCCTTGGAGGCGGCGTAGCTCCAGCGGCTCTTGGTCGTCGGGCCGAGGATGCGGTCGTCGTCCTCGCTGAAGGGCACCTTGACGCCCTTGCCGTAGACTTCCGAGGTTGAGGCGATCAGCACGGGCCGACGGTAGCGGCGGGCCGTCTGGAGCACGATTTCCGTCCCGCCGACGTTGATCTCCAGCGTGTCAATCGGGCTATGCACAATTGAGAACACGCCGACCGCCGCCGCCAGGTGGTAGATCACGTCGCACTCGCTGACCAGGCGATCCATCACGGCGGCATGACGGATGTCCTCGATGGCATAGCGAAAGCCCGGCGTCTTTTCCAGGGGGGCGATGTTCTCGAAGCGCCCGGTGGAGAGGTTATCAATGACTGTCACCTGCTCGCCGCGCGCCAGCAGATACTCGGCCAGATGGCTACCGATGAACCCGGCGCCACCGGTAATCAGAGCGTGTGTCATGCCCGCTTTCCTTTTGTGGCAGGGGGAACTCAACCAGCAAGCGGGCGCGATTATACCAGGGGAGACGCTCTCGCCCCACTTGCCGCGCCCCGGTGGGTGCACGAATAACCTGTGGCCGGGGGAA
>JAXGOK010000029.1:0-49644 GCA_040767545.1 Aggregatilineaceae bacterium | reverse complement strand
CCTCGCCGATGGGCCGCTCGCTCATCAGCCCGCCGACCGGCAGCGGTAGCTCGGCCAGCACGTGCTCGCCATTGACGGCCACCAGCCCACCGCCCATACGCTCGACGGCGCGGGCGGCGGTTCTCATGCTGGCGTCGTCCGCGCCGATGACCACCAGGTTGTGGTGATCGTGGGCGACCGTCCCGGCAATCGCTCCACGCTTCAGGCCGATGCCGTGAATGAAGCCCCTGCCCATGTTGCCGGAGGCATGGTGCCGCTCGATGACGGCCATCTTCAGCAGGTCGCGGGCCGGGTCGGCGACGGCGCAGCCGTCCACGATCTTCGCGTCTTCAATACGGTGCTCGGTGAGAAGCTGGTTTTCCAGGCTGCCGATGACGCGCACCCGCCGCCCGCCCGCAGGAATGGCGAAGTCCACCGCGTCCCAGGCGATGTTCATCGAGCGCGGCAGCGGCGCAACCTGCGGCGCGGGAATGTCCACCGCCAGCGCGCCGCCGCGCGCTACCAGCTGCCCCCCGGCGAAGACCAGCTCGGCGCGCGGCGCATCGAGGGCGGAGAAGGCGAACAGATCGGCGCGGCGGCCCGGCGCGATGGCTCCCCGGTCGTGCAGCCGGAAGTACTCCGCCGTGTTGAGCGTGCCCATGCGAATGGCCGTCACCGGGTCCAGCCCACCCTCGGCAACAGCCACGCGGATCATGTGGTCAATCGAGCCGTCGTCGAGCAGGTCGGCGGGCTGGCGGTCGTCGGTGCACCAGCAGATGCGGCGGCTATTCTCCGGCGTGATCAGTGGCAGCAGCGGGCGCAGGTTCTGGGCGTTGGTCGCCTCGCGGATGAAGATGACCATGCCCTTTTGCAGCTTCTCGCGCGCCTCGTCAATGGTGGTGCACTCGTGGTCGCTGCCGATGCCAGCGGCAACGTAGGCGTTCAGGTCGCGCCCGCGCAGGCCGGGACAGTGCCCGTCCAGGACGCGCCCGCCGTACGCCGCGATCTTGCCCAGCACGCCCGGATCGGCGAAGACGACGCCGGGATAGTTCATCATCTCAGCCAGGCCCAACACCCAGGGATGGTCGCGCAGCGCCGTCAGGTCGGCGGCGTCGAGGGCTGCGCCCGCCGTCTCCATGTGCGTGGCCGGGACGCAGCTTGAGGCCATGACGAACATGCTCAGCGGGCTGTCCTGCGCCGCGTCGAGCATGTAGCGGATGCCGTCCAGCCCGTGCACGTTGGCGATCTCGTGCGGGTCGGTGACGACGCTGGTCACGCCGTGCGTCAGCGCGGCCACGCTGAACTGGGGCGGTGTGCACAGGCTGCTCTCGATGTGCACGTGGGCGTCAAGCAGGCCGGGGGCGACGTAGCGCCCGCCCAGGTCGAGCGTCTCGGCGGCGCTGTACCCTTCGCCCACGCCCACGATCAGGCCGTCCTTGATAGCGATCTCGGTCGGGTAGACTTCGCCGGTGAAGACGTTGACCAGCTTGAGGTTGGTCAGCAGCAGGTCAGCGGCGGTTTGGCCGCGCGCGGCGGCGATGCGCTGGGTTAAGTTCATGGGGCGAGCTCCTTTGGTGATCAGTGGTCAGTTGTCGGTGATCGGTGGCCGCTAGGGGCGCTGCTCTGCTGCGCCTGATTAGTCTTCACCCTCAGCCTCGCTGCGCTGTTTGCCCCCTCTCCACGACGTGGAGAGGGGGCGCGAGGCCCGCGTCAGTGGGCCGAGCGGGGGTGAGGTGATGGCGCGGCGGCGATGCGCTGGGTTAAGTTCATGGGGCGAGCTCCTTTGCGATCAGTGGTCAGTTGTCGGTGATCGGTGGCCGCTAGGGCGCTGCTCTGCTGCGCCTGATTAGCCACCCCTGGCCTCGCTGCGCTGGCTTGCCTTCCTCCACGTCGTGGAGAGGGGCCGAGGCCCGCGTCAGTGGGCCGAGCGGGGGTGAGGATGCGCAGCGCGGCGGCGATGCGCTGGGTTAAGTTCATGGGGCGAGCTCCTTTAGTGATCAGTGGTCAGTTGTCAGTGATCGGTGGCCGGTAGGGGCGCTGCTCTGCTGCGCCTGATTAACCACCCCAGCCTCGCTGGTTTGCCCCTCTCCACGACGTGGGAGAGGGGCGCGAGGCCCGCGTCAGTGGGCCGAGCGGGGGTGAGGCATGGGCGCGACGCCTTCATCGCACTTGTCCGGCTCCAGCGCCCGGTTAGCGGCGAAGGCGGCGATGAACTCATCCGGGATGCGGATCGGGCGTCCGGTCGCCAGGTCAACCCACACCCAGGCGGCACGCGCGCGGGCAATGAGCGCGCCGTCGCGGGGGCGGGTGACCGTGTAGTGGCGGAAGGCGCTGGATCGCCTGGCGTCGGAGTACCACGTCGCTACGGTCAGCTCGTCGCCGAACAGGGCGGGCTGCTGGTACTCGATGAGGTAGCGCCGCACGACAATGCCGAATCCCGCTGCGGCCATGCGCGCCGGAGACCAGCCAAATGCTTCCGCCACCCGCACGCCGCATTCCTCCAGGTAGGCCATGTAGTTGGCGTTGTTGACGTGCCCGGCAGTGTCCAGGTCGCGCCAGGCGACGCGCGTCTGTATGGTGAACACGTCCGGCGGCGCGGGCGGCGGGACAGGGAACGGCTCGCGGCGGTCTCCGTCGGCGGGCATCCCCTCCGGGAAGAAAGCGGCGATCATCTCCGGCGGGACGGAGGTGGGACGCTCCGTTGCCGCGTCGAGGAAAACCCAGTCGGTGGTCGCCTGGGCGACGAGGGTGCCGGTCGCCGCGTGGCGCAGCTCGTAAGCGCGGCGCGAGCGCACGCGCCGGAAATCCTCCACCCACGTCTTGACGATCACCGTATCGCCATAGCGCAGTGGGTGCAGGTAGCTGATGTCCGTCTCGCGGACGAACCACAGCCGCCCCAACTCCTCGTAGCGGGCGACGCCGTAGCCCGCCGCCGCCGAAGCGTCCATCGCGGCTTCTTGCATGTAGCGCAGGTAGTTGACATGGTTGACGTGCCCGTAAGCGTCGCACTCGTAGTGCCGCACGCGGAAGGCGCGCTCGTGAACTCGCGGCATACCCCTCGCCTCAGTGTGCAGTCCCGGCCAGCGGCCCGGTTATAGCACGGCCCTGGCCGTGCGGCAACGAGAGGCTGGCCCTGGGCGCAGCAGAGCAGCTACGGGCGGGCTTGTGCGCTGGGCGAAGCGAAACGGGGGCGAGGCAAATAACTGGCCGCCGAGGTGCCTCAAGCACTTCCCTCCGGCGCGGGGACTTTCTCCACGCGCACGGCGCACACCTTGAACTCTGGAATCTTCGAGACGGGGTCGAAGACGTTGAGCGTTAGCTCATTTGCCAGCGCCTCAGCGTAGTGGAAGGTCATGAAGACGACGCCTTGCCGGGGCCGGTTGAACACGCGCGCCCGCGCCGTCACCGAGCCGCGCCGCGACGTGATGCGAATCCAGTCACCTTCGGCGATGCCCAGCCGCGCCGCGTCCTGCGTGTGCACCTCGACGCGCTCCTCCGGGGCCAGGAACTCCAGCCCGCCCACGCGCCCGGTCATCGTGCGCGTGTGCCAGTGCTGGAGCACGCGCCCGGTCGTCAGGATCAGGGGGTACTCGTCGTCGGGCAGTTCCGGCGGCGGCTGGTGGTGCACCGGGCTGAACAGCCCACGCCCGCGCGGGAACGCCGCCGTATGCAGGATCGGCGTGCCGGGGTGCGCGGCGTCGGGGCACGGCCACTGCAAGCCGTCGCCATCCAGCCGGTCGAAGGTGATCCCGCCGTAGATCGGCGTCAGCGCCGCGACCTCGGCCAGGATGTCGGCGGGGCTGGCGTAGTCCCAGCCGGAGGACGCGCCCAAGCGCCGGGCCAGATCGCTGATGATCTGCCAGTCCGGGCGGGCATCGCCGGGCGGGTCGAACGCCTGGCGCACGCGCTGGACGCGGCGCTCGGTGTTGGTGAAGGTGCCGTCCTTCTCGGCGTAGGCGGCAGCAGGTAGCACCACCTCGGCGTACTCAGAGGTCTCGTTGAGGAAAATATCCTGCACGGCCAGGAAGTCCAGCGCGGCCAGGCACTCGCGGACGTGGGCCGAGTTCGGGTCGCTCATCACCGGGTTCTCGCCCATGATCAGCATGGCGCGCACGTCGCCGCGCCTGGCGGCGGGCAGCATCTCGCTCAGCGTCAGGCCGGGACGCGGGGGCGGCTGCTCGACGCCGTGAAAAGCGGCGAACCTGGCGCGCACAGCCTCGTCATTGATGCGCTGGTAGCCGGGGTAGACGTTGGGCAGGCCGCCCACATCGCACGATCCCTGCACGTTGTTCTGCCCGCGCAGCGGGTTAACGCCACCGCCGGGCACGCCCAGGTTGCCTGTCAGCAGGGCAAGGTTGGCGACGGCCAGCACGTTCTGGTGGCCGTCCGCGTGTTGGGTGATGCCCATCGCGTAGAAGATGGCGGCGGGCTTGTTCTCGGCGTAAATATGCGCCGCGCGGACGATGTCCCCGGCGGGCACGCCGGTGATCCCGCTGACGCGCTCCGGCGGATACTCAGCGACGACCGCGCGCCATGCGTCGAAGCTCTCTGTGCGCGCCTCAATGAACGCCCGGTCGTGCAGGTTCTCGGCCAGGATGACGTGCGCCAGCCCATTGAGCAGGGCGGGGTTCGTCCCCGGACGGACGCGCAGGTACAGCGCCGCGAAGTCGGCCAGCTCGATGCGGCGCGGGTCAGCGACGATGAGCTGCGCACCGTGCTGGCGCACCGCCTTCTTGATTTGCAGGCTGAGGACGGGGTGCTGCTCGGTCGTGTTGGTGCCGATGGCGAGGATGGCTCGCGCCTGGGGGATGTCGGCGATGGAGTTGGTCATCGCGCCGCTGCCGAAGGCCTGCACGAGGCCCGTCACGGTGCTGCTGTGTCAAAGGCGGGCGCAGTGGTCTATGTTGTGCGTGCCGATCACCTGCCGCGCCAGCTTCTGCATCAGGTAATTCTCTTCGTTGGTGCACTTGGCGCTGCACAGCAGGGCGATGGCATCCGGGCCGCTCTCCGCCTTGATCGCGTCCAGCCGCGCGGCGACAAGGCCGAGCGCCTCGTCCCAGGTGGCCGGCTGGAGCATCCCATCGCGGCGGATCAGCGGCGTGGTCAGGCGGTCGGGGTGCCACAGGAAGTCGTGACCGAAGCGCCCTTTGACGCACAGCTTGCCGAAGTTGGGCGGCGCGTCGAACGGCGCAGTGACGCGGAAAACGTGGCGATCTTTGATGTGCAGGTCTATCTTGCACCCCACGCCGCAGTACGGGCAGACGGTGCACACAGTGCGATCAGGCTGGATCATGGGCTTCACCTGTCGTCTGGAGACGGTCAAGAGGCGGAGCAAGCCCGCGCACCCTCATAGTAGCACAAAACGCCCGATCCAAGAACGCGGGGCGCTGCTCTGCGGCGACTCGTAGTGGGGCGTATGGCGATACGCCCCTACGGACTGCTCCCGTGCACCGCTCAGTCGCCCACTTGGGACGTGGAAGCGTGGGGCGCACGCCGCGACGGGGCCTGGGGCACGCCGCCCGGCCACCACGTCCAGCGGCCAAACAGAGCGGCCAGCGCCGGGTCGAGCACCGTGCGCACCACAAAGGTGTCAATCAGCACGCCGACGGCCACCGCGAAGCCGATCTCCAGCAGCCCGGCTACCTCGCCGGTCAGCAGCGCGGCGAACGTGCCGGAGAGGATGATCCCCGCCGAGGTGATGATCGCGCCTGTTGTGGCGACCGCGACGTGCACGCCCTCGCGCATCCCGTGATAGCCGACCTCCTCCTTGATGCGCCCGAAGAGGAAGATGCTGTAGTCAATGCCCAGCGCCACCAGGAACACGAAGGAGAAGAACGGCACGTACCAGGTCAGCCCGGCCACGCCGAGCAGCGTCTTGAAGACCAGGTTAGTCAGCCCCAGGGTGAAGGTGAACGACAGCACCACCGTGCCGATCAGGTAGAGCGGGGCGATCACGCTGCGCAGCATGAGCAGCAGCACGATGAAAATGCCCAGCAGCACAAAGCCGATCGCGCGCAGCAGGTCGCGGTTCATCGTGTCGCGGATGTCGGCATTGACCGCCGGGCCGCCGCTGACCACGGCCTCGCCGCTGTCCTGGTAGCCCTGGAGCACGTGGCGGATGGTGCCGACGGTGTCTAGCGCGGCGTCGCTGCTCGGCGAGACAGCGAGGATGACCTCCAGCTTGAAGGCGGTGTTCTCTGCCGCCAGGTAGGTCGCCGCAAGCTGCCCGGCCAGCGCCGGGTCCAGCCCACCGCCGGTCGCGGGCAGGCCCGCCAGCAGATCGATCAGCGCGGTGGGCATCAGGTACGGCTCGTTCACCGTCTCGAAGCGGGCCGCCAGCCCTTCGACGGCGGCGGCCAGGTCGTCCTGCCGGGTGAGAAGCTGGAGCGGGTTGGCGAGCAGGTCGCGGATCGCAACCAGGTTCGGGTCGTCAGCCATTTCCGGGAAGCGCCCGGCCAGCAGGTCTACGTACCCCTGCATCCCGGCCAGCGCCGCGCCGATTTGCGCCGGGGCCAGCGCGCTCATCTGCTCTGCGTCGCCCATCATGCCCAGCGCCAGGCGAAGCTGCGCGCTGACGTGCAGCACGTTGCGCAGCTCAGCATATCCCTGGCCGAGCGGGTCATCCAGGCCACGCACATCGAAGATGCCATCGAGCGCCGCAATCTCGTCGCTGAGGCGCACGATGTCGGCGGCGATGCGGTCGGGATCGCGCCCGGTCACGACAACCGTCAGCGGCATGGTGTTGCCCGCGCCCAGGCTGTCTTGCAGCAGTAGAAACCCCTTGACAATCGGCTTGTCGTCCGGCAGGTCGTCGAGCAGGTCGTAGGTCACGTGCTGGCTCAGGCCATAGACCGAGAGCGGCACCATGAGGGCGACGATGACCAGGA
Organism: Aggregatilineaceae bacterium; assembly: GCA_040767545.1. Taxonomy (GTDB): domain Bacteria; phylum Chloroflexota; class Anaerolineae; order Aggregatilineales; family Aggregatilineaceae; genus UBA2029. Next base: position 42,778 of record JAXGOK010000029.1, on the reverse strand, counting down.
TGACCACCAGCGGGCGCGTGCTGACCCATTTCGAGGTCACCGCGTACAGCCGCCCCTCGCCACGATGCGTGGCCTGCCGGGGCCAGAACGCCCGGTCGCCGAGCGTCGCCAGCAGCGCCGGGACGAAGGTCAGCCCGGCCAGCAGCGACATGACGATGCCCAGGGCCAGCGCCGGGCCGGTCGTGTTGAAGATGCCCATCTCGGCAAAGACCATAGCCATGAAGCCGACGAAGATCGTGCCGGCGCTGCTGGTGATCGTCTCGCCGACGCGGTGCACGGTGTGGGCTGTGGCCGCTTCGATACCGGGGTGATCGGCCATCTCCTCGCGGAAGCGACTGATCAGAAAGAGGCAGTAGTCCGTGCCCGCGCCGTACATCACAGTGATCAGCAGGACGTTGGCGTAGGTGGTGATCGTCAGGTGAGTCGCGCCCAGCCAGGCGACGATGCCGCGTGTGATCAGGAAGGCGAGCGTCACCGCCGACAGCGGAATGAGCGGGCTGACCGGCGAGCGATAGACCGCCAGCAGGATGAAGATCACCAGCAACACTGTCACCCAGATGGCGCGGTCGGCGCTGGCGACTACCGACTCGCTGGTGTTGTAGATGAGCGGGCTGGCTCCGGTCTGGTAGGCGCGCACCGCTGGCTGGCGGTGCGCTTCCAGCCAGGTGTCAATCTCCTTCATGGCGGCGATGGCTGGCGGTTCGGTGGCCGTCTCGGTCATGTTGACGCGCACCAGGGCGACTTTGTTGATCAGATGCGGGTCGGCGCTCGCCTCTCCCGCCACCAACATGGCAGCCAGCGCCGGTGACTGGGTGGGCGAGGTCACCGTGTCGAGGACTTCCGGCGCTTCGTCGCTGGTCACCCAGTCGGTGAAGGCACGGATGAAGCGCCCCGCCTCGGTGTCAAGCTGCGCCTCGAACGAGGGAGCGTCTGGATTCAGCACTCCCTCGGTGGACTGGCGGGCGTCGAAGACGATGACCGAGCTACCCTCGGCGTTGTCGTCGGGGAACAGCTCTCCGTACAGGGCGCTGGCGTGCTTGAAGGGAGCGTCAGCGGGCAGGAAATCGGCCAGGTCGGAGCTGACGACATCGGCCATGTTGGGCGCGACCAGGGTGACAATCGCTGCCGCCGCCACCCAGGCGACAATGATCGGGATGCGGTAGCGGGTGGCGAAATGTCCCAAGTATTCGAAGATCATGCGGAAGCCTCCGGGGTGCTGGAATCTACCGCCTGTTGGGCGGTGACGCCGCGTTGCAGCGCGATGAGCATGAACTCGGCCAGGTCGGTTGCTGTGTAACCGGTGTCGTTTTCCAGCCACCAGCCAAGCAACTGGATCATCATGCCGGTGACGATCTGGGCCACCACGTGCGCAGGGATCAGGGCTGTCAGGGCTTGCTGGGGAAACTCGCTGATGAGCGTGCGCTCAATCACCGTCGCCAGGTATTGGCGGCCAAAAGCGTTGAGCCGGCTGGAAGCCGCTCCGCCGACCATGATCAGCATTAGCTCGCGGTTCTCTTCCGCCCAGCGAAAGGCGCGCTCAAAGCTGCCTTTGACCCAGGCCGGATCGAAGGGATGGGCACGGGGCGTGCTGACGATCTCGGCCACCAGCGCGTCGAAGCCCTGCTGCACCAGCTCGCGCACGCAGACTTCTTTGTTGGCGAAATGCTTGTAGAACGTCGCCTTGCTCACGTCAGCGTGCTCGGTGATGGTGAGGATGTCCACCTGACCGTAGCCGTGCGCGCTGATCAGGTCGCGCGCGGCGTCAATCAGGCGTTGGTGAGTGGCGGCTTTGCGCCGTACATGGCGCGTCAGGCGTCGGGGCATAGCTGCACCTTCGGGCCGTCTTCCAATGGTATACGCATCGTTTAATGGTATACGAGCCGTCTACTATTGTAGTACGGTCTGGTGTCCTGTCAATAGGCAGGGGGTGCATCTCATGATGGGAACAAGAATGTAGGGGCGGGTTTCAAAACCCGCCCCTACAAGGGCGCCAATCATAGGGGCGTATGGCCATACGCCCCTACGGACCTCACCCCCGCTCGGCGCTGACGCGCCTCGCCGCCCCCTCTCCACGACGTGGAGGGGGGCGGCGAGGCACGTCAGCGCCGAGCGGGGGTGAGGCTTCGCCCCTTCAGCGGGCGCGGATGACCTGCTCGTAGGCGGCGAGTGTGCCCTCCGCCGTCGCGCGCCAGCTAAAGCCGCGCGCCCGCGCCAGCCCCCGGTTGCGCATCGTCGCGGCGTGCTCCGGCTGCGTCAGCAGCGAGAGGATGGCCCCGCCCATCGCCCGGCTGTCGCCAGGCGCGACGAGGAAAGCGGCGTCGCCGGCCACTTCGGGGATGGAGGACGCTTCGCAGGCGACAACCGGCGTGCCGCTGCCCATCGCCTCCAGCGGCCCCAGCCCGAAGCCCTCCAGCAGACTGGGGAAGACGAACACGCTTGCCAGCCGGTAAAGCGCCGCCTTGTCCTCCTCGCGCACCGGGCCGATCCAGCGCACGTAAGGGGTCAGGCCCAGCTCTTCGGCGTAGGCGGGCAGATCGGGGAAGCGCGGCGTGCCCCAGGCGGCGGGCCTGTGCCCGGCCAGCACCAGCGGCACGTCCGGCCCCAGCCCTTGGGCCACGTAGGTATAGGCGGCCAGAAGCTGGCGCACGTTCTTGTGGACGGCATACGCGCCCAGGTAGAGCACGAAGTCATCCACGTCGTCCAGGCCGTAGCGCGCGCGAACTTCGCCGTCGCGCTCGGCCCCCTGCTCCGGGTGGAATTCCTTGCCAGCGGCCAGCGGCGTGACCGTCACCCGCTCCGCCGGAACGCCGATGCGTGCCGCGATCTGGCGCTGGCTGTCGGCGGAGATGGTCAGCAGGCGATCCGCGCCGCGCGCCGCCGCGCGCACCAGGCTGGTGTAGAGCCGGTTACCCAGCCCGGCGTTGTATTCGGGCACCAGCAGCGGGATCACGTCCAGGACGGTGCAGACCAGCGGAGCGGGCGAGCGCAGCGGCGGCCCCCAGTAGGGCACGTGGGCGATGTCCGCGCGCACGCGGGCGACGGCGCGCGGGAACAGGTATTGCTCGAACCACACTTTGCCAGGGTGACCGCCCAAGTGGAGAGGCATGGGCAGCACGTCCACCTGGGGCGGCAGGGCCTCCAGAGTGGTCACGCGCGCGGGAACAACGAGCGTCAGACGGTGTTCGGGCGCGCGCTGGTGCAGCGCCGCCAGCAGGTGGCGCAGGTATTGGCCGCTGCCCGTGTGCGGCTGATCCCAGAACCAGCCATTGAAGGCGATGTGCATCGGATGCCTGTTCACTCAGAAGTCGCTTGAGCAGCCTTGTGCCTGCCTGCGCCCCCCATCCCCGGCCCTTCCCCCGCGAGGGGGGAAGGGAGACCAGCGCGGCTTCTAAGCCCCTCCCTCCTTGTGGGGGAGGGGTTTGGGGTGGGGGGTCAGAATCCTGTTCAGAAGCCTTGTCAGCGCTTGTCGCCGTAGCCGTTGGGCCGCGCGGTGTGCCAGGCCCAGGCCGAGGCGATGATGTCGCGCAGGTTAGGGAAGCGCGGCTCCCAGCCCAATTCGTCGTTGATCCGCTCCGACGAAGCGACCAGCATATCCGCGTCACCGGGGCGGCGCTCGGTCTCGATCACCGGAAAGTCTACGCCGCTGACTTCGCGGGCGATGTCGGCGACCTCGCGCACGGTGTAGCCGCGCCCGTTGCCCAGGTTGTAGATCATGCGGTCGCGCTCCACGCCGAGCGCCTCCAGCGCCAGCACGTGCGCCGAAGCCAGGTCTTCGATGTGCACGTAGTCGCGGATGCACGTGCCATCCGGCGTGTGGTAGTCCGTCCCGAAGATGTAGAAGGCGTCGCGCTTGCCCAGCGGCACTTGCAGGGCCAGGGGGATGACATGCGTTTCCGGGTCGTGATCTTCGCCACGCACGGGCTTGCCCCCTCCGTTGAGCATGGCTCCACAGGCGTTGAAATAGCGCAGCGCGGCGTATTGCAGCCCCACCTGACGGTGATACCAGTCCAACATGCGCTCGATCATCAGCTTGGTCTCGCCGTAGACGCTGGCCGGGCCGAGCGGGTCTTCTTCGACGAGGGGCGCGCTCTTGCTGGCGTAAACGCCGGCGCTGGACGAGAACAGGAAGCGGCGCACGCCGTGCCGGATCATGGCGTCGAGCAGCGTCTGCGTGTTGACCACGTTGTTGCGGAAGTACTTGCCGGGCTGCTGCATGGACTCGCCTGCTTCGATGAACGCGGCGAAATGGGCCACCGCGTCGAAGCCGCCCACTTGCAGCAGCACATTCAGCGCTCCCGCGTCGCCCACGTCGCCGCGCACAAAGGCAGCGCCGTCAGGAATAGCCGCGCGGTGACCCTTCACCAGGCTGTCGTAGACGGTCACACGGTGGCCCGCCGCCAGAAAATAGGCCGCCGCCGCCGAGCCGACGTACCCCGCTCCCCCCGTCACCAGAATGTGCATAACCTTGCCCTCGTCATTGCGCCCAAACGCGCCGTGATTCGCCACGATACGGCGCAGATTGTACCGTTAGCGCCACAGCGCCGCTATGAGCCATGAACATTAGAGTTCGCTGAAAGGGGGCTGGCAGGCGGTAATTTCGCAGTACAATGAAGGTGTTTGGCGGCACCACTCAGGACTCTCGCGTATGGATGCATGGGATAGACCAGACCTGCCCCCGCCATCTGCTGGTGGGGCGGTGGCGGAAGAGCCGGACAAGACTTCGCGGCGCGCGAAATCGCTGCTGAGGGAAATCCTCCAGCTTGTGCTGATCGTCATGCTTGTGCGGCTGGGCATGGACACACTGCTGCCGCGCTACGTGGTGGACGGGGCCAGCATGGAGCCGACCTTCTACACCAGCGAGCGCGTCATTGTGGATCGGGTGACCATGCTGCTGGGCGGGCCGTCGCGCGGGGATGTGGTCGTGCTGGACTCGCCGCGCAGGGACGAATTGCTGATCAAGCGCGTGATCGGGCTGCCGGGCGAGACGGTCACGGTGCAGGCGGGGCGCGTGACCATCAACGGCACGCTGCTCGAAGAACCTTACGTGCAGGAGTTCTGCACGTATCCCTCGTGCAACGGCACCTGGGAACTGGGGCCGGACGAGTACTTCGTGCTCGGCGACAACCGCAGTCACAGCCTGGACAGCCACTCGTTCGGGCCGGTGCAGCGCAGCGCGATCAAGGGCATTGCCCGCGTGCGCTACTGGCCGCCCGACGAGCTGGACATTCTCACCGCGCCAGAGTACTGAGTGGGTGGTTGGTGGTTGGTTATTGGTGATAAGTGGTCGGAGGCGCGTTAGCGCCGAGCGGAGGTGAGGTAAATCAGGGCGTGGCAGAGAGCGCCCTATGCGCACCAACTTAAGGCTTCTGGGTGCGCGGTACGGGCGGAACGCCCCTCCCCCTGGCCCCCTCCCCGGCCAAGCCAGGGAGGGGGAAAACGTCCCGTCCGGCGGTCAAAGTCCCCCTCTCTAGCTCGGCTGGAGAGGGGGATTTAGGGGGAGAGGCGTGCGCAACCACCGTTAAGTTGGTACACATGGGCGCAGCCCTACCCGTCAAGTTTCCACGCACTCCCCTCACCCGCGCACTTCGACGATCACGCCGTCCTCCGCCCACTGGTAGAGGGCGGCAGCGTTTTCCAGGCTGAGCAGCACGCAGCCGTAGGTCACCGGGTGGCCCAGGTCGCCCGTCCACAGCAGGTAGCCCCCGCCGCGCGTCGGGAAGCCGTGAAAGCCGTTCCACAAGTCCATGTTCGGCCCCGGATGGTAAAAACCCATGAAGTGCGGCATGTACAGGTTCCACTGGTCGGCGTAGGCGTTGGGATCGTGCGTCTGCACCTGGAAGACGCCCAGCGCCGTCGGGCTGGTCGGCAGGCCGGTTGAGATCACCCAGTCGAACACGACCTGCCCGTTCTCGTAGGCCCATAGATGCTGCTGGCTCCGGCTGATGACGATGCGCTTGTACGGCACCGGCTCCAGCGGGGCCAGGATGTCCAGCGAGGGGATGGTCAGGCGCTGCCCGACCGACAGCGCGCTCGTGTTGACGCCGGGATTGGCCGCCTGAATGTACGGGTAGGGGATGCCGATCTCCTCGGCGATGGCGGCCAGGGTTTGCCCGCCGCGCACTTCGTAAGTCGTCTCCCCGTGCCGCACGCGCACGGTGGCCTGCGCCGCGCTCTGCGCCAACGCGCCCTGCATGGCACTGACCGCTTCCTCAGCGTCCACGTAACGCTCATCGGCGAAGTGCGCGTTAGCCTCCACGAACGCTCGCACCGCCTCCGGATGGGCCGCCAGGCGCAGCCCGGTCGCACTATCCGCGTCCGGCTCGGCGGTCAGCCACGCCGCCCAAACGTCCGGCGGTGCGCTCCAGGAGTGCCACTCATCGCGGATCGGGTCGTAGCCGCGCAGCTCGAACGGGCTGGACAGCAGGGCATTGGCCTGAGCGAGCAGCGGTGAGGCGTCGCTGATCGCCGGGCCGACCGGCACCATGACCAGGTCGAGCATGCCATCGGCCAGCTCGCCCGGTGCGTCCGCGCCCATCCGCGCGACTGTCGCCGCTACGTCCAGCGCCCGCCCATCCGCCGGAGAACTGGCGACCGCGCGCCCGTCCACCAGGCGCACACCCGCATTGACCGGCAGCAGGTCAATCCCCGCCCGCGCCTCTTCCAGGTAAGCGGTCAGTGCGGCGAGATCAACTTGCAGGATGGGGGCCACGTCCACGCCGCCCGCCAGCGCCTCGAAGATGCCCCCCAGCCCGCCCTGCGAGCGGCCCCAGGCGCGCGCTGCTGCCGCCGTCGCCCCCGCGTCGAGGGTCACGCCCAGCGCCGCCGGGTCAACGCCCCAGACCCGGTCGCCGTCGCGCAGGCGCAGCCCGCCCGCTCCCCAGATTGTCGCCAATGCCTGGGTCGCTTCGCTCTCAGACATGCCGCCCAGGTCTACGCCCGCCGCGCTGACGCCCGGCAACACCTGCCCGGAGCCAAGCAGCAGGCCGATTCCCCCTACCAGTGCCAGCAGGCAGGTGCTGGTCAGGATCAGGCTGAGCGCCGCGCCCAACAGCAGCACGCCGCGCGCACTCAGGCGGCGCGCCCTTCGCCGCCGGCGCGGGGCCGGGTGCGGCATGGGAGGCACGACTGGGCGCGGCACAGCCCCGTTTGCCGGAGCGAGTGGGCGCGGCGGCGCGCCGTTGCGTGCGGGCGCTAGGCGCGGCGCGCGGCGGCGCTTGCGCGAGTACGGCGCGGGGCGTGGTGGACGCAGCATCAGCGAAACCCCAAGGCTCATTGGACGAGTGAGCATAGTATAGTGCAAGGCGGCGGGAGGATTCCAGGGCAGGTAGCCAAGTCACGCGGCAAGCGTTTGTCAGGCGCAGGGTAGGGAGTGGAAAACAGCGAACGGGGTGGAAACGGAATGTCTCAGGTACTCATTGGCTCAGCGAATCCACGAAGCTGCCAGAGATAGCGCCCTGCACGCAAGGGCGTCGCCCGGCTACGCCTTGCACACACAGACTTCGGAAGTTTCCGAAACTCTCGGAGTCTTCTTGAACGGCACCAGGACTTCACTCGCTTTCGAGGGGAATGGGGGTTGCCAGCGCCTGGCGGATCAGCCCCGGCAGAATCGCCTGATCCGGGGCGCAGAGCACCACGTGACGGGCGCTGGCGTGGTAGACCAGCGCCTCCCCACCCGCGCGCAGCACGATCCGGTAGCCGGGCGTCTCCTGCTGGCTGTAGGCAATGGCCGGCTGCGGGCAGCCAACGCTGTCATCCGGCCAGGTGACGGTCACCAGACTGGTAAGCTGGAATAGCTCCGGGGCGATTCCCAGGCGGCGGGCGGCGTCCGCCCGGCAGAGCGCGACCATCGCCGCAGCGATGGGGTCTACCAGGATCGGCGTGCCGTCGCGGGCCAGCCAGCCGGGATCGTCGCACAGGAAGAACGCGCCTTCCAGGTTGGTGTGGTAGACGTAGACGCGGCTCCCCGCGCTGTAGGCGATGCGGTAACCCGCCGCGCTGCCGCCGGAAGTGCCTTCCACCACACCTTCGCGCGCCGCGCAGCCCCATGCCGCATCCTGCCAGGCGAAGCCGTCCACGCTCAGCAGGCGGATGCTGGCGGGGGCCACGCCGCTCGCCACCAGGTCGCGCGTGGTCGCCTCGATCATCTCCTCGACGGGGGACAGACTCGCGGCGTCGGCGGTCGCAGCGGCCAGCGTCGCTGGGGAAGGCAGGTCGGTCGGCGTGGGGGTGAAGTCGGCGGGCGGCGGAGTGGGCGTGGCAGTGGGCGGAATCAGGGTGCGCGTGGGCATGACGGTCGGCGTGCGGCCCGCCTCCGGCCTGCTGCACGCGGCAAGCAGCGCCACGCCGAGCGCCAGGATCACCGTCCGGCGAATCCATCCACGTGAAATGCTGCGCTCGCACACGAGTCCCCGCCCGAATCGCATGGCTCAGCGCCAGCCCGCCAGCCAGCCGTCAATCCAGGCCACGCTGACGCCCTCGACGCTGACGATCTTGTTGGGGCCTTCGCCGGCGACAATAGCCACGCGCGCCGGAGCCACGCCCAGCGCCTCGGCCAGCAGCGCGACAAGCTGCGCGTTGGCGCGGCCCTCCGCCAGCGGCTCGGTCAGGTGGATTTCGAGCGATCCATCCGAGTGCACGCCAGCAATCGCCACCTGGTCGGCGGGCGTCACGATGCGGACGCCGAAAGCCGCCCCGTGCTGAGCATCAGTGATTTCAAAGTCGCGCGGCATGACCTCACCCCTTTCTCGCGCTGCGCCGTGCAACGCGGCGCTCAGGCCAGCAGCATCGAGATCAGCATCTGGCCGATGATCTGCAGCAGCACCATCGCAATGATCGGGCTGAAGTCCAGCCCGGTTGTCTGGGGCAGCAGGTTCCGTATGGGGGCCAGCACCGGCTCGGTGAGATCGAAGATGGTGCGGGCCAGCGGGCTGTAGGGATCAATGTTGACCCAGCTCATCAGCACGCGGGCCAGAATCACCAGCGAGTAGATTTGCACGAACAACTGGACAAGCATCGCCACGCTTTGCAAGTTCCCATTCTCCTTGTTGACCTTCTCAATACCGTATACGCGCCGCGCCCGCTCAACGTCGCGGCCCGAAGATCGCGCGGCCAATGCGCACCAGCGTGGCCCCTTCCTCGATGGCGACCGGGTAATCGTCGGTCATGCCCATGCTCAGGGCGTCCCACCGCGCGCCGGGGAAGTCAGCGGCCAGGGCATCGCGCAGCGCGCGCAGCGCGGCGAAGACGGGGCGCGCCTGTTCCATGTCGTCCACGATGGGCGCCATCGTCATCAGCCCGCGCACACGCAGCCCCGGCAGGGCCAGCACCGCCGCCACGTCGTCCCACAGGGCGCGGCGGCGGGCGCGATCTTCCTGCCAGCGCCAGGCCTCCCAGCCCTCTTTGCTCGCCTCGCCGGAGACGTTCATCTCCAGCAGCACATCGAGCGTCCGCCCCGCCTCAGCCAGCGCCCGGCTCAGCCGGCCAGCCAGGCGCACACTGTCCAATGAGTGCAGCAGGGCGAAGTCGCGCACCACGTAGCGCGCTTTGCGGCTCTGCACGTGCCCGACCATGTGCCAGGTCACCGGCCCGGCCAGCGCCGCGTTGACCTGGGCGATCTTGCCGAGCGCCTCCTCGACGCGGTTCTCGCCGAAATGGTACACACCCGCCGCAGCCGCTTCGAGCACGCGCGCGGGCGGCTGCGTCTTGCTCACGGCGACCAACGTCACCGCGTCCGGCGGACGCCCCGCCCGCTGGCAGGCAGCGGCGATAGTCTCGCGCACGGCGGCCACGCGCACGGCGATGGTCTGATCCGTCTGCACCATGCTCTCAGCTTCCGTTGAGCGCCGCGATCACGCCGAAGCGACCTGTCCGCCCGCGCTCGGCGCGGTGCGAATAGAACTCGCCGGTGTGCGTCGCCGTGCACAGGCCAGCGACCTCGATCTGAGTCACGCCTGCGCGCTGAAATGCCAGCCGGTTGGCCGCCCACAGGTTGAGGTAGGCGCTGCCGTCGTCCGCCCGCTGGATCAGTCCATCCGTCCCCCCGAACGCCTCAGCGACGGCGGCGACCACTTCTTCGCCCACCTGGTAATGCTCCGGGCCGATGCTGGGGCCAATGGCCGCCTGCACGTCCTGCGGGCGCGTGCCGAAGGCGTCGGTCATGGTGCGCAGCACGCTCACCCCCACGCCCAGCACCGTCCCGCGCCAGCCCGCATGAGCCAGACCGAGCACATGGCGGGCCGGGTCGTAGAGCAGAAGCGGCGTGCAGTCAGCGAAGCGCATGGTCAGCGCCAGGCCGGGCCGGTCGGTGACCAGCCCATCGGCGCGAGCCAGCCAGCGGCGGTGCGGAACCGGCCCGTGCGCCAGGACTGTGTCGGCGCTGTGCACCTGCCAGACCGTGCAGGCATACGCCTCGTCCAGGCCCAGCGCCGCGTAAGCGCGCCGGTGATTCTCGCGCACGGCGGCCTGGTCGTCGCCGACTGTGCCGCCCAGGTTGAGCGAGTCCCAGGGCGCGCGGCTGACGCCGCCGAGCCGTGTGAAGACGCCGTGCACCAGCCGGTCGCTTCCGGCCCACTGCTCGAACTGGTAGAACACCGGCCCCTGGCCGTTGATACGCCGCACGCGCTGCCTTTCTGGACGCGATAACCTGGTAGAATAGAGGTGAGCGCGTCATGATTATAACGCACACCCGACGCTCATGCCGTTGTCTGGCACACGCGCAAGGGTCATGCAGTTATCGAAATGTTCTTGTCGAACTAGCGCGGAGACCACGTGCGGCCTGTAGGGGCGGGTTTTGAAACCCGCCCCTACAAGAACACTCTGATCGGCGGGGGTCGTAGGGGCGTATGGCAATACGCCCCTACAGAGCGCAGCAGAGCAGCACCCCTACCATCGGAAGGGTTTTGTGCACACACCTGCGAGCGGAGATTGAGGACAGGCTATGCCAAGCTTACGCGACAAGCTGACCGTCCTGGTGCGGTCGAGTCTGAGCGGGATGTGGAGCGGACAGGGAACGGATCGCCCACCGGCTGGCGACCTTGCCAGGCAAATTGCCGCCCTGCGCGCGGAGATTGACCGTGCGCTCGACCGCGACGAGCACATGGCCCGCGACATCGCGGCGGCCCAGGCGGAGATCGCCAGCGCGGATCGCCAGGCGGACGAGGCGTTGGCGCGCGGTGACGAGGCCACCGCCCGCTACATCGTCCGCCAGATGCAGCGCCGCCAGCAGCAGCTTGCCATGTTGCAAGCGGAGCAAGCCCAGCACCGCCGCTCGGCCTCGGACTTGATCCGCCGCGTGAACACACTGGAGGCGCTCGTCGCCGAGCAGCCGGGGCCAAGACCCGCACGCGAGAGGGAAGCAGCGCCCGCCCCTTCGCCAGCGGAGCGGCTGCGTCAGGCGGGCGAGGAAGTGGCCCAGACCGCGCCCATCCCTGAAGTTGTAGTTGACGAGCAGGCGGTCGAGGACGACCTGGCCCGCCGCCGCGCGCGCCTCAGCCTGTAAAGTGCCCCGGCCTCTTTACAGATTTCACGCATCTGGTGTAGAACATGAGGGTAGCGCCGGTACAAGCCTGTTGGGTGCGCCAGGCGGCGACACGCCGCGCGCGCCGAGTCACGGGAGCAAGCTATGAGCGTCTTACCCGACTTCAATGCCCCACGAGTCCTGGTCGCCGAGCGCGACCCCGACCGCATGGATCAGCTTGCCACGCTGCTGGAAGACAGCGGCTACCTCGTGCATAAGGCGTACTACGTCGGCGATGCACTCGACGCGCTGCGTCACCAGACCTTCGACGTGGCGGTGATTGACACGCAGATGGTGGATCGCAACCAGCGCTCCCTCGCCAACCAGATGGTGGAGTTCAACCCCCTAACCTGGATCGCGGTCGTTGACGAGCGGCACAGCGCGCCGCAGTCCTACCTGGCGCGCGGGGCGGCGGCCATCGTGCAGCGCCCGTTCACGTCCGGCGTGTTGCTGCGTCATCTTGAAAATGCCCTGGGCGGTCAGCGCATGTCGCTGGCCGGGCAGCCGGAGCTGCCTGACGAGAGCGGGCGCACCGCGCAAGATGAGCTAAGCCGCTTGCTCGCCCAACGCCTGACCGAGCAGCAGACGCTCTCCAAGCTGGCCCGCGCGCTGAGCGCCGTGCTCGACCTCGACGTGCTGCTCACCCAGGTCGTGGATGCCGCCGTCAGCCTGAGCCACGCCGAAGAAGGGCTGCTGCTGCCGGACGAAGAAGACCAAACTCTGCTGATCCGCGCCGCCAAAGGGCTGGACACTGAGACGGCCCGCAACTTCCGCATCAAAACGCAGGACTCGCTGGCCGGGACTGTCTACCGCTCAGGCCGCCCGGTGCTCGTCGGCGACCAGGGGCCGCAGAAGGTCAAGACCGAGTACCTGGTCAAGTCGCTGCTGTACGTCCCGCTGTCCATCAAGGGCGAGATCATCGGCGTGCTGGGCGTGAACAACAAGTACACCGACCGCACCTTCAGCCAGCACGACCTGGAATTGCTGCAAGACCTGGCCGCGCACGCCGCCATTGCTATCGAGAATGCGCGGCTGTACGAGGAGAGCGTGCTGCGCACCCGCGAGCTAACCACGCTCGTCGAAGCGGGCGAAGCGGCCAGCTCAACGCTCGCCCTCGACCACGTGCTGGCGACCATTGCCGACAAGCTGATCGCCGCGCTGGACGCTGGCCAGTGCTACATTGGCGAGTGGACGCCCGGCGATGCGACGCTGTGCCTGCTGGCCGTGCAGTACCGGGCGCTGTGGCGGCCCACAGCCGGCCCGCAGCTTGGCCCGGTGATCGAGCCGGTGCTGGAGCGCGCCTTGTTCTCGCGGCGACCTGTGCTGGCGACGCTCACCGCCCCGGCCCACGCGCCACACACCGCGACCTTGCTGCCCCACCGCTACGCCGCCGAGAATGCGATCGTCATCCCCCTGCTCACCCACGAGCAACCCCTGGGCGCAATTGTCCTGGCGCGCATCCACGAGGCTTTCACTGACGAGCACGTGCGCACCGCTCAGCGCGAGCTACAGCAGTACGCCCGCGACCTGCTCAATGCCTTCGCCAGCTCTGACGCGCGCCGTCACCAGGATGTGCTGTTCGCCATCGTGCGGCGCATGATTGCCGCTGCCGACGCCGACTGGCTGGAGATCGCCCTGTGGAATGCAGCCCAGCGCCAGATGAACATCGCCCTGTCGTGCGGCGGCGGCATCTGGCTGGAGGAGACCAAGCCCATGCTGGCCCTGGGAGATTTCCCCCAGGTGGCCCGCACCCTGACCGGGCAGACCACGATCAGTGGTCTGCCGAAGGGGGATGTCCAGATATTGGCCGAGTTGGTGGGCGGCCAGAGCGTCCTGGCCCTGCCGCTGATCATCAAGGGAGAAACCGCCGGCCTGGTGCTGCTGGTGGATACACTGGCCCGGCGCGACTTCTCGCGGCGCGAGGTTGAACTGGCCCAGGCGTTGGTGCTGCAAGCGGCTAACGCGCTGGACAACGCCCGGCTCTACCGCGACCTGGAGCTGAGCCTGCACGAGCTGCACCGCACGCAGAGCCGCCTGGTGCAGACGGCGCGCCTCTCCGCGATGGGCGAGTTGGCGGCGGCGGTCGCCCACCAGATCAATAACCCGCTGACGACGATCCTGGGCGACACCGAAATGATCCTGGCCGACCTGCCGCCCGACGACGCCAACCGCGAGCCGTTGGAGGCGGTCTCGCGGGCGGGCAAGCGCGCGCACGAAGTTGTGCGCCGCCTGCTGGCAATGGCCCGCCAGCGCTCTGGCGACGAGTCGCCCGAACCCCAGGATGTCAACACGACCATCCACAACACGCTCATGCTGGTCGAGACCCATATCCGGCACGGGCGCATTGCGCTGACCGTCGAGCTAGCCGACGACCTGCCGCCGGTGGGCGGGGTGCACGGCCAGCTTGAAGACGTGTGGCTCAACCTGCTGCTGAACGCCCGCGACGCGGTCGCCGGGCTTCCCGAACCGCACATTGGCATTGCCACGCAGCTAAGCGCCGACCGCTCCGGCGTGGAGGTTCTTGTGTGGGATAGCGGCGCGGGCATCCCTGCTGACATGCACGAGCAGGTCTTCGACCCATTCTTCACCACCAAGCCACCTGGCGAGGGTACCGGTCTGGGCCTGCACATCTGCCAGCAGATCGTAGAAAAGTGCGGCGGTAGCATAGCCGTGCAGAGTGACTATAATGAGGGTGCCTGTTTCAAGGTCTTCTTGCCGGTCTATCCAGAACGAGGCGAGCCATGAGCAAGCCGTACATCCTGGCTGTGGACGACGATCCAGACGTATTAGGTACGCTCTACCGGGCGCTGACGCGCGAAGGGTTTGAGGTGGGGCGCGCGACATCGGGCCTGGAGGCGCTGAAGATGCTCGCCGCGCGTCGCCCTGAGCTGATCATCCTCGACATCATCATGCCCGGCCTGGATGGGCTGACCGTCTGCCGGCGGGTGCGGGGCGACAGGCAGTACGACGATCTGGCTATCCTGTTCCTGACGGCGCGCGGTCACACCGACGACATTGTGGACGGGCTGGACGCTGGCGGCGACGACTACGTGGTGAAGCCGTTCGAGGTCGCTGAGTTGGCCGCCCGCGTGCGCGCTCTCATCCGCCGGGGACAACGCAGCGCCATTCTCGAAAGCCCGCGCCTGACCGTTGGCCGCTTGCAGCTTGACTCCAGCACGCACCAGGCGGTGGCCGCTGGCGGCACGCCCGTCCAGCTTACGGCGACCGAGCACCGCCTGCTGCGCTACATGATGGAGCACGCGAACCAGGCGCTTTCGCCGCAGCACTTGCTCGAAGCCGTATGGGACTACCCGCCGCACACCGGCGACCCCGACCTGGTGCGCGCCCACGTGCGCAATCTGCGCGCCAAGCTGGAGCAATCCGCCAACGAAGAGACGCTGATCCGCACCATTCACGGCGTCGGCTACATGATCTCCGGCTGATCTTGGGTGGTTGGTTATTGGTTACTGGTTGTTGGCAGAGCAAGGGCGAGGCGAGAGCGCCCTCACCAGGAGCCAATCACCAAAAACTAACCACCAAGTGACCGGCTTCCCCATCAGTTGGACGGACTCTGCACGGCCATGACCGCCGGCTCGGCGACGACGACCAGCCGGCCCAGGTAGCTCTCCGAGTTAAAGTCCCAGTCGGTGCAGGTGATCAGCGTGATGCGCGAGATGCCGTCTTGGGCCAGCCAGGAGACATCGTTGGGGGCCACGTGCTCGATGCGCGTGACGCGATAACGCTCCTCGCGGCGCTGCTGGCCGGTTCCCTCGCTCAAGACCACGAGATCGCCCAGCTTCGCCTCGAAGAGGTAGGCGAAGGGGCCGGGTGCGCCAGTGAAGCTCTCCACGTGACCGGCCAGGACGATGTTCCCGCCGGGACTGTCCAGCCAGGCGGTGCCGACCAGATGCCCGACCGAGTCACCGAGATGGCGCGTTTCCCACGTGCCGCGCACGCGCCCGGCGGGGATGATCGGCGCGCCGACGGACACTTCCGGGAACATGATCTGGCGCACGGGGGCGGTTCTGTCGGGGGTGGGAGTGGGCAACACATCTTCGGGGCGCAAGCCCTGGGGGGGCGCGGTGCGCGGAGGAGTGACAGGGGTAGATGCAGCGGGTAGCAGCGCCGAGCTGAGTCGCCAGACGGCGAAAACAAGCACTATCAGCTCCACACTGAGCATCGTGAAGCTCAGCGGCGTGAAACGCAGCCGGCGCTTCCTCGGCGAACCAAGCACGGTTACTCCCCCGCAGTGCACGTGAGTACAGATTAGCGCACGTCAGGGTGAATCGCAACCGCCGTGCGCGGCGGGTGAAGTTCACGGTGGGGGCGAGATTCTTTGAACCACTGAGGCGCAGAGGACTGTCCTGCGGTTGAAAAACTGGACACTTTTGGGGCAGGTCAAAAGAGAGGGGTCGGCTGGCCCAACGTTGCCGCCTCGAACTCTGCGGGTGTGAGATAATCCAGGGCCGAGTGGATGCGTTCGGTCATGTATTCGACTTTGACCTGCTTTTTCTGCGCTTTGCGGTGATACTTGACGCCCTGCGTGAGACCTCACCCCGGCCCGGCGCTCACCGGCTCCGGCGTCGCTTGCGGCTGGGGCTGGCGCAGATGGCAGGCGCACAGATGCGCGCGGCCCAGGTCGAGGATCGGCGGCTCTTGCTGCGAGCAGAGGGCAATCGCCTCCGGGCAGCGCGTGTGGAAGCGGCACCCCACCGGCGGGCGCAGGGGACTGGGCGGATCGCCCGGCAGGATGATCCGCTTGCGCTTGGCGCGCGGGTCGGCGACGGGGATGGCCGACATGAGCGCCTGCGTGTAGGGATGCTGCGGGTTGCCGAACAACTCGTTGCGCGAAGCTACCTCGACGATCTTGCCCAGGTACATCACCGCCACGCGGTCGCTCAGGTGCTCGATGACGCTCATGTCGTGGGCGATGAATAGCAGCGTCAGGTCTAGCTCTTGCTGCAAGTCCTTGAGCAGGTTGAGCACCTGCGACTGGATGGACACGTCCAGGGCCGACACCGGCTCGTCGCACACGATGAACTTCGGGCGGAGCACCAGTGCGCGGGCAATGCCGATGCGCTGGCGCTGCCCGCCGGAGAACTCATGCGGAAAGCGGCGCATGTGCTGCTCTTGCATCCCCACCATTTGCAGCGCCTCCAGCACGCGCTGGTGGCGCTCCTGACGGTCAGTGACGCCGTGCACGCGCAGCCCTTCGCCAACAATGTCGCCCACTTTTGAGCGCGGGTCGAGCGATGAATAGGGGTCCTGGAAGACAAGCTGCATCTCGCGGCGCAGCGGCTTTAGCTCTGCTGTCGAGAGCGAGAAGATATCCTGGCCGTCGAAGCGGACGGTGCCCGCCGTCGCCGGGATCAGGCGCAGGATCGCGCGGCCTACAGTCGTCTTGCCGCAGCCCGATTCGCCGACCAGCCCCAGGATTTCGCCGCGCCGGACGTCGAGGTCTATGCCGTCAACCGCCTTGACCACGCCGACGGTGCGCTTGAGGATACCCCCCTTCACCTCGAAGTGGACTTTCAGCCCGCGAATCTCAAGCAGGTTCTCGGTGGTGCTCATGAGTCATCGCCTTCGTAGAGCCAGCAGCGTACCAGGTGCCTGGGTCTAGCCTCGAGCATGTGCGGTTCCTCGACGGTGCACCGCGTCAGCCCGTGCTCAACGCGCGCGCGGCAGCGCGGCGCGAAACGGCAGCCGGGCGGCATGTCAATCAGGTTGGGCACACGCCCAGGGATGACTTCCAGCCGTTCTTTGCGCTGGCCCATCACCGGGATGGACGCGATCAAGCCCTGGGTATAGGGGTGCAGCGGCTCGTCGAAGAGATCGAGCGTGCTCGCCTCTTCGACGGCTGTCCCGGCGTACATGACGGTGACAATGTCGGCCATCTCCGCGACAACGCCCATGTCGTGGGTGATCAGCAGCACCGCCATGCCGCGCTCGTCGCGCAGCTTGCGGATCAGGTCGAGCACCTGCGCCTGGATGGTCACGTCGAGCGCCGTCGTCGGCTCGTCGGCGATCAGCAGGTCGGGCGCGCAGGCCATACCCATCGCGATCATCACCCGCTGAGCCATGCCGCCGGACATCTCGTGCGGGTAGTTGTCAATGCGCTTCTCCGAGTCCGGGATGCCCACCTCTTTGAGCATCTTCACCGCCTCGCTCTCGTGCGGCGGGCGGCCAACGTCCTGGTGAACCTTGAGCACTTCCAGAATCTGCGTCCCCACCTTGAGCACCGGGTTGAGCGACGACTTCGGCTCCTGGAAGATGACCGAGATGTGCCTGCCACGAATGGAGGTCATTTCGCGCGGGGAGCGGTTGAGCAGGTTCTCGCCCTTGAACCAGACCTCGCCAGAGACAATGCGCCCCGGCTTGTCCACAAGCTGCAAGATGGACATGGCGGTCATGCTCTTGCCGCAGCCGGACTCGCCGACCAGCCCGCGAATCTCACCGCGCTTGACGACCAGGCTCACGCCATCCACTGCTTTCACCGTGCCGTCGCGGGTGAAGAAGTACGTCTTGAGGTCTTTGACGACGAGAAGGGGCGGCTCTTCTGCCGGGGTCTTGCCATTGTCGGGAGTCTTGTTTGCCATGAGCGCGGCCCCTTCCCTAACGATCCAGGCGCGGGTCGAGCGCGTCGCGCAGCCCGTCGCCAAGCAGGTTGAACGCCAGCACCGTGATCATGATGGCGATGCCAGGGTAGAACACCAGATGCGGCGCGGTGAAGACCTGGTTGCGCTCCGCGCCGAGCATCGCGCCCCATTCGGGCGTGGGCGGCTGTGCCCCCAGCCCCAGGAACGATAGCGCCGCCGCGTCGAGGATGGCCGTGCCGATGCCCAGCGTCGCCTGGACGATCAGCGGGGCCATGGCGTTGGGCAGGATGCGGCGGAACAGAATACGCGCGTGGCTGACGCCCAGCACCCGATCCGCCGTCACATAGTCCTCTTCCTTGACCGCCAGCACGCCCGACCGCGCCACGCGCGCATAAGCGGGAATGAAGACAATCGAGATAGCCAGCAGCGCGTTGATCAGCCCCGGCCCCAGCACCGTCACTACGGCGATGGCCAGGATGAGCGGCGGGAAGGCGAGCATCACATCCATGATGCGCATGATCGCGTTGTCCGCCCAGCCACCCGCGTAACCGGCCACTGCGCCGCTGATCGTGCCGATGATCACCGCCAGCGTCACGGTGGTCAGGCCGACCATGAGCGACAGGCGCGCGCCGAAGATCACGCGGCTGAACTGGTCGCGCAGGTTGCCGTCAATGCCCATCAGGTATTGGTAATCGGACGTCTTGACCACGCTCAAGTCATTACCGCTGGCGACCAGCACCCCACCGCCGCTGGTCTGCCAGGTCACCTGCTCGATCGGGGCGTCGCGCTCAATCGTCAGCACAAGGTCACCGCTCTTGGCGTCCCACACTTTGACCGTGTGCTCGCTCTGGGTGAAGATGCGCGTGGCGAGCGGGCTGCCGTCCATGCCCACGATGGGCGCGCCGTGCTCCAGCGTCAGGATTTGCTCGCCGGACGACACCTTCCACACCAGCGCTGTACCGTCATCGCTGGCCATGACATTCTGGATGCGCCGCGAGATCGCTTCGCTCCACGTGCCCTGGCCGAGCGTCCCTTCATGGTGGATGGTTAGCTCCGGCTGGAATGTAGAGGCGCTCCAGATGGTCAGCGTGCCGCCGGCAGTGGTGAGGATGCGGTTGCTCGCTTTGTTGAACGTGGCGCTGGTGAGCGGAGACTCATGGGCCAGAGTCGCCACTTCCGAGGCGACAAAGGCGTTCCACAGCTTCACCTGGCTGCCGCTGGCCGTCATGACCAGGGTGCCGTTCTGGTTCCACTGCACGGCCACGCGCGGCCCCTGCAATTCGATGGTGCCGATCGGCATCCACGAGAGCGTGTCCCACAGGCGCACCGTCCGCGCGTCCGCGCTGAGGAAGCGCGTGCCGTCGGCATTCCAGCGCACCAGGTCCGGGCTGCCCTCATGCTCCAGCGTGCGACTCAAGGAGCGCCGGTTCACGTCCCAGACAAGAATCTCATCCCCGCCCAGGGTGAGCAGCTTTTGATCGTTGGGACTCCAATCCAGTGCGGTGACGGGCTGATCGTGCTCCAGCCGCATTAGCTCTTTGCCGTCGGCCATATTCCAGACGGTGACGACCGTGCCGTGCGCCGCCGCCAGCAGCGTGTTGGTCGTGCTCAGGGCCGCTGTCGTTACCGGATCGCCGGTGACAATGCGGAATAGCTCATCACCGGCCCCTGGACAGCCGAAGAGGTGGATGCACGGTGAGGCACGCTTGGCTACGCCCTCCTCCGGCACGTCGAGCAGCACCGCCAGTGGGTCGTGGGTGGCAATGAAGGGGGCAAAGATGGCGATGATGACCAGAATGCCGAGCAGGGTCAGCCCTACCAGGGCCGAGGGCTTGCGCAGCAAGCGTTCGAGCGTCTCGCGCCACAAGCTCTTGGGCGGTCTGGTGATAACAACGACATCGGCTGCCGCAAAATCGGGCGTGCTTGGAACGGACTCTGTGCTGTGCATGGCCCCTACTCAAGTCGGATACGCGGGTCGAGATAGGCGTAGAGCGAATCCACGATCAGGTTGACGAAGACGAACATCACCGCAATGACCAGGGTGAAGCCCTGCACGACGGTGTAATCGCGGCCCGTGATCGAGTCGTAGAGAATGCGGCCCACACCGGACAGACCGAACACCGTCTCGGTCAGCACTGCCCCACTCATCAGCGATCCCAGCGACAGGCCGATGATCGTCACGACGGGCAGCAGCGCATTGCGCAGGCCGTGCCGCACCACCACGCCCGCTTCGCGCACGCCCTTGGCCCGCGCCGTCCGCACGTAGTTGAGGCCCAGCACTTCGAGCAGGCTGGAGCGCGTCATGCGGGCGATGATAGACATCGGGATGGTGCCCAGGGCCATAGCGGGCAGGATCATGTGCTTGAGCGCGTCCAGAAAGCCCTTCCAGTCGCGCACCAGCAGGGCGTTGAGCGTGTTGATGTTGGCGATGAAGCCGGGCAGCGTCAGGGCGCTGCCGTTCACGTCCAGCCCCCACGCCTGGTAGAACGGCTCGATGATGTACCCCGCCGTCAGGCGACCGGTCGGCGGCAGCCAGAAGGGTGTGCCCTTGAGCACCACGCCGAAAACATACGACAGCATCAGGCCCAGCCAGAACACCGGCATGGAGACACCGATGTTGGCCCCGATCATCGTCGCCACGTCCGCCGATGAATTGTGATAGTAGGCCGAGATAATGCCCAGCGGAATGCCGATCAGCACGGCGAAGGTCATAGCGAAGAAGCTCAGCTCCAGCGTGACCGGCAGGCGCTCGACCATTAGCTCGGTGACGGGGCGGCCAAACTTGATCGAGTTGCCCAGGTCGCCATGCAGCACATCACGCAGATAGATGCGAAACTGCTCTGGAATCGGGTCGTTGAGGCCATACCGCTCGTTGAACGCTGCGCAAATCTGCGGCGTCGCCTTTTCGCCCAGCGCCGAGTGACAGGGATCGCCCGGCAGCAGCCGCGCCAGCGCGAAGGTGACGAACACAATGCCCAACAGCACAGGGATAGCCAGCGTCAGGCGTCGCAACAAATATCCAGCCATAGGTCGCCTCGTTCCACGTACCCTCGCCGATTCCAAACAGCCAGGGGGCACTTGAGCCAAGCGCCCCCTGCCAAGACTCGTTACAGGACAGACAGCGCCTTGCCCCTTACTCGGCAGCAGGCGGGTTCAAGAAACCGTCGAACAGGGCCGCGAAGTAGGTGAAGCTGCCATCGCGCCCGACATGCAGCGGGTGCGCCGCGTCCCACTGGACGGCGTAGGACATCACCACATCGTTGGCGTCCAGCGCCGAGCCGTCATGGAACGCAATGTCAGGCCGCAGGTAGAACGTCCACTCGGTCAGGTCTTCGCTGACATCGTAGCGCTCGGCCAGGCCCGGCTCAACCGCCGTGCCGCCGATCGCGAAGGAGAGCAGCGACTCAAGGACTTGCTCGCCAGCGCGCAGCGACTCGCCGTCCGTCTCATCGGCCAGGTAGAGGCCAATCGGCTCGGCGTTCTGCATCCAGACCAGCGTGTCCTGGCCGGGAATCTGCACGACGGCGAAGTACTCGTTGCCCAGCGGGCTGGCATGGGCACCTTCCGCCGTCGCCTTGAAGGCGGTGGCCGAAGCGCCATGCGACACCGGGATCATCGGCACCAGGTCCTTGATGGCCTGGTTGGCCTGCAGGTAGTACCCCAGACGCACAGCCGGGTCGGCTACCGACGCTGCCGCCAGCAGCGGCTCGGTGATCTCTGGGAACTTGTCGCCGAACTGAGGCGACGCGCCCCCGCCGAAGTGGTAGTCGAGGAAGTTGGTCGCGTCGGGATAGTCGGCGTTCCAGCCCAGCAGGTGCACCGGCAACTGGCCCAGATCAGCCGCGTCAATGAACGCGCCGGATTCCATCACGGTGATGTTGGCGGTCACGTTCAGGTTCTCGGCAAGCTGTGCCTGGATGTCCTCGGCCACGCGGCCAGGCTCCGGCAGGTACGAGCGGAACACATCGCGGTAGTACAGGTCAATGGTGAAGCCTTCTGCATAACCGGCCTCGGCCAGCAGCGCGCGGGCCGCTTCGGGATCGAAGTCGTACCAGGTGACTTCGGGCGTGTAGCCGAAGATGGTCGGCGGCATGAACTGGGTCGCCACAAGGGTGCCGGCGGGGTAGAAGTTGTCCACGATACGCTGGCGGTCAATGCCCATCGCCAGCGCCCGGCGCACGCGCACATCATTGAGCGGCTCGAACGTGTTGTTGAAGCCGATGTAGAAGATGTTCATGCCCGGACGGTCGTAGAGCACGAGGTTCGGGTCGGTGCGAATCTTCTCGTAGTCGTCGGGGGATGGATTGTCAATGCCATCCACCGTGCCAGCCTGTAGCTCGGTCAGGCGAGCCGCGCCCTCCGAGTTCCAGCGGAAGACCACACGATCCATCAGCGCGGGGGTGCCCCAGTAGTTCTCGTTGCGCTTGAGAACCAGGCTGTCACCACGCTTCCACTCTTCGAGCACGTAGGGGCCGGTGCCAATCGGCTTGTCAACCAGGTCACCGCCGCCGCCGGTCGCTTCCAGGTAGTCCGAGCTGTTGATCGAGAAGGCCGAGAAGGCGACCTTCGAGGGGAAAGCAGGGTCCGGGCGGCAGAGCTTGAACTTGACGGTCAGCTCGTCAACAGCCTCGATGGACAGGAACTCGCCACTGTAGCCGTCAGCATAGCAGGCCGGCGCAGCATAGGACATTGGCTGGAATTCCTGCGCCCTGGAGACATTGCGCGGCACAGCCAAGACCGAGAGCGCCATCACGAAAACGACGAGGAGTGAGAGAACGGCGTAACGTTTCTGGGTAAACATTTCGTATCCCTTCTACTCTCCGTGTGTGCGTA
This sequence comes from Aggregatilineaceae bacterium, assembly GCA_040767545.1. GTDB lineage: Bacteria > Chloroflexota > Anaerolineae > Aggregatilineales > Aggregatilineaceae > UBA2029. The sequence continues at coordinate 19,834 of JAXGOK010000029.1, read as the reverse complement.
AACCCTGGACGAACGAAACGGTCGCGCTTGTCACTGGGGTGCTCTACATTACGGCGATAGTCTCTCCTTTCATGCCCAAAAGGGAATCGCTGTATGGGTCAAATTAAGCTGAGGACGGTGGGGATTCATCGAGAATGTGTGGTCAAGTTAAAAATACCAAATAAGTAATCCTAAGGCAAGAAATTACAATATCCATCCCAGGCTTTCCCGCCCCTCTTTCCAGACAGAGCGGAGAAGGGGGCTTTTGCCGCACAATCGGGGCTGCTGCCCGCACAGTGCGCGGAGTATACCAGCCTCCGCGCCGCTGAATTTGTGACAAATCCACAAGACGCCCTTCGCTCACTTGCCGGGTTCCGTAGGGGCGCGCGTGGTGTCCCGCCGTCGAGTACCATGCGCCCTACCACGGGATCACCATCCCCGGCGGCAAGAACTGGTCAGGAAAGGTATCGCTGTATCGTTTCCATATCGAAGACCCGATTTGCTTCCGGAAATCAATCCAGGTGACGGTTGAGCGTGGGCACGCCAACCGCCGCTCGGACGATTATTCCAGCACGGCGTACTGGTACCAGCACAAGCCGCACAAGTTGTTCCCGGAGCTGCCCCCGGTCGAGGCACATCTGCCGCGTCCAGACTAGTCGGAGTGAGGGTGATCTTGTCTATGCAGCCGGGCCAAGGTCCTGGCAGCAGTCATGATCAAGGTTGTAGGGGGATCCGATGGCTGAAGTCACGAGACTCGGATTTCGCTGTCTATGCGGGATGGGCGGGACACGCAGTTCCGTATGCCGCGAGAGCCATACTCAAGCAAGCCACAAGCCGGGCTTTACCGCAGATGTATCGTGGCTTTGCATTTCCTACGGTCCTGGCATCTGTCCGGAGCACAGACTGCTGTGTTCTGTTTCCTCGTCCGCATGATTGTGGCCAGTAAAGTGACCATGCCCCGGCGCAACGAACAGAGAACGCTGCGCTTCAGCTAGGGGGTTTGCCCCACCGGGTGCATTCGGATTTGGGGGCGAAAAAGGAAATGCGGTAAGCTGACCTCAAGAAAGGGAGGTCGCTATGCCGCTAAACAAAGCTGAAGTGAAAACGAGATTACTCAAAGCCTACGAGGCACGACTGGACAAGCAACTGGCTGACTTGAAGGAAGAACTGAGTCTGGCTGAGATCGAAGAGGTAGCCCTGGCACTGCGTGGGCAGGTCAGCGAAGACATCACCCAAGTCTTAGTTAACCAACAAAGCCGCCACGTATCGCCAGATGAATACTGCCCCACGTGCGGGAGCCGGATGCGCAACAAAGGGCGTAAGCGGCGAGGGGTGCTCACCCGAAGTGGCGAAGTCGAAGTTGAGCGCCCTTATTATTATGTGAGACCTGCCAGACGGGTCATTTTCCCCCTGGATGAGCGATGGCAGCTGACCCAGCGCGGGTATAGCCCCTTAGGACGCGATTTAGTCTGGCTGAGCGGGTTATGCCCTATGAGCAAGCCAGTGCGGTCTGCCAGCGCTTTGGGCACATGAGTGTGCCACCGCACGCTCTGGGAATATACCCAAAGTGCAGGGCGACGCTTGGTCGCCCATGTGGAGCACCAACGCGAACATAGTCAGGTGGAACGCACGCAGTGGAACCATCGTGCCTACGACCCGCGCGCCTACAAGGCCGTGGCCTGGATGGGGGGATGGTATATGTGCGAGGGGAAGGGTGGAAGAAATGAAAGCCGGCGTCATTGGCGACATTGAGCAGGTGCTCTCTCCCGTCACTCTCTCTCCCGACGCCCAGCCCCACCGTCTACGTAACTTGCGCTATATCGGCGTCGTGGGTGATGGACAGACCTTTAGCCGTGCTCTGTGGATTCTAGCCCTCCAGCATGGCATGCCTTATGCAGGGCGCAGTGCGGTGATTGCGGATGGGGCCTCGTGGATTTGGCGGGTGGCTGCCATTTGTTTCCGGCCAGTACTCAGATTGTGGATTGGTATCACGCCAGGGCCCATTTGGCCCAGGCCGCGACCGCGGCTATGCCGATGATCCCGGCGCGGCCCAACGCTGGCTTAACCAGCAAGCGCCCCTGCTTTTTCAGGGTGAAATCTGGAAACTCCTCCTCGCCTTCCGTCGCGCAGGCTTAGATGAGACCCATACCCACTATTTTCGTGCCCATCAGCGCCGAATGCAGTATCAGACCTTTCGCGCCGATGGCTTTATCATCGGATCGGGCTCGGTGGAGAGTGGCATCAAGCAATACAAAGCCCGCTTGACAGGGGCGGGGATGCGCTGGTCGCGCGCAGGCGTTGAGCGCATGGTGCTTATTCGCTCCGCCATTTTGAGCGGTACTTTTGATCATCTTTGGGCGGCTGCCTAATTCCTGCCCCCAAATCCGAATACCCTGCCCCACCTGAGAGTCCGCGAGGCGCGGAAACGGACTGGGAAGGATACGAGGCGGAATCCCAATGTATGCCGTTGGCCACCAGGGTGCAGATTCGAGCTAGTGTGTGGCACCTGTGGGGGCCACAAATTCCATGCGAGGTCGTTTTCTCGGTCAGGCAACCCGGCGATAGTCGCAGTGAAGGCCATCCGATGACGGGTGGCAATTCCTCCATGTCTTCACACGCAACATCGTTCGGTGGCGCTGACCGATGAGGGCGTGCGCGATTGAAGTGCGCGACGTATTCGCCCCGCTACAAGTCGTTGCCCGAATAAGACTGGTTGAACGACTTGTTGCATAGTGGAAAGTCAGGAACGATGTTCTTCAGCATGGCGAACGGCAGCGCAGGCCAGTTGACAAATGATGGGTCTTTGACCTTCGCGCGGTAGAGGAGGCCGCGTTCATCTGCCATCACCCAATGGATGATGGCCCCACGCCAGCCCTCGACCATGCCAAAGGCAGGCTCCCAGGCGGGCAGTTGGCCCAACGGTTGGCTGATCGGGCCGGCAGGCAACCCGGCAAGCGCTTGCCGGATCAGGCTCACCGATTCGCGTGCCTCTTCCACGCGTACCATCGTTCGCGCGGCCACGTCACCGGTCTCAAATACTGGCACATGGAAGCTCAGCGCGGGATAGGCTGCGAAGGGATGGTCGCGCCGCACATCTACATTTATCCCACAGGCGCGCGCCACGTAGCCGACCACACCGTGATCGGTGGCCGTCTTCAAAGCTAACCGCCCGGTGCCTTCGATACGATCGGTCAACATGCTGTTGCTGAGGGCGATATCTACTACCTCGTTAAAGTCCGTCAGGATCGCATCGAGCTCCGCCGCCAGGTTCAGGTCGCCTGGCAGATCATGGCCAACGCCGCCAGGAATGATGCCCCCGCGCAGCAAACGGTTCCCGGTCAGCCGCTTATTGAGGCGCAGCAAGCGTTCGCGGATGCGGAAACAGTGCGAGTGGGCGACGGCGAACCCCGTATCGTTGCAAATCATGCCAAAATCGGCGACGTGATTGTAAAGCCGCTCCATTTCGAGCAAGATCACGCGCAGGTATTTGGCACGCTCCGGGATCGCGCAGCCCGCCAGCGCTTCGAGCGCCTGGCAGTAGGCCATCGAGTGTCCAATGGTCGTATCGCCCGATATGCGCTCGGCCAGCTCAACACCTTCGCCTGGCGTCCGGCCTTCAAAAAGCTTCTCCACCCCTTTGTGCGTGAAGAACAAACGCATCTGCAAATTGATGATGGTTTCACCCACCACGCTGAAGCGGAAGTGTCCCGGCTCGATGATGCCTGCATGCACGGGGCCCACCGGAATCTCGTAGACACCCTCTCCCTCGACAGGCAAAAAGGGGTAGGGCGTTTCATGCCCCACCACTGACAGGAAGGGATAGGGTGTGCCCTCGCCCTCAGCGGGCAAAAAGTCGAAGGTGGTCTCTTTACCGCGATAATCCGGCGGAGTCATGGCGTCTTTGCGCAGGGGATAGAAGGATTCGGGCGAGGCTGAGCGGCGTACCATGCGCGCAGGTGAGGGATAGCCGACGGCTTCGATCCCGAACGTATAGCCCAGTTCACGCTCCAACCGTGCCGCCGGAAAATAGAAAGTGGCCATCGAATGGACCTGTGGATCGTCGGCAGGCAGTTCCTTGGTAGCGTGAACAAACCAGTTCTCGGCATTGTTGGCGAACAGGTAATGGACCTCGAAAACTCCCCGTTCAGCGCGTCGGTCGTTGGCTACCATCAAGACCAATTCGGTCTTATAGTCACGGCGCAGGACTTGGGCCAGGTGAAGGGCATCGCCTTGCGTTATCTGAACGTGCAGCTCATTTCCCCGCCGGACGCAGGCTGCGGTCAGGTGGTCCCGTAGATGGGCGTTCAGCGTGGATTGAAGTTGATCGAGAGTAGTCATCACCGCACCCTATTTCGAGACAATAGCGACGCTTTGATCGAGCAGCGTCCGCACCGGCTCCGGCAAAGTCAGCCCCAGTACGACCAATCCAGCCACGCTGAGCATCAGCAGACCGGTCTGCCACTTGTCAACCTCGCCCACCGCGACGCCATCCGAGGGTTTGCCGTATAGCATCTTATTGAGGACATTGAGCAGCGCCACAAAAGCCAGGGCGAGCAGCGCCAACACAAGGCCCATCAGCCAGGGATGACCCGCCTCAAACCCGGCGCGCACAAGCGCGAATTCGGAGATGAAAATGCCAAACGGCGGCAGCCCAGTGATGGCCAGGATTCCGGCGGCGAAACAGCACGCCGTTAGCGGCATGGTTTTGAGCAGGCCGGAGACTCTGGCGATCTCTGTGGAGTCATAGCGGTGCAGGATTCGCCCACTGACCAGAAACAGCATGGATTTCGCCAAGCTGTGATTGACCAGGTGCAGGAAGGCGGCAAACGTCCCCAACGGGCCAAGCGCCAATCCCATGCAGGTCAGCCCGGTGTGCTCGATGCTCGAATAAGCCAACAGCCGCTTGTAGTTCCTTGATGGGCCCATGCTGAAAACCGCGATGAATACGGACAACAGGCCCAGGCCCAGGAGCAGGTGATCCGTGAAGTGTGTTCCCAGGGTCGCATCAACCACTACCTTCCAGCGCAGGATGGCGTACAACGCCACCGCCAGCAGTAGGCCGGACATGGTCGCTGAGAGGGGGGCCGGAGCTTCCGAGTGGGCATCGGGCAGCCAGGTGTGCATAGGAGCCAGCCCAGCCTTGGTCCCATAGCCGACCAGCAAGAAAACGAACGCCAACTGCATCACTTCGGGATGCAGACGGGGTGCAGTGTGTAGCAGCACTGTCCAGTTGAGGGCGTTGTCCGCCTCCCCTGAGAGCGTCACGAAGTCAAAATAACCCAGCACGGTACCGGCGAATGCCAGCGCAATCCCGACCGAGCAGATCAGGATATATTTCCACGAAGCCTCAACCGAGGCTTTGCTCACCTTGAGCGGGATGATAAATGCAGAGAAAATGGTGGTGGCTTCGATAGCGATCCACATCAAGCCCACGTTGTTGGCAGATACGGCCAGCAGCATCGAGGCAAGAAACAGGTTGATGAAGATATGGTAGCGGCGCAACTGCGCGAGGGTGTAGTGCGGCTCGCGCCGCAAGCCAGGGCTGAGCACCAGGCACAGGGTGCCGATGCCTGTCACGCAGACCATCAGCAGCGCGGAAAGGCTGTCGGCGCGCAGCAGCTCGACCAACCCCAGCGCGTCAATCTCGACGCCCCAGGTGGGCGCATCTTGCACCTCACCGGCGATGGGCATCCCCTGCGCCACATTGCCGGCAGCGAAGCTCAACGCTGCTCCCAGCGAAACCAGTCCAAGCGCGACACTGAGATACCCGACCAGGGGCCGGAAGGGGCGCACCACAAAGGCTACCAGCGCGGCCAGAATAGGCGGAAGAAGGAGGAATAGGAAGCTCATAGGGCGTGCATCTCAGTCTCAATATCTCAACTGGTTCAGTTGATCCACATCAATGGATTCAAACGTGCCTTGAATGTGGTACACGAGCACCTGCATGACCAGGAAGCCCATCAGCACATCGAGGAATACACCCATTTCCACGATGAGCGGGATGCCATAGGTGCCAATCGCCGCCAGCAGCACGATGCCGTTCTCCATTACGAGAAAGCCGATGATCTGGGTGAGCGCCTTTTTGCGGCTAAGGATGACAAACAGCCCGACAAAGATCAGGCCGGTTGCCAACGGAATCCCACCGCGCGTGGGCAACGAGCTGACCAGTGTCAGAGGGCGCGTCAGGGCGTAGGCCAGCATCACCAGCAGGCCCGCCAGGATCAACGAGGTGGCGTTGTTCACATAGGGTTCAGTCTCGCGGGTGACGCCCAACCGGACTCGCATACGGTTCAGGTAGTACGGTAGGATCAGCCCCTTGAGGACGAACATCACCGCCGCTACAGCGTACAGCTCAGGATCATCCCCGAAATAGCCGATCATCACCAGGATGCCAGCCAGAACAATGGACTGCCAGCGAAATGAGCTGATATAGGCCCCCAGGCTTTGCCGCCACAGCAGCAATACGCCAAAGATCAGCACGATGCTCGATCCGAGGGTGGAAAGGTGTGAGAATACAGGATCGCTTACCATAGTCATTTCACCAGAAATGAGGACGTAACGGCCAGCAGCGCCAACACAAACGACACGCCCAGCAGTTCGGGCACCCGGAACAATCGCAGCTTGGCGATACGGGTTTCAAGCAGCGCCACTACGACCGCCAGAACCACCAGTTTTAGAACCAACGTCACCACAGCGATCAGCAGGGCTGCCGGAGTAAGGGCGGTGGCCAGGCCCCAGGGCACGAATAGATTCGCCAGCAGCGAGAAGAAGATCAGCAGCTTGAGCCACGAAGCCCACTCGATCAGCGCGAGGTAACGCCCGGAATATTCAAGGGTCATGGCCTCGTGGATCATGGTCAGCTCCAGGTGGGTCGAGGGGTTATCCACCGGCAGACGGCCTGTTTCGGCCAACATGACGATGAAGAGCGCGACGAACGCCAGTATGTGTCCTGGGCTGATGCTCACATCCGGGTTGGACAGGGTATTGTCCACAATGCGGTTCAGATTAGTCGAGCCTGCGCCAATCGCCAGGCTGAAAATGGCGAGCGCGATGGTCGGTTCGGCAATGGCGGCAATTGTCATCTCGCGACTTGCCCCCATCCCGCCAAAGGCTGTGCCCGGATCAAGTCCCCCCAGCGACAAGAAAAACGTGCCGACCAGCAGCAGGTAGACCACCAGCAACAAATCACCCATCTGATCCATTGGCAGAGGGACCGCGATGAGCGGGATGAGCAAAGTCACGACCACCGTGCTGGCGAACACGATATAGGGGGCCGCATGAAACAGCCACGACGCATTCGTTGAAACGACAACTTCTTTCGCGAAGAGTTTCCTGAGCTCAAAATAGGGCAGCCACGGGGGTGCGCCGCGCCGGTTTTGCAGGCGGGCTTTCAGCCAGCGAACCAGCCCGACTAACCCTGGAGCCAGCAGTATCGCCAGCAGCGTTTGGGCAATTTCCAAGACATAACCGGTCATTGACGATTTTCCTTGGGGCAAGACATCACAACCACCGTGCCGCCATCAGCAAAACGATCAGCAGTCCAGCGAGGTAAACGAGGTAGAGATGCAGTGACCCGCTTTGCAGGCGCTGAACCTGCCCAGAGATCAAACGGACGAACGCCAGGAATGGGTTATAGAACCAGCGGTCGAACAACGGCGTGATGTGGCTCTTGTACTCAATCGCCTCCAAGAAGTATTTGGAGTCAGGATGGAAGTCAATTGATAACCGCTTGGTCGGGCGGTACAGTTCCGCAAAGACGCGCCGCAGCGGTTCGGCAAAGGCGGTGGCAGTGTATTCCATGCGAGGAGTTTGACCGGAGCCACCACATCCCCACGTCTCGCCTAGACGCAAGCTAACGTTCACACGGAAATAGCGGAATGCCAACGGGATCAGGCCCAGGATCAGCAGCAAAGCGGCGGCGGCAAGCGTCGGGGAAAACTGGCCGAAGGACTCCGGCGTTTGCAGCGATAACCTGAAGGTCAGGTCTGTCACTGGTTCCGGCAGACGCCCAAAGCCACTGATAACATCCCCCAAGACGGGCACAACGAGCACTGGCACCAGCCCCAGGCCAATACAGACTGCCGCCAACAGCCCCATGCCAACCAGCATCGAGCGCGGGGATTCATGGGCGTTTTTGGCCTCGGCTGAGCGGGGAATGGCTAAGAACGAAATACCAAAGGCTTTGACAAAACAGGCCGCCGTCAGGCCGCTGGTTAATGCCAGCATCCCAACGGCAACCGGCATCAGCACCGCCAGTTCGGGATTGGGAATCTCAAACCCAGCCAACAGCGATTGGAATACCAGCCATTCGGAAACAAAGCCGTTGAGCGGCGGCAGCGCCGAGATCGCCACCGAACCAATCAGGAAGAACAACGCCGTCCAGGGCATAAGCTTGATCAGCCCACCCATTTTTTCCATGTTGCGTGTATGGGTGACGTGCAGAATGGATCCCGCGCCCAAGAAGAGCAACGCCTTGAAGCTGGCGTGGTTGATGGTGTGGTATAGACCGCCGATCACTCCCAGCGCCGCAAGGCTCATCAGGCCATAGCTGTGGAAGATCAGCCCCGCGCCGATGCCGATAAAGATGATCCCGATGTTTTCGACACTGTGGTAGGCTAGCAACCGTTTCAGGTCGTGTTCCATTAGCGCGTAGAGCACCCCCAGCAACGCGGACGCCACGCCAAACCCCAGCACCAGGCCGCCCCACCAGGTCGGGCCGCCGCCTAACAGATCAAGCACGACGCGCAGCAGGCCGTAGACCCCCAGTTTGATCATCACGCCCGACATCAACGCCGAGACATGGGTGGGCGCAGCAGGGTGCGCCCTGGGCAGCCAGACGTGTAGGGGGACTATGCCCGCCTTTGAGCCGAAGCCAAAGAACGCCAGCAGGAAGATGGCGTTGCGCGCTGCCGCCGGTAAGCTCGCCGAGTGGGTGCGTATATCGGCGAACGAGCTTGAACCGCCGTCCATCAAAAGTACAAACGCGGCCATCAGCAGCATCAGCCCAATGTGGGTCATGGCAGCATACCACAAGCCCGCGCGCAGCGTGCTGGAGCGGTCATTTTCGGTCATGACGAGGAAGTACGAGGTAAGCGACATTCCTTCCCACATCAGCAGAAAGGTGAGCACGTTACCAGCCATCGTCACCAAGCTCATGCTGAGCAGGAACAGGCTGAACATGATGTCAAGAAAAGGCAGCGTGCTGCTATGGCTTTCGGGATCATCATACGCAGCGGTATAGCCAATGCCGTAAATAGCCGCTGGGATGGCAACCACCCCGATCACGATCAAGAAGAAGGCCCCCAACGGGTCGAGCGTGAGCAGCAGGCCGCCGGTGAGCGGGATCAGATCGGGATAGGAACGGGAGAAAGTCGTGCCTGAGGCGATCACGGATAGGCCGAGCACAAGCCCTGCTCCCGCGCCAAGGACTGCACCGAGCGCTACCAGCCCGCGCCCCTGTTGGCCTTTGACACCAGCCAACGCTGCCAACGCGCTAGCGGCATATGCCAGGATCATCACGAGGAAAAGAAAGTCGGTCATTAGATTGGTGACTGTTCCTTTTGGGTTTTGGATACCCCTACTTCTTCGGTCCCCGGCCCAGTGCCATGAGAATCCCGCGCAGGATGTCCGCCGGTTCGGGCGGGCACCCCCGCACGAACACGTTGACCGGGATGATCCGATCGACCGGGCCTGCAATGGCATAGCTGTTTTTGAATACGCCGCACGTTTCGGCGCAGTCGCCCACCGCGACAACCAGCTTGGGATCAGGCGTGGCATCGTAGGTCTTGCGCAGCGCCCCGGCCATATTGTGCGTGACGGGTCCAGTGACGAGCAGCAGATCGGCGTGGCGCGGGGAAGCGACAAAGTGGATGCCGAAGCGCTCGCTGTCATAGACCGGGCCAGTCAGCCCGGTGATCTCGATTTCACACCCGTTACAGGAGCCCGCATCCACTTCCCGGATAGCCAGCGAACGCCCCAATAGCCGCCGAGCCGATTCGTCTACCTGGCGGGCCAGCCGGACAATTTCAGCATCCTCTGGGCCGAGAGGCTCGGTCACAATCCCGATGCGGAAGATCTTCTGAAATAACGAGGGCATACGTGCTACCTTTTCGGCCTCCGAGGCCAAGCCGTATCGTTCAAAACACACTCAATAAGCAACAACAAAAGCCCAGAAACCATTGGGTTCCGAGGGCTTTTGAAACGCCGGCGAGGTTAGCTGATGGGTTCGGGTCTCAAAAGTGACCCTACCGGTGGGCCGGATTCACCCCGTAACAATCGGGTTCCCCGCGCTGATGAGCTTAGGCGTGATACCGGGTGACGCCAGGCGCGTCAAATCCCATCCTCTTCGGCTACTCCTGCACGCAAAACGCGAGCGGCGCTCAAATGTTGGTATATCAAGGATGAGGGAACGGGTTAACGAAAGGATTGCACCCCGATGACGTGCTGATGGGATTATAGGGCAAGATTATGTTCTGTCAAGGTCATTAAGTATTCATAATGTCCGAAAACTTGTTAGGGAGTGAAATGGAATACGGTTAGAAGAAAGCTCATGCTGGTGGTGAGAACGACGAAAACAAGTGAGAAGAGCACATAGATTAGATAGTGCCCCACCAGCGTGAAATGATAGACTGGTGTCCGCTCAACAAGACCTGGCAGACCAACGACAATCGCATCTCCATGCTGGATGATGTGACCTGGGGCATGTACCTGGCAACAAAAGCGATGGGTCTGACTCGCCCGGTACTTGACGCGCCCGGCCTGGGCCTGCCAGAACCGTGTCGCGCGCCCAGGGGCGTGGGGCGACCTTCACCTCATCCGCCGCCCATGCACGACAGAGGCACGCACGCCGAAATGCCACGCCAAGTCTGCCTGCGAGGCACCAGCGGCGCTGCGTTCGCAAGTAGTGAGAGCGGGATTAGCCTCGCGGGAATGAGCTCCCACTCTCTGTCTCGCTGATGTGGAAGCTCCTCTGCGGTTCTAGTGCCGTAGTGAGGAGGACGCACTTGACGAGCGAAAGTCTGCAGGCAAGTGGCAAGTGAGGCAGCAAGGGAAGATCGCATCTCAGAGTAATTCCGAGACTCGTACGTGACAATCTGAGCGGCATCGTACTGCATACATGCCATCACGAGGTAACTCGATAATCCACCCTCGCCGAAGTGTACGCGTCCGAGCAGGGGAATTATCCGCGACTACTACCGCGACGTTGCGTGCCACCCATTTCCACCGAAGATTGGTTTTCTGAACCATTGGGCATTACGAAGACTGGGTTTTGAAGCAGAAGGCTTGTCCGCACGGTTTCCGAGCAGACATCTTGATATGCAGGCCAGCCTGATCCTGGCTCCGTTCCAGCCGTCCGACCCGATCGCCTTCGAGGTCAATGGTTTTGCCGCCCTCATCCTGAGATGCCCCCAAACCTCACCGGTCAAAGCATGTTTGGTGTATAATGATAAAGTGATAGTATCATTTGAACTGTATTTAATGATATACATACTATCAGGGCCATTCAATTCAGTATATCTGTGGCATAATTCGTAATTTCAAGAATTGATGCAGTCGCACTGTCTGCCTTCAAACGATGAGCTGTTTTCGATTCCCAAATGCCCTGCGTCCATTGAGTAACCGAACGGTGTGTGGGTAATCTGGATTAGCCGAGACGAAACATCAACCTTCGCAGCCTGTCTCATGCCCTAGGCTACCAGAACGTCGCGAAACGGATGGCAACCCACTCAACGAGCACCTTATAGCTGAATGGTTAGTTCCTTTGACATACGCAAATCCCCGAACCACGCGCAATGCTACTGCGTCCCGGTAGTTGGGGCCCAGACTGCCAGGTTTTGGGGCAGCACGTCTTGCGGAAAGTACGGGAGAGGGAGACGAGGAGGTCGGCAGGTTTGTATGCTATTTCCGTGAGAACGCAAAACGCCGCTGCCCAATACTATGCTCATTCTAAGGAAGGTGTAGACGAAACCGAATGGCAGCCTTTGATTGATCACCTGACGGCCACGAGCGAACTGGCAGCCAAAATGGGACAAGGACTGGGTATCGCTGACATGGCGCGTGTTGCCGGACTGCTCCACGATATCGGCAAGTATTCACAGGAATTTCAGGCCCGCCTACGAGGCAGCAAGCGACGTGTTGATCATGCGACGGCTGGCGCCAGAGAAATCATAAGATTGTTTCCTGAAGGGCGCGACCAATTGCTTGCCGAGTTGATTTCCTATTGTATCGCTGGGCACCATACTGGCTTACCAGACTATGGCAGTCCAGCCGATGTAGATAGTGATCCTACACTACTGGCCCGGCGCGAGAAGAGAAAGTTGCCAGATTACAGTAGCTACAGGGAGGAAATCGCTACCACTCAACTACAAATCCAGCCGCCTCGTCTAAATGTCAATCGCGATAATCCAGGATTTACGCTGTCTTTCCTGACACGGATGCTGTTTTCTGTGCTAGTGGACGCTGACTGGCTGGAAACAGAATGCTACATGCAAGAAGAGCAAGTCCTGTCACGGGGGCAGTATGCGAGCATAGAAACCCTGGCAGGCCAATTCAATCGCCACATCGAGCGATTCAAGAATCCGCAGCAAGAAATCAACCGTAGACGCACTGAAATACTCAATGCGTGCCTGCAAAAATCAGAGGAACAACCGGGATATTTCACTCTCACTGTACCAACTGGCGGCGGAAAAACATTGGCTTCAATGGCCTTCGCCCTCAACCATGCCCACATCCATGAACTGCAGCGGGTGATCTACGTTCTCCCGTTCACCAGCATCATTGAACAGAACGCAGCCGTGTTCCGGCAGGCGCTTGGCGATTTGGGTGCGGAAAACGTGCTGGAACACCACTCCAATTTCGATTGGAAAGAGATGCACCAGGCCCAGGATGACGAGACAAACCGGCTGCAGGAAAAACTGAGGCTGGCCACAGAGAACTGGGACATTCCCATTGTGGTCACCACCAACGTGCAATTCTTCGAATCCCTGTTTGCCAGCCAAAAGTCGCGGGCACGCAAACTGCACAATATCGCTAAAAGCGTCATCGTCTTTGACGAGGTGCAGTTGTTGCCGCTTGAATATCTGAAGCCATGCATGTTCGCCATTCGAGAACTGGTTCAAAACTATGGTGTTACGGCTGTCTTCTGCACCGCAACCCAGCCCGCATTGCAGAGATTCTTCCCGAACGGCGTGCAGTTCACCGAACTGGCCCCCAATCCACAGGACTTGTTTGCTTTCTTCCGTCGGGTACAAGTGAAAAACCTGGGGACGCTGACAGATGACGGACTTGTTGAGCGACTGAATAGTGCAGCCCAGGCACTGTGTATCGTCAATACGCGCCGCCATGCCAAAGGATTATTTGACCGTGTGAAGGGGGACGGAAAATTCCACCTCTCAACCCTAATGCATCCGGCTCATCGCAAGGCGAAATTGAGGGAAATCCATGCGAGGCTGGTCGAAGGCTTGCCCTGCCGAGTAGTTTCGACAAGTGTCATGGAGGCCGGGATTGATATCGACTTTCCGGTTGGCTATCGAGCACTAGCGGGACTGGATTCGATCATCCAAGCTGCGGGGCGGGTTAATCGCGAGATGAAGCGGGTCAGTGCTGAGATGTTCGTTTTTGTCCCCGATACAGAGTTTATCAAGCGAACACCCATATTCATTCAGCAAACTGGCTCCGCTGCCCAAGCAGTACTGCGTGAACATGCTGCTGATCCCACAGCTATCGCTGCTATTGAAGCATACTACCGGATGCTCTTCACGCTCCAGGCTGAGTGCAACTTTGACGCACACAAGGTTGTCGAGTTGCTGGACAAAGGACGCAGCCGAATTGACTTCGACTTTGAAAGAGCGGGGAGGGAGTTCAGGCTGATTGACCAGAATACCGTCGCAGTCATCATTCCTTACGATGACACTGCGAGAAGACTGATAAATGATCTTCTTTATGCGCCATATCCTTCCAGAATCTTGCGCCAATTGCAGACCTACACAGTGAATATCTACGAGCGAGAGTTCCAGAATCTACAGAGCAAGGGGGTGATTTATACGATTGCTGACAGTTACCATGTTTTGGACAACGACCACATGCAACGTTGGTACCACCCCGAAACCGGCCTGGTTCTCGCCGAAGACAGCGGTGGCGATGCCGTATTTTATGACGGATAAGTGAAAGGGTATTTCCTATGGGATACGGAATCAAGATCCGTGTGTGGGGCAAATATGCCCTGTTCACGCGTCCGGAGATGAAGGTTGAACGTGTCAGTTACGATGTCATCACTCCGTCGGCAGCGCGCGGCATTATCGAAGCCGTCTATTGGAAGCCGGCCATTCGCTGGGTGATTGACAAAATCCATGTGCTGAACGAGATCCAGTTCACCAACATCCGGCGCAATGAGGTAAGCGAGAAGATATCCACCCGCGAGGCTGAGCGCCGGATGAAGGGGGCAACTGATCCGTTCTTCCTAGATACGACTAAACAACGCCAGCAGCGTGCATCAATGATACTTAAGAATGTGCACTACGTCATCGAAGCCCACTTTGAGATGGCGGACATGGCTGGACCAGATGATTCGGAAGAAAAACATTACAACATCGTCGTGCGTCGCCTGCGCAAGGGACAATACCACCACACCCCGTACCTGGGCACCCGTGAATTCCCCGCAGACATAAAGTTGCTCGAAAACGGCGATATTCCCAGCAGCAGTTTGGCTGGCAAGCACGATTTGGGTTGGATGCTTTACGATCTGGACTTCAGCGATCCCAAGGACATCAAGCCTAGGTTCTTCAAAGCTGAGATGTGCGATGGGGTGATTGATCTGCGCGGTGTCACGCTGAAAGGATGATACTATGATCCTGCAATCGCTCTATCGCTACTATCACATTCTGCTTGACGACCCCCAAACCGAGATCGCTCCGTTCGGGTATAGCGCAGAGAACGTCAGGTTCGCGCTCAACATCTCCGCCGATGGCGACTTGCTGGATGTGCTCCCCCTGTACGAGCAGGTGCAGCGCGGCAAGAAAACGAACGAAGTGCCGCGCCGCATGACTGTGCCAGCTCGGGTGGAACGCACGGTCAACATTGCCGCCAACTTTCTATGGGACAACGCGGTTTATGCGCTTGGCCTTTCGGACAGAGGCGCTACGTACAGTCGCAAACGCTTCGCAGCGTTCCGCGCTCATAACCTCGAGCTGCTCGAAAAGGCGAACAGTGATGCCGCAAGCGCTACACTCAGCTTTCTAGCCAAGTATGATCCGGAGGTGGGGCAGCAGCATCCGGCGATAATCGCCCGTCGGGATGATCTGCTAAAAGGCGGCAATCTCGTCTTTCTGTTTGAGGGCAAGTATGTGCATGACGATCCCGCCATCCGCCAGGTCTGGGAAGACTATGTTCAGGGGCAGGATGCGGAGCGGATGCAATGCCTGGTGACTGGCGACATCGCACCAGTAGAACGCCTGCACGCCAGCCTGAAAGGTGTACGCGGAGGACAGCCTTCCGGCACAACGTTGGTGGGGTTCAATGCCAGCGCATACGAATCGTACAACCGCTCTCAGGGCCAAAACTCTCCGGTCAGCAAGAAGGCGACCTTTGCCTACACGACAGCCCTGAACTATCTGCTTTCGGATGCCAATCCGAACAAGAAGTTGTACCTGGGAGATGCCACAGTCGTCTACTGGGCTGAGAGCGCGAACCGCGCGTATGAATCCGCGTTCATCAGTATCTTCGATCCCACCTATGAAGAAGACGAGGATACGGCGCAGCAGGAAGCGCGCAAACAGACCGAAGCGACATTGGCAAAAGTCGTGGACAAAGTCCGTCGTGTTCAACCCATTGACCTGGATGCCTTGCTTGCAGACCTGGGTGATGAAAACCCGCGCTTCTACATTCTGGGCCTGGCGCCCAACGTGTCCCGTGTCTCAGTACGCTTCTTCATTACCGACCCGTTCGACAAGATCGCGCGCAACATCATGGCGCACTATGAAGACCTGGCCATCGTTAAGGAGTGGGAGGGTCAGCCCACTTACATTACAGTCAGGCACATCCTCAATGAAACGATCCCTAAGAAGTCTCGCGATAAGGGGGCTTCGCCCCTGCTGGCGGGAGTCGTGTTTAGGGCCATTCTCACCAACACGCCGTACCCTGCGGCGCTGTTCTACGCTCTGATCAACCGCATTCGCGCTGACATGGATGACCGTAGCGCAGGCATCAGCAAGATCAACTACGTGCGCGCTGCGGCCATTAAGGCGTATCTGCTGCGCAAATATCGTTATCAGTCTCAAAACCCATTCAAGGAGATACTGACTATGGCGCTCAGTGAGGAGTCCACTAACCCTGCATACCTGCTCGGTAGGCTGTTCGCCGTCCTGGAGAAAGTCCAGCAAGACGCCATTCCGAATGTAAAAGCTACCATCAAAGACCGCTACTTCACATCCGCTTGTGCTTCGCCCGCCAGCGTCTTCCCCATTCTGCTGCGGCTTTCACAGCACCATATTGCCAAGGCAGAATATGGCTATGCTCGTGAACGGCAGATTCAGGACATTATGAACCAGCTTGATATAGACCAGAATCCCATCCCATCCCGTCTAACGCTAGATGAACAGGGCGTCTTTATTCTGGGGTATTACCACCAGCGGGCGGCTATCTACACCAAGCGGACGGAGGAAAAGGTAGAGGAGGTGGGAGAAGAGAACGACTGAAACGGGAGAAGAACGGGCATTCCTGAACACAGGGCAACGCGGCACCTGCTCTGTGCTGGCGCAACGCGCAACTGATGAATGCATACATGACGGCTTCTTGTTCAGTTTTTTCAGCCATAAGGAGAACGAGATCATGGCTAACCCGATCAACAACCGCTACGAGTTTGTTCTGCTCTACGACGTGGAAAATGGCAATCCCAACGGCGATCCCGATGCCGGTAACATGCCGCGCATTGACCCGGAAACTGGGCACGGCCTCGTCACCGATGTGGCGATCAAGCGCAAGATTCGCAACTACGTTGAGCTGGTCAAGGGCGATGCTTTTTGCTACCGCATTTACGTCAAAGAAGGCACGCCACTGAACAAGAAACACGAAGAAGCCTATAAATCACTCGACCTCGAACCCGGAAAAGCGAATCTTGAGGGCGTTTCTGCTGCCCGCCAATGGATGTGCGAGAACTTTTTTGATGTGCGAACCTTCGGCGCTGTGATGACCACCGAAGTCAACTGTGGGCAGGTACGCGGGCCGGTGCAGATCAACTTCTCACACAGCATCGATCCCATCACCCAGCAAGAGGTCACCATCACGCGCCAGGCTGTGACTCGGTCCGAAGACTTGGGCAAAGAACGCACTATGGGGCGCAAGCACATTGTGCCGTACGGCCTGTACCGTGCAGAAGGTTACATCTCGGCCAAATTGGCCAATGAGCCGCAGAAAGGCACTGGCTTCTCCGAAGATGACTTGACTCTGCTCTGGGAAGCGTTGATCAACATGTTCGAGCATGATCATTCCGCCGCTCGAGGCAAAATGGCCACGCGCAAGCTGGTGGTCTTCAAGCACCAGAGCGACCTGGGGAACGCGCCGTCGCATGTGCTCTTTGAGCGAGTCCAAGTGGAGCGCAAGCCCGACGTTGCAGTGCCGCGTCGATTCTCGGACTACGTCGCTTCTGTCAACCGTGACCATTTGCCAGATGGGGTTGAGATCATCGAGATGCTATGACCGAGTATCTTCCCGAAGAATGGCTGCCACTCTCTGGCATCCAGCACTTCGTTTTCTGCCGGCGACAGTGGGCGCTCATCCACATTGAACAGCAATGGCAGGAAAATGTGCTCACGGTCGAGGGGCATCTCATGCACCGCCGGGCTGATGATCCCTTCTTCACCGAAAAACGGGGAGAAGTGATCATTGCCCGGTCGGTGCCGGTTGCTTCGCCCTCCCTAGGGATAACCGGGATTTGCGATGTGGTCGAATTCGCCCTCGCAGTTGAAGGCGTCCAACTGCCGGGGCGCACAGGCTCTTACCAGCCTGCGCCAGTAGAGCATAAGCGTGGACGAGAAAAGCATGATCCCTGTGACGAGGCCCAGCTTTGCGCTCAGGCCATCTGCCTGGAAGAGATGCTGGCAGTCTCTATTCCGCATGGCTATGTATTCTACGGACAGACTCGCCATCGGGTGCAGGTGGAGTTCACGGCTAAACTGCGCACCTTGGTACACAAGGCCGCCAAAGAAATGCACGAGTACTTCCGGCGTGGTTATACCCCGCAGGTCAAACCATCAAAGGCGTGTCGGTCCTGCTCACTGGCCGAGATTTGCCTGCCAGACTTGCAGTACAAAACAGTTCCGGCCTCCCACTACATTCAGCAGTACATCGAGGAGGCTTGAGTGATGAGAAAGCTTGGCAACGTGCTCTATGTCACCACACCGGAAGCTTTCCTTACCCTGGATGGTGAGACGATAGTGGTCAAGACAGATGACAGCAAATCTCTGCGCCTGCCGTTGCACAACTTGCAGGGCATCGTTTGCTTCAACTATCCGGGGGTGAGTCCGGCCCTAATGGGTGCCTGCGCCGAGCGAAATATCGGCCTGACTTTTCTCAGGCCCAGCGGGCGTTTTCTGGCACGCATTACTGGGCCAACGAAGGGGAATCTGCTGCTGCGCAAGAAGCAGTACGAGCTGGCTCAGGATGAAGCCGCTTGTATGTCCATTGCGGCTTCCTGCCTGCTTGGCAAAATCGGCAATAGCCGCAAGGTAATCGAACGTGCTCTACGCGACCACGCCTTGCTGGTGGATATCCCGGCCTTGCAGGCTGCCTCCGAGTTCTTGAGAGCAACGTTGTCAGCAATCCAGGAAGCCACCAGCATTGAATCCCTGCGCGGCCTGGAAGGTAGCGCAGCTAAACAATACTATCGCGTTTTTGGAGAACTGATCCTGCACCAGAAGGAAGACTTTCGCTTCGCTGACCGCAACCGCCGACCGCCACGGGATAATATGAACGCCTTGCTTTCCTTCTTCTACTCACTCTTGACCAATGAGGTCGTTTCTGCGCTGGAAACCGTGGGGTTGGATCCCCAGATGGGCTTCCTACATACGGACCGGCCTGGGCGGCCCTCACTGGCACTTGACTTGATGGAAGAGTTGCGCCCAGTGTTTTCCGATCGGCTGGCCCTGACCCTGGTCAATCGCAGACAGGTCAATGGTAAGGGGTTCATCCGAAAGGAAAGTGGTGGTGTGTTGATGGACGACGATACCCGTAAGAAAGTCATCACGGCCTGGCAGGAACGCAAAAAGGATGAAATTGTCCACCCCTATCTCAAGGAGCGCATTCCCTTTGGGTTAATTCCGCAGGTTCAGGCCCAGTTGCTGGCCCGGTATCTGCGTGGCGACCTGGATGCCTATCCGCCCTTCTTTTGGAGTTAGGAAATCTACGATGATGGTTTTGATCACATACGATGTCAGCACTGGAACCCCGTCAGGGCAAAAGCGGTTACGCCAAGTTGCAAGACACTGTGAGAACTATGGCCAGCGCGTGCAAAATTCCGTCTTCGAATGCCTGATTGATGGCGCACAACTTAAAGTGCTTAAAAGCCTGCTTCTAAACGTCATCGATCCCGAAAGCGATAGCCTCCGGTTTTATTATCTGGGAACCAACTGGCATGACCAGGTCGAACATATTGGCGCCAAGCCCTCTATTGACCTGGAAGGCACTATTGTCATCTAGTCTCAATCTGCGAACCTGAAGTGAACAGGATTTCTCGAGGAGGTTCGCAGCCATCTTGCACCTTAAAAACCGAATATCTCTTTGGTTAGCGATGGTTGACATAGTGAAATAAGGTCGCTGATGCCCATATATGGCGTATTGCAGGTTCAGTAACACCATATGTTTC
>JAXGOK010000028.1:0-50278 GCA_040767545.1 Aggregatilineaceae bacterium | reverse complement strand
GCGCCGAGTGGGGTGAGGTTATTATCTCGCGTTCTTATTTATAGAGCCTCAGCGCAACACCGGCCACGTCTCGCGGCGCAGGTAATCGCGCAGAAGCTGCGGTGTATCAGTCAGGCTCGTGAACGACTGCGCCAGCAGTTCCTCGACCGGCTTGAAGGCAACGGCGCTGGCTTCGTCGCCATCGGCGCGGAGCGCCCCGCCGGTGATGCGGCACTCGAAGGCGATGCCGACGTTGTGCACCACGTCGCCGTTGGGATAGCGGGCCAGCATCAGCGGCGTCTGGCTGTAGAGGCCCATCACGCGCACCGGCTCGATGGCCAGCCCCGTTTCCTCGCGCACTTCGCGGATAACTGTCGCTGTGGTTGTCTCGCCCAGGTCGGCGTAGCCGCCCGGCGGGTGCCACAGCCCGTCATCGGTACGCCGCGTGCACAGCAATTCCCCGCGCTCGTTGGGCACGAGGGCCATCGCCCCCGGCAGGATCACCGGCGCGTGCCCGACTCCCGCGCGCAGCAGCGGGTAATAGGGCGTCAGCACCGGCTCGGCGTAGACCGGCTCCAGCACGGCCTCGCCCGGCGACTCCAGGGCGGCGCGAACCATCGCCTGGTAAGCGGGCGGGAAGTGCGGCAGGGCCTCGTCCACCGCCAGCCAGGTGACGGCGAGCGTCTCGGCTCCGTCAGCGCGAATCCGCCCTCCGACCGGGCGCGAGACGACACACACCGTCCACTGCTGGACGCAATCACCGTTAGGATAGCACAGGTTGTAGTCAGGGTGGCTGAAAACGCCAACGAGGCGCTCGACCTCGACGCGCAGACCGGTCTCTTCCAGCGTCTCGCGCTCGGCGCAGGTGCGGATGTCCTCGCCTAGCTCCAGCGCGCCGCCGGGCACGCCCAGCCACTCGAAGTCGTAGCGGCGCTGGACGAGGATGCGCCCGGCCTCGTCGAAGACCAGGTTGGTGGCGTAGACCAGATAGATGAGCCGGGGGCCGACGCGCTCGCGCAGCCATTTGACGTAGCCATCGGCCCGGCTGACGAACTCCTGGGGCATTGCCTGTCTCCCCTAGCATTACACGCGATTCCATTGTACCGGGCCGGGGGTCTTCTGTCATGGAACAGAGCACACCGCCGCCGCTCAACCTTGACACTGCCGGAGCGCGCTGCTACAATTCCGACACACTGGGGCGAGTACCCCCCTGCTTGTCCCGGTGTCGCGGGCCTGTAGCTCAACTGGGAGAGCGCTACAATCGCACTGTAGAGGTCAAGGGTTCGAATCCCTTCAGGTCCATACTCGCCCGCCAATCCTGGCGGGCGTTTTGTTTGCGCGGCCCCCTGGCGTAGAATGGGGCCGGCGGTCACGGGTGGCCGCAACTGCTCACCGGGGAGGAATGACCATGCGCGCTGTGTTGCAGCGAGTGCGAAGTGGAGCCGTGCGCGTTGACGGGGAGATCGCCGGCGCGATTGATCACGGCTTCGTGATCCTGGTTGGCGTGGGGCATGGCGATGGCGAGGCACAGGCCCAATGGCTGGCGCGCAAGATCGCCGGGCTGCGCGTCTTCGAGGATGCCGACGGCAAGTTCAACCTGTCGCTGCTGGACGTGGGCGGCGGCTGCCTGGTCGTCTCACAGTTCACGCTCTACGCCGACGCGCGCAAGGGCCGCCGCCCCAGCTTCACCGATGCCGCCCCGCCGGAGATCGCCGAGCCGCTGATCGCGCGCTTCGCCGACATGCTGCGCCAGGCAGGGGTGCCGCGTGTGGCGATGGGCGTCTTCGGCGCGCGGATGCAGGTCGAGATTCACAACGACGGCCCGGTAACGATCTGGCTGGACACCGACGTACTTGCAGCGGGCGGGGGCAATCCGTAATCGGAGCTGAACTCCGCCTGCCAGACAGCAAATGGAAGGGGCGCGCAAATGAGCAGTTTTCTCCTTGACAGCCCCCGGCCACTCTGGTAAGCTTTCAAGCACATTCCTCAGTAGCTCAACGGCAGAGCATCCGGCTGTTAACCGGAGGGTTGTAGGTTCAAATCCTACCTGAGGAGCACAGCACAAAACCCCGGCAATCCGCCGGGGTTTTTCTGTGTGCATTGCTTGCCAGACCGGAGGGCGATCAGCCGACCATGAACTGCCCGTCCTTGTAGAACAGCGTCCCATCCACGATGATCTCACCACCCTGGCGCATGTCGCAGATCATGTCCCAGTGCACGTCGGAATTGTTGACGCTGCCCGTCTCGCCGTAGCCCTGGCCGACGGCCAGGTGCACCGTCCCGCCGATCTTCTCGTCGAACAGGATCGAGCCGGTGAACTGCTGGATGTCCGAGTTGGTGCCGATGGCGAACTCACCCAGGCGGCGCGCGCCGGGGTCGGTGTCCAGCGTGGCGATCAGGAAGTCCTGGTTGGTCTCGGAGCGGGCATTGACCACCAGCCCATCGCGGAACTCCAATTCGACGCCCTTGACCTCATTGCCTCGGAAATACGCCGGGTAGGTGAAGCGCACCCAGCCGTTCACGCTGTCCTCGACCGGCCCGGTGAAGATTTCGCCATCGGGGAAGTTCTCTTTGCCGCCAGCGTTCTTGAACAGCCGCCCGGCGATGGACATGGTCAGGTCAATATGGTCGCCGCGCACGTGAACATGCTTGCGGCCCTCCAGCCAGGCGATCAGGCGATCCTGCGCCTCGTAGAACGCTTTCCAGGCGGCAACCGGATCGTCCAGGTCGAGCTTGCACGCACCGAAGACGAAGTCGGCGTACTGGCGCAGCGACATGCCCGCGTTCTGCGCATAGCCGAAGGTGGGGAACTGCGTCGTGCAACGGCGCAATTCTCCGGCTGCCTCGCGCCGCATCTGGATGTTGATCAGCGCCGAGCGCGCTTTGGCCCGCGCGACTTGCTGCTCAAGCGGGTAGGCGCTCCGGTCGCGCGAGTTCTCCTCGGCGTCAATGCGGATGACGACCGGCGCTTCCTCATACATCATCTTGAGCATGGGGTTGACATCGCCCAACAGGTCGGGGTCGGTGGTCGCTTCCAGGGCGATTGATTCTTCCTCGCTCATGTGGATGTAGACGGCGGGGCGCGCGCCCATGCGCAGCGCCTCCTCGTACAGCGCCTGGCAGAGCGGCTCACCGGCGGGGCTGGTGCTGCGGATCAACACGCGCTCGCCCGGCTGGGTTGCCGTCGAGTAGTGGAGCAGAACGTGGGCCATCTTGGTTATGCGGCAGTCCATGTGCAGATAGTCACCTTTCTAGGAAACGTGGGTAAGGAATCAAGCGGGCGCAAAGTCGGCAAAACAAGCGCCGCGCAGGTAGTCTGGAAACGTGTAGATACCTGTCACCTGGAGATAACACCAGGCCGTGTCTTCGTCCGCCGGCTGCCAGGGACGGGTCAGGCCCAGGCGTAGCCAGGTTTCGGCTTTCTGAAACCACCACTGCAATTGGGCTGAGATTTTCGGCAAAGCTATCCCTTTTTGCGTGTGTTGGTGATCCACGTAGTAGCGCAAAGACAGGTCCGTGATGGGCAGATTCCAGAATGTCTGGCCCGACGAATCGCGAAAGCTCAGCCGATAGCCACGCTTGCCTTCCTTATAGAGGTCATCCCTCAAGAATACACTCGCTATTGCGGCGGGCTTGATCGTCCCCAGCGAGCGCGTTCCTGTCCCCGGCTCAACGCGCTTCTGGTCATGCAGCGACGCGCCAAACATCGCCGCCACTGTGTCATGGGTCGTCCGGCTGAGCACCAGACGCCAAACATCGTCATCAGCCAGGCGCAGGAGCCTGGTCTCTTCAGGCGCGATCCACCCGTAAACAACTCAATAGTTGAGGGATCGGCGCGCATGGGATTCTATAGTAACTGTAGCTGCTCAAACTTCTCAAAGTCTCCGGCGGTCACTTCTCGCGGACTGCCCTCGCGCAGGATATGAAAGACCTGGACGGGGATCTCGACCACACGAACGTGCGGGTCTATCAATGAGCGCGCGATCAGGTGGTGACGGTGGCATTCCTGGGGATCGCTCTCGCTGCACATGATGGCCACGCGCCCTCCCTGCGCTGTCGCGTCGCGCACGATTGCCAGAAGATGGTCTATGGCGCGCCGGTACCAGTCTTGCCGCATGACCGCTTCGTAGTCAACTTTCTCAAGAAACTCGGCGCGCGCCGTGCTGTCATCGGGAACAACACCCTTTCGATAAACAGCGGGGTCTTGGGGTCGTCCGCCCAGCCATTCTCCCGCGAAACGATAATCCCTGTGCTGCTGGCGAAACAGCCCCTGCAAATTGGCCTTATTGAACTGCGGCACATAGCGGCTGTATGGCGCGCTGCGCACATCCACGAGCACAGTGATCCCGTGCTGGTCGAGCAGGGCAAGGAATTCCTCAGCCAGCATATTGCTGTGGCCGATGGTGTACAACCGCACTACGCCATCGGGCGGCCCAGCAGTGGGATTCTGGGGTGGTTTCATGATGGAGCGCGTGTCCAGTCTGCCCAAAAGAGTCTTCAGCCCTATTGTAACTCAGTTTGGCTGGCTCTCTACAATAGTCCAACCCGCGTCCGCGCCTGCACCAGCGCCAGCAACCCCTGCCAGTAAGGGAACGCCCGCGCCAGGAAGCGCTCGCGCTGCTCCGCGCGCAGCGTGGACAGGCTGCGCCCCACCCTTGCCAACAGGCGTAATGCGCTGAACACCTCCCAGAAGACCAGATCGGGCACTGACCCCGCCGCCGCCTGGTAAGCCTCCTGGAATTGGCCGCTGAGCGCAACGCCGTAGGCACCGAGCATGGCGCTGGCGAAGCCGATGTCAAAGCGCGGGTCAGCGAGGACGGCGTGCTCCCACCCTTCGATGGCGACGATGCGCGGCGGCTGGGCGACGGCGCGCTCCAGCGTGTACTCGCCGTGCGTGATGGCGCGCGGCAGTTCTTCGACCGCATCCACGTGCCGGATCAGCCAGTCGAGAATCTCTTGCAGCTCCCAGGTTTCCAGGCGGCGCACCAGCCGGGCCAGCTCGCCAAAGGCGTAGCGCAGCGGCGTAACGGGCAGGTCTGGCAGCGAGTCCCAGGGCAGAGCGTGCAGCCGGGCCAGCGTGCGGGCGAAGTCGGTGCCGGCGCGGGCGAAGAAGGCGTGCGGCTGCCCGGCGACGCGCCAGCCCGCTACCCGCTCGGCCAGCAACAGGGTGTGATCGTCGTGCTGGCTCCAGCCCAGGTAATACACCGCCGGCACGGGGAAGTGCAGCGCGCCCAGCGCGCGCATCACGCGGAAGGCGCGCAGGGCTTGCATCTGCTGGGTGGGCGGGTAGCGGCGCAGCAGCACATAGGGGGGGACGCCCGGCACGTCCAGGGCAAAGGCCAGCCCATGCTCGCTCTCGCCTGGCGCGACCGGCGCGGGCATCGCCGGGACGCTCCGCCCGAAGGCCAGACGCAGCACCTGGGCGGCGGGATTATCCGGGGGGAGCGTGCTCACAGGGCGGCGTCCTGTGCAGGCCGGGCCAGCGCCTCGTCAATGCGCGCGATCAGCGCGTCCAGCCGCTGGATGGGCGTCGGAGACTCGCTGAGGAAGGCCAGCCCGCTGCGCACCGTCTCCAACATGCCCGGCTCGGCCCCCTGGTCGAGCACGCGGGCGAAGTGCTGAAAGGCCGCGTCCGGCTGGCCAAGCACCAGATACGCCTGGGCCAGGTCGCAGCGCGTCCAGTTGTCGCGCGGGTCGTCGTCAAGCTGCCACTGCGCGCGCTGCACCACGTCACGGAAGGCTTGCTCGGCCTCAGCATCGTTGCCCAGCCGCTTGTGCAGCGAGGCCAGGTTGATCAGCGGGTACGATGAGTGCGGCGTGACACTGCGCGCCCGCTCGTAGGCGTCCAGCGCGGCGTAGAGCCGCCCCTGCCGCCGGTACAGCCCGCCCAACGTGCCGTAGTAGGATTCGCCCTCGGCGTCGGTCAGGCGCGGATCGCGGGCCAGCGCCTCCTTCAGCCGGGCTTCGGCTTGCTCCCAGGCGCGCGCGCGCTCGTCTTCCTGGCCGGGCGCGTCCAGCCCGTCACCCTGGCGGCGCAGGGCCAGCCCCAGCGCGGCAATCGCCGGAGTGAAGTCTGGCTCTTTTTCCAGCGCGCGCTCCAGGTGGGCGATGGCCTGCACGATCTCCTTGCGCTGGGTGTAGAGATAGCCGAGCAGGTAGTTGGTGGCGTGATCGGTCTCGTCAATGGTAAGGGCGCGCTGCAGCGTGGCAATGGCCGTGTCGTTGTTGTGGGCGCGGACTTGCTGCTCGGCCAGCAGTTGCAGCGAAAGCACACCGACCTCATTCTCAACCGTCTCCTGCAGCGCGGCGAAACGCTGCTCATATGCGCCAAGCGTCGCCTCGATGCGGGCGCTCAGCGCGCGTGACTCCTCCACCTGGTCGAGAATCATGCTGCGCAGCATCCACGCGCCGAGCACCAGGGCGACGCTGATCGCCGCCATCGAGACTTCCAGGAAGCTGAGCAGGCTGCCGGTGAAAGCCGTTGCGTCTTGCGCCCGCTCCAGGATAGCCAGAGCCTCGGCCTCGCTGACCCCATCGCTGAAATCAACGCTGGGGGCCAGGCCGGAATCGTTGCGGTGCGCGGCGTAGAGCGCCCAGAGCGCGACGACCAGCGCGGCCAGGGCCAGCAGCGCGGTCAGGCTGGCGGTACGATGGGGATTTCTGCGGCTTGCAGTTTGTGGGGACACGGCGCTTCCCTTTCGCACGCAGCGAGTGGTCTGCTATTACCATACGCCAAATGCGCCGATCTGCAAAGTCTGGTTAGGAAATGGTTTGGAATGCCCGCCGACCTTCATGGGAGTGGCGTTCTCGTAGGAGCATTGCGCAGAACGAGACTTCCGAAGTTTCCAAAACTTCGGAAGTCTGGTGGGGGCGTATGGCCATACGCCCCTACGGACAGGGCGCGGCAGGGCAGCACCCCTACGGGCCGGGCACGGCAGTGAAGCGCACCCAGTCGTAGGCCAGCGCCAGCGGGCGCGCGTCGGCGGAAAGCCCCACCTCCGCCGCCGAGATCGCGCCGTCAGCGACCAGGGAGATGACCAGGTCGCCGCCCAGTGCCGCCACCAGGTCAGCGGGGATGGTCAGCGTGTGCTCCGACCAGCCGCCCGGCGCGACAGTGAAGGTGCCCAGTGGCGCGATGACCGGCTCCCCCTTCACCAGATTCCCCACCACCACCTTGACCGCGCGCGGCTCGTGGAAGGCCACCACGCGCCAGGTGACGGCGTAGGCGCTCCCCGGCGGCAGGCTGGCGTAAAGCAGCGCCTCGCTGCCGTCTCCGGCCCAGCGCGCCCTCTCGCCGCCAATGTCCTCCGGCGGGTACCAGCCGTGTCCGACGAACGGCGCATCGGGCATGAGCGCGGCGGGAGCCGGCTCGCCCAGGTAAAGGGTGTACTCACCGGGCGCAGTCTGCGGCGGGGTGCGCGGCGGGCAGCCCTTGGGATGGCTGATCGTGCGGTAGAGCACGGCGTCGCGCTCGACCGTCACCGGGCACACGCTGTCCTGCGCGTTGAAGAAAGCCAGCACCTTTTGCGCACGCTCCGGCTCCAGCCAATTCAGGTGGACCACGACGTAGCCCAGCGGCCATTCGCTGACGAACTGCTTGAGGCTGCTCGCAGCGGCGCTGGCATCGAGCGAGCGCGAGTCCGTCAGCCAGCCAAGCAGCGGATTCTGCTCGTAGAACAGGTGCTGCTCGATAGGAATGCGCGAAAGCAGCCCGCTTACCTGGCGCTTCTCGTGGGTGATGCCATAGACCATTGCCTCTGGGTGCGACCCGACATCGCGCCAGCCCGTGAACGGTCCCGACGGCACGTCGAGCACCACGTAATCGTAGTCGTCGTAGTGCTCCTGGCGCATCATACGATGAAAATCATACGGCTCCAGCGCGGCGAGGGTGGGGAAAGGGACAAAAGCGCCGTAGTCCACCAACAGGAAGAACACCCCGCCAACGACAATAGCCCGCCCCGGCAGGCGCGGATGGGCGCGCAGCCAGGCGTCGTAGGTGTGCGCGACGAAGACGATCAGCCCCACCGTCGCCGGGGGCAGGAAGCGGATCGGCGTGCGCATCTGCCCGCCAAATAGCTCGTGGATCAGGCGGAAGGGCAGCGGCACGCGCAGGCCAAGCACTTCCACATCCGGCCCCAGGGCCAGGATCAGCGCGGGCAGCGCCGCCAGCAGCCAGACCCAACGCTCCCGGCTGCGCACACGGACGAACAGGGCGACGACGGTCAGCACAACCAGGGTCAGGCCAAACGTCTCGTCGTGCTCGGTGCCGACCTTCTGGGCGCGGCCCAGGCCAGGCAGCAGCAGCGATTCGGGCGCGAGCGAGTAGTAGCGCAGCGTGAGCAGGCGCGCGGGAGGCAGCTCGCCCGTCTCGAAGTCGAGCGTCGGCTGGAGCGGCCCCAGCAGCCAGGCCAGGGCGACCGTGACCAGCAGGGCCAGCATCCCCAGCGCCACCAGCCGCAGCCGGGCGCGCCCGTCCGGGCCGCGCCACAGCGCGATCAGCGCCAGCGGGCCGAGCAGCAGCCCGCCCCAGAAAATGATCAGCGTGTCGGTGAACCACATCCCCCACAGCACCACCCCGGTCAGGGCGGCCCAGCGCACCCGCCGCGTCCGCGCGGTCTGCTCCCAGGCGAAAAGCACCAGCGGCAGCCACCAGACGGTCAGCAGGTTGAGGTGCCCACTGGCGGCGTGATCGGCCATGTAGGGCGACAGGGCCAGCGCGATTCCCCCTGCCAGCGCCAGCGGCCAGCCGATCCCGCGCCAGCGCAGGAACCCGGCCATCAGCGCGCCGGTCAGCGCCAGGCTGATCCAGATGATGGCATTGGCGGCGCGCAGGTGGCCCAAGGGCGGCTCCAGCACCACATAGAGGGGCAGCATGGAGGCCGTGAGCGAGTGGTAAGCCAGGTTATGGGTGAAGGGGGCCAGGACCATGTCCGTGTACCAGATGCTCTGCCCAGTCTGCACGGCATGGCGCAGCCACCACAGATTCCAGTGGAAGTGATAGTAATCGAGCACGCGCCCCGATTCGGGCGGTACGCCCGGCACGCGCGAATTGAGATGCGCGCTCAGCGGGTTCATGGCGACCCCCGCCAGCAACGCGAAGAACAGCGCGACTGCCAGCGCGCGGCTCAGTCCCTTGCCGCCGGCCATACGCTTCCCTCAGCGTCTGTCCTTCTTCGGCCTGTTACGGCAATTATAGCCAATAGCCCCCACGCGAAAAGTGAGAGCGCCACTCTGCCGCGCCGAAAAAGACTTCCGAAGTTTCGGAAACTTCGGAAGTCTGGCGGGGGCGTATCGCATACGCCCCTACAAACAGGGCGCAGCAGAGCAGCGGCGCACCAACTTAAGGCTTCTGGGTGCGCGGTACGGGCGGAACGCCCCTCCCCCTGGCCCTCTCCCCGGCAGAGCCAGGGAGGGGGAAAACGTCCCATCCGGTGATCAAAGTCCCCCTCTCTAGCTCGGCTGGAGAGATACGGTGTTGGTTGTCAAGTGGGCATAGGCACCGCTTGACGAGAGGGGGTGTAGTACGGATCAAAGTCGCGCTCCTTCACCACGACGGCCCACGCAATGTGGACGAGTTTGCGCGCGGCAGCGACACGGGCCACTTTATTGGGCTTGCCGCGCGCGAGTAGGCGGTCATAGAGAGCTTTGACCGGCGGGGTGTGGCGAGCGGCGGATAAGGCGGCCATATAGAGCATGGTGCGCAGTTGGGCGTGACCGGTCCGTCCGGTTGAGCGTGTAGCGCGTAGGGAGGAGCCAGAGTGGCGCGGATAGGGTACCAGGCCAGCGTAGGCAGCAGCTTGTTCCGGCGTGTCGCAAAAGGCGAAACACTGGGTGGCGACCAAGAGCCAGGCGGTGACGATCGGGCCAAACCCCTTGATCGTCTGCAAGCGCCGGGCAGCCTCCCGCCAGGGATGGTCACCCGCCAGCAGGGTTTTCACCTCGGCTTCAAGGGCTTTGATCTGGCCATTGAGGTACGCCAGGTGCTGGCGCTGGCGCTGGATGATTGCCGCGTCCGCATGGGGGTGATGGCACAGGGCATGCAGGTGGTTGCGCTCCTGGGTACGCATCTTCACCAAGTCCTGGCGATAGGCCAGGCGCTGCTGGAGGTGATAGTAGATGGCGGGCGGTGGCGTCCAGGGCGTAGGCTGCATGTGCTGCGCGTAGGCAGCCAACAACCGCGCATCAATGGCGTCGGTTTTGGCGTGTTGCAGGTGCAGTTGAGCAAAGCGACGGGCTTGCAGCGGGTTGATCACCCCCACCTGAAACCCTTGGCGGTGCAGGGCGTCGGCCAGCGCCAGCCAGTAGACCCCCGTGGCTTCCATGACCACCAACGTCTCAGCAGGAGTCGCTTGGCGACGCAGCTGCTGCATCAGACGGGTGTAATCGCTCTGCTGCTGCTTGATCTCCAGCGCCTGCCATTCGCCTCTGGCGGGCACCTGCCAGGCTACCGCAGCGCTTTGGGCCGCAATGTCAATGCCCACATAGAGTGTGTACGTCATCTCGCCCTCTCCCTGGTGTCTTGGATATACTCTGCTCTGCGGGACAGGCTCCCCCTCACCTCATGGATACGTGGTCTGGGCCACTGGATACGGTTCAGGGTGGGCTTGTCCTTCACTGGCGGGGCACTCTCTCTCCAACACAGTCAACGCTGTCAGGGGGACAAACGTGCTCTCCGCCAGGGCAGGCTCAGACTGCCTATTCTACCGTCTGAGCCTGCCTTTAATGAGGTTTAGGGGGAGGGCGTATCGCATACGCCCCTACAAACAGGGCGCAGCAGAGCGACACCCCTATGGACGGCTTCGCAGGAAGCGCCTCACTGCCAGCGGACTCCCGGTTACCCGACCAGGCCCTCAGCCACGAGCAATTCCGCGTTGAGGATCGAGCAGCCCGCCGCGCCGCGTACCGTGTTGTGGGCCAGCGCCAGGAACTTCCAGCCGCCGATGACCGGGCAGGGGCGCAGCCGTCCGGTGACTGCCGCCATGCCATTACCGGCGTCGCGGTCGCGGCGCGGCTGGGGGCGATCCGGCGCGCTGTGGTAGATGACCGGTTGGGGCGGCGCGCTGGGCAGCGACGGCACCGGCTCCGGCCCGCGAAAGTCGCGCCACGCGGCGATAATCTGCGCCTCGCTCACCGCCTCGCCGAAGCGCACGGCCACGCTGAGCAGGTGCCCATCCAGCACGGGCACGCGCGTGCAGGTGGCGCTGGCGGTGTAGTCCAGGGGGACGATGCGCTCGCCGTCCAGCGCGCCGAGCATCTTGCGCGGCTCGGCTTCCAGCTTCGGCTCTTCGCCGTTGATGAAGGGGATCACGTTGTCGAGGATGTCCAGCGAGGGCACGCCGGGGTAGCCGCCCCCGCTCACCGCCTGCAGGCTGGTCAACTGGACGGCGGCAATCCCGAACTGGCGCAGCGGGGCGAGAGCCATCGCCACCGGTGCGCTGGTGCAGTTGGAGTTGGTGACCAGTCCGCCCGTCCCCCAGCCGTGCTTCTGGCGCTGCACGCGCACCAGCGCAGCGTGCGGCGCGTTGACCTCCGGCAGCAGGATCGGCACGTGCTCGTGCATCCGGTAGGCGCTGGCGTTGGAGCAGACGACGTGCCCCGCTTCGGCCAGCCGCCACTCAACCGTCCGGGCAATGTCAGCGGGCAGCGCCGAGAAGACGATTGGCGACTGCACATCAGCGTCCAGCGGCAGCACGACGCGCTCAGCGAGGTCAGCGGGCGGGTTGCCGGGCAGCACCCAGCGCACCACGTCCGCGTAGCGTCGCCCGGCGCTGCGGTCGCTGGCGACCAGCTCGGCAATGCGGAACCAGGGATGCCCCTGCAAAAGCTGCACGAAGCGCTGGCCGACAGCACCCGTCGCGCCCAGCACGGCGACGTTGATGGGGGTACGATTCTGGGCCATGACTCACTGTTCCTTTCCTATGTGGCACGCGAGCGCCTACGGTACCTGATATGTGGCAAGTCGTCCAGCAGCCCGCCCGATGAATTTCTCCAACACCCGTTGACAAATTTCCGCGCTCATGCTACTCTCTACTCCAGGTTAACAACCGCATAGCAGCAATAACCCTTATCCAGAGAGGTGGAGGGACCGGCCCTGTGAAACCTCGGCAACCGACCGCGCGAACCCTGAGAAGTGCGCGGGAATGGTGCCAATTCCGGCAGAATGCATTCTGGAAGATGAGGAGGAGTTTGCCAGCCAATGTCTGTGTCAAAATCCTTCTCACTGTGCGAGAAGGATTTTTCTTTTCTCGCGGGGACGAGGGAAGAACGCTGCTTACGCGCATCGCCGCTCACAACCAAGTCATCGCGTAGGAGAGGACACTCATGGCAGCCAACAACGGCAGACACCTGCACGATTTTCGCTTCAACACCCGCGCCCTGCACGCCGGGTACTCGCCCGACCCCACGACCGGTGCGCGGGCCGTGCCCATCTACCAGACTACCGCCTACCAGTTCCGCGACACCGATCACGCCGCCGCGCTGTTCGCCCTGCAAGAGCCGGGCAACATCTACACGCGCATCATGAACCCGACCAACGATGTCTTCGAGCAGCGCCTGGCTGCCCTGGAAGGCGGCATCGGCGCGCTGGCAACCGCGTCGGGCCAGGCGGCGGAGACGCTCGCTGCGTTCACGCTGTGCAACGCGGGCGACGAGATGATCGCCAGCAGCGCCCTCTACGGCGGCACCTACACCCTGTTCTCGCAGAGCCTCAAGCGGCTGGGCATCACCGTCCGCTTCGTCAGCGAGAACGACCCGGCGGCCTATGAAGCGCTGATCAACGACAAGACCCGCCTGATCTACCTGGAGACGATTGGCAATCCCAAGCTGCAAGTCCCCGACTTCGCCGGTATCACGGCGGTCGCCCACGCGCACGGCCTGCCCGTCGTTTGCGACAACACCTTCGCCACGCCCTACCTCTGCCGCCCGTTCGAGCACGGCGTAGACATCGTCGTCCACTCCACCACCAAGTGGATTGGCGGGCACGGTCTGAGCATCGGCGGGGCCATCGTGGACAGCGGCCAGTTCGACTGGAAGGCCAGCGGGCGGCACAGCGGCCTGGTGAAGCCGGAGCCGGCCTACCATGACCTGGTGCTGGCCGACGCCCTCGGTCCGGCGGCGTTCATCGGGCGGGCGCGCGTCGTCGGCCTGCGCGATTTCGGCGCGTGCCAGTCGCCCTTCAACAGCTTCCTCAACCTGATCGGCCTGGAGACGCTGGCCCTGCGGATGCAGCGTCACGTGGACAATACGCTGGCCGCTGCCCGCTATCTGGCGGATCACCCGGCGGTGGCCTGGGTCAATTACCCCGGCCTGCCCGGTCACGAGAGCTACGCCCGCGCGCAGCAGTACTTGCCCAAGGGGGCGGGGGCGGTGATTGGCTTCGGGATCAAGGGGGGCAAGCCCGCCGGACGTGCCTTCATTGACGGCCTCAAGCTGTTCTCGCACCTGGCTAACGTCGGCGACGTGCGCTCGCTGGCGATCCACCCGGCGACGACCACGCACCAGCAGCTCAGCCCGGAGGAACAGGCCGCATCCGGCGTCACCGATGACTATATCCGGCTGGCTATCGGCCTGGAAGACATCGAGGACATCCTGTGGGATCTCGACCAGGCGCTCGCCGCCGCCCAGGGCGTGACAGCGCACGCCGTCAGCGGCACGTAACGCGGGCAGGAGGTGCGCGCTATGTACCAGTTCCAGACCCCATCCCCCACGCCCAAGCAAGCACCGCGCTGGGAGCCGGCTGTCGTTCGTCGCCGCCCGGCGCGCGGCGGGTCGGTGGGCCGCGTGCAGCGCCAGTTCGCGCACTTCGATCTCCCCCTGCGGCTGCGCGGCGGTGAGTCGCTGCCCGCCTTCACTCTGGCCTACGAAACCTACGGGACACTCAACGCCAACCGCTCCAATGCCATCCTGATCTGCCACGCGCTCTCCGGTGACGCGCACGCCGCCGGCACGCACAGCGACGATCCGGACGAGAAGCCGGGTTGGTGGGACGAGGCCATCGGGCCGGGCAAGCTGTTCGACACTGACCGTTACTTCGTGCTGTGCTCGAACGTGATCGGCGGCTGCCAGGGAAGCACCGGCCCGTCGTCGCTCGCGCCGGATGGCCAGCCCTACGGGGCGCGCTTCCCGCTGGTCACCGTCGCCGACATGGTTGAGGCGCAGCGCCACCTGCTCGACCGGCTGGGCATCGCCCGCCTGTTCGCCGTCACCGGGGGCAGCATGGGCGCAATGCAGGCGTTGCAGTGGGCCGTCGCCTATCCGCAGCGCGTCGAGACGGTGCTCTTCCTGGCGGGCACGCACTGCTCCACCGCCCAGCAGATCGCCTTCAACGAGACGGGCCGCCAGGCCATCTACGCCGACCCGCACTGGAACAACGGCGACTACTACGACGGCCCCCGGCCCGAATCCGGGCTGGCTGTGGCGCGCATGGTAGCCCACATCACCTACATGAGCGAGACCTCGATGGAGCAGAAGTTCGGGCGGCGCTTGCAGGGCGGCGTGGCGCTGTCCCACACGCTGAGCGAGCCGGAGTTCGCCGTCGAGAGCTACCTGGCCTACCAGGGCGAGAAGTTCGTGCGCCGCTTCGATGCCAACAGCTACCTGGTCATCACCAAGGCCATTGACTACTTCGACATCGGCGCGGACTATGGCTCGCTGCGCGCGGCGGTCGAGCGGGCGCGGGCGAATTTCCTGGTCGTCACCTTCTCCAGCGACTGGCTGTATCCGGCCTGGCAAGGCCAAGAGCTTGTCCAGGCGTGCCAGGAGGCGGGGCGAGGCGTCGAGTACCAGTACGTCGAAGCGCCGTTCGGTCACGATTCGTTCCTGGTCGAGGTCGAGCAGATGACAGAAGTAGTCGGGGGCTACCTCGACCGGCGCTGGCGGGCGTTGGGGCGCGACGGACAGCGCGCGCCCTGAGAAATGGGGTTCGGGACAGCAACAAGGATACCGGCGTAGGGGCGGGTTTCGAAACCCCCCCCTACAGGTCAAGGCGCGAATACGCTCCCAGTCTGCCATACCCCACTCCTGGATCGAGCTGCCTCAGCGCGCCGCCGCATCGCCGTTGAGCACCACCAGCTTGTGGATGGCACGCACAGCCCGCTCGGTGTCGTCTGAGCGCACGACCACTGACACGCAGTAATCGCTGGCCCCGTGCGCGATGGCGATGACGTTCACGCCCGCCTCGCCCAGTGCCCCGAAGACACGCGCCGCCACCCCCGACTGGCGCAGCATCCCCACGCCCACCACAGTGATGATCTCCACGTTGTCGTCGGCCCAGGCGCGGTCAATGTCCTGGCGGCCAAACTCGGTCTCCAGCTCAGCCTGGACGGCGGCCACAACCTCGCGGCTTTTGGCTTCGGGCACCACGAAGCAGATGCTCTGCTCGCTGGACGACTGCGCGATCATCAGCACGTTGGCCTGGCGCTTGGCGACCGCTGAGAACGTCCGCGCGGCAATGCCCGGCACGCCGATCATGCCGCGCCCGGCGACAATGACCAAGCTCACGTCGCGGATGGCGGTAACGGCCTTAACCGTGCCCGGCGCGGTGCGCTCTTCGCAGGCGATCAGCGTGCCCTCTGCTGCGGGGTTGAACGTGTTCTTGACGCGCACCGGAATATCGCGCTCGACGAGCGGCTGCACGGTTTTGGCGTGCAGCACCTTCGCCCCGAAGTAGGCCATCTCGCCCACCTCGCCGTAGGACAGCACAGGGATCACCCGCGCATCCGGGGCCAGGCGCGGGTCAGTGGTCATCACGCCGTCCACGTCCGTCCAAATCCACACCTCGTCGCTGCCCACGTAAGCGCCCAGCAGGGCGGCGCTGTAATCGCTGCCGCCGCGCCCCAGCGTCGTCACCACGCCGTCGCGCGTCGCGCCGATGAAGCCGGTCACCACCGGCACCACCCCCTGGTCGAGCAGCGGCAGCAGCTCGCGGCGGACGGCGGCCCTGGTCTCTTCGAAGAGCACACCCGCGTTCTGGAACTGGTCGTCGGTGATGATCAGGCGGCTGGCGCTCACCGAGCTGCTTGGCACGCCGCACTGGCGCAGCCGCGCCGAGACGATGGGCACGCACATGCGCTCGCCCAGCGAGCTGACCTTGTCCATCGCTTTGGGCGACGCTTCGCGCAGCACGTAAATGCCGTAGCACAGCGTCTCGAACTCGTCAATGAGCGCTTCCACCTCGTCGTGAATGGCGATGCGCCCCACGTCCGACGCCAGCAGCGCGCGGATGGCCGTCTCGTGCTTCTGGCGCAGGGTGTGGGCGATGGCCTGGTAGCGCGCGCCGTCGCCGGCGGCGGCAGTCTGCGCGCCCTCGATCAGCAGGTTGGTCACGCCACCCATCGCCGAGCAGACCACCAGCACGCGTTGGTCGCGCGCTGCCCCGGCGACGATGTCCACCGCCTGGGCAATCGCCTCGGCACTGCCGACGGATGTCCCGCCGAATTTCATAGTCAGGGTTGGCATAGCCCGCCTCCTGGCGCTGCGCGCCGGATACACAAAAAGCGCGGAGCCGACTTGCTCCGCGCTTGAGGTTCCTCTGGATGATTTGCTTCTACAGTGTCCTAATCACCCCTCGCCCCGGAAGCAACCGGCAGTGCTCGCCCGGTGGCCATAGTACCCATGCCGGTAGTCATCATGGTAACCATGAGGGTGGTCATGGTGTGGGGCATTTGCCCGGCGATCATCGCCTCTGCTCCCTGGTGATCAGGACTGCCGCCAAGCGTAACACAGCGCGCGGCGTCCGTCAAAGACTCCGGCGGCGGCGCGCTTGGTCATCTCGCACAACTCGCGTAGGGGCGCTGCTCTACTGCGCCCATTGTAGGGGCGGGTTTCTAAACCCGCCCCTACACGCCTCACCCCCTAAATCTCCCTCTCCAGCCGAGCTAGAGAGGGGGACTTGACCGCCCAGCACGGCGCTTTCCCCCTCCCTGGCTCTGCCGGGGAGGGGATCAAGGGGAGGGGCGTTCCGCGCACAAGCAGACCGCCTCCCCCACGATCATTCCTCGTCGGTTTCAGGAGTCGCGGTGACGGGAAACAAGTTCTTTCGGCAGGCGCGGCAGCTTCACCTGCGCGCACCGTCGCAGTGATCCACGCCTCCAGCAGGGCCATCTGCTCGTCGGTCAGCTTAGCGAAGTGCCCAGCCTCCAGCACGGCGATGATCTTGCTCTCGTCCGGCGACCCCGGCACGATCACCGGCCCGGAGTCGCTGCCCGCCAGCAGGCTCTCGTAGTCGGTCACCTGCAAGCCCTTCGTCTTGGCTGCCCTCCCGGGATCAAGGGGAGGGGCGTTCCGCGCACAAGCAGACCGCCTCCCCCACGATCATTCCTCGTCGGTTTCAGGAGTCGCGGTGACGGAAACGGGTTCTTCGGTGGGCGCGGCAGCTTCGCCCGGCGGCGCGCCAGCGGCGATCCACGCCTCAAGCAGGGCCATCTGCTCGTCGGTCAGCTTGGCGAAGTGCCCAGCCTCCAGCACGCCGATGATCTTGCTCTCGTCCGGCGACCCCGGCACGATCACCGGCCCGGAGTCGCTGCCCGCCAGCAGGCTCTCGTAGTCGGTCACGCGCAGGCCCTTGGTCGGCGCTGCTCCATGACACTGGCCACACGCCTGCTCAAGCACTGGCTGAAGTTGCTGGTAAGTGATCGCCTCGCCCTCGGTCGGGGGGGCTTCGCCCGGCGGCGCTTCCGGCCCCTGGCCGAGGCCCAGCGCGGCGGCCAGCGAGGGCGCGTCGAACCCGGCGTAGCGCCAGTCCACACCATGACAGCCGCTGTTGGAGCAGAAGCTGGTGTCAGTTGTGCCGCCCGCGTTCTCTGTGGTGTGGCAGTTAGCGCAGGTCTCGTCAAGCTCGACATGGTGCCGCGCGATCCATGTGGAATCCAGGTGCGAGCTTGGCTCCAGCCCGGTGACCAGCGGCAGCATTGGCTCGATCACACCGGGGCGCACGATCTGCGGGATGGAGTGGCACAGGTTGCACTCCAGGCGCACGGCCTCGCCCGCCGCGTTGAAGTGCTCGCCGTCGTGGCAGCGGAAGCAGCCCGGCGAGTCGCGGTGGCCGATGTTGTTGGGGTGCGTCTGCCAGTTTAGCTCCTGCTCGCTGTAGGTATTGTCAGCGTGAAGCTTGGCGACGAGGGCGAGAGCACTATCCACGTCGGCGCGGCGCTCCGCGTACAGATCAGGGTATTCTTCCTGGTAGAACGTCTCCAGCCCGGCGAGCGCCCCCTCAAACGCTGCATCGTCGGTGAGCGACAGCGCTTCGACGGCGCGCGCGCGGATGTAGGGCAGGTCTGCTGGCAGGTCACCGCGCAGCAGGGCCGTATCTACGAGAGTGCGCGGCGGCGGGATCAGGTGCGAGATGCGGTTGTGGCAGGAGATGCAATCCACCTCGTGCAGGGTGTACTGGCCCAGGTTGTCCGTGTCAATGGTCGCGTCAAGCGAGACGTACTCGTCGGTGGTGCCGTCGGGATACTGGACGCGCACCCAGGGGATGTCCTGGTGCTCGGCATCGGTGGTGATGTACTCGATCTTGTTCTCGATGTGCCAGTGGATGCCGCGTCCCAGTCCTTCACGCTGGCTGCCGCCGCCGGTGTGCATCAGCAGGTAGATGGCGTAGGGCAGATTCTCTTCGCTGTCGTCGAAACGGTGGATGACACGCAGGCTGTCGTCGCTGAACTTCTCCGGGAAGTGGCAGCGCTCGCACGTGTCGCGGGCGGGACGCATGGTGCTGACCCGGATCGGGTATTCGTAGTCCCCCGTAATCGTCTTGTAGAGCAGGGTCACGTGCTCAGTCTTGCGGAGCGCCTGCTTGGCGATCCAGTCGCGCCCGATGTGGCAGTCCACACACGGGACGCGGGCATGGGGCGAGACCAGGTAGGTGTTGTATTCCGGGGGCATGGTGTGGCACGTCTTGCCACAGAAATCGGCGGTGTTGCTGTACTCCCATGCCGGGGGAATCGCCAGCAACAGGAACACGGGCACCGCAAAGACGAGCGCGACTGGTCCGTAGCGGCGCACCTTCGAGCGGTCGCCAGGGGGGAAGAAGAATCTGCGGATTCGTTCAGCCATGCTTCAAGTCTCCCTTGATCGGTGGATTCAGCCGTCAGCGAGAACAGCGCCGCAGGTAAGCCTCATCCCCAGCCTCGCTGCACTCGGCTGGTAGGGGCGGGTTTGCAAACCCGCCCCTACGCTGGGCGCAGCGGAGCAGCGCCTCTATGTGCCGGGCGCAGTGTGCAGGGCAAGCCACATCCATACGCCCTGTCATACTATCCTGAAGGGAGGCGGGCGCGCCCGCCTCCCCTTTATGGCCCGTTACGGGCTAGGGCCGCGTCATGCCAGCGACCGCACCTTCGCCGCCAACGTCCAGCAGGCTGTCGTAGAGCACCTGCGCTATGTACCTGCCGTTGTGGGCGAAAGCGCCGGGGTCCTTGGCCACGTACTGGTAGTTGTAGGCGGCGCGCAGCAAGCGCGGCGTCCACGTCGCGTAGCCGTCCGCCTCGTCGGGATCGGCGATGCCGTTGGCGTTGGCGTCCACGAACCAGTACGGGTAAGCGGTGGCGCTGTAGGCGATGGGCGTGCCGATGGTGTCGGCAGCATACGCCTGGATCGCCGCCAGCAGCGCCTCGTGCATGGTCGCCACCTCACCGGCGACGCCTTCCTGCGCGCCGTCCCCGTCATAGTCACCGGCCATCATGCGGATCGCCGTGACATCCTCGAACTCACCGTGACACGTGGCACACGCGGTTTCTTGCACGGTGAGCGCGTGGGGGCTGTGGCAGTTCGCGCAGGTGTCGAAGCCCGGCACATGGGCGAAGCGCCCGGCGTATTCCTTGCCCTCGTACTGGTAGGCGCCCTGCGCATCAGCGCCGAAGAGCGTCGCACCGGCGACGAAGTAGTGCACGTTGCGGAAGCGGATTTGGTCGGAAACTTCGTCGTCACCGACGCCCACCGCCGCGATGTGCGCGTTGACCGATACCGTTGACTCGCGCCCCTGGTGGCAGTTCAGGCACAGGTTGGAGGCCACGCCTTCGCCGAAGCTCAGCTTCGCCCCGCTGGGGAAGGCCACTTCGTCCGACGCAAACAGGGCGAAGTCCTCGAAGTTGCTGTGGCAGGTCGAGCAGGCCAGCGATGTGGACGGCGGGAAGGCAATCGTCACGCCCTGATCCAGGTAGAAGGGCAGCCCCTCGGACGTGTGGCACTTGGTACACGTGCCGGGAACCTCACCGTCCTCGTCCCAGTGGCGGAACGCCTCAGCGGTGCTGTCGAAGTGGCCGGGCGGGTTGCGGTGCGCCTGGGCCAGGTCAACCGGCTGGGCGAGAGCTTCGTTCAGCGTGGCGATCGAGTCGTAGAGGATCTGCGCGTAGTACTTGCCATTGTGGGCGAACGCGCCGGGGTCCTTCTCGTAGGCCTGGAAGTTGTAGGTCGCCTGCAGCAGGCGCGGCGTGAAGGCAGCATAGCCGCCCTCGTCGCCGTCAATTTGGCCGTTGCTGTTGGCGTCGGCGAACCAGTACGGGTAAGCCATCGCGTCGTAAAGGATCGGCGCGCCGGCTACTTCGCTGGCGTAGGTCTGGATGGCCTGGTAAAGCAGCGCCTGCAAGCCTTCCAGCTCGTCGTAGATGCCCTCGTCCGTGCTGCCGTCGCCGTCGTAATCCACCAGCGAGCCAGGCATACGGATCGCCGTCAGGTCTTCGGCGCTGGCTACGTTGTCATGGCAGACCGAGCACTCGCTCACCTTGACTTCCAGCGTGTGCACATTGTGGCAGCCCATGCAGCTATCGTAGCCCGGCACATGTCCGAACTTGGGCTGGTAGGCCATGCCCTCGAACTCGTAGCTGCCGTGCACCTCCGACCCGTACAGAGTCGAGGCCGCCGCAAAGTAGTGGATGTTGCGGAAGCGCAGGTCGGGGCTGGGGTCGTCGAGGCCGAGGCCAGAGTCGGTAATGGCCTGGTTCACGCTCACCGTCGACTCGCGTCCCTGGTGGCATTCCATGCAGCGCACCGAAGCATCCGACCCGGTGATCTCCACACCGGACGGGAACACGACGGAGACTTTGCTGACGGAAACCGGGTTGTGGCAGACCGTACACGAAACAACCGTGTCCACCGAGGCCGGGGCATCTACTATCCCCGCCGCCGAACCGTCAGCGCCGAGGAAGTCGAGGTGCCCGCCCTCGCTGTGGCACTTGGCGCAGGCAACGGGGACTTCCTTGGGGTCTTCCCCGTCCCAGTGGCGGAAGGCTTCCGCCGTCGCGTCGGCGTGTGCCGACCCGGACCAGGCTTCCACGATCCAGGCCGGGCACGGTGCCCCATCACACTCCTCGTCGCCGCCCTGGGCCAGGGCTGCGTGACGTGCGCCCGGCATCAAGGCGACGGCTGCTGCTACCAATAGCAGCGCAAACCCAAGACCTAACATCAGTTTTCTTGACATAGAGTACTCCTCTCCCGTGACTCTTGCCCACACCCAGGGCATGAAGCCCATCCAACTAAACACCCGCCTTACGACAAAAAGAAGATTGCACGCTCAGACGCGGCAATCTTCTCTCTGCACCGAATCGGGAATCGCGGTCGTTGCCAGGGCCGGGGGGCCGCGACGCAAGACCGCGAAAGCAACCTGCGCCGGGACAGGGTCCACAGCGCCGGACGTGCGTAACTCGCCTGTGTGCGCTGCGGCGAGCGCCACCAAGCCCACACCGCTGAGGGCGGCCAGGGGCGGCGCGCTGGTCAGGGCGACGGTCACTGCCCCGGCAGACGCCGTTGGCGACTCGTTCGCGCGCCAGAACGTGGTTGCTCCGGCTTCGCGCTCCAACACGCGCAGGATAGCCTCTAGCTGCGCCAGCCGCTCCAACGCGGTCAGGGGCACCGCCGGGCTGCCGTCCGCACTGATCTCCTCCACGACTGCCAGATAGTCTTTGGCGGCCTGTTCAGCCCGCGCGTCGCCGGACGGCAGGGCGTCGAGCAGGTGTTGCCCCACCGCGACCAGGCGCTCGCTGACCTGCGCTGCCTGAGTCTCGACGGCGGCGGGCCGGGCCTCCGGTAACTCGATAGTCCGGTGCACGGGGGCGCTGGCCAGCACCGCGCGGGCTGCCCCTGGCTCCTGGCGGGCAGGGGCCGTGTGGCA
Source organism: Aggregatilineaceae bacterium (assembly GCA_040767545.1). Lineage (GTDB taxonomy): Bacteria > Chloroflexota > Anaerolineae > Aggregatilineales > Aggregatilineaceae > UBA2029. The sequence goes on along the minus strand of JAXGOK010000028.1, from coordinate 28,200 downwards.
GGTCGGGCAGCCTCCCAGCCGTGTCACCGTGCCCAGGACGCGCGCGTAAGTCTCCTGCGCAGGCGTGCGATCACCGGCGCGCCCGGCATGGGCCAGCGCCAACAGCGCGACCAGCAGCAGCGCGCCACCGATCACAAGCGCCCCGTAATGGGCTTTTCCGGCAAGTGGTAGCTTACGGCACATGGCTACAACAAATCACCTGTCGGGCGGTCGGCCCCTAGCCCGTCTTGTCAGAGTAGTCCGGCCACGCCCCGCTCACCGGTGACATCCGTCACGGAGAGCAGCAGCGTCAGCTTCAGTTTGTCCAACGGGGCGCATCTCATTTCTGGGGCAAGAGTTCACCGCTGAGGCACAGAGAGCGCAGAGAAAAGATGGTGTTAGTTCTTCTCCGCGTCCTCTGTGTCTCTGCGGTTCAAGCATTTCACCCCCATCGTGAGATACACCCGTCCAATGGACATTGTTTCAACATGTATTGTTGTATATTCTTCTAGTATAGGCCGTGTGCGGGTTTTTCACAAAATCCTGTGCACGGGACATTTCTCTCATCTTCGAGCGAGATATTGAGGCGCAGAGACACAGAGGACACAGAGGACTACTATGAGGATTCTTCGCTTTTCTCCGCGCTCTCTGCGTCTCTCTGCGGTGACGCTTTGCCCCAGAGCCGGAATACACCCGTCCCACTACTTTGTATATGACTTAGCATACACCCAAATTCGGGCAGCAAGGGTGAACAAAGCGTTAAGGCGGATCAAGCGCGCCAAGCTCGTAGAGCACCAGCAAGGCGGCTGCCGTCGCCGCCGTCTCCGCGCGCAGGATGCGCGCGCCCAGAGATACCGCTACCGCGCCGCGCGCCTGGGCCTGGGCCACTTCCCCGGCGGTGAAGCCCCCTTCCGGGCCGATGAAGACCGCTACGTGCGGCACGTCTGACGCGGCGCGCAGCGGCGCGACAGCCGCGCGCAGGCTCAGCCCCTGTTCCTCCTCCCAGGCGATCAGCGTCAGGCCGGGGGCAATGTCGTCCAGGGCGGCGCTCAGCGTCAGCGGCGCGTCCACGACCGGCAGCGCGCCCCGCCGCGACTGCTCCGCCGCTTCGCGCACGATGCGCGCCCAGCGTTCCCGCTTGGCCGCGCTCACGCCGTTCTCTCCGGCGGCGACCGTGCGCGCTGTGATCAGCGGCACGAAGCGCGTCACGCCGATCTCCGTCCCTTTTTGCAGCACCCACTCGAAGTTGTCCTTCTTGAGCAGCGCCTGGTAGAGCGTCACCTGGACGGAAGGCTCGCCGCTCGCCGGACGCCGCGTCACAATGTCGCCGCGCGCCCTCTTGTTCTCCACGCTGACCAGCGCGATCTCGTATTCCCAGCCACGATCGTCGAGCACGACAATCCGCGCGCCGGGGCGCAGGCGGAGCACGTGGCGCAGTTGGTGGGCCACATCATCGCCCAGCAGCACAGTTTCGCCGCGAATCCAGTCCGGCGGGATGAAGAAGCGGTGCATGAGTCCCTCCCTCGCTACGGCGCGCCCGTGATGCGCCGGGGTAGCAGGTTGCGCAGCCGGTCGCCCAGCAGCCGCCCCCGCCCCAGGAAGCGCCCGCGCTCGTCGTGCAGCAACAGCACCGCGCCCACCGGATAGCCGGTTTCGGGGGCCGGGCGCAGGTCGCGCCCCTGCCGCCACAGTGCGGCCTGCGCCTCGTCCAATGGCACGCACGCCCCGGTGAACGCAGCAGCGAAGCGCGTGATCAGCTCGTGCGACGGGATGATCTGCCCGTCCAGGTCTTGCCCGGCCAGCAGGCCCGCCGCCGCATGAGGCACGTCGCCGAACAGCGCGACCAACCGCTCCGGCACAGCGAAGAGCAGCCGCTCGCGCGTCCAAAGCGCCAGCCCCAGGTCGTCCAGGACGGCTTCCAGGGCGAAGCCGTAGCGCGCGCGCCAATCCGCGCTCAGCCGGGCAACCTGGGCGCGGCTCAGCGGAGCCAGGCCGGTCCTGGCCCAGGGATGCGCAGGCCGCTCGCCCGGCTCCACCGGCTCGACCGGCACGGAGTCCAGCTTGCGCAGCCGCGCCGCGAAGAAGCCCGCCGTCTGGAAGAGGTGCGGCCACAGGCGAATGGCCCGCCGCACCGCCGGATCGAAGACGCGCACGCCGTCGGTCTCCAGGCCGGGCGCATCCGGCACGTCGCCTACTGCCTGCACCTCCACCGCACCCGGATAGCGCCGCAGCAGCCCATCGAGGATCGCCTCGTCTTCTTCGGGGGCCAGCGTGCACGTCGCGTAGACGATCTCCCCACCGGGACGCGCGGCCAGGAACGCGCTCAGCAGCAGGGCGTCCTGGCGCTGGCAGAGCGCCACCCGCTCACGCTCGCTCACCACGCGCACCCGCCCGCCACCCGCCGGACGCAGCGCATCGCCGCTGCACGGCGCATCAAGCAGCACACGGTCGAACATCTCCGGGAACCAGCGCCCCATTCGCTCGCCGGAGAAGTGAGTGACCAACGCGCCGAAGACGCCCCACGTCTGCAAGTTGGAGCGCAGCGCAGTGATCCGCGCGGCGCTGCTGTCGTTGGCGACGATCACGCCCCGGTCGGCGTAGCGGCTGGCGAGGTGCGTTGTCTTGCCGCCGGGCGCGGCGGCCAGGTCGAGGATCAGCGGGGCGTCGTGCGCCGTGAATAGCTCGGCGGGCAGCATCGAGGCGGCGTCCTGCACGTAGTAGCAACCCATTTCGTGCTCCAACGTTTGGCCGATGGGCTGTTTCTGGCGCAGAATCTGCCACCCCGCCGGGCAGAAGGGCACATCGCGCACGTCCCAGCCGTACCAGGCGGGCCAGGTGCGCGCCGCCTGGTCAACTGCGATCTTGAGCGTATTAACGCGCAACGCGGGCGGGCGCGGCTGGGCCAGCGCCGCCTCCAGCCGCGCCATCTCGCCGGGCGGCAGAAGTCGCCGGTAGCGATCCAGGCGGGCACGGAGATCGTCGCTCATGGGTTCTTGGCGATGCAGTAGACCAGTTCGTTGGCGAACTCGATCTCGGTCAGCGGCCAGGGCCGCCCGGACAGAATGGCACGCACCTGCTCGCGGTAGACTTCTTTGACGGCGCGGCGACCGGTGCGGCTGCGCGTCGGCGACGAGAGCACAATCCAGCGCACGTCCAGCGCGTCCAGCAGCGGCAGCACGATCCCACGCCGCCGCTTCTCCATGCGATGAATCTCCTTGAGCAGCAGGGCCACGTCGCCGGATTCGCGCGGGTAGTCCACCAGAATATCCTGCTCGACTGCCGCGCCGCTCACTCCGGCCAGCGCCAGGTACGCGCTGAGGAAGTCCACGCGCTGGCGGTGAATGTCGTAGGCGAAGAAGCGCGCGCCGGGCAGCAGGCCCATCCAGGGGATGGCCAGCGGGCTCAGCGCGCAGGCCAGGTCGAGCACGGTGTGCGGCACGCCCGTCACGGCGAAGATGCGCGGGTAGAACTCGTCCAGCAGCGGCAGGCGCTCGCGCGTGGAGTCGTGCGCCTGCATCGTGGCGGCGCAGGCCGCGCGGACTGTCGCCGCGTCGCCCGTCGCGTAGGCGGCCTCCAACTGCGCACGGGCCGCGTCGTAGTCCGGGTCGCCCAGGTAGAGGGCCATCACCTCGTGCAGCTTCTTGCGCGCCGACTGCATGGCAGCCTTCGCGTTCGGCTGGCGGGCCAGCTCGCTGAGCACAATGTCGCGGATGGTGCTCTCAGTGACGCCGATGGCGCGGTATTTCTTGTTGCGCGCGATCCCGGCGACGATGGCCTCAACGTCCGGCGCTTCCTTGCTCATGGCGCTGTACCGTGTCCGCGCTTATCCACCAGAAAAGCCAGCTCCGTCTCGAACTCGAAGCGCTGCACCGGCCAGTGACGCTCGACGAGCAGCGCACCCAGCCGCGCCTCGTAATGGGCGATCATGCCCTTGTCGCGCCCGCCCAGGCTGCGCGCCGGGAACGACACCAGCACATAGTCGGCGGGCACAGCGTCCAGCAGGCGCAGCCCGGCGGCTTTGTCCACCTGCTCCAGGCAGGGGATGGTCTTGAGGATCAGGGCCAGGTGTACGCGCTCCGCTGGCGGCTCGTGGACTACATCGCACACGAAGGCGCGCCCGTCCGCGCCCGCCAGCGCCAGAAACGCGCCAACGAGCTCGATCATATCGCGGTAAATGTCGCAGGCGAGGTACTTCGCGCCAGGGGCCAGCGGCATCCAGGGGACGGCCAGCGGATTCAGGCCGCAGGCCACGTCCAGCACCGACTGCACCGGCGCGATAGGAGCCAGCGTCGCGGCGAAGAAGGTCTCCAGAATGGGCAGGCGCTCACGCGTCGAAGCGTGATGGGCCATGATCGCGCGGCAGGCGTCGCGCAGGGCCGGGTCGCCCTGGGCGGCGGCCTCGCGCAGGATGGCGAGCCAGCGCGGGTAATCCTGCGCAGCGCCCAGGTAGGCCCCGCCGACCTGGTGCAGCTTGTTCTTGGTCGCTTTGATCGCTTCCTTCAGCGAGCGGCGCTTGCCCAGCTCTGCCGCGCCGACGCGCCGCACGAAGGCTTCGCTCACGGTGCCGTACTTGGCGCTGCTCCGCACGGCTACCACCAGCCGGTCGAGCGCGTCGTCAGGCTCAGGCATGGCCAGCATTCCCCAGCAAGTGCATTAACCGGGTCATGAAGCGCAGGTTGTGGATCGTCGCCAGGCGGGGGTAGAGCGCATCGTTGATCTTATAGAGGTGGTGCAGGTAGCCCAGCGCGTAGCGGCGACAGGCCGCGCAGTCGCAGTGCGGCGAGACCGGCTCCGCCGCTTTGATGTGCCGATTATCGCTGGCGTACACATACGAAAACCACGACCCGCCTTCATCCAGCGCGCCCGGCTGCTCATCCTTGAAGGCGTACAGCCGTCCGTTGCGCGCGTCGCGGGTGGGCATGGCGCTGTCGAACATGGCGTAGCCCAGGCGCGTGCAGGCGGCGACGCTGGCCGGATGACCGACGCCCAGGGCGTGCACGGGGAACTGCGGCGGCACAAGCTCGCGCGTGAGGGCGAGCATGTCAGTCAGCAGGTTTCCCTCGGCGTCGAGCGGCCAGCCGCCATAGCCGTAGCCGTCGAAGCCAATCGCCAGCAGCTCGTCGGCGCACTCGCGGCGCAGTTCTGCGCTGCCGCCGCCCTGGATCACGGCGAAGAGCAGCGGGCGCTGCGCCTCGGCCAGCTTCTTCTGCTCGACCAGCCGCGCGTACTCGGCTTTGGCGCGGCGCGCCCAGGCCACCGTGCGGCGCACCGAGCGGCGCTGCTCCTCCAGCGGATCATCGGCGTGCGTGCAGTCGTCCAGGCAGATGAGGATGTCCGCGCCATAGCTCATTTGCAGTTGGATGCTCTTCTCCGGCGTCAGGTTGATCTTGCGCCCGCCCCCGTCCGGGGTGAAGACCGCGCCCTTGTCGCTCAGCCGCCCGTACTTAGGGTTTTGGCGGATGAGCGAGTAAACCTGGAAGCCGCCGGAGTCGGTCATGATCGGGCGCGTCCAGCCGGACATGCGGTGCAGCCCGCCCAGCGCCTTGATCGTCGTGGAGCCGGGGCGCTGCATCAGATGGTAGGTGTTCATGACCAGGGCCGTCACGCCCGCCCCTTCCAGGTCGGCGCTGTCCACCGCGCGCACCACGCCGCGCGTCGCGTCGGGCAGGAAGGCGGGCAGGGCCAATTCCCCGTGCGGCAGGGATAAACTTGTGATGCTCACCGCGCATCCTCCTCGCCCGCCTCTTCTGCTCCCGGCAAGGCTTCTCCCTCGTTGCCCGCGATGACTACGGTGTACTCACCGCGCGGCTCGCTCTGGCGCAAGAGCGCGATCAATTCTGACAGCCGCCCGCGCTGCACCGCCTCGAACAGCTTGGTCAGGTCGTTGGTCACGGCGGCGGAGCGGTCGCCGTAGACGGCCAGTGCGTCTTCGAGGAACTTGACCAGGCGGTAGGGGCTTTCGTAGAAGACGAGCGTGTGCGGCGAGTCCTGGTCAACGGCCAGGAAGCGGCGGCGCGGGCCGCCCTTGCGCGGGGGAAAGCCGCGAAAAGTGAAGGAGTGCGCGGGCAGGCCGGAGAGCACCACAGCCATGATCAGCGCCGCCGGGCCGGGCACCATCGTCACCGGGATGCCCGCTGCGACAGCGTCGCGCACCAGGGTGAAGCCGGGGTCGGAGATGCCAGGTGTGCCCGCGCTGGTCACCAGGGCGACCGACTGCCCGCCGCGCAGCGCCTCGATGATGCGCGGGCCGGCGCGCCCCTCGTTGTGCTCGAAGAAGGCGATCTGCGGCTTGCGGATGTCGAAATGCTTGAGCAGCAGCCCGGTTTTGCGCGTGTCTTCGCTGGCGATCAGATCAACGGCGCGCAGAGTTTCCAGCGCGCGCAGGGTGATGTCGCCCAGGTTGCCGATTGGTGTTGCGACCAGGTAGAGCATGGCCCTCTTGATTGCGAACTGCGGATTGCGGATTGCGGATTTTGAATTCCCGTCGCCGCCCCATTCTACCGTTCGTCATCTATGGATTGCGGATTGCGGATTGCGAGTTTCGGATTTGAGATTTTGCAATCCGCAATTCGAAGTAACCCCAGGTAAAGAATTCGAAGAAATGAGTTACCGTGCCCTGGTTTACCTCACCCCCACTCGGCGCTGACGCGCCTCGTTGCCCCCTCTCCGCCTCGGAGAGGGGGCGAGCCGAGCGAAGCGAGGCTGGGGGTGAGGTAAACTGTCGGATTTCACAATTCGCAATCCGCAATCCGCAATTCCATCCCGCTCTCACATGCTGAGCTTGAACGGGTTGAAGTCCGTGTAACGGTCGAAGTAGTCTTCGTTCTCGACGGCCTTGAGCGTGTTCACCACGCGGTAGGTGAGCGGCGTCAGCATCGCCTCGAAGCCTACCTTCAGGATGTAGTTGGTGACGATCAGCGAGAGCAGAATCTCCGGCGGGAACACGCCGAGCGCGGTGGCGATGAGCATGAAGACGGTCGTATCTACCGCCTGCCCGACCAGCGTGCTGCCGATGGTGCGCATCCACAGGTGACGCCCGCCAGACCAGACCTTCATCTTGGCCAGCACGTAGCTGTTGGAGAACTCGCCCAGGAAGTAGGCGACCAGGCTGGCGACGATCAGCCCACTGATGCCGCCCAGGATGGCGTCGTAGGCTTCCTGCCCGGCATAGTCCATCCATTCGCCCTCACCAGGCAACTGGCCAGCCAGCCAGACGAAAAAAGCGAGCAGGACGTTCGCGCCGAATCCGGCCCAGATCACCCGGCGCGAGCGCCGGTAGCCGTAGACTTCGGTGAGCACGTCGCCGAAGATGTAGCTGATCGGGAAGACGAGCGTGCCAGCGTCAAAGGCCAGCGCGATCGGGCCGAGCGATGTCTTGAGGTCAACGATCTTGGCGCTGCTGAGCAGGTTGCTAATCAGCAACACGGTCACGAACAGCGCCATGATCAGGTCGTAGTAGCGGTAGGCTTGCCGTGTCTTGGGGTTCATGCCGCCTATTGTAGCACACGCCTGCCGCGATTTGAACGCGGAATAGTGCGCCGGGCGCAGGACGGGCAGCAGGGCCGATCCTTTACATTTATGAATTTATCCGGAATTCTGGCGGTTGTTGGAGACAATCATGATAGAATTAGTAAGGTCATGTCTAGCAGCGGGATGGGCCGGGTTTTCCGGGGGAAAACTGCTTCCTGACGTGCAAGCATCACCATTGTGGCTCTTGTTTTCGTCCAAAGACGCGAACCGTAGAGAGGGTTGTGCGGCTGTGGGCGTTCCTCTTGCTGCGACCCTCAGCGCGTATCTGTAGCGACTAAATAACTTAGCTATACCCTGTCGTAAAACATCCTGTGCCAGTGCTCTCTGCTGTACAAGCGGGAGCCGATCTGAGCGTCTCATTCAGGGGAGTTCATCATCATGCCCACTAGAAGGTTCACTCCACAGACCTGGATCATCTCTGGCGTAGTGCTGGCTGTTCTGATCGTCGCCGCACTGATATTCGGAGATGATGTGGGTCTCTATGGCACTGCCAGCGACCAGCCGACTGCCGTCGCCCAGAACGCTGAAGTAGACAGCGACGGTGACGGCATCCTGGACAAAGACGATGCCTGTCCCGGTCAGGCTGGCCCCGCTGAGAATGGTGGCTGCCCCTGGCCCGACAGCGACGGTGACGGCATCCTGGACAAAGACGATGCCTGTCCCGGTCAGGCTGGCCCCGCTGAGAACGGCGGCTGCCCCTGGCCCGACAGCGACGGTGACGGCATCCTGGACAAAGACGATGCCTGCCCCAGTCAGGCTGGCCCTGCTGAGAACGGCGGCTGCCCCTGGCCCGACAGCGACGGTGACGGCATCCTGGACAAAGACGATGCCTGCCCCGGTCAGGCTGGCCCTGCTGAGAACGGCGGCTGCCCGGTCGTCGTCGTAGAAGAGCCGACACAGGCCCCACCGCCTCCGGCGACTGAGGAACCCGTCGAAGAGCCAACCGAGGAACCCACCGAAGAGCCGGCTGTGGAGCCAACCGGGGAACCGACCGAGGAGCCGGTTACGGAGCCGACCGAGGAACCCACCGAAGAGCCGGCTGGGAACCTACTGAGGAGCCGATTGCGGAACCCACCGAGGAACCGGCTGTGGAGCCAAGGCGCAGTGCCTACGGCGGAGTTGACTCCGGCGATGCTGAGTGCGCTGAGTGAAGAAGCCAGCCTGATGACGATCATCACGCCAACGACTTCAACGACAGTGAATCAAGCTGCGCCAGCCTCGGCTATGCCTATAGCTACAAAGTAGATCCTCCCAACGCCGGCACCTACAACATTGATGGTGGAACAGCGTCACAGTCGTCAGAAATGGAGAGTACTTCGATTGGTCTTCGACCCTGGCGATGAGCGCGGTGATCGCCAAGGGTGGGCCGAACTCCAATATCTTGTGTACAGTCCCCGGCCTATGGTGATTCCGGTCTCCATGCACCCTACAAAACGCCGGGGACGCCCTACGGTCTGAGCCACATCGAGTTCTGCTGGAACGAGCAGCCAACTCCCACGCCGACGAACACGCCGACCAACACGCCGACGGATACGCCGACCAATACACCGACGAATACGCCGACCAATACACCGACCAACACACCGACCAACACGCCGACGAACACACCGACCAATACGCCGACGGACACGCCGACGAACACACCGACGAACACACCGACGAATACGCCGACGAATACGCCGACCAACACACCGACCAATACGCCGACGGACACGCCGACGAACACACCGACCAATACACCGACCAACACACCGACCAACACGCCGACGGACACGCCGACGAACACACCGACCAATACGCCGACGGACACGCCGACGAACACACCGACGAATACGCCGACGAACACGCCAACCAATACGCCGACCAACACGCCGACGAATACACCGACGAACACGCCGACCAACACGCCGACGAATACACCGACGAACACGCCGACGAACACGCCGACGAATACACCGACGAACACGCCGACGGATACGCCAACCAATACGCCGACCAACACGCCGACGGATACGCCGACGAACACGCCGACCAACACACCGACGAATACGCCGACGAACACGCCAACCAATACGCCGACGGACACGCCGACCAACACGCCGACGAACACGCCAACCAATACGCCGACCAACACGCCGACGAATACACCGACGAACACGCCGACCAACACGCCGACGAATACACCGACGAACACGCCGACGAACACGCCGACGAATACACCGACGAACACGCCGACGGATACGCCAACCAATACGCCGACCAACACGCCGACGAACACGCCGACCAACACGCCGACGAACACGCCGACGAATACGCCGACGAATACGCCGACGAACACGCCAACCAATACGCCGACCAACACGCCGACGAATACACCGACGAACACGCCGACGAATACACCGACGAACACGCCGACGATCACCCCAACGTTCACCGCGACGCCACCCGTCTGGGACCGGTCAAGCCTGGAGGTTGTGGGGGTCTGTAACCTGCTCGCCTATGAGGCGGTCTTCACCGTCACCAACAGCGGTGTGCCGGGTGAGGGCGACATGGACGGGCCGACCACGTGGCGGCTCTACCAGGACGGCGTGCTCATCGCCAGCGGCACGCTCCAGTTGGCGGGTGGCGCGTCGCAGGACTTCCGCTTCCCCGGCGTGCCCGGCACGCTGCGCTTCGAGGTAGATCAGCGGCCCGGCCATCCAGGTATCGGCCTGTCCAGGGCCACGGTTGAAGGATGCGTGCCGCCGCCTCCGCCGCCTCCGCCGGTCGTCTGCGGTGAGACGCTAGAAATCGGGCCGCACGGCTTCCCGGTGGTCGTCACGACTGCGGAAATCTGCGAGCCGACTGAGGCCGTGCGCGCGCCCTGGACGCCGATTGAAGTTGGCGGCGCGGTCTGCCCCGACTGGCTGGTGTATCACACCGACCGCACCGGCGACTGGGAGATCTTCCGCCTGGGTGAGCTGCCTGGCCATCCGGGTGCCGAGCCGAACCTGACGCAGGGTGTGGGCCGCCGTGTCTACGATGTCGCGCCCAGCCGCGCGCCTGACGCCGAGTGGATCGCCTTTGCCAGCAACCGTGATGGCAACTGGGAGATTTACATCGGCAAGGCAGACGGGACGTTCCAGCAGCGCGTGACCTACACCGTCAACGCTGTGGACATTGATCCGGTCTGGTCACCGGTCGGGCAGTACATCGCCTACGACTCGGCGCGCAACGGCAACTGGGACCTGTACATGGTCAATGTAGCCACCGGCGTTGAGACCCGTCTGACCGACCACCCGGCCAACGACCTGAACGCCTTCTGGTCGCCGGACGGCACGAAGATAGTCTTCCAGAGCGACCGCGACGGCTTCTGGCAGATTTACGAGCTGAACGTCGCTACGCTGGAAGTCAGGCGGCTGAGCGACGGCCTGGGCGACGATCACGAGCCACAGTACTCGCACGACGGCACCAAGATCGCCTTCTACAGCTACCGCTTCGGCGAGCAGGGGGTGATCATGGTGATGAACGCTGACGGCAGCAACGCCCTGCCCATCTCCGACCTCGCCGGGGACGCCAGCCTGCACGTCTTCTCGCCGGATGACTCGCTCATCGCCTACCAGTCCGATCTCGACGGCGATCTGGATATTTACGTGTACGAGTTCTCCAGCGGCAAGACTCGCCTGGTGACCGATAACGACATCGCCGACTACGCGCCGACCTGGTGGTGCGAGTCGAACCTCATCATCTTCACGTCGGACATCACCGAGGACTCGAATATCTTCGAGACGCCGGCGCTGCCGATTGACGCTCCCCCAATCCTGGTGGAGACGCAAGCTACGCAGCTAACCGATCACCCCGACTCCGACCAGTATCCCCAGGACACCCCCGCCGACGAGGACGCGAGCCGCCAGCGGTCGCTGCCCTCGCCGCCCAAGAACAAGTAAGGCCGGGTAGGTGGTGTGCGCGGGCCGTTCCCCAGTGGGGAGCGGCCCGCTTTTTTGCGGGCGGGTTGCGAGAGGGCAGCATAGGCTGAAGTGATGTCATTGGGTGCGTGCAAAACCAGTCAGGCGGTAGGGGCGTTGCTCTGTTGCGCCCGTAGGGGCGTTAGAGGGAGGACTGTGGTTGGCCGTTCTCCCCTTCCCCTAGCTTGGTGGGGGAAGGGGCCTGCCGCCAACTGCCTGATGACTTGCTCCTCCAGTTGCGCGCGCAAGCCTTTCGTGGGTAGCATGGAGATCATCTTACACCTGACAACTCCCTGCTTTGGGCGCGAGGACGGACACTATGGCCAAGCACATCGGCATTCTGACGGCGGGCGGCGACGGCCCCGGCCTCAACGCGGCCTTGCGCGGCGTGGGTAAGGCGGCGCTGGGCGCGTATGGCATGAACGTCATCGGCTTCCGCGACGGCTTTCGCGGGCTGATGGAGAACCGCACCATGCGCCTGGATCGCGCGGCGCTGTCCGGCATTCTGACCATTGGGGGCACCATCCTGGGCACCAGCCGCGACAAGCCGCACCGGATGCCGATGGGCGACCAGGAAATGGACATGACCGATGTCATCGTCGCCAACTACCACAAGCACAACCTGGACGTGCTGGTGTGCGTGGGCGGGGGCGGCACGCAGAAGAACGCCTACCGCCTGATGCAGCACGGCCTCAACGTGATGACGCTGCCCAAGACGATTGACAACGACGTGGCCTGCACCGATGTCACCTTCGGCTACGACACGGCGCTGGGCATCGCTACTGAGGCCATTGACCGCCTGCACAGCACGGCGCATAGCCATCACCGCATCATCGTCGTCGAGGTCATGGGGCACAACACCGGCTGGCTGGCGCTTGGCGCGGGGGTGGCTGGCGGCGCTGACGTGATCCTGATCCCGGAGCTTCCCTACGACGTGGAGAAGGTGACCGAAGCCATCCTGGAACGTTACCGGGGCGGCAAGGCGTTCTCCATTGTCGCCGTGTCGGAAGGGGCCATGTCGCAGGAGACTGCCGCCGCGCTGGATAAGGCCAACAAAGCAGTCGCCAAGGCGCGGAAGAAGGACGATCCAGACAAGGTCGCCAGGGCCGAAGCGCACCTGGCCGAGTTGGAAGCCGGGCGAGTGGGCAACACCGTGCGGCTCACCCAGCAGCTTGAGCAACTCACCCGCCTGGAATCGCGCCTGACCATCCTGGGACACTTGCAGCGCGGCGGCACACCCTCCGCCGCCGACCGCCTGCTGGCAACGCGGCTCGGCACGGCCTGCGCCGACCTCATCGCGCAGGGCGTCAGCGGCGTGCTGGTCGCTGCGCGCGGTGACGGCGTTGAGCCGGTGCCGCTGGCCGAAGTCGCCGGGCGGCGCAAGACCGTCCCGCTCGATCACCCCTGGGTCGAGAGCGCGCGGCGCATCGGCACCTGCCTGGGCGATTAGTCTCATGGGCGCGCGCCTCCCGCTGATGGCTGTTCCTGGTGAGAGCACGCCTTGATCGCCGTCCTCGCCGCGCTGTGGATCGTCGGGGCGCTCGCGCTGACTGTGCTGGCGCTGGCCTATGCCGCGACGGTTCCCCTCATGCGCCGCCGCGAGCCAGACCCGCCCGACTCGCCCGCCAACCACGACCTGCCCGGCGAAGAGGTGCAGTTCCCCAGCCGCGACGGGCTGCTGCTCGGCGGCTGGTGGATCCCCGCTGCTGGCGATGCGCGCGGCACGGTGGTGCTGTGTTCCGGTCAAAACGGCAGCCTGGACAAGGACATCCCCCAGGCTGTGCCGTTACAGCGGGCGGGCTTCAACGTGCTGCTGTTCGACTTCCGCGCGCACGGGCGCTCGCAGGGCGACCTGGTGACGCTCGGCGCGCTGGAGCAGGCCGACCTCTTCGGTGCGCTCGATTACCTGGAAAGACAGCGCGGCGTCCGGCGGGCGGGAGTGCTCGGCTTCAGCATGGGCGCGGGCGTGGCGACGCTGGTCGCTGCGCAGGATGCGCGCGTCGCCGCGCTGGTCGTGGATGGGGCGTTCCCCCGGCTGGCGGGCCTCCTGCAAGGTTATCTGCGCCTGCGTGGCGTGCCGGGGCCGCTGGCGGGCGGATTCGCGCAAGTCGTGCTATGGATGGCGGCGCTGCGGGCGCGCTACGAGATTCACCGCGCCAACCCGATCACCCTGGCCGGGCGCATCAGCGCGCCGGTGCTATTCATTCACGGCGAGCGCGACCCGTTCGTCCGCACGGACGAGGTGCGGGCGCTGGCCGCGTGCGTGGCGGGGCCAGCGGAGGTATGGTCGCTGGCGGACTGCGGTCACCGCGAGGCGAGCAAACGCCACCCGGACGAGTACAGTCGCCGCGTGGTGGACTGGTTCGCGCGGCATCTGGCGAACGGGGCGTAGGCCATACATCCGCCCAAGCTGGAACATCTGGCGGGTGTCAGAGGGAGAAGCGGAGAGGCGCAGGCACAAGACTTCCGAAGTTTCCGAAACTTCGGAAGTCTGAATTCGAGCCGGGGGCACAGAGCAACGCCTTACCGTGCTGGCTCGTGCGCCTTGCGCCCGTAGACGCGCTCATAGGCCTGGCAGTAGGGGCACAGGCCGCCCTCGACGTACTTGACGAACAAGAAAGCAAGGCCCCGCCGCTTGCGACGGGCGCGCGAGCATATGGCACACTCGATGCACTTCTGCGCCATCTCGCGGTCCTGATCGGTGATGACGTGCGTGTTCATGGTATCTCCTCCTCGACTCATCTATGGGTAAGTACGTGCCGGGTGCCTGGGGAGTTGCGGGGCAAGGCGCGTCAGCGCCGGGCGCAGCAGAGCAGCGCCCCCCGCCTGACAGATGTTGCACACGTCTCGAAGAGGTAACTAGCGCGCCCTGAGTCACAATATTGGGGTATAATACCCTTAAGCCACATGACCGGCCCGACACCTTGCAGGCGGGCCAGGAAGTGACCGGGATATGCGCCCTGACACGTCGCGCATAGCGAGGCGGAACGGAATGGGAGCCGGTATTCTGTTTGTCGAGGACAATGACGACCTGCGCCAGAACGCGGCGCTCATCCTGGAGATGGAGGGCTACAGGGTCGTCGGCGCGCACGATGGTCGCCTGGCGCTTGACCTGGTCGAGACGGGCTTCCGCCCCGATCTGATCATCAGCGACATCATGATGCCGCGCATGGACGGCTACCAGTTCTTTGAGGCAGTGCGCCACCGGTACCCCTGTCTGCGCGCGGTGCCGTTCATCTTCCTGACGGCGCGCGGATCGCGGCACGATGTGGCCGCTGGCAAGCTGCTCGGCGCTGACGATTACCTGGTCAAGCCCTTCGATTCGGCTGATTTGCTGGTCGCGGTGAAGAATAAGCTGCACCGCGCTGCCGAAATGCGCGAGGTGGCCGACGAGACTCTGGGCCACGCCCGCCGGACGCTTGTTCAGCTTCTGGCCCACGAGCTACGCACCCCATTGACCTACGTCGCCGGAGGATTCGCGCTGCTGGCCGAGGAGTTGCAGCGACAGCAGCCGGACCTGCTCAGCGAGGATGTTCGCGCCAGCCTGGAGCTAATCCAGGGGGGCACGCAACGCCTCAACCGGCTGGCCGAGCAAGCAGCCCTCTACGCCCAGATTGCCAGCGGGCAGGTCGCCAGCCAGGTACGATCCGCGCCAGCCCGCCTGAACCTGGTCTTTCTGGTGCACGATGCGCTGTCGCTGCTCAACAGCATTACCAACGGGCACGCGATCACCGTGCAGCACGTCCCGTCCGGCGACGAGGCTACTTGCGTGGCCGGGCTGCGTGACCTGCTGGTGACCGCGATCAGCGAGGTGCTGCGCAACGCCGTGCAGCACTCCCCGGCGGGCAGCGCCATCACTATCCTGCTCGACCGTACGGAGACGCAGGCCGTCCTGACCGTGACCGACCAGGGAACGGGCATTGACGAGCAGCAGCAGGCAACGATCTGGGATTTGCTGATCCAGCTTGAGCGCCCCGCCGGTGACCACCAGGGCGCTGGCCTGGGCCTGCCCCTGGTCAAAGGGATCGTCGAGGCACACGGCGGCACCATTGACCTGGTCAGCGCCCCCGGCGCAGGCACTCAGGTGACGATCCGCCTGCCGCTCGCCCCGCCCGAATGAGGCGGGCAATTCCCCTCAGAAGCCGAGCGAAGCTCCCCCGTCAATCAGAATCGTCTGGCCCCGGATCATGAAGGCGTCCGGCGAGCACAGAAACGCGACGACTCCGGCCACGTCGTCCGGCTCCAGCACTTGTCCGGCGGGCGTGCGCGCCAGGGCATAAGCGAAGCGTTCCTCGAAGTGCTCGCGCATTCCAGGGAAGTGCTGTAGGGCGTCGGTGCGCACCATGCCCGCCGACACCGCGTTAACCACGATGCGCAGCGGGGCCAATTCCACCGCCAGGTAGCGCGTCAGGGCTTCCAGCGCCGCCTTCGACGCGCCGACCACAACGTATTCCGGCAGCACGCGCTGCGCCCCAATGCTCGACACGTTGACGATGGCCCCGCCGCCGCGTCCGGCCAGGATCGGGGCGGCGCGCTGGGCCAGGAACAGCGCCGCCCGCGCGTTGATGTTCAGCGTCCAGTCCCAGCCCTTGACACGCTGCTCCATGACGGGACGGTTGTAGCCCGACGCCGCGTTGTGGACGAGGATATCCAGCCCGCCCAACGCTTCAGCGGCCTCGTCCACCAGCCGGTTGATGTCGTCCGGCTGGCCGACATCGGCGCGCACCACGTGCACGCGGCGGCCCAGGGCGCGAATCGTCCCGGCGGTCTCTTCGGCGGGGGCGCGGTTACGGAAGTAGTTGAGGGCGATGTCTGCGCCTTCGCTGGCCAGGCGCAGCGCAATGGTCTTGCCGATGCCGCGCCCGCTGCCCGTGATCAGCGCAATCTTGCCCGCAAAGCGCGTGGACTGCTGCTGCATGGTGCGTTTCCTCTCACAGAGTCTCTCACAGCGGCTCCAGGGCGATGTGAGAGAGCGCCAGCCATTGGCGCTCCGTCGTGGCGACCAGGCCGAAGCGGAAGCGCCCGGTCGGGGTGACGACCGCGTACTGGTTATCCAGCCAGGCGATGAAACCCAGCGGGCCGCGCGGCGCATACGGTGCGACGTGCGCGGTCTGCCCGTCAACGGCGAAGCGGACGGAGTCCGCGCGCCATTCCAGCGTGTAGGTGTGCGGCGCGGCGAGGTCGGCGGGCAGGGGCGCTTCCGAGACGCCCAGCGCCCGCTGCGCGACCGGCCACAGCGCGCGGTAGAGCGCCGGGACGTGCATCGCCACGAAGCCGGGCAGGGCCAGCGGTACCAACGCCGCGAATGCGGGCCGGGCTGCGTCAATGATGGCCGCCTTCCAGCCCCAGCCGGGCACGTCACGGGCCAGCGCCATGTTGCTCGGCGGGGAAGCGAAGAAGAACCACGCCGCGCGCGGGGGGCGCGGCAGTCCTCGCCCACCGGGGACAAACGGCTCGTTCCACAGGCCGAAGCCGGCAGTGCCGCGCAGCGCATCCGCGCCGTGCGAGGCCCAGGCGCGGACGGTCAAACGCAGCGGGGGCCGCCAGGGGAAGGCGCGGCGCGGCAGCCCGACGTAGTCGCTGATCTGCGCGTCGCTGTAGTGCTGGATGTCCGCCGGGTCGAGCGTGCAGCGCAGTGCGCCACCTTCCACGACCAGCGAGCCACTGCCCGCCGTCCAGGGGTGCCAACGCGGGGCGAGCGCATCGCCCGCAAAGGTCTCGACGACGGTGGGGCGTGGGGCGGCGCTCATGGCACAGCGCGGGCGGCTTCCAGGTGATCCCACACGGTTTGACGGAAGGCGTCCGGCTGCTCGCGGTGGATGGCGTGGCCGCAGTCGAACATGACCAGCCGCCCGCGTGGAGTCCGCGCGACGAACTGGCGGGCGACGTGCTCCGGATTGAGCGCGTCCTGGCGGCCCAACATGAGCAGCAGCGGGCAGGTGATGGCGTCCGCCTGGCTCAGGCTGATGTCGCCACCGCTGTCAATGATCTGCTTCATGGCCGTGACCCAGCCGAGCACCATGCGCTCGATGTGCTCCGGCCCGTGCAGGGCGCGTAGCTCGTCGCTCACCCAGGTGGGCGGCCACTTCTGCTGGACGATCGGGCGCAGCTCCGGCGGGAAGAAGCCCACCGCCCCCCACGCCGTCACCGAGCGGGTCAGGTCGGGGCGCAGGATGGGCACCAGCAATGCCACCTCGCCGCCATCGCTGAAGCCGACGATATGTGCGTCGCGCACGCCCAGCGCGTCCAGCCAGGCGGCAATGTCTTCGGCGTCGCGGCGGTAGAAGTCGCGGGTGTAGGTGCGCGGCTTGGGGCCGGAGCGCCCGTACCCGCGCCGGCTGGGGGCCAGCACGCGGTAGTGCGACCGCAGCCAGGCGATCTCCGGGCCGAAGGTGTGATCCCACGCGCCGAGCCAGCCGTGAATGAGCACGACAACGGGCTTGTCGCCGCCCGTGTCGCCGTAGTCAAGGGTTGCGCCGTTCACGTTCAGGATGGGCATGAGTCTCCTCCGTAGCAGAGATGGGCGAAGCTCCGGTGATTCGTCTGTCTCCAGCACTTAGCCTCACCCCCGCGCGGCCCGCTGACGCGGGCCTCGCTGCCCCCTCTCCATGACGTGGAGGGGGCGGCGAGGCCAGGGCACGCCCCTACGCCATCGAGCCATCCAGGTAGGGCTTGAGGTCGTCGCGCAGATTCGTCTCCGGGCGGAACAGGATCGCGTGCAGACCCACCGCCTGCGCGCCGCGCACGTGGGTCAGCGAATCATCTACGAAGACTGCTTCGTGCGAGGCCACGCGCAGGTCTCGCAGGGCGACACGATAGGCGGTCGGGTCGGGCTTCATCACGCCGATCAGGGCCGAGACGATCACCGGCTCGAACAGGTCACGGATGCCCAGGCTGCGCAGCCGCTCTTCGAAGCGCAGCGCCTCGTTGCACAGCAAGGCAGCAGCATAGCCCGCCCCGCGTAGCTCGCCGATGTAATCTATCAGCCGGTAGTTAAGCCGGTCGCCGCGAAAGTAGTCGCGGCGCAATTCGTTGATGTCGTCGCCGCGCATGTACAACAGCTCGGCCACCCCGCGCCAATAGGCCGCGTCGGTGATGCGCCCCAACTGCGCCTGAATCCACAGGTCGCTGTGCTGGACGGCGCGCTCGACGCTGCCGATGGGCAGGCCCAGCCGCTCATCCCAGGCATGGCGGGGGCCATAGTCCTCGGTGCGGATGATCACGCCCTCGAAGTCGAAGATGAGCGCTTTGATCACGGCGTTCTGTGTTAAAATCCTCATCAACGGCTGGCCATCGGGCACCAGACCCCGATCGCCACAAGCATAGCGAAACAGGATGCGAATTACCAGTGACGACACGAACTGCCGAGACCCGTCGCCCGGCCCACCGCACGCGCGGGCTGCGCTTCTACGAGCGGTGGTGGGTTCTGGCTAATACGATGACCGATGGCCTGCTCCAACACCTATGGTGGGCCATTGATCGCTTCTCCAAGCACGGTGGCACGCGCGAGTCGGCGGCCCTGTCGTATTACGCCATCTTCTCGCTGTTCCCGCTGCTCATCCTGCTGATTATCGTCATCGGCTCGTGGCTGGGGCCTGCTGCCGCGCGCAACCAGATTGACGGGGTGCTGCGCGTGTTCCTGCCCGCCTCGACGTCGGGCTTCCTGCAAGACAGCATCGCCGAGACACTCGACCAGCGTGGGTCGTTCGGCCTGGTGGCGGGCATCACCCTGCTGTGGTCGTCGTTGGGCTTCTTCTCCAGCCTGTCCTCGGCGCTCAGCCGCACCTTCCGCGACGAGAAGGGCTACAACACCTGGAGCTCGCGGCTGATGGGCCTGGGCATGATGGTTGCGTTTGGCGTGCTGCTGGCCGCGTCGCTGGCCACGACGCTCGCCTTCAGCCTGATTGACCTGATCATCTTCGGCACCATGTCGTGGCTGACGACCACCGCCCTGGTGGTGCCGCTCAGCCTGAGCGTGGCTATCTTCGCCTTCCTCTACCGCTTCATCCCGCGCCGGCGCGTGCGCTGGGACGCCATCTGGGTCGCGGCCTTCCTGGGCGGCGGGGCGTGGGAGATCGCCAAGCGCCTGTTCACCTGGTACCTGGACAACCTGGCCTCCTACAGCCTCGTCTACGGCTCGGTCGCCACCATGATCGTGCTCATGCTGTGGGTTTACCTGACCGGCATCATCATTCTGCTCGGTGGGGAAATCTGCGTGGCGCTGGACGACTGGATGAGCAAGCGCTCGGTGCACGACCGGGGGTTAGTCCACGCCGAGCGGGGCGCGGACTAGGGCGTGCCACACCCTCGTCAACCCCTGTCCCCCGGCCTGCTCTAGACTCCGGAGGTCTTGACTTGCCTCACTCGCATCAGGTCTACGAATGACCTGTTGCCAGGGGAAGGTCGGCAATGCTCGCTGAATGCCTCCCCCCTCCAGAGTGTATAGGCCGGAGACATGGGTAACAGGTGTTCGGGGACATAGGTGACATTTTGCGGAGAGGGGACAAACCGAGCGCAGCGAGGACGGGGGTGGTATCAAGGCCCCTCACGAAAGCTGAAGCTGCTAGCTGACGGCTGATCGCTGAGCCGTTATAATCGGGGACGCTGCCAAGCACAGGAGGGCACCCATGTATATCGTCCACGTCTTCTGCCACGTCAAGCCGGAGTTCGTCGAGCCGTTCAAGGTCGCCTGCCTGGACAACGCCCGTCACAGCGTCCAGGAGCCGGGCATCGCCCGCTTCGACGTGATCCAGCAGGCCGACGACCCGGCGCGCTTCGTGCTGGTCGAGGTCTACCGCACGCCCGACGATCCCCCGCGTCACCGCGAGACGGCGCACTACGCTCGCTGGGCGGAGACGGTCGCCGATTGGCTGGCCGAGCCGCGCAGCAAGATCGTTTACGCCAACGTCTTCCCCGGCGACGAGGGATGGGGGTAGCTCATGCGCTTCGAGTTCGCCACTGCCACACGGATCGTCTTCGGCGAGGGGGCACTGGCCGAGGCCGGGACGCTGGCCGCCGGCCTGGGACGCCGCGCCCTGGTCGTCACCGGGCGCTCGGCGCAGCGGGCCGCGCCGCTGCTGGCCCGCCTGGACGCGGCGGGCGTCACCTATGAGACCTTCGCCGTCGCCCACGAGCCGACTGTTGCCCTGGCGCTGGAGGGCACGCAGCGCGCGCGCGACCTGGGCTGCGACCTGGTGATCGCCTTCGGCGGCGGCAGCGTCATAGACGCGGGCAAGGCCGTCGCCGCCCTGCTGACCAACCCTGGCGATCCCTTCGATTACCTGGAAGTGATCGGGCGTGGCAAGCCGCTGCCGAACGCCCCCGCGCCGTTCATCGCCATCCCCACCACTGCCGGGACGGGCAGCGAGGTCACGCGCAACGCCGTGCTCGCCTCGCCGGAGCACCGCGTCAAGGTCAGCCTGCGCTCCCCGCTGATGCTGCCCGCCGTCGCCCTGGTAGACCCGGAATTGACTTACGGCCTGCCCCCCGCCATCACCGCTTATACCGGACTCGACGCGCTAACGCAGGTGATCGAGCCGTTCGTCACCCCCGCCGCCAACCCCCTGACCGACGCCATCTGCCGCGAGGGAATCGGGCGGGCGGGGCGCGCGCTGCACCGCGCCTTCCAGCGGGGCGACGACGCCGAGGCCCGCGCGGATATGGCCTTCGCCTCGCTGTGCGGCGGGCTGGCCCTGGCTAATGCCAGGCTGGGCGCGGTGCACGGCTTCGCCGGGCCGTTCGGCGGCATGTTCGACGCGCCGCACGGGGCCGTCTGCGCGGCGCTGCTGCCGCATGTCATGGCCGCCAACGTCGCCGCGCTGCGCGAGCGCGCGCCGGAACACCCCTCCCTGCGCTGTTACGATGAGGTCGCCCGCCTGCTGACCGGCGACGCGCGCGCCTCCGCCGATGACGGCGCGACCTGGGTGCGCGACCTGGTGGCAGACCTGGGCGTGCCCGGCCTGGCTGCGTATGGGCTGGACGAAGCAGCCTTCGATGCGCTGATCCCGGCGGCGGGGCGTTCCAGCTCGATGAAGGGCAACCCGGTCGCGCTGAGCGACAGCGAGCTACGCACTATCCTGGTGCGGGCGATGTAGGCACGCATGAAGCGCTGGCAGGCCGACCTCACCCTGGGCTTCGTCGCGCTGATCTGGGGCTCGACCTTCGTCATCGTCCAGAACGCACTGGACGACGTAGCGCCGATGACCTTCGTCGCCTGGCGCTTCGCCCTGGCCGCGATCCTTTTGGCCGCGCTGTTCCGCCGCCGCGTGCGGGGAGTGACGCGGGCTGAATTGCGCGCTGGCGCGCTGATCGGCGTGTGGCTGGCAGGCGGCTACGTCTTCCAGACGATTGGCTTGCAGACGACGACCACAGCCAAAGCCGGGTTCATCACCGGGCTGAGCGTGGTCATGGTGCCCGTCCTGGCGACGGTGCTGCTGCGCCGCCCGCCGGGGCGCGGCCCGGCGCTGGGCATCCTGGCGGCGACGGTGGGGCTGGCCTTTCTCTCCCTGGAGCGCGACCTGAGCATGGCCACCGGCGACCTGTGGGTGCTGGCCTGCGCGCTGATGTTCGCCCTGCACATCGTCAGCGTGGCCCACTTCGCGCCGCGCCATGATACCATCCGCCTGACAACGGTGCAGATCGCCACCGTCGCCATGCTGTCCGGCGGGGCCGCGTTCGTCTTCGAGACGCCGCGCGTGGATTTGCCCGCCGAAACCTGGGGGGCGATTGCCTTCACCGGCCTGGTGGCGACGGCGCTGGTCTTCAGCCTGCAAGTGTACGCGCAGCGCTTCACCACGCCGACGCACACCGCGCTCCTTTTCAGCCTGGAGCCGGTCTTCGCCGCGTTCTTCGGCTGGTGGTGGGCCAATGAAGTGCTCGGCGCGAAGGAGCTTGTTGGCTGCGGGCTGATCCTGGCCGGGATGCTCGTCGCCGAGCTAGGGGACGGTCACGCAGCGGAGCCGGGCACCGAGGAGCGCGGCGCTCCGGCCCAACTTCCGAAGTCTGCGAGACTTCGGAAGCCTTGTAGGGGCAGCGAGCCGAACGCGGTCTGAGCCTCACCCCCACCCTCGCTGCGCTCGGCTTGCCCCCTCTCCACAACGTGGAGAGGGGGCGGTGAGGCGCATCAGCGCCGAGCGGGGGTGAGGCTAACCAACACGATCAAGCCGCCTGTCAGGTTTCGCTCGTGCCCGCTGACTCGCGCTCCTTGTGCATCTGCCGCTCAAGCTGGCGCAGGCGGCGCGTCGCCCACAGCCGGTTCCACGTGCCGACGATGCCGAGCGGCAGTACCATCACCACCACCACGAACAGCGCGCCCAGGAACAAGTCCCACAGGTCGGCAACGTTGTAGACCGCGTCCGCCTCGCCGCGCAACCGGCCCCCGATCAGCAGCAGGACGGCAGCCAGCACGATGAATGTGCCAGCACGGTAAGCCAGCATCAGCCGCCCGTAGCGCGGCGTGCGCGGCTCGGCCTTGACCAGGCGCTGCCCTAGCGCCGTCAGCGAGCGACGGAACACCCACACGAGCGCGGCGGCAGCGGCCAGAGCGATCACCTGCCACACCGCCAGCAGGCCGAATATCTGCGTACTGAGCGTGAACGTCTCGTTGCGCAGGTACGTCTCGCCCAGGTGCAGGCCCAGCGTGGCAATCACCGGGCCGGTCAGCGTGCCCACTCCGCCGATCAGCGTGTTCAGCAGCGGGTCAACAGTGTAGGCCAGGCTCAGCGTGTCGGGGTGCACGATCTTGTCCGTCGCCCAGATCACGAACAACAGCCCGCTCAGCGTGGCGATGGCCCCGGCGAAGATCATCGTCAGCACCTTGTAGAACAGGGTGTGGTAGCCGATGGTCTGCGCGCGCTCCTCGTTCTCGCGGATAGCCAACATCACCCGCCCCACCGGGGAGCTCATGTAGCGGCGGATAGCCAGGAAGATCACGGCGAAGAAGATGACCGTCCAGCGGTACATGGTCAGGCGGCTGCCGTCGGCGGTCGGCGTGACGTTGAGCGCCGCCGGTAGCAGATTGCGGAAGGCCAGCCCGTCCTCCGCGCCGCTGTAGTTGCGAAAGGTGCCGCTCTTGGCCAGCACCCAGAACACCTCGGCCAGGGCCAGGGTGAACATGGCGAAGTAGATGCCGCGCACGCGCAGCGTCACCACGCCGGAGGCCAGGCTGACGACGATGCTCAGCAGCAGGGCGACCGCCGCCGCCTGCCAGAAGGAGATGCTGCCCCCGCTGGGCAGCAGCAGCAAAGCCAGCAGCACGCCGATCAACGTGACCACGACCAGCGCCCGCGCCCGCAGCCGGCTGAACAGCGCCAGCCCCAGCGCCACCAGCAACACGACGACCAGCGCCTTGTGCTGTAGCCCCGTGTCGTAGTGGCCCATCAGGATGAAGGTGACATAGCCGCCCGCGCCGAAGTACAGCGCGTGGCCGAAGGAGACAATCCCGCTGAAGCCGAAGAGCAGGTTGTAGCTCATCGCCAGGCAGGCCAGCGCCAGGGCGCGGGCCATCTCGCTCTGCCAGAAGGCGGAGTCACCTGTCGGGCGGCTGGGCGTCACCTGCGAGCCGGTGAGATCAGCCACGATGTACGGAAAGCGCCACAGCAGCACGAACGCCAGGGCGAAGAACCAGTTCTCCAGCACCAGCCGCGCCAGTCGCTCGGCCAGGCCGCGCAGGGTGGAGTCCGGGATGCGCTGGATGCGCGCAAAGACGAATCGCTCGACCATCATTCCCCCCTGCCAAACAAGCCGTTCGGCTGCACGAGCAGCACGACGATCATCAACAGCAGCACCGATGTCTCGGCCAGCACCGGCGCGTTGAAGTGAGCCAGCGAAAGCTGCTCGGCGACAGCCCGCGTCAGCCCGACGACGATGCTGGCGATGGCCGTGCCCTCAAAGCTGCCCATCCCGCCGATGACGATGACCACAATGGCCAGGATCAGGAACTGGTTGCCCATGCCCAGCGTCGCGCCCTGGTAGGGCACCAGGGCAATGCCGCCCAGCGCCGCCAACCCCGCACCCAGCACAAAGACCAGCGTGAACACCCGCCGCACGTTGATGCCCAGCGCCTGCACCATCTCCGGGTCTTGCACGCCGGCGCGGATGATGATGCCGATGCGCGTGCGGTTGAGCAGCAGAAACACGCCAATCATCATCACGACGCCCAGCACGATGATGAACAGCCGGTAGTAGCTCAGGCTCTGCCCGAATAGCGAGAAGTTCTTGCTGAGCAGCGACGGCGGGGCAAGCGGCTGCTTGGGATCGGCCCCGTAGTAGCGCTCGACCAGGTCGAGGAAGATCGCGCCCAGTCCGAAGGTGAGCACCAACTGGAAGACCGGGCGCTCGTACAGCGGGCGGATCAGCCCCATCTCCATGATCGCGCCGATCAGGGCGACAAAGGCCACGCCGCTGACGATGGCCGCCAGGAAGCGCACGTCGGCGCTGCCGTCCACGCGCAGGTACACGTCATAGCCCACGTAAGCGCCGATGAGCAGGAAAGCGCCCTGGGCGAAGTTCAGCACGTCGAGCAGCCCGAAGATCAGCGACAGCCCCGACGCCACCAGGAAGATCAACATGCCCAGCAGCACGCCGCGAAACATCGTCTGCCCGGCGGTGTTGGCCCCGAAGTCGGCCAGGCTGACCGCCAGCAGCGCAGCGACATAGGCGACCACGAGCAGCCACGAGCGGCGGTGCTGGGGCGACAGGTGAGCAAAATAGCTGTGCATCAGTCCCTCCGCTCCTAGGCCACGCCCAGGGTGGTCTTGATCAGCTCCGGGTCGCGCACCAGGTCGGCCATCAGGCCCGCGTGCACGGAGATGCCCTCCTCGATGATCACGTAGCGCTCGGCCAGATGGCTGGCGACCTGGAAATTCTGCTCGACGAGCAGCACCGTTGTCCGCGCCGAAAGCTGGCGAATGGCCTCCATCATCTGCTCGATGATCACCGGGGCCAGTCCTTCGCTCGGCTCGTCAATGAGCAGCAGGTCGTTGTCGGCGACCAGGGCGCGGGCTACGGCCAGCATTTGCTGCTGCCCGCCGGACAGGTGGCCGCCCGGCAGGTGGTAGAGCCGCTTGAGGTCAGGGAACAGGCTGAAGATGAAGTCGGCCTTGCCCGCCAGGTCGCCCTTCTTGCGCTCGGCGATTTGCAGGTTCTGGGCAACGGTCAGGTCGCGGAAGATGACGCGCTTCTCCGGCACGTAGCCGATGCCCATGCGGGCGATAGTATGCGGGCGCTTGCCGTGCAAGGGCTGGCCGTTGAAGCGAATCTCGCCGCTGCGCGGGGGCGTCAGGCCGATGATGCTGCGCAGGGTGGTCGTCTTGCCCGCGCCGTTGCGCCCCAGCAGCACGGTGATGCTGCCGCGCGGCACCGTCACCGACACGCCCTCCAGGATGTGAAACTCGCCGATGAAGGTGTGAATGTTGTGGACTTCCAGGATATTGTCCGGGGCGGCGCTCATGTGCTCCCTCCCCCGATGATGCCGGCGAAGTCGCCGTATAGCTCGCCCAGATACGCCTGCTGCACGGTCTCGTTGCGGGTGATCTCGGCGGGCGTGCCCTCGGCCAGCACTTCGCCCAGGTGCATGACCGTGATGCGGTCAGAGCTGGTCATGACCACGTTCATGTTGTGCTCGACGAGCATGATCGTCTTGCCCGTGCTGCGCTGGATGGTGCGGATCGTCTCCATCAGCGGCGGAACCTGCTCGGCGGCCATGCCAGCGGTCGGCTCGTCGAGCAGCAGCAGCTCCGCGTCAGAGGCGAGCAGGATGGCCAGCTCCAGCTTGCGCTGGTCGCCATGCGGCAGCACGGCGGCGGGGACGCCCAGCTTGTCGCCCAGGCCCACCTGGGCGATGGCCGTCAGCGCCGTCTCGGTGTACTGCGTGAAGCGGCGGAAGTGCCACCAGAACTTGAAGCTGTCGCCGCCAAGCGCCTGCGCTGCCAGGCGCACGTTCTCCAGCACGGTCAGGCTGGGGAAGATGTTGGTGATCTGGAACGAGCGCCCGATGCCCAGGTGCACGCGGCGGTGCAGCGGCTCGGCGGTGATGTCGCGCCCCTTGAACCAGACCGTACCGCCGGTGGGGCGCAGGTTGCCGCTCAGCAGATTGAAAAGGGTTGTCTTGCCCGCGCCGTTCGGCCCGATGATCGCGTGCAATTCACCGGGGCGCACGCGAATGTCCACACCGGCAACGGCGACCAGGCTGCCGAATTCTTTACGCAGCCCCTTGCCTTCAAGAATAAACGTCTCTTCGACCATACACCTGCTCGCTTCAAAGACGGGGGATGCACGGCGTGCACCCCCCGCCAGTCGGTTACGGAACGGACGCTACTGGGCGCGCTCGGCCAGCGGCGTGCAGTCGAGCGTCTCGCTGCTACGGTCGGCCCCGGCCTCGCACGGGATGTCGGTGATCTCGATCTCTTGCAGCAACTCGTAGAACTTGAACTCCGGATCGGTCAGGTTGGTGATGCGCACGGCGTACATGGGCATCAACGCCTGGTGATCCTCAGCGCGCATGAAGTAGGTGCCCTTCGGCCCTTCCCACTGCAAGCCTTCCAGCGCGGGGATCAGCGCGTCAAGCTCGGTCGAGCCTTCGGCCTTCTGCAGGCCGAGCACCAGCGCCTGAGCGTTGGCGAAGCCGCACTCGGTGAACAGGTCGGGCACGTCGTTGTAGACTTCCTTGTGCCGTGCTACCAGCCAGTCGTTGACTTCGGTCTTGGGCAGGGTGTAGTGGTAGACGATGAACCCGTCGCTGGGGATGATCGTGGCCTCGGCGAAGGCAAGCTGGAACTCGTTGGAGTTGAAGAAGGCCAGCGCCGCCATCTTCTCCGCCACGCCTAGCTCTTGAATCTGCTTGACCAGCGGAATCGTCGTCGCGCCCGCCCAGATGTAGATCACGCCGTCCGCACCGGAGTCGAGAATCTGCTGCAGGTATGGGGCAAAGTCGGTTGTGTCCAGCGGGGCGTAGAGCGTGTCCATCGCCGGGGTTGCGCCCGCCTGCTGGAGCGCATAGTCGAACGCCTCAGCTTCCTCGCGCCCGAAGGCGTAGTCGGCGGCAAGCTGGACGTAGGTCGGGCCGATGGCGTCTACCCAGAAGGGGGCCAGCACCAGCGCGTCGTGCCACGAGTTGCGACAGGCGCGGAAAGTGGTCGGCTCAAACAACTCGCCAGTCAGGTTCTTGGCGGCGGCGGGACCAGCCATCAGCACGACGCCGTACTCGGCGGCGATGCTGACCAGGCCCTGCGTCACGCCGGACGACGGCGCGCCGACCAGCACTTCCACGCCCTCGACCTCGATCAGCTCGCGCGCCTGGGTAGCGGCGATGTTCGGGTCGTTGACGTAGTCGCGCACGATGACCTCAATCGGGCGACCGGCAACTTCCAGCGTGCCGTCGGTGGCGTATTCGAGGCCGAGCATGAAGCCGTTCTCTAGCTCGACGCCGTAGAGTTGCAGCGCGCCGGTCAGGTCGGTCATCAGGCCGATCTTGAGCGGCTCGCCTTCCTGGGCGCTCGCTGACCGGTACGACGGAACCGCGACCAGCGACAGCGCCATCAGGGCGGCCAGTACGATCAGTGTCCATTTACGCATTGCCAAAGCTCCTTGAAAATGTGACAAACCCTACGGATTGGTGGGTGATTGGCAGAATTGCGAAACCGGATATCTGTCTCATGTGTGTGATGGTTGCTGGTGCCCCTCCTTCTGCTCGTTGGCCGAAAACTCCCTCCAGGAGCGTGTGCAAAATCAGTCAGGCAGCTTGTTGCGC